>NZ_AKJF01000148.1 GCF_000282475.1 Pseudomonas sp. GM78
AGTGACTCGCCGTAAGGGCGAAACCCTAGGTGGCCGTTACCGCAGGAATGGATATGTACACCTGAACAACAATCATCGGCTATCTAAAGCAGGACCCACCAAGAGTGGACACCGGATTCAGTGCAGGCTAAAAAGTAACGTCACCGGTACTGCATTCGGATCATTACCCGACTTTCCAGAGCGCTCGGCACTTCCCCTGATAACCCGGCAAAAAAAGGAGTTTTGAACGTGACTGAAGAGACACAAACAAAAGGACCCGCCTCGTACTTCCCTTCTATCGAAAAAAAGTACGGACACCCGGTCACCCACTGGCTTGACCTGCTCAAGACCGTCAGCACCAAGAAGCACATGGAAATGGTCGCCTGGCTCAAGACCGAGCACGGCTTGGGTCATGGCCACGCCAACGCGCTGGTTGCCTATTACCTGGCCAGCGCGAAAAACCAGTGACAGCGCCTGGCGCCCTTTCAGCAAGTTGACGGGCGCCAGTCACGCCAGCTTGATCCCACCCCCCTGAATCTCATCCCGCGCAATCCGCAAATCGATGGCGTCCTGGTTGAGCCGATGAATCAGGTTAAACAAGCGTTGGCGCAACACTTCGTCCTTGAGCTGTTCAGCTGCGCGCATCACGTCCAGCGCCGCGCCCTCATTGTTGGCGGCGACGGAGTCGAGCAGTTTGCGCAGGCTTCTTGATGGCCGATTCATGGGTCATTCCCTGAGTTTTGGTTGAGGCGGATCATAGGCGCGCATTGTTGCGGCCATGTTGCAGCCACAAAAGGTTTGAACGGCTTTTCAACAGGGTTGCGATGGCATGGGCTAATCTGCCTTCACGCTCGACAGACGTCACCGTCCCTCATCAGCTCAAGGCATCGGCAATATGATCATTTCGTCCGCATCCGATTATCGCGAGGCAGCGCGTCGCAAGCTCCCGCGTTTTTTGTTCGACTACATCGATGGCGGAGCCTATGCCGAGCATACGCTGAGGGCCAACAGCGCCGACTTGACGCAGGTCAGCCTGCGCCAGCGGATCCTCAAGAACGTCGAAGCGTTGAGCCTGCAAACCACCTTGTTCGATCAACGACTGTCGATGCCCATCGTGTTGGCACCGGTAGGCCTGACGGGCATGTTCGCCCGCCGCGGTGAGGTGCAGGCGGTCAAGGCCGCCGAAAACAAGGGCATCCCGCTGTGCCTGTCCACCGTGTCGGTGTGCTCGATCGAAGAAGTCTGCGCCAACAGTCAACAGCCCATCTGGTTTCAGCTGTACGTGCTCAAGGACCGGGGTTTCATGAAAAACGCCCTGGAACGCGCCAAGGCCGCCGGCGTGCAGAACCTGGTGTTCACGGTGGATATGCCGACGCCCGGCGCCCGTTATCGCGATGCCCATTCGGGCATGTCCGGTCCCTATGCGTCGTCGCGGCGAATGTTACAGGCTATGACCAGGCCTGACTGGGCGTTCAACGTCGGCCTGCTGGGCCGTCCCCATGACCTGGGCAATGTCTCGAAGTATCTCGGCAAGGCGGTTACCCTCGAAGACTACATCGGCTGGCTGGCCAACAACTTCGACCCGTCGATCAGCTGGAGCGACCTGGAGTGGATTCGCGATTTCTGGAAGGGCCCGATGATCATCAAGGGCATTCTCGACCCCGAGGACGCCAGGGATGCGGTCAGCTTTGGCGCCGACGGCATTGTCGTCTCCAACCACGGCGGCCGCCAGCTGGACGGCGTGCTCTCCACGGCCCAGGCCTTGCCGCCGATCATGCAAGCGGTCGGCGATGACCTCAAGGTGCTGGTCGATTCGGGGATCCGCTCGGGGCTGGACGTGGTGCGCATGTTGGCCCTGGGAGCAAAAGGCGTGCTCCTGGGGCGCTCCATGGCCTATGCACTGGCGGCCGATGGTCAACGCGGGGTGGAAAACATGCTGGATATTTTCGCCAAGGAAATGCGCGTGGCCATGACCCTTACGGGAGTAACCTCGATCGACCAGATCAACGAATCGATTCTGGTGCGTAGCCACCAACATTCATGACTGCCAGGAACCGTTCCATGCGCATCGCCTTGCTGTCCGATATCCACTTGTCCGTCGACGCCCTGCCATTCCCGGCTGTGGAAGCCGATATCCTGGTCCTGGCCGGCGACATTTCCCGACCGGCCGCCGCCATCGAGTGGGCCAGGGCATGCCCGATACCGGTGCTGTACGTGGCCGGCAATCACGAGTTCTATGGCAGTGACCTGGTCTCGACCTACGAGCAGTTGCACAGTTTGGCGCAAGGCACACCGATCCGCGTGCTGGAACGCACGGCGCACATTCAGGATGGCGTACGGTTCCTGGGCTGTACCCTGTGGTCCGATTATCGCCTGTTTGATCGGGCAGAAGAGCGGGCGCAGGGGATCGACATGGCAACCAGCCTCATCCGCGACTACAGCCGCATCAAGGTGTCGCCTGATTTTCCAGACCTGTTCACGCCGGCCATTTCCCAGCTGCTTTTCATGCAGACGGTCGCCTGGCTGGAAGACTGTTTTGCCGCCGACCGCAGTATCCCCACGGTGGTGATTTCCCATTTCGCGCCGACACGGTTGAGCATCAGCCCGACCTTCGCCGATTCGCCAATCAACGCGAGTTTCGTTTCGGACCTCCGGGAGCGGATCGAAGCGTGGCAGCCCGCGCTTTGGCTGCACGGGCACACCCACGGCAGCTTCGATTACCGGATCGGCATGACCCAGGTCATTTGCAACGCCCGAGGCTATGCCAAGGGTGGCGTCAATGAAAATGCTCAATTCAACACCGCCCATGTAATTGACCTGAACCTATGATCCCCAGCCTCATACCAAAGCGTTAACCTGCCACACCCTTGTCTAGTGGCCGGCGGCAGGGTTTGCCCCTACATTGCCCGCGCCAAAAGGGAACAGCCCTTTTGGGCCTTGCTCATGGCCTCAACGCAAAAAGCGTATCGCACGGCGCTTTGCTGGATTTAGAATCTGTCGTGGCCAACCCCTTCGCCCCTTTTGGCAACTTCGCCAACGGACATTGACCCATGGACATCGCCCCTCGTTTCATCATTCATGAAACCGCCCACTGGATCCTCAACCACCATATGTCTTCGGCACTCCCCGGCTACCTGGTCCTGGGAACCCGGCACAACGCCAATTCGTTGTCCGACCTTCCCGAACAGGCCCTGGCCGAGCTGGGCGTGCTGCTCGCCAGAGTCCAGAAAACCCTGCAAGCGGAGTTGCAGCCAAAGTGGCTCTACATCAGTCGATTCGGCCATGATCCGCGCTTCCCCATCCATTTCCATTACATACCGGTGTATCGGTGGGTCGAAGACCTGTTCTGGCAGGATGAGCGCTACAGGCTGCTGGAAAACTTCGGTTCCAGTGCCGCTGCGCATACGCTGACCGATGGCGCGGAAATGACCTTGTTCATCTGGCGTGAATTTGGCGAGAGCCCGCAACCACCGGCCATTGAAGGGCCTTCGATTGACCAGGTCATCGACCGTTTGCGCACAGCCTTCAGTCCCGTGAGCCAGCGCCTGCTTGTTCAAGTCGACAGCTGACTTCGGCGATCGCGGTGCTAACATGACGGGCGTACCCGGATGCCTCACCCAGCGCATCCCCCATCAACAGCCGGCAGTCACCGCATGATCGAAGTCACCGAAGTTTCCATTGCCCAACTGCGCGCTGCGCTCGAATCCGGCCAGACCACCGCCGTTGCGCTGGTCCAGGCTTATCTGGCCAGGATCGATGCCTACGACACGCCCCAGACGCCCACTGCGCTCAACGCGGTGGTGGTGCGCAACCCCGATGCGTTGCAAGAGGCGCAGGCCAGCGATGCCCGTCGCGCCAAGGGCCAGACATTGGGCCCGCTTGATGGCATCCCTTACACGGCCAAGGACAGTTACCTGGTCAAGGGGCTCACCGCCGCCTCCGGCAGTCCGGCCTTCAAGGACCTGGTCGCCTATCGCGATGCATTCACCATCGAACGGCTGCGCGCCGCCGGCGCCATCTGCCTGGGCAAGACCAATATGCCGCCGATGGCCAATGGCGGCATGCAACGTGGCGTCTACGGCCGCGCAGAAAGCCCGTACAACGCCGACTACCTCACCGCCCCCTTCGCCTCGGGCTCTTCGAACGGTGCAGGGACGGCCACGGCCGCGAGCTTTGCCGCCTTCGGCCTGGCTGAAGAAACCTGGTCGAGCGGTCGCGGCCCTGCGTCCAACAATGGCTTGTGTGCCTACACGCCGTCACGCGGCGTGATCTCGGTGCGCGGCAACTGGCCGTTGACGCCGACCATGGACGTGGTCGTGCCATTTGCCAGGACCATGGCCGACCTGCTCGAGGTGCTCGACGTGGTGGTGGCCGAGGACCCGGACACCCGCGGCGACCTGTGGCGCCTGCAACCCTGGGTGCCAATTCCGTCTGTCGCTTCGGTGCGCCCCGCGTCTTACCAGGACCTGGCGGTCAACGCTGCGGCGCTGGCCGGCAAGCGCCTGGGCGTTCCGCGCATGTACATCAACGCCGATCCCGAAGCCGGTACCAGCGAGTCCCCTGGCATCGGCGGCCCGACCGGGCAGCGCATCCACACCCGGCCGTCGGTGATCGGCCTGTGGGAGCAGGCACGCCAGGCCTTGCAAGCCGCCGGCGCCGAAGTCATCGAGGTGGATTTCCCCCTCGTCTCCAATTGCGAGGGCGATCGCCCCGGTGCGCCGACCGTGTTCAATCGCGGGATCGTGTCCAAGGAGTTCCTGCATCACGAGTTGTGGGACCTGACGGCCTGGGCGTTCGACGACTTCCTGCAGGCCAATGGCGACCCGAAATTGAACCGCCTGGTCGATGTCGACGGGCCGCTGATTTTCCCCCACGACCCGGGCACCCTGCCCAACCGCGAGGGCGACCTTGCCGCCGGCATGGACGAGTACGTGCGCATGGCCGAGCGCGGCATCACCCCGTGGGACCAGATCCCGACGGTGCCGGACGGCCTGCGTGGCCTTGAACAGACCCGCAAGATCGATCTTGAGCAGTGGATGGATGGGCTGGGGCTCGATGCGGTGATTTTCCCGACGGTCGCCGACGTCGGCCCGGCCAATGCCGACGTCGATCCGGCAGCGGCTGACATCGCCTGGAGCAATGGTGTCTGGGTGGCCAACGGCAACCTCGCGATACGCCACTTGGGTGTACCGACGGTTACCGTGCCGATGGGCGTCATGCCGGACATCGGCATGCCCGTGGGGCTGACCTTTGCCGGTCGCGCCTATGACGATTCGAACCTGCTGCGCCTGGCGTCGGCGTTCGAAGCCACAGGCTCCAAGCGCTTGATCCCGCCGCGTACCCCACCGCTGGGCAAGTGATCGTGCGGGCGGGACTGGAGCGTTTCAGGCGCCAGTCCCGCCACCGCCACCGACTGGTGCACCCGGGTGCACATGGCGCTTTATAAAAGTGCAGGCAGCGGATGCAGCGCCGTTACTTTGCACCGGCGTTCGATGATCTCCCCCTCACCCCAGAACCGCACAAGACTGCGGTTTTCACCCGGAAAAGCCGTGCCCCCACCTGTGTATTGGCTTCGATCACGACCTCAAGGGCATTTCTGGCGCGTGACTTGCTAGTAACACCTCAACCCTGCAGTCAACGCTGATTGCATGCATACGACAAAGGCGCCGTGTGTCCCCCGTTTTTTCTGACGGTGGGCCGCATGGCGCCTTTTTTGTTTCCGGCATCGGCAACGGCCGGCAAGAGATTCGAGGGGCGAGGATGGCAAGCAAAACCGTACGCAGTGTATGTCCCTATTGTGGTGTGGGCTGCGGCATCGTCATGCAGGTCGAAAACAACCGGGTCGTCAAGGTCAGCGGCGACAAGGCCCACCCGACCAACGCCGGCAGGCTCTGCACCAAAGGCACCACCTGCGGCCAGGCCATCGCCGAGTCGGGCCGGATGGAACACGCCTACCTGCGCCACGAACGCCGCCGCGACCCGGTGCGCATCGCCATGGACAAGGCCATCAGCGAGACGGCCAGCCGGCTGCGCGACACCCTCGAGCGCCACGGCCCCGATGCGTTGTCGTTCTACGTGTCCGGGCAAATGTCGCTGGAAGCCCAATACCTGATCAACAAACTGGCCAAGGGTTTTGTCGGGACCGCAAACATCGAGTCCAACTCGCGCCTGTGCATGGCCAGCGCCGGCAGCGGCTACAAGCTCTCCCTCGGTTCTGACGGCCCTCCGGGTTCGTACCAGGACTTCGATCAGGCGGACCTGTTTTTCGTCATCGGCGCCAACATGGCCGACTGTCACCCGATCCTGTTCCTGCGCATGATGAACCGGGTCAAGGCCGGGGCGAAGCTGATCGTGGTCGACCCACGGCGCAGCGCCACCGCAGACAAGGCCGACCTGTTCCTGCCGATCCTGCCTGGGACCGACCTGGCGTTGCTCAATGGCTTGCTGCACCTGCTGGTGAAAAACGGCCACACCGACCCGGCCTTCATCGCGGCGTTCACCGAAGGCTGGGACGCCATGCCGGAATTTCTCGAGGACTATCCGCCGGCAAAGGTCGCACACTTCACCGGCCTGCCCGAGGCCGACATTCGCCAGGCCGCGCAATGGATCGGCGAGGCCGCGCAGTGGATGAGCTGCTGGACCATGGGGCTGAACCAGAGCACCCACGGCACCTGGAACACCAACGCCCTGTGCAACCTGCACCTGGCCACCGGGGCGATCTGCCGGCCCGGCAGCGGGCCGTTTTCCCTGACCGGGCAACCGAACGCCATGGGCGGTCGCGAGATGGGCTACATGGGGCCAGGCCTGCCCGGACAGCGTTCGATGCTGGTGGAGGCGGACCGCGCGTTCATCGAGGACTTGTGGGGCATCCCGCGCGACCGCCTGCCGCGCAGCGCCGGTGGCGGCACCGTGGCCATGTTCGAAGACATGAGCGCCGGACGGATCAAGGCCTGCTGGATCATCTGCACCAACCCGGTGGCGTCGGGCCCCAACCGCCAGAAAGTGATCGACGGCCTGCAGGCGGCGGAACTGGTCATCACCCAGGACGCCTACCTCGACACCGAGACCAACCGTTACGCCGACATCCTGCTGCCCGGCGCGCTCTGGGCCGAAGCCGAGGGCGTGATGATCAACTCCGAGCGCAACCTGACGCTGATGCAAAAAGCCGTGGAGCCCCCGGGCGAAACGCTGCCCGACTGGCAGATCATCGCGCGGGTGGCCTGCGAGATGGGCTTCGCCGCGGCGTTCACCTACAGCACTGCCGATGAAGTGTTCGAAGAGATCAAGCGCGCCTGGAACCCCAAGACCGGTTATGACATTCGCGGCGCCAGCTACCCGCGCCTGCGTGATAAACCCCTGCAATGGCCCTGCGCCAGCGATACCGCGGCGGACCGCAATCCGATTCGCTACCTCAACAATGGCGTCAGCCAGACGCTCAGGATCGAAGCCGATGGCAGCCAGCCGGCGATCGTCTTTGCCACCGAGCGCGGCAAAGGCATCTTCCTCGCCCGACCGCACATGGCCCCCGCCGAAATGCCGGATGAAGCTTTTCCCTTCGTGCTCAACACCGGGCGCCTGCAGCACCAGTGGCACACCCTGACCAAGACCGGCAAGGTGGCGACCCTGAACAAGCTCAACCCGGGCCCCTTCGTGGAGATCCATCCCGAGGATGCCAGCGCGCTGGGCATCAAGGACAAGGACCCGGTCGAGGTGCGCTCGGTGCGGGGTCGGGCCGTGTTGCCGGCGGTGGTGAGTGACCGCGTGCGCCAGGGCAACTGCTTTGTGCCCTTTCACTGGAACGATGTGTTCGGCGAGAACCTGGCGATCAATGCCGTGACCAACGATGCCGTCGACCCGATCTCGCAGCAGCCCGAATTCAAATTCTGTGCGGTCGCCCTGCAACGTGTCGAACTGATCGACCATCAGTTCCTGCAAACGCCAGCGCCTGCCACCGTCGACTCATCCCCCTTACCAGAGGAACTCGCCATGTCGAGCATCGAGACCTTCGCCGATCTCGCGGGCATCCGTCGCCTGCCCTCCCCGCAATTGAACGACAGTGAACGCACCTACCTCGCCGGTTTTCTCAGCGGCCTGCAATCCCCGGCCGGTCGCCAGGCCGCCGGTGTGCCGGTGCTGCCGGCCAGCGCGCCGCTGGCCAACGAGACGCGGTTGTGGCTGGACGGGCTCCTGGGCGGGTTGTTCAGCCGGGTCGATGCGGGTGTAGCTGATCAGGCTGGAACCCTGTCCCCCGCCACTGAAGAAAATGCCCCCGCCGTGACCTTGCTCTGGGCGTCGCAAACCGGCAATGCCGAGACCCTGGCCGAGCGCCTGGCCGCGCGCCTGCGTGACGGCGGTTTCGCCGTGGAGCTGAGTGCGATGGCCGATTTCCCAGCCAGCAAATTGGCCAGCACGCAGAACCTGGCCCTGATCAGCAGCACCTTCGGCGATGGCGATCCGCCGGACAATGGCGAAGGTTTCTGGCACACCCTCAACAACGATCAAACGCGCCTGGAATCGCTGCGCTTTGCCGTGCTGGCCCTGGGTGACCCGGCGTACGACCGGTTCTGCCAGCACGGCAAGCAACTTGATGAACGCCTGCAGGAACTGGGCGCCACCCGCTTGCTGGAACGGGTCGATTGCGACACCGAGTTCGAGGAGCGCGCCGATACCTGGCTGGAGCAATTGCAGAAGACCCTCAAGCCTGAGGTGGCGGTCGCCGCCCCGGTACATAACAACAGTGCCGCCGAGACACCTGGCAAGGCCAAGCCTCTTGCTTCGCGGTTGCTGGCCAATCTTCACCTGAACCGCCAGAGCCCGCACAAGGAAACCCGCATGTTTGCCCTGGACCTGGCGGATTCCGGACTGGGCTATGAAGCGGGTGACGCGCTGGGCGTCCATCCGCGCAACTGCCCGGAACTGGTGGACGAGCTGCTCGACCTGACCCGGTTGAATGGCGAGACACCGGTGAGTGTCGATAAATGCGGTGAGGTGTCATTGCGTCAGGCGCTGACCGAACACTTCGAAATCGCCCGGCCCAACAGCGACACCCTGGCCTTCATCGCCGAGCGCAGCGCCAACCCCGGCTTGAAACAGCTGCTGGGCAATGAACACAAGGCCCAGTTGAAAGACTGGTTGTGGGGGCGGCAACTGGCGGACGTGCTGCAGGAGTATCCGCTGGACTGCTCGGCGAGCGAACTCCTGGGCACCTTCAAGCGCCTGCAACCGCGCCTGTATTCAATCGCTTCGAGCGCCAAGGCGCATCCACGGGAAGTCCATCTCACCGTGGCCGCGGTGCGCTACGGCAAACGCAAGGGCGTGTCCTCGACCTTCCTCGCCGACCGCGCGCAGGACGCCGAGGTACCGGTTTTCGTCCAGCCATCGAAACACTTTCGCGTGCCGAACGACGGTGAAGTGCCGATGATCATGATCGGCCCCGGCACCGGGGTCGCGCCCTTCCGCGCCTTCCTGCAGGAACGCCGGGCGCGGGGCGACCAGGGCAAGAACTGGCTGTTCTTCGGTGAACAGCACGCCGCCAGCGACTTCTATTACCGCGATGAACTGCAAGGCATGCAGCACGATGGCCTGCTGACGCAACTGAGCCTGGCCTTTTCCCGCGACCAGGCCGAGAAAATCTACGTGCAGGACCGCATCCGCGAACAAGGCGCCGAACTCTGGCGCTGGCTGCAGGACGGCGCCCGGTTGTACATCTGTGGCGATGCCAGCTGCATGGCCAAGGATGTCGACCAGGCCTTGCGCCAGGTCGCCCAGCACCACGGCGGACTGGACCCGCAAGGCGCGGCTGATTACTGGCGGCAGATGAGTGAGCAGAAGCGTTATTTGCGGGATGTTTATTGAGTGGTTGGTGGGTGTCGGTGACAGCCGATTTGCCGGCGACGGTGGCCGTTGGTTGATCCATGCCGCGTCGAAGCTTGTGGGAGATTGTTGTCTGAGTACATATCCATTGCTGCGGTAACGGCCACCTATGGTTTCGCCCTTACGGCGACTCACTTTT
>NZ_AKJF01000149.1 GCF_000282475.1 Pseudomonas sp. GM78
GGCAAAGCCTTTTGCTTCCTTTTTGGCGTTTGAAAAAGGGAGTCGCCGTAAGGGCGAAACCATAGGTGGCCGTTACCGCAGCAATGGATATGCCCCCCCAATCTCTATACAACCCCATGCCTAAGCGATCAGCAGGGGGGATTTACCAGAGTGCCAGGGTATAGCTGAGGATCAGGCGGTTCTCATCCAGATCACTGCCAAAATGGCTCGAACGCACCGTCGCGTTGCGCCATTTCACCCCGACATTTTTCAGCGGCCCGCTCTGCACGACATAGCCAATGTCGGTATCCCGTTCCCATTCCTTGCCCTCCGGGCGGTTGCCGCCCAGGTCGATGTTGTCGCCGGTAAGGTAGCGCGTCATGAATGTCAGGCCCGGTACGCCAATGGCCGCAAAGTTGTAGTCGTAGCGAGCCTGCCAGGACTTTTCGTCCTTGCTGGCGAAGTCGCCGATCTGCACGAAGTTCACCAGGAAGGCGTCGGTGCCGTTGACGTAAGCGTAGCCGGTGTCGCCGCTCATGCCTTGATAACCCAGGCCCAACGCATGCCCGCCGAGGTTATAGGTGAACATCGCGCCAATCGCGTTGTTGTCGACATTGCTGCCGCCATCATCCGTTGAACGGGCAAAGCGCAGATCCGTCTTCAGCGACTGGCCGGTGGTCACTGGCAACACGTAGGTCAGGTTGACCAGGTGCTGGCTGTAGAAGTTGTCGAGGTGACCGTAGCTGTAGCCGGTGGCAAGGTTGCTGGTCCATTTGTAGTTCAGGCTGGCGAAATCGAAGCTGTCGCTGTCGACATGCCGTGTGGTGATGCCCTTGGCGCCGGTCCGGGTGATGCCCATGTCCTCGTAGTCCGAGGAGTCGCGCTGGTTGACCTGCGTCAGTCGTCCGGCATCCACGGTCAGGCCTTCGAGTTCCAGCGACGTCAACTGACCGCCCTTGAAGGTTTGTGGCAACAGCCGTGAATCGTTGGCCAGTACCGTCGGCAGTTTCGGCAGCAGCGTGCCGAGTTTCAGCGTGCTTTTGGAGGCGCGCACTTTGGCGGTCAGGCCCAGTTCGCCATACTCGTCCTGCGCACCTTTGCTCGTGTCGCGATGGCGTTTGAGCAAGCCGGAGCCTGCGCGGTCAGGGCTGGAGTCGAGCTTCACGCCGAGCAGCCCGATGGTGTCGAAACCGACCCCGATCAAACCTTCGGTGAAGCCCGATTCATAGCGCAGCAGGAAGCCCTGGGCCCATTCCTCTTGTTTGGATTGGGCGGCGCCTGCCTGGCGATAATCCCGGTTGAAGTAAAAGTTGCGCAGTTCCAGGCTGGCCTTGCTGTCCTTGACGAAGTCCGCATGGGCCTGGGTGGCAAGGCTGCTGCCGGCGAGGACTAGAGTGAAAAGGGTCGGCTTCATGTTTGTCTCTTGTTGTTATGGACAAGCCGATCCCGCACTGGCCAGTGCCAGTGGAGGGAAGGCTGGTTGACGGAGCCCTGGCCGGACGGCGCAGGGCGAGAGTAAAAAAGCGCGAAGCCAAGGGGCGCACTCGCGCCCGGGGCATTGGCCCCGGCAAAACTGCAGCGTCAGTGACTGCTGGCCATGGCAGCGCCCAGGCCGGTCTGGGCGCGGACGAACTGATCGGCATAGGACGCGCGTTCACGGTCGGCGCGCTCGCTGCGGTCCAGCCTGGACACGACCACTATGACCAGGAAGGCCAATGGCATGGAGAACAGTGCCGGCTGGTCGTAGGGGAAGATCGCCTGGGCATGGCCCAGTACACCGACCCACACCGACGGCGAACCGATGACCAGCGCCAGGGCGCTGACCAGGCCGGTCAAGCCGCCGTAGAGGGCGCCACGGGTGGTCAGGCCACCCCAGTACATGGCCATGATCAAGACCGGGAAGTTTGCCGAGGCGGCAATGCCGAACGTCAGGCCGACCAGGAAGGCGATGTTCTGGCCTTCGAACAGAATGCCCAGGGCGATCGCGACAATGCCCAGGCCGATGGTGGCGATGCGCGACACGCGCATTTCCTGCTTCTCGTCGGCCTTGCCCTTCTTGAAGACCGAGGCATAAAGGTCGTGGGAGATGGCCGAGGCGCCGGCCAGGGCCAGCCCGGCCACCACTGCCAGGATGGTGGCGAAGGCAACGGCGGACAGGAATCCGAGAAACAGGTTGCCGCCCACCGCCTTGGCCAGGTGCATGGCCACCATGTTGCCGCCGCCGATCATCGCACCGCCGAGCTTACCGTCGACGTAGTACTGCGGGTCTGTGCCGACGATGACGATGGCGGTGTAGCCCAGGATGCAGACCACGAGGAAGAAGAAACCGATGAACACCGTGGCGAACAGCACCGATTTGCGCGCCTCCTTGGCATTGGGCACGGTGAAGAAACGCATCAGGATGTGCGGCAGGCCGGCGATGCCGAAGACGAGGCCCAGGGACAGTGACACCGCGTTGACCGGATCGGCCAGCAAGGTGCCCGGGCCCATGATCTGCACGCCGCTGGCGTGCACCGCCACGGCCTGGGCCGACAGCGTCTCGAAGCTGAAGCCGAAGCGGCTCAGGGCCATCAGCATCAGGGTCGTGCCGCCCGCCAGCAGCAGGACCGCCTTGGTGATCTGCACCCAGGTGGTCGCCAGCATGCCGCCGAAGATTACGTAGACCAGCATCAGCAGGCCGACCACCACCACCGCCGTGCGATAGTCGAGGCCGAACAGCAGTTTGATCAGCTGGCCGGCGCCGACCATCTGCACCACCAGGTAGCAACACACCACCGTCAGCGAACCGAGAGCGGCGAAGCTGCGCACGCGAGTCTGATCCAGGCGCAGGGAGACGATGTCGGCGAAGGTGTAGCGGCCCAGGTTGCGCAGGCGCTCGGCCATCAGGAAGGTGACGATGGGCCAGCCGACGAAGAAGCCGATGATGTAGATGAAACCGTCATAGCCCTTGGTGAACACCAGGCTCGAGAGGCCCAGCAACGTGGCTGCAGACATGTAGTCGCCGGCGATCGCCAGGCCATTCTGGAAACCCGTGATACCGCCTCCGGCGCTGTAGAAGTCGGCAGCGGAACGCGTGCGGCGGGACGCCCACCAGGTGATCAGCAACGTGGCGAGGACGAAGACGAAGAACATGCCAATGGCATGCACGTTGAGCGGTTGCTTCTCGGTGGTGAGGGGGGCGGCGTTGGCCAGCAGGGGGCTGAGGGCGAGCAGGGCGGCTAGGCGTTTCATGCGCGGGTCTCCTGCAGGATCTGCGCGCTGAGCGCGTCGAATCGGGTATTGGCGGTGTGCACATACCAGGCGGTCAGCAACCACGACAGCAAGATTATCGCCACGCCAATCGGGATGCCGAGGCTCAGGTGACTGCCGTCGTATAGTGGCAGGTGCAGCCAGGCAGGTGCGAAGGCCACCACCATGATGAAGCTGTAGTAGACGGCCAGGACCGCGGCGCTCAGTGACCAGGCCAGCAGCGAACGTTGGCGGGTGAGGCGCTGGAAGTTGGGATTGGCCCTGACCAGGGCGCAGATCTGGACATGGTTCGGATGGTCAGTCGTCATGGTGAGGCTCCGCTTTTTTAATTGTTGTTGTATGTCGGCCTTTTGAGGGGCGTACGGGTACCCGGGCGACGTTCCGAAGCGGAGCGTCACCTGAGTGCTGCTGGTGTCGTTGCTGCCCTGGCGATCTTCCGGAGGCGAGGGGAGGTTGATGGCACTCATCGGGTGCCGACAGGGTGCCCGCCGCATGAGTTCACGGCGGGTGCGAATGCGACATTTTGCGTTGTCGCGCAGCTGCCTTTTTTCGCCTTGAAAACAGGCTTTTTACCCTGCATTCAGGCCGTCAGCCCTGATTGAAAAAAGGGCCTTTCCGGTTGCGAAACGTTGCTGGTAAAACCAGGCTGGATGCGAGTATATGTTGGCTAATTTCCAATAAGAATCGGCAGAAAAGCCTGATGAATATGCAAAATCGCACAACGCAAAACCAGGTGAACTGGGACGATATGCGCTTCTTCCTCGAGGTCGCCCGTGCGCGCACCGCCAGTGGCGCTGCACGCCGTCTGGGGGTGGACTACACCACGGTGTCGAGGCGCATCCGCGCCCTTGAGCAAAGCCTTGGCGCACTGCTTTTCGAGAAGTCCCGAGCGTCGGGTTTTGTCATGACGGTCGAGGGGCAGCGCCTGATCAGTCACGCTGAAGCGCTGGAAAGTACGCTGTTGGCAGCCTGCGAGCAGGTATCGGGAACCACCGGGGGGCTAGCCGGGCATTTGCGCATCGGCTGTACCGAGGCCTTCGGCTCCTGCTTCATCACCACGCAGATGAGCCATTTCATCATTCACTATCCGCACATCTCGGTGGACATCCTGCCGGTCCCGCACTTTATCAACCTGTCACGGCGCGAGGCGGACATTGCCATCACCCTGGAGCGTCCCGAGCGCGGTCCCTATGTGTGCTCGCGCCTGTGCGACTACCGCTTGCGCCTTTACGCGACACCTGCGTACCTGGCCAATCATCCACCGATTACCCGAAGCGAGGATTTGGCGAGCCACCCGTTCGTGACCTACGTCGAGGACCTGGCCTTCAGCTTCAAGCTGCTCTACCTGAACGACCTGTTGCCCGGCGCGCACAGCCGCCTGCGCAGCACCAGCGTGGTCTCCCAGTACCATGCGGCTTTGGAAGGGCGTGCGCTGGCCATTCTGCCCTGCTTCCTCGCCGGTCCCGATCCGCGCTTGTGTGAGGTGCTGCCGGATCAGGTAGAGGTCACCCGACAATTCTGGATGTACTACAGCGAGGATCTGCGCAAGCTCAAGCGCATCACCCTGGTCGCCGATTACCTGCGCGCCTGCGCAGAGCTCAATCAGCCGCTGCTGATGGGCGAGTCCCGGGCGATGGCGTACCTGCCGTCGCCCTGAGTATTGGCTTCAACCGACCTTGACGATCAGCCGTGAGTTTCGTTCATTGCGAAAGGCCAGTTGTTCAATGGTCTGGGTCGCGTGCTCCGCCTCTTCGCGGGCCTTGAGGATCACGCCGTGATGAGGCGACTTGCTGCACACCGGGTCGGCGTTGCTCGCATCCCCCGTAAGCATGAACGCCTGGCAGCGACAGCCGCCGAAGTCCTTTTCCTTCTCGTCGCAGGAGCGGCACGGCTCGGGCATCCAGGCGTAGCCGCGAAAGCGGTTGAAGCCGAACGAGTCGTACCAGATGTGCTGCATGCTGTGGTCGCGTACGTTGGGAAACTGCACCGGCAGCTGGCGGGCGCCGTGGCAGGGCAGCGCGGTGCCGTCCGGTGTGACTGTCAGGAAGATGCTGCCCCAGCCGTTCATGCAGGCTTTCGGGCGTTCTTCGTAGTAGTCCGGCGTGACGAAAATCAGCTTGCACGGATGCCCTTCGGCTTCCAGCTTGGCGCGGTATTCGTTGGTGATGCGCTCTGCACGAACCAGCTGTTCCCGGGTCGGCAGCAGCCCCACCCGGTTGAGCTGCGCCCAGCCGTAGAACTGGCAGGTGGCGAGCTCGACGAAGTCGGCTTCCAGGGCGATGCACAGCTCGATGATGCGGTCGATCTTGTCGATGTTGTGCCGATGGGTCACGAAGTTCAGCACCATCGGGTAGCCGTGGGCTTTCACGGCGCGGGCCATTTCCAGCTTTTGCGCGAAGGCCTTTTTCGAGCCCGCCAGCAGGTTGTTCACCTGCTCGTCGCTGGCCTGGAAACTGATCTGGATGTGGTCGAGGCCGGCTTGCTTGAAGTCGCTGATTTTCTGCTCGGTCAGGCCGATACCGGAGGTGATCAGGTTGGTGTAGAAACCCAGCTGGCGCGCCTCGGCAATCAGCTCGGCAAGGTCCTGGCGCACCAACGGCTCACCGCCGGAAAAGCCCAACTGCGCCGCGCCCATTTCGCGCGCCTCGCGGAACACCTTGATCCACTGTTCGGTGCTCAATTCCTTGCCCTGCTCGGCAAAGTCCAGCGGATTGGAGCAGTACGGGCATTGCAGCGGGCAGCGGTAAGTCAGCTCGGCCAGCAACCACAGCGGCAGGCCGATCTCGGGTGTGGGCGGGACTTGCCCTGATGAATCAGGCAAGTTCGATCCAGTGCTGCGCACGGGCAACCTCCATGAATTGCTCGATGTCGTCACCAAGCTCAGGGACGCCGGGGAACTGCCGGTCGAGCTCATTGATAATCGCGGCGACATCACGCTCGCCATCGATCAAACCGCCAATCAGCGCGGCGCTTTCATTGAGTTTAATCATGCCTTCGGGATACAGCAGCACGTGGCCTTTCTGCGCCGGTTCGTACTGGAAACGGTAGCCAGAGCGCCAGGTCGGGGTCTTGCTGCGATCGAAACTCATAGGGTGATTCCTTTATGCCAGACCCGTTGTTCGGTCACGCTGTGATACGGCGGGCGATGGAGTTCGTAGGCCATGCTCATGGCGTCGAGCATGCTCCAAAGAATGTCCAGTTTGAACTGGAGAATTTCCAGCATGCGCTCCTGGCCTTCCCGGGTCGTGTAGTGCTCGAGGGTGATGGCCAGGCCGTGCTCGACATCGCGTCGCGCCTGGCCCAGGCGCGTGCGGAAATATGCGTAGCCGGCGGGGTCGATCCACGGGTAGTGCTGCGGCCAGCTGTCCAGGCGCGACTGGTGGATCTGCGGGGCGAACAGTTCGGTCAGCGAGCTGCTGGCGGCTTCCTGCCAACTGGCGCGGCGGGCGAAGTTGACATAGGCGTCGACGGCGAAGCGCACGCCGGGCAGCACCAGTTCCTGGGAGCGCAATTGGTCCGGGTCCAGGCCCACCGCCTGGCCCAGGCGCAGCCAGGCTTCGATGCCGCCGTCTTCGCCGGGGGCACCGTCATGGTCGAGCAGGCGTTGAATCCATTCGCGGCGGATCTCGCGGTCCGGGCAATTGGCGAGGATGGCGGCGTCTTTCAGGGGGATGTTCACCTGATAGTAAAAGCGGTTGGCGACCCAGCCCTGGATCTGCTCGCGGGTCGCCCGGCCTTGGTACATCGCCACGTGATACGGGTGATGGATGTGGTAGTAGGCGCCCTTGGCGCGCAGGGCGGCTTCGAATTCGGCGGGGGACATGGGGGTATCGGTCATTGCTTTCTCCGGGTGCAACCGGTGGATTCTTCGGTGTCTGGACCGGCCTCATCGCCAGCAGGCTGGCTCCCACAGTGGGTCGCATTCCCCTGTGGGAGCCAGCCTGCTGGCGATAGACCGCGCAGCGGTCTCGATGACCTACAACACAATACTCATGCCGTCATACGCCACTTCAACCTGGCGCCGCTCCAGTTCCGCGCGCTGCGGCGAATCCTCGTCGAGAATCGGGTTGGTGTTGTTGATGTGGATAAGCACCTTGCGCTG
>NZ_AKJF01000150.1 GCF_000282475.1 Pseudomonas sp. GM78
AGTGACTCGCCGTAAGGGCGAAACCCTAAGTGGCCGTGACCGCAGGAATGGATATGTACCCAACCCCAATCCCAACCCCAATCCCAACCCCAATCCCAATCCCAATCCCAAACAGCCACCATCGCACAAACAAAAACGGCCCCTATATATAGAGGCCGTTCCCGGTACAACTCAACACGCTACAGCAAGACAAATCTTACTTGCGGTCTTCCAGCTTGGTGATGTCACGCGACTCGTAGCCGGTGTACAGCTGGCGTGGACGGCCAATCTTGTACGGGCTGGAGAGCATTTCTTTCCAGTGGGAGATCCAGCCGACGGTCCGCGCCAGGGCGAAGATCACGGTGAACATGCTGGTTGGAATGCCGATCGCCTTGAGGATGATCCCCGAGTAGAAGTCGACGTTCGGGTACAGCGAGCGTTCGATGAAGTACGGGTCGGTCAGGGCGATCTCTTCCAGGCGCATGGCCAGTTCGAGTTGTGGATCGTTCTGGATGCCCAGTTCCTTCAACACTTCGTCGCAGGTCTGCTTCATCACGGTGGCGCGTGGGTCGCGGTTCTTGTAAACGCGGTGACCGAAGCCCATCAGCTTGAACGGATCGTTCTTGTCCTTGGCCTTGGCGATGAACTTGTCGATGTTCGAGACATCGCCAATTTCGTCGAGCATGGTCAGTACGGCTTCGTTGGCGCCGCCGTGGGCAGGGCCCCACAGTGCAGCGATACCGGCAGCGATACAGGCGAACGGGTTGGCACCCGAGGAGCCCGCCAGGCGCACGGTGGAAGTCGATGCGTTCTGCTCGTGGTCGGCATGGAGGATGAAGATCCGGTCCATGGCCTTGGCGAGTACCGGGCTGATCGGTTTGATCTCGCACGGGGTGTTGAACATCATGTGCAGGAAGTTTTCCGCGTACGACAGGTCGTTGCGCGGGTACATCATGGGTTGGCCCATGGAGTACTTGTAAACCATCGCGGCCAGGGTTGGCATCTTGGCAACCAGGCGGATCGCGGAGATTTCGCGATGCTGCGGGTTATTGATGTCCAGGGAGTCGTGGTAGAAGGCCGAGAGGGCGCCGACTACGCCGCACATGACGGCCATCGGGTGGGCGTCGCGACGGAAGCCGTTGAAAAAGGTCTTCAACTGCTCGTGAACCATGGTGTGGTTCTTCACGGTGCCGACGAACTGGGCCTTCTGTTCTGCGGTCGGCAGCTCGCCGTTGAGCAGCAGGTAGCAGGTTTCCAGGTAGTCCGACTTTTCAGCCAGCTGTTCGATCGGGTAGCCGCGGTGCAGCAGGATGCCGTTGTCGCCGTCGATATAGGTGATCTTCGATTCGCAGGAAGCGGTCGACATGAAACCGGGGTCGAAAGTGAAGCGGCCCGTGGCCGTCAGGCCCCGAACATCGATAACATCGGGACCAACGGTGCCGGTTAAAATGGGCAGCTCGACGGGGGCTGCGCCCTCGATGATCAACTGCGCTTTTTTGTCAGCCATGTGGCCTCCTATTTATGCTTGAAATCATCAGACAGACCCCCCACGCAGGGCCCGCACCACTATAGTGAGATAAATTTGAATGTCAATTTGCCTAAAGTCTTGCTCCAGAAGGCTTTAACCCTACTTTTTTATCGAAATTGACCGCCATTTACGCCTTTTATACGTGTTGCGCAATGCGCCGTTTTGGGAAGGTATGTCCGTTGTCATTAGTAGCCTAACTGTCTATACTCGGCCACCGACCGCCAAGGGCTTTTGGGCTTGCGTTATTGGGGGTCGCCTCCCTGGGTGGTGGTTACCTGACCAGTGCACTCCCCAACAACTTTGCCCTGATTGTTAGGGGCTCTTCAGTGTGAAAAAAAAGCCGTGAAAAGCCAACGACCTGTAAACCTAGACCTAAGGACCATCAAACTCCCAGTCACTGCTTACACGTCCATCCTTCACCGTATCTCCGGTGTCATCCTCTTCGTGTGCCTTGCCATCATGCTTTATGCATTGGACAAGTCGCTGAGTTCCGAGGAAGGCTTCGGTGAGGTGAAAGCGTGTCTGACCAGTCCGCTAGCCAAGCTAGTGATTTGGGGCATCCTGTCCGCCTTGCTGTATCACTTGGTTGCCGGTGTGCGCCACTTGATCATGGACATGGGCATCGGTGAGACGCTGGAAGGCGGCAAGCTGGGCTCGAAAATCATTATCGCCGTTTCCGTGGTGGTAATCGTTCTGGCAGGAGTTTGGATATGGTAACTAACGTCACGAACCTCTCGCGTTCGGGCCTCTATGACTGGATGGCGCAACGTGTGTCTGCGGTCGTTCTCGCGGCTTACTTCATTTTCCTGATCGGATACCTCGTGGCGAACCCGGGCCTTGGCTATGACCAATGGCACGCGCTCTTCGCCAACAACTGGATGCGTATCTTCAGCCTGCTGGCCCTTGTTGCTCTGGGCGCACACGCCTGGGTCGGCATGTGGACCATCGCGACCGACTACCTGACGCCAATGGCGTTCGGCAAGTCCGCGACGGCTATACGTTTCCTCTTCCAGGCAGTATGCGGCGTTGCGATGTTCGCTTACTTCGTCTGGGGTGTGCAGATTCTCTGGGGTATCTGATTCATGGCTAACATTCCAACGATTTCTTTCGACGCCATCATTATTGGTGGTGGCGGTGCCGGCATGCGCGCTGCGCTGCAACTGGCGCAAGGCGGTCACAAGACTGCGGTAATCACCAAGGTTTTCCCGACCCGTTCGCACACTGTATCCGCCCAGGGCGGCATCACCTGCGCCATCGCGTCCGCTGACCCGAACGATGACTGGCGCTGGCACATGTACGATACCGTCAAGGGTTCCGACTACATCGGTGACCAGGACGCTATCGAATACATGTGTCAGGAAGGCCCCGCCGCCGTTTTCGAGCTGGACCACATGGGTCTGCCGTTCTCGCGTACCGAAACCGGCCGTATCTACCAGCGTCCGTTCGGCGGTCAGTCCAAGGACTACGGTAAAGGCGGGCAGGCTGCCCGTACTTGCGCCGCTTCCGACCGTACCGGTCACGCGCTGCTGCACACCCTTTATCAGGGCAACCTGAAAGCAGGTACCACGTTCCTGAACGAGTACTACGCCGTTGACCTGGTGAAAAACCAGGCTGGCGAATTCGTCGGCGTTATCGCCATCTGCATCGAAACCGGCGAAACCACCTACATCCGTGCCAAGGCTACCGTTCTGGCCACCGGCGGTGCAGGTCGTATCTACGCGTCCACCACCAACGCCCTGATCAACACCGGCGACGGCGTTGGCATGGCCCTGCGTGCTGGCGTACCGGTACAAGACATCGAAATGTGGCAGTTCCACCCGACCGGCATCGCCGGCGCCGGTGTACTGGTAACCGAAGGTTGCCGTGGTGAAGGTGGTTACCTGATCAACAAGCACGGCGAGCGTTTCATGGAGCGTTATGCTCCGAACGCCAAGGACCTTGCAGGTCGTGACGTTGTGGCCCGTTCGATGGTTAAAGAAATCATCGCTGGCAACGGTTGCGGTCCGAATGGCGACCACGTGATGCTCAAACTCGACCACCTGGGCGAGGAAGTGCTGCACAGCCGTCTGCCAGGCATCTGCGAACTGTCGAAGACTTTCGCGCACGTTGACCCGGTTGTCGCTCCAGTTCCGGTTGTTCCGACTTGCCACTATATGATGGGCGGCGTTGCCACCAACATTCACGGTCAGGCGATCACCCAGGACGCTGAAGGCGTGGACACCATCATCCCGGGCCTGTTCGCTGTAGGCGAAGTGGCTTGCGTATCGGTTCACGGCGCCAACCGTCTGGGCGGCAACTCGCTGCTCGACCTGGTGGTCTTCGGCCGTGCTGCCGGCCTGCACCTGGAAAAGGCGCTGACCGACGGTATCGAATACGACGACGCCACCGAAGCCGACATTACTGCGGCCCTGTCGCGCCTTGCCGCTCTGAACGAGCGTACTGATGGCGAAGACGTGGCAACCCTGCGTCGCGAGCTGCAAAGCTGCATGCAGAACTACTTCGGTGTATTCCGTACCGGCGAATACATGCAGAAGGGTATTGCCCAGCTGGCCGATCTGCGCAAGCGCATCGCCAACGTGAAGATCAACGACAAGTCGCAGGCGTTCAACACTGCGCGTATCGAAGCTCTGGAACTGCAGAACCTGCTGGAAGTGGCCGAAGCCACCGCCATCGCTGCCGAAGTACGTAAAGAGTCCCGCGGTGCTCACGCCCGTGAAGACTTCGAAGATCGTGACGACGAAAACTGGCTGTGCCACACCCTGTACTTCCCGGGTGAGAAGCGCGTTGCCAAGCGTGCCGTGAACTTCTCGCCGAAGACTGTTCCGACTTTTGAACCTAAGATTCGGACTTATTAAGGGTGGCCGCCATGTTGCAAGTCAGTGTTTATCGTTACAACCCTGATCAGGACGCTGCGCCGTTCATGCAGGAATTCCAGGTCGATACCGGTGGTAAAGACCTGATGGTGCTGGACGTACTGGCCCTGATCAAAGAGCAGGACGAAGGTTTCTCCTATCGTCGCTCTTGCCGTGAAGGTGTTTGCGGTTCCGACGGCATGAACATCAACGGCAAAAACGGCCTGGCGTGCGTCACGCCGCTGTCTGCCGTCGTAAAAGGTAACAAGTTGATCGTTCGTCCTCTGCCAGGTTTGCCGGTTATCCGTGACCTGGTCGTCGATATGAGCATCTTCTACAAGCAATACGAAAAGGTTAAGCCTTACCTGCAGAACGACACACCGGCTCCGGCCATCGAGCGTCTGCAGTCCCCTGAAGAGCGTGAAAAGCTCGACGGTCTGTACGAGTGCATCCTGTGCGCCTGCTGCTCGACCTCGTGCCCGTCCTTCTGGTGGAACCCGGACAAGTTCCTGGGTCCAGCTGCCCTGCTGCAAGCGTACCGCTTCCTGGCAGACAGCCGTGACACCAAGACGTCCGAGCGTCTGGCTTCGCTCGATGACCCGTTCAGCGTATTCCGCTGCCGCGGGATCATGAACTGCGTCAACGTATGTCCCAAAGGCCTGAACCCGACTAAGGCCATCGGTCACATCCGTAACATGCTGCTCTCCAGCGGCGTGTGATTCAGCTGCTGTACCCGTTGTACCCGTAGATGCTGCGGCGCAGGCTTCAACCGGCGCCGTAGTTTTAACCTGAGCAGCAGCTTAAAAGGCTGCGGCTCTTATTTTGAAGAAATGAGACAAGCAGGGGCATCCGGGCTGGTACCCGGACTATCAGTGTGATCCTAGTGGCTTGTTTTGGTCGCTGCATTCGGACTTCTGCAAGTTTGCTCGGTGTCGACACCGGTGGTGTTCCCCTAACCGAGGGTGACCAAGCATGCAAGAAAGCGTGATGCAGCGCATGTGGAACAGCGCCTACCTATCCGGTAGTAACGCTGCCTATGTGGAAGAGCTCTACGAGCTCTACCTGCACGACCCTAACGCTGTGCCAGAAGAGTGGCGCACCTACTTCCAGAAGTTGCCTGCTGACGGCAACTCTGCCACCGATGTTTCGCACTCCACAATTCGCGATCATTTCGTCTTGCTGGCAAAGAACCAGCGCCGCGCTCAACCGGTTTCCGCCGGCAGCGTGAGCAGTGAGCACGAGAAGAAGCAAGTTGAAGTGCTGCGATTGATCCAGGCCTACCGTATGCGTGGCCACCAGGCAGCCCAGCTTGACCCGCTGGGGCTGTGGCAGCGTCCTGCACCTGCAGACCTGTCGATCAATCATTACGGCTTGACCAATGCCGATCTTGATACGACCTTCCGTGCCGGCGACCTGTTCATCGGCAAAGAGGAAGCGAGCCTACGCGAAATTCACGAAGCGTTGCAGCAGACATATTGCCGCACCATCGGCGCTGAGTTTACGCACATCACCGATTCCGAGCAGCGCCAGTGGTTCCAGCAGCGTCTGGAAAGCGTGCGTGGCCGTCCGACGTACTCCGCCGACATCAAGAGCCACCTGCTCGAGCGCGTGACCGCCGGTGAGGGCCTGGAAAAATACCTGGGCACCAAATACCCGGGTACCAAGCGTTTCGGCCTGGAAGGCGGCGAAAGCCTGATTCCGATGCTCGACGAGCTGATCCAGCGTTCCGGTTCCTACGGCACCAAGGAAATCGTTATCGGCATGGCCCACCGTGGCCGTCTGAACGTGCTGGTCAACACCTTCGGCAAGAACCCGCGCGAGCTGTTCGACGAGTTCGAAGGCAAGAAGAAGGTCGAGCTGGGTTCCGGTGACGTTAAATACCACCAGGGCTTCTCGTCCAACGTGATGACCACCGGCGGTGAAGTTCACCTGGCCATGGCGTTCAACCCGTCCCACCTGGAAATCGTTTCCCCGGTGGTCGAGGGTTCGGTTCGCGCCCGTCAGGACCGTCGTAACGACCTGACCGGTGAGAAAGTCCTGCCGATCTCCATCCACGGTGACGCGGCATTCGCCGGGCAAGGCGTGGTGATGGAAACCTTCCAGATGTCGCAGACCCGCGGTTTCAAGACCGGCGGTACCGTGCACATCGTGATCAACAACCAGGTCGGTTTCACCATCAGCAACCCGCTGGACTCGCGTTCCACCGAGTACGCCACCGACGTCGCGAAGATGATCCAGGCGCCGATCCTCCATGTGAATGGTGATGATCCGGAAGCCGTGTTGTTCGTGACCCAGCTGGCCATCGACTACCGCATGCAGTTCAAGCGTGACGTGGTGATCGATCTGGTCTGCTACCGTCGTCGCGGCCACAACGAGGCCGACGAGCCAAGCGGCACCCAGCCAATCATGTATCAGCAGATCACCAAACAGCGCACCACTCGTGAGCTGTATGCCGATCGCCTGACTCAGGGCGGAGTGCTGGACGCAGAGCGTGTTCAGGCCAAGGTCGACGAATACCGCAACGCGCTGGACAACGGTCTGCACGTAGTGAAAAGCCTGGTCAAGGAGCCGAACAAAGAGTTGTTCGTGGACTGGCGTCCGTATCTGGGCCACGCCTGGACCGCGCGTCACGACACTCGCTTCGACCTGAAGACCTTGCAGGAACTGTCCGCCAAGCTGCTGGAGATCCCGGAAGGCTTCGTGGTTCAGCGCCAGGTTGCGAAGATCTACGAAGACCGTCAGAAGATGCAAGCCGGCGGCCTGCCGATCAACTGGGGTTACGCCGAAACCATGGCGTACGCGACCCTGGCGTTCGAAGGTCACCCGATCCGCATGACCGGCCAGGACATCGGCCGCGGTACGTTCTCGCACCGTCATGCCGTGTTGCACAACCAGAAGGACGCGGGCACCTACATCCCGCTGCAGAACCTGTACGACGGTCAGCCACGCTTCGACCTGTACGACTCGTTCCTGTCCGAAGAAGCGGTACTGGCGTTCGAGTACGGTTACTCGACCACCACGCCGAACGCACTGGTTATCTGGGAAGCCCAGTTCGGCGACTTCGCCAACGGCGCCCAGGTTGTAATCGACCAGTTCATCACCAGTGGCGAGCACAAGTGGGGCCGTCTGTGCGGTCTGACCATGCTGCTGCCGCACGGTTATGAAGGTCAGGGGCCGGAGCACTCCTCGGCTCGTCTGGAGCGTTACCTGCAGCTGTGCGCCGAGCACAACATCCAGGTATGCATGCCGACGACGCCGGCACAGATCTACCACTTGCTGCGCCGTCAGGTGATTCGCCCGCTGCGCAAGCCACTGGTAGTCCTGACTCCGAAGTCGCTGCTGCGCCACAAGCTGGCCATCTCGACCCTGGAAGATCTGGCCGAAGGTTCGTTCCAGACCGTTATCCCGGAAATCGACGCCCAGGACCCGAAAAAGGTCGAGCGCGTTGTCCTGTGTAGCGGCAAGGTCTACTACGACCTGCTGGAAAAACGCCGTGCCGAAGGCCGTGACGATATCGCCATCGTGCGTATCGAGCAGCTGTACCCATTCCCTGAGGACGACTTGAAAGAAGTCCTGGCTCCTTACACCAACGCCAAAGCTGCCGTTTGGTGCCAGGAAGAGCCGATGAACCAGGGTGCGTGGTACTGCAGCCAACACCACATGCGTCGCAGCATCAGCAACCTCAACAAGTCTCTCGTACTCGAGTACGCGGGCCGTGAGGCTTCTGCTGCACCGGCATGCGGTTACGCATCGATGCACGCCGAACAGCAGGAAAAACTGCTGCAAGACGCCTTTACTGTTTAACGCCTTCGCGCACCTGAAACCGAATTTAAGGACCCACAGATAATGGCTATCGAAATCAAAGCCCCCACTTTCCCGGAATCGGTTGCCGATGGCACCGTTGCCACCTGGCACAAGCAACCGGGCGACGCGGTCAAGCGCGACGAACTGATCGTCGACATCGAAACCGATAAAGTCGTACTCGAAGTGTTGGCTACCGCTGATGGCGTGCTGGGCGCTATCGTCAAGAACGAAGGCGACACCGTTCTGTCCGACGAAGTCCTGGGCTCCATCGAAGCGGGCGGCGCTGCTGCCGCTCCAGCGGCTGCGGCACCTGCCGCCGCTGCCCAGGCTGCTGCCCCTGCCGCCGAAGGCGAAGACGATCCAGTCGCCGCCCCTGCTGCGCGCAAGCTGGCTGAAGAAAACGGCATCAACATCGCTTCCGTTGCCGGCACCGGCAAAGGCGGTCGCGTGACCAAGGAAGACGTGGTTGCAGCTGTTGCTGCCAAGAAAGCCGCTCCGGCTGCCGCGCCTGCCAAGGCTGCCGCACCGGCCGCTGCTGCTCCTGTATTCGCTGCCGGCGATCGCATCGAGAAGCGCGTACCGATGACCCGCGTGCGGGCCACCGTTGCCAAACGTCTGGTCGAAGCCCAGTCGAACATGGCGATGCTGACCACTTTCAACGAAGTCGACATGACTGAAGTCATGGCCCTGCGTTCGAAGTACAAGGATCTGTTCGAGAAGTCCCACAACGGCGTACGCCTGGGCTTCATGTCGTTCTTCGTCAAGGCTGCCACCGAAGCGCTGAAACGCTTCCCGGCTGTCAACGCCTCGATCGACGGCGCCGACATCGTTTACCACGGCTACGCTGACGTCGGCGTTGCAGTTTCCAGCGATCGCGGCCTGGTTGTACCGGTTCTGCGTAACGCCGAACTGATGAGCCTGGCTGAAATCGAAGGCGGCATCGCCACCTTCGGCAAGAAAGCCCGCGACGGCAAACTGTCGATGGACGAAATGACCGGTGGTACCTTCACCATCACCAACGGCGGTACCTTCGGTTCGATGATGTCGACCCCGATCGTCAACCCGCCACAAGCAGCCATCCTGGGCATGCACAACATCATCCAGCGTCCTATGGCCATCAACGGTCAGGTCGTTATCCGTCCGATGATGTACCTGGCCCTGTCCTACGATCACCGTCTGATCGATGGCAAAGAAGCTGTGACTTTCCTGGTGACCATCAAGAACCTGCTGGAAGATCCGGCTCGTCTGTTGCTGGATATCTGATAGAAGCAGTCGCGAGCTGCAAGCCCAGGCTGTCGGAAAACCCGCAGCCTGGCTTGTCGCTTGCGGCTTCAAGCTTTTCGCTAAAGAGGATTTTTTGAATGTCGCAGAAATTTGACGTAGTAGTGATCGGTGCGGGCCCTGGCGGTTACGTTGCCGCCATCAAGGCCGCACAGCTGGGTCTTTCGACCGCCTGCATCGAGAAGTACACCGACAAGGATGACAAACTGGCTCTGGGCGGTACTTGCCTGAACGTCGGCTGCATTCCGTCCAAGGCGCTGCTGGACAGCTCCTGGAAGTACAAGGAAGCCAAAGAAGGCTTCGCCATCCACGGTATCAACCACGCTGGCGTGACCATGGACGTGCCAGCAATGGTCGGCCGTAAAGCCACCATCGTCAAAGGCCTGACCTCTGGCGTTGCGACCCTGTTCAAAGCCAACGGTGTGACCTCCATCCAGGGTCACGGCAAGCTGCTGGCCGGCAAGAAAGTCGAAGTCACCAAGCCTGACGGTTCGGTTGAAGTCATCGAAGCCGAAAACGTGATCCTGGCTCCAGGCTCGCGTCCGATCGACATTCCCCCGGCTCCGGTCGACCAGAATGTGATCGTCGACTCCACCGGCGCCCTGGAATTCCAATCCGTACCAAAACGTCTGGGCGTGATCGGCGCTGGCGTGATCGGTCTGGAACTGGGTTCGGTCTGGTCGCGTCTGGGTGCTGAAGTGACTGTCCTGGAAGCCCTGGACACCTTCCTGATGGCCGCTGACGCCGCCGTTTCCAAGGAAGCGCTGAAAACCCTGACCAAACAGGGCCTGGACATCAAACTGGGCGCTCGCGTAACCGGTTCCAAAGTGAACGGCGACGAAGTCGTGGTGAACTACACCGATGCCAACGGCGAACAGACCATCACTTTCGACAAGCTGATCGTAGCCGTTGGTCGCCGTCCGGTGACCACTGATCTGCTGGCTGCCGACTGCGGCGTGACCCTGGACGAGCGCGGTTTCGTGCACGTCGATGATCACTGCGCCACCACTGTGCCGGGCGTCTACGCCATTGGTGACGTGGTTCGCGGCATGATGCTGGCGCACAAGGCGTCGGAAGAAGGCATCATGGTCGTCGAGCGCATCAAGGGCCACAAGGCCCAGATGAACTATGATTTGATCCCTTCGGTTATTTATACTCACCCGGAAATCGCGTGGGTTGGTAAAACCGAGCAGGCCTTGAAAGCTGAAGGCGTTGAAGTTAACGTCGGCACCTTCCCGTTTGCAGCCTCCGGCCGTGCCATGGCTGCCAACGACACCGGTGGTTTCGTCAAGGTCATCGCTGATGCCAAGACAGACCGCGTACTGGGCGTCCACGTGATTGGCCCAAGCGCTGCAGAACTGGTTCAGCAGGGCGCGATCGGTATGGAATTCGGCACCAGCGCTGAAGACCTGGGCATGATGGTTTTCTCCCATCCGACCCTGTCTGAAGCCTTGCACGAAGCTGCTTTGGCAGTGAATGGCGGAGCCATCCACATCGCCAACCGCAAGAAGCGTTAAGACAATAAGAAACCACGGCGGAATGGCCCGTCGTGAGCCTTGCATGCAAGACTCACCGCGGAATATCCGCTGGACGCAGTCTTGCATGGCCGCACCGGGTATCCGGAAAGGCCATGCAAGCAGCAGTCACAGGTGGTGCGGCACTTGAATGAGTGCAGCACCGAATGCGCAGTACCTAACGAAGACGGTAAAAAGCATGAATCTTCACGAGTATCAGGGTAAGCAGCTGTTCGCTGAATACGGCCTGCCAGTTTCCACTGGTTACGCAGTAGACACCCCGGAAGCAGCAGCAGAAGCTTGCGACAAGATCGGCGGCAGCGAGTGGGTTGTCAAAGCCCAGGTCCACGCCGGTGGTCGCGGTAAAGCGGGCGGCGTAAAGCTGGTTCGCAGCAAAGAAGACGCCAAGGCCTTCGCACAGCAGTGGCTGGGCAAGCGTCTGGTGACTTACCAGACTGACGCCAATGGCCAGCCAGTCACCAAGATCCTGGTTGAATCGTGCACTGATATCGCTAAAGAGCTGTACCTGGGCGCTGTCGTTGACCGTTCGAGCCGTCGCATCGTGTTCATGGCTTCCACCGAAGGTGGCGTGGACATCGAGAAAATCGCTCACGACACTCCAGAAAAAATTCTGAAAGCCACTATCGATCCACTGGTTGGCGCTCAGCCATTCCAGGGTCGCGAGCTGGCATTCCAGCTGGGTCTGGAAGGCAAACAAGTCGCTCAGTTCGCCAAGATCTTCGTAGGTCTGGCCAAACTGTTCAAGGATCACGACCTGGCCCTGCTGGAAGTGAACCCGCTGGTGATCAAGGCTGACGGCGATCTGCACTGCCTGGACGCCAAGATCAACATCGACGCCAACGCCATGTACCGTCAGCCTAAGCTGAAGACTTTCCACGATCCGTCGCAAGACGATCCGCGCGAAGCGCACGCTGCCAAGTTCGAACTGAACTACGTAGCACTGGAAGGCAACATCGGTTGCATGGTCAACGGTGCTGGCCTGGCCATGGGTACCATGGACATCGTCAACCTGCATGGCGGCAAGCCAGCCAACTTCCTCGACGTGGGCGGCGGTGCTACCAAAGAACGCGTTACCGAAGCGTTCAAGATCATTCTGTCCGACACCAACGTCGCTGCAGTACTGGTTAACATCTTCGGCGGCATCGTTCGTTGCGACATGATTGCCGAAGGCATCATCGGTGCAGTGAAAGAAGTCGGCGTGAAAATCCCGGTTGTTGTTCGCCTTGAAGGCAACAACGCTGAGCTGGGCGCTAAAGTACTGGCAGAAAGCGGTTTGAACATCATCGCTGCTACCAGCCTGACCGACGCTGCTCAACAAGTTGTCAAAGCTGCGGAGGGCAAATAATGAGCGTCCTGATCAATAAAGACACCAAAGTTATCTGCCAGGGTATTACCGGTTCGCAAGGTAGTTTCCACACCCAGCAAGCCATCGAGTACGGCACCAAGATGGTTGGTGGTGTAACTCCTGGTAAAGGCGGCACCGAGCACCTGGGCCTGCCAGTGTTCAACACCGTGAAAGACGCCGTAGCTGCCACTGGCGCCACCGCCAGCGTGATCTACGTTCCGGCTCCTTTCTGCAAAGACTCGATCCTGGAAGCTGCCTTCGGCGGCATCAAGCTGATCGTGTGCATCACCGAAGGCATTCCTACCCTGGACATGCTGGACGCTAAAGTTAAGTGCGACGAGCTGGGTGTTACCCTGATCGGCCCTAACTGCCCAGGCGTGATCACCCCAGGCGAATGCAAGATCGGCATCATGCCAGGTCACATTCACTTGCCAGGCAAGGTCGGTATCGTTTCCCGTTCCGGCACCCTGACCTACGAAGCTGTGAAGCAGACTACTGACGCCGGTTTCGGTCAGTCGACTTGCGTCGGCATCGGTGGTGACCCGATCCCGGGTTCGAACTTCATCGACATCCTGAAGCTGTTCCAGGAAGACCCGAAGACCGAAGCGATCGTGATGATCGGTGAGATCGGCGGTTCGGCTGAAGAAGAAGCGGCTGCCTACATCAAGGCACACGTGACCAAGCCGGTTGTTTCCTACATCGCTGGTGTGACTGCTCCTCCGGGCAAGCGCATGGGCCATGCTGGCGCAATCATCTCTGGCGGCAAAGGCACTGCAGACGAGAAATTCGCTGCTCTGCAAGACGCAGGCGTTAAAACCGTGCGTTCGCTGGCAGACATCGGCAAGGCCCTGGCCGAGCTGACTGGTTGGGCTGTCAAGTAAGCCTCGCGCTTAGCTGACGCTTCACCAAGCAAAGGCCACCTTCGGGTGGCCTTTGTCGTTTCTGGAAGCGTCAGTGCTGGCCTCTTCGCGGGCAAGCCCGCTCCCACAGGTTCAGCGCTGTCCTTGTGGGAGCGGGCTTGCCCGCGATGGCGGACTTACAGGCGCCAACCAATTACATGCATAAACGCGACATGGAAATGTCGTGTATCGGATAGTTCGCCCCGCAATAGTGCGTTTATCGGCCAAATTCGTTAGGCTACGCGCCATTTTTGCGTCCGCGCCCACAAGGCTGCAACGCGCTAAAAGGGTTGGCCCCATACGGGCCGACAGCATTTCCCTCACCCATAGGGAAATCCCTCTCTAAATTCCGATTCAGTAGTGTGGTATTTCCTTAATGAAAGTGTTGAAAGGCCAGGACATCCTGGCACTTGGTTTTATGACGTTTGCCCTGTTCGTCGGGGCTGGCAACATCATCTTCCCGCCTATCGTCGGTTTGCAGTCCGGGCCTCATGTCTGGATGGCGGCGCTGGGCTTCCTGATCACTGCAGTCGGCCTGCCCGTGGTCACCGTCGTGGCGCTGGCCAAGGTCGGTGGCGCCATGGATGCCTTGAGCAGTCCGATCGGTAAAGTCGCCGGTGGCCTGCTCGCTGCGGCTTGCTACCTCGCGGTCGGCCCGCTGTTCGCGACGCCGCGTACCGCCACCGTGTCGTTCGAAGTCGGCCTGGCGCCACTGACCGGCGAAAGCCCGCTGGCGTTGTTCCTCTACAGTTCGGTGTACTTCCTGATTGTGTTCTTCATCTCGCTGTATCCTGGCCGTTTGCTGGATACCGTCGGCCGTTTCCTCGCGCCGCTGAAGATCATTGCCCTGGCCGCCCTGGGCATCGCCGCGTTCGCTTTGCCAGCCGGTGACATCGGCCATGCGACGCCTGAGTACGTGGCGGCACCGTTCTCCCAAGGGTTCATCAATGGTTACCTGACCATGGATACCCTCGGCGCACTGGTGTTCGGCATCGTCATCGTCAATGCCATTCGCTCGCGCGGCGTAGAGTCACCAGCGCTGATCACCCGCTATGCGATCATTGCCGGCTTGATCGCCGGTGTCGGTCTGGCACTGGTGTACATCAGCCTGTTCCGCCTGGGTTCGGGCAGCCATGAAGTGGCGGCTGGTGCTACCAACGGCGCGGCGGTATTGCACGCCTACGTTCAGCACACCTTCGGTTCGCTGGGTAGCGGATTCCTCGCGGTGCTGATTTCCCTGGCGTGCCTGGTGACGGCGGTCGGCCTGACCTGTGCCTGTGCCGAATACTTCAGCCGGGTGCTGCCACTGTCCTACAAGACGTTGGTCATCATCCTCGCGGCGTTCTCCCTGTTGGTTTCCAACCTGGGCCTGACCAAGCTGATCGCGTTCTCGATCCCGGTCCTGACCGCGATCTACCCGCCGTGCATCGCCCTGGTGGCCCTGAGCTTCTGCAAGGACTTTTGGCATGAACAAGGGCGCATTGTCGGCCCGGTGATGCTGGTGTCGTTCATCTTCGGCCTGATCGATGCCCTCAAGGGTGCGGGTCTGGCGGACTGGATGCCGTCTCAGTTGGCTCACTTGCCGTTGAGCGAGCAGGGCCTGGCATGGCTGGTGCCGTCGGTGATGACCCTGGTGGTCGCCGTGGTCTGCGACCGTCTGCTGGGCAAGCGCGAAGAAGCGCTGGCTTAAGCTTTGCCGGCCCGCCACAAGCGGGCCTGTGAGCAAAACAGAAATGCCCCGTATCAATCGATACGGGGCATTTTTTTATGGGGTGATGCGGTGTCTTTTCTTCTGCGCTAACGTCGAAGGGTTGCCAAAATCCAATGTGGGAGCGAGCCTGCTCGCGATAGCGGTTTTACATTCAATAGAAATATTGGTTGATCTACCGCCATCGCGAGCAGGCTCACTCCTACAGGTTTTCTACATCACAAGGACCTGCATGTCGTTCATCCAAGCCAACCTGATCCACATCCTCGCTGCCATCTGGTTCGTCATCTGCTGGGGCGGATACACCCGCTATGCGACCTGGAAAGGCCGTGACACCGCCTGCCTCGCCAGCGTGCTGCACTTGTATCGCGAAGACTGGATGCGCCGCATGCTGCTGCGCGACAACCGTATCGCCGATGCCAGCGTGATCGGCAACCTGGAGCGCAATGCGTCGTTCTTTGCTTCCAGTACCCTGATTATCCTGGCCGGTATTCTCACGGTGCTCGGGGCGTCGGAAAGGGCAGTGTCGTTGCTGGCGGATATTCCGATGGTGCAACAGGCGTCCCAGGGGATGTCGGAGATCAAGTTGTTGTGCCTGGCGCTGGTGTTCGTCTATGCGTTCTTTACCTTTAGCTGGTGCATGCGCCAATACAACTTCGCGGCCATTCTGGTGGGCTCGGCGCCCATGATCGGTGAGCGTCATGTGTCGGAGCAGGAGCGCAAAGCCTTTGCAAACCGTGCGGCCCGGGTTATTTCCATGGCCGCCAACCAGTTCAACTTCGGCCTGCGCTCTTACTATTTCGGCATGACCATGCTGGCCTGGTTCGTCAGCCCCTGGTTGTTCATGTTGATGAGTGCCGGCGTGGTGTTCGTGTTGTATCGCCGCGAGTTTCACTCCGACGTTCTTGATGTCATGGTCTATACCCCTACAGAGGCACCGTTGCCCGAGGTGAATAAAGAGGCCGCTTGATGAGTATTCCATTCTGGTGCGTGTTTATCAGTGCCGTGCTGATTTACGTGGCGCGCATGCCCGTGACCACAGCCATGAAAGAGCAGGGCGGTTACAACAATCACCTGCCGCGCCAACAGCAGGCGCAACTTACTGGACTGGGTGCGCGCGCGGTGGCGGCCCATCAGAACAGTTTCGAAGCATTCATCTTGTTTGCAGTGGGCGTGTTGATGGCTCACACCACGCAAACGGCGGGATGGCTCATCGACTTGCTGGCGATCATCTTTGTGGTTACGCGCATTATCTACCTGCTGTGTTATTGGAAGGACCTGGCTTGGCAGCGCAGCCTGGTCTGGCTGGTGGGTTTGATCTGCTCGTTGTTGCTGATGATTAGTCCGACTTTTCGGACGATTTTGCTCTAACGAATAAATCGCAGACAAAAGAAAACCCGCACTTGGCGGGTTTTCTTTTAACGCAGCGAGAAGCGACTTATTGCTTCTTGGCTGCTTCTTCTTGTGCGGCTGCGTTCGATTCAGCCTGATCTTTGGCGGCTTCGGCGTTTTCTTTCGCCGCTTCGTTCACTTTATCCTGAGCTTCGCTCATTTTTTCCTGGGCTTGCTCGGCATGTTGGGTAGCATCTTGAGCTTTGTCCTCGGATTTTTTATCGCAGGCAGCGAGACCGAGGGAAGCGGTCAACATCAAGGCAATAGCTAAAGTCTTACGCATGGGGTGTTTCTCCTGATGGAAATTATCTATCTGGCCTTAAGAGCACAGCGGTCAGGGTTAAGTTCCTCAAATCTCTCAGATATATAAGTTTGTTCTAACACGGAACTTTTACCCGGACCTCAACTTCACTACAGAACTATAAACAAGAGTCTTTATCAAATGGCCGAAAACCCCGTTTTTGAGCGTGCGACACGCTTTCTGTCGGCGCTGCGACATTGCCAGTTGCTGGATTTGCGCGTTCACAGCGCAAGCGCCGAAGGGCTCACCGTGGTGCTGCCCTACAGCCCGCAAATCGTCGGCAACCCCCAGACTGGCGTGATTCACGGCGGCGTGCTGACCACCTTGATGGACACCGCCTGCGGCATGTCTACCCTCTGCGTGCTGCCGGAGTTCGAAGTCTGCCCGACCCTCGACCTGCGCATCGACTACATGCACGCCGCCGAACCGCATAAAGATGTCTACGGTTTCGCCCAATGCTATCGGGTGACCACCGATGTGATCTTTGCCCGTGGCTTTGCCTATCAGGATGATCCCGAACAGCCCATCGCCCATGTCGTGGGCACGTTCATGCGCATGGGCAAGGGCATCAAGGGGACCAAGGGTTTTGGCGGCGCCATCGCTGGAGGTGCGGCATGAGTGAGTCGTTCAAGGAGCAAGTGCAACTGGCCCATGAGCGGGGCGAGTACGCCCCCTTGTTGAACCTGATTCCCTACGCCAGGTTGATCGGCGTCGAATGCTCCCGGGTGGGGGATGAGTTGCTGTTTCGCCTGCCGGCCAACAAGGACAACATCGGCAACCCTTTATTACCGGCCATCCATGGCGGCGTTATCGCCGGCTTCATGGAGTTGTCCGCCGCGCTGCACCTGCTGGTGGCGACCGGTTCGCCGGGCGTGCCGAAGATTATCGACTTCTCCCTCGATTACCTGCGCGCCGGGCAGTTTCGCGATACCTGGGCCCGCTGCCAGGTCTGTCGCCAGGGTCGCCGGGTCGCCAACGTGGCGATTACCGCCTGGCAAAGCACGGAAGCCGAACCCATCGCCACGGCCCGGGCGCATTTCAAACTCGATGAGCCCTTGAAATCCTGAATGGAGCCCCCAACTCTGATGACAACCCGCCGCCGACCCTCAAGGTCGCGGCTTATGCCATCTGATTGGAGTTTGATGACCATGAGTGTGGAAACTCAAAAGGAAACCCTGGGCTTCCAGACCGAGGTGAAGCAACTGCTGCACCTCATGATCCATTCGCTGTATTCCAACAAGGAAATTTTCCTTCGCGAACTGATCTCGAACGCCTCTGACGCTGTAGACAAATTACGTTTCGAAGCGCTGGCCAAGCCTCAATTGCTTGAAGGCGGCGCTGAACTGAAAATCCGCGTGAGCTTCGACAAGGACGCCAAGACCGTCACCCTCGAAGACAACGGCATCGGCATGAGCCGTGAAGACGCGATTACCCACCTGGGCACCATCGCCAAATCCGGTACCGCCGATTTCATGAAGCACCTGACGGGCGACCAGAAGAAAGACTCGCACCTGATCGGTCAGTTCGGTGTGGGTTTCTACTCGGCCTTCATCGTCGCCGACAAAGTCGACGTGTACAGCCGTCGTGCCGGCAGCGATGCCAGCGAAGGCGTGCACTGGTCGTCCAAGGGTGAGGGCGACTTCGAAGTCGCAACCATCGACAAGGCCGACCGCGGCACCCGTATCGTCCTGCACCTGAAATCCGGTGAAGACGAGTTCGCCGATGGCTGGCGCCTGCGCAACATCATCAAGAAATACTCCGACCACATCGCTTTGCCGATCGAACTGCCGAAAGAAGTGGCAGCTGTCGAGGGTGAAGAGAAGCCTGCCGTTGAATGGGAAACCGTCAACCGCGCCAGCGCTTTGTGGACCCGTCCGCGTACCGAGATCAAGGACGAGGAATACCAGGAGTTCTACAAGCACATCGCCCACGACTTCGAAAACCCGCTGAGCTGGAGCCACAACAAGGTCGAAGGCAAGCTCGAATACAGCTCGCTGCTGTACGTGCCGGCCCGCGCTCCGTTCGACCTGTACCAGCGTGAAGCGCCGAAAGGCCTGAAGCTGTACGTGCAGCGTGTGTTCGTCATGGACCAGGCCGAGTCGTTCCTGCCGCTGTACCTGCGCTTCATCAAGGGCGTGGTCGATTCCAACGACCTGTCGCTGAACGTGTCGCGGGAAATCCTGCAGAAAGACCCGATCATCGACTCCATGAAGTCGGCGCTGACGAAGCGCGTCCTGGACATGCTGGAAAAACTGGCGAAGAACGATCCAGAGCAATACAAAGGCTTCTGGAAAAACTTCGGCCAGGTCATGAAAGAAGGCCCGGCAGAAGACTTCGCCAACAAAGAAAAAATCGCCGGTCTGTTGCGCTTTGCGTCGACCAACGGTGATGACGGCGAGCAGGTGGTCGGCCTGGCCGAGTACCTGGCCCGCGCCAAGGAAGGTCAGGACAAGATCTACTACCTGACCGGCGAAACTTACGCGCAGGTCAAGAACAGCCCGCACCTGGAAGTCTTCCGCAAGAAAGGCATCGAAGTGCTGCTGTTGACTGACCGTATCGATGAGTGGCTGATGAGCTACCTCAGCGATTTCGACGGCAAGAGCTTCGTCGACGTGGCACGCGGTGACCTGGACCTGGGCAACCTGGACTCGGAAGAGGACAAGAAAGCCGCGGAAGAAGTCGCCAAGTCCAAGGAAGGTCTGGTCGAGCGCCTGAAGACAGCACTGGGCGAATCCGTGGCTGAAGTGCGGGTTTCCCATCGCCTGACCGATTCCCCGGCAATCCTGGCCATCGGCGAGCAGGACCTGGGCCTGCAGATGCGTCAGATCCTCGAAGCCAGCGGGCAGAAGGTTCCGGATTCGAAGCCGATCTTCGAATTCAACCCGGCTCACCCGTTGATCGAGAAGCTCGACAGCGAGCAGAGCGACGAGCGCTTCGGCGATCTGTCGCACATCCTCTTCGATCAGGCGGCCCTGGCGGCCGGTGACAGCTTGAAAGACCCGGCGGCCTATGTGCGCCGCCTGAACAAGCTGCTGGTTGAGCTGTCGGCTTAATCACGTTGTAGAAAAACCCGCTTCGGCGGGTTTTTTCATTCTGGTGTTTAAAAATCAGGAGTCAGAAATGAGCCAAATCACTGTACGTTCTGTTGCCTATCAGATTGACGGCCAGCCCTACGAGAGCCGCCTGGCCTTCGACGCCGACCACAAGGGCCCGCGTCCGGGGTTGTTGATGGCGCCGAACTGGATGGGCGTGGGTGCCGGTGCCGAGGAGATCGCCAAGTCGGTCGCGGCCAAGGGCTATGTGGTGCTGATCGCAGACCTCTACGGCCAATCGGTTCGTCCGCAGAACAACGATGAGGCAGGCGCGGCAATGATGCCGCTGAAGAATGACCGCCCGTTGCTGCGCAAACGCATGCAAGTGGCGTTCGAACAGTTGCAAGCCCAAGGTGAGGCAGCGGTTGATATGTCGAAACTGGCGACTTTCGGTTTCTGCTTCGGCGGTTGCTGCGCCCTGGAATTCGCCCGTACCGGTGCGCCGGTGAAGGCGGCGGTGTCGTTCCACGGCACCCTCGATACGCCGGACGTCAACGACGCGAAAAACATCAAGGGTTCGGTGCTGGTGCTGCACGGTGCGTCCGATCCATTGGTACCCAAGGAGCAGCTGCCGGCGTTTGAAGATGAAATGAATGCCGCCGGTGTGGATTGGCAGCTGCTGAGCTACGGTGGCGCCTTCCACTCGTTCACGGACCCGCATGCCAACGTACCGGGCATGATGATGTACGACGCGAAGGTTGCCGCCCGGGCATTCACTTCGATGCACAACCTGCTGGATGAAGTGTTCAAAGGTTGACCATGATTGGGTCGGTGTAAGTGCCTGCCTCATCGCGAGCAGGCTCACTCCTACATTGGAATGCATTCTCCTGTAGGAGTGAGCCTGCTCGCGATGGCGGTCTAACAGACACTTAATTGTTTAAGGCAATTCAATCCGCTCAATTTCCCCCGGCACCGTCGGCCAATCCCCGGCCGCCCAGCGTCGGCGCGCTTCATCGATGGCAGCCGGATCGCTCGCCACGAAATTCCAGTTGATCCGTCGCGGCCCATCCAGCGGCGCGCCACCAAACAACACCGCATGACAGCCGCTCTCGGCGAACAGCGTCATCTCTTGTCCAGGCGGCAACACCACCAGAGAATGCGGCTCCATGGGCTCTCCATCCAGCTGCACCTCACCGCTCAACACATACAGCGCGCGCTCTTCATGCTCTGTGGGAATCAGCAGGGTCGTCGCCGTTTGCAGGTGCAATTCGGCATACAGTGTAGGAGAAAGCACCGGCACTGGCGATTCCAGGCAAAAACCCGAACCCGCGATCATGCGGATCTTCACCCCGAGGTTCTCGCTGACCGGCAAGGTGCTCGCCGGGTGGTGACTGTAGTGTCCCGGGCCTTGTTCCCGGTCTTTTGGCGACGCCAGCCAGATCTGCAAGCCGTGCATCGTAAAGCCGCTTTCTTTTAGCGCTTGGGGGGTGCGCTCGACATGGGCGATGGCGCTACCGGCGGTCATCCAGCTGACATCGCCGGCGTTGACCACCTGATCCGAACCGAGGCTGTCCTTGTGCTGCAACTGGCCTTCAAAGAGGTAGGTGAGGGTGGAGAGGCCGATGTGCGGATGCTGGCGGATGTTCATGCCTTCTCCCGCGGCGTAGCGGGTTTGCAGCATGTGGTCGAAAAACACGAAAGGCCCGACATTGCGGCATTTGGCTGACGGCAATGGGCGAAGAATCGGCTGGCCTTCGACATCTTCGGCGCGGGGGCGGATCACGAGCGGAGTGTTCATGGTGCGTTCCAGGCTGAGCGGGTGATGCGGTCGAGCATAACCCGCTTGCGCAACCGTTGCCGCTATTGGCTGAACGCACCTTCGGAAAGGTGGGTTTCGATGCTGACTTCGCTGCTGGTCATCAGCTTGTGAACCGGGCAGCGATCGGCCACGCGGTGCAACTCATCGCGCTGGGCGTCGGTGAGCACGCCCTTGAGGGTCAGCTTGACGTGCAGTGCGTATTTGCCTTTTTGCTCCTGGCTGTTGTCGCGCTTGACCTCCACGCCAACGCCCGTCAGCGGAATGTCCTTTTTCTTCGCGTACATCTTCAGGGTCAGGGCCTTGCAGGCGCCCAGCGCGGCATCGAAGTAATCGTGTGGCTCCGGGGCCGAACCTTCGCCGCCCGCGGATACAGGCGCGTCGGCAAAGAGTTCGTGGTCATCGATCTGCACGGTATGGCGAAAACCTTCGGCGGAAACGGTATTGACGGTAACGGTCATGGGAGCCTCGCTGGCAATGGGAAAAGTCATTTGAGCAAAAAAGACCTCGAAGTTATAGAGCATTCCCCCTGGGGCGCGTTCCACTTTTTTGCGCAATCACAGGCGAAAAAAAGCCCCGCATGGGCGGGGCGATTTGATGTCTGGTCGATCAGCTGCCTTTGACAGTCTTGCCGTTGACCTTGCCGTCCAGGAGCATGATGTTGTACTCCTTGCCGTCGGTCTCGACCTGTTGCAGGCGAACCAGCAGGTAATCCCAATCCTTGGCGAACCACAGCACGGTGATGCGCTTGCTTTGTGTCGGGTCGCGTACGCGCTCGACCTTGATCGCATCGATCTGGCCAGCCTTGGTGTCGACTTTTTCCGAACCCAGCACGCGGAAGTCATAGGTATCGACTTCGCCATCATCGACTACCTGATAGCTCATGCTTTTCTTGCCGGCGGCCACGTCATGCTGCAGCGCCAGCTGGTAGGTGGATTTGTCGAGCATGCCGCGGTTGAGCGGGATATTGACCGCGTCGCCACGATCGGTACCGGTGACTTTCTTGGCGGTCCAGTCGAAGTCCAGGTCGGCTTTCTTGGCTTTGCCCAGGCCGCCACGCTCGAAGTGGTAAGACTGTGGCAGCAAGGTGTCCTTGTCGACGGTCAGGGTGCTTTCTTCGGACAGGCTGGCGATCATCATCGACGCCTTGAAGTTGAGCTTCCAGACGCCGTTGGCTTCCTTGGTCAGGCTGCGTTCAGCCGTGCCACTCATGGGCAACTGCTTCCAGTCGGCGGTGTAGCTGGCGGAGAAAGGTTGAAGGTCTGCAGCCTGTGCGAAGGGCAAGGCGAGCAGAGCGCAAGCGAAGAGCAGGGCGCGACGCATAAAATCTCCTAGGTTCGAATCAAGTGGCCGCTGGGCGCAAGCAACTGTCCATCCAGTAAAGCACCTTGATCACCGAGCGATAGCCGGCCTTCGGCAAACCAGCGTACGGCCATGGGGTAGATCAGGTGTTCCTGCACATGGACCCGCTGCGCCAGGCTCTGCGGCGAGTCATGCAACTCTACCGGTATTACTGCTTGTACGACCAGTGGTCCGCCATCGAGTTCCTCGGTGACGAAGTGCACGGAGCAGCCGTGCTCGGCATCGCCGGCCTCCAGCGCACGCTGATGAGTGTGTAACCCTTTGTATTTGGGTAGCAGCGAGGGGTGGATATTGAGCAGGCGACCCGCGTAGTGGCGTACGAAATCAGCGCTGAGAATGCGCATGAATCCGGCCAGCACCACGAGTTTGGGATTGAAGGCGTCGATCAGTTCGATCAGCGCGGCATCGAAGGCCTCGCGGCCCTCGAAAGCCTTGTGATCCAGGGTGCGGGTATCGATACCCGCGTCCCTGGCGCGTTGCAGGCCATAGGCGTCGGCGCGGTTGGAAATCACCGCAGCGACGCGGACCGGGCTGTCGCCGGTCCGCGTGCTGTCGATCAAGGCCTGCAAGTTACTTCCGGTGCCAGACAACAGCACCACAACATCACAGGTCTGGGACATCAATGAGCCTTGAGGTTTTGCAGTTCAACCTGAGCTGCGCCTTCGGCAGCGGTGGCGATCTGACCGATGACCCAAGGCTGCTCGCCCGCTTCACGCAGCACGTTCAGCGCGGTTTCCACGTGCTCTTGAGCAACGCAGATGACCATGCCCACGCCGCAGTTCAGCACGCGGTGCATTTCGTTTTCGTCGACGTTGCCTTTCTCTTGCAGCCAGTCGAACACCGCAGGGCGGGTCCAGCTTGCCACGTCAACCACCGCTTGTGCGCCTTTTGGCAATACGCGCGGGATGTTGTCCAGCAGGCCGCCACCGGTGATGTGGGCCATGGCCTTGACGGCGCCGGTGTCCTTGATCAGCTTGAGCAGCGGCTTCACGTAGATACGGGTCGGGGCCATCAGCAGGTCGGTCAGCGGCTTGCCGTCGAGCTGGATGTTTTCGATGTCGGCACCGGACACTTCGATGATCTTGCGGATCAGCGAGTAGCCGTTGGAGTGCGGGCCGGAAGACGGCAGGGCGAGCAGGGCATCGCCGGCGGCAACTTTGGAGCCGTCGATGATCTCGGCTTTTTCCACGACGCCGACGCAGAAACCGGCCAGGTCGTAGTCTTCGCCTTCGTACATGCCAGGCATTTCAGCGGTTTCGCCGCCCACCAGGGAGCAACCCGACAGTTCGCAGCCAGCGCCGATGCCGGTCACGACCTGAGCGGCGGTGTCGACGTTCAGTTTGCCGGTGGCGTAGTAGTCGAGGAAGAACAGTGGCTCGGCGCCGCATACCACCAGGTCGTTGACGCACATGGCAACCAGGTCGATGCCGATGCTGTCGTGCTTGTTCAGGTTCAATGCCAGGCGCAGCTTGGTGCCGACGCCGTCAGTACCGGAAACCAGCACGGGCTGCTTGTAGCCGGCCGGGATTTCGCAGAGGGCGCCGAAACCGCCCAGGCCGCCCATGACTTCCGGGCGCGCAGTGCGCTTGGCGACGCTCTTGATGCGTTCGACCAATGCTTCACCGGCGTCGATGTCTACACCGGCGTCCTTGTAGCTCAGGGAGGGTTGCTTGCTCATGATCCAGGCCTTTAGGGGGGGATTTCTGGGTAACGACCGAGTCCATCGGGACCGTCGAAATCGACGAAGGTGATTGCCTCACGCGATATTCGAGGGTGCCCGGCTGTTGCCGGTCTGCGAAGGCGCGCGATTTTATCAGGCTTGAAGGGCAGCGGCCATCCTCACGCCGACGGCAGGGGGCATATCGGCCGAAAAAAACCGCCTTTACCCGATATGGATGACATCCTGCTCGCCTCTACGGGTTGTCGTCATTAACCGTCTATCGTTAGCACAGTGCAAAAACTTACCCAGGGCGTGTGAATGTTTTGCGTCGGGCGATGGTCACAGCCTTGCCCGATCGTTTCATGCGGCCTGTTCCAGCCGCCTTTGTTCTCAGGAATCTTCCATGGGTTTTTGTAAATTCTTGCTTGTGGGCTGTTTGTCGCTGGTTAGCTTGATGAGCCACGCTGAAACCGTCAAAGGCCTTTATCAGGTGCGCGAACCGGTCAACGGCCAGTCGCCAGAAGAGCGTGAGCAGGCCACACAGCGGGCGCTCGATACGCTGGTATTGCGCCTGACCGGCGATCCCAAGGCACCACAGAATCCGGGGCTGGCGGCGCTTCGCAACGACCCGCAGCAAATCATCAGCCAGTACGGTTTCGAGGCAGGCCCGCCGGAAGTGTTGAAAGTAGATTTCGACCCCGGCACCACCGCGCAGGCCTTGCGTCGGGCCGGGTTGGCGATGTGGGGCTCCAATCGGCCGTCGATCCTGGGCTGGTGGTTGAACGACTACACCGAGGGTTCAAGTCTGGTGGGTGATGGTCAGGCCGGTGCGACACCCCTGCGTCGCGCCGCGCAGCACCGTGGTTTGCCCCTGCGTCTGCCGCTGGCGGACTTGAACGAACAAATCGTCGGCACCGCGCCGAATCTGGAAAGTGCCGATCCGTCGGCCCTGCGCAACGCTTCGCAGCGTTACAATGCCGACGCGTTGCTGGCGGTCCATGCCCGAGAAGAGGGTGGCCAATGGCAAGCCAAGTGGCAGTTGTGGCTGGGTGATCAGAAAGAGGCCGGCAGTGCTCAGGGGGCGGATCAAGCCGCTTTGGCGGACGCGGTGATGCTGGCGGTCAACCAGCGACTGGCGCCGCGATTCGTCACCAAGCCCGGGGCATCGGCTGCTCAGTTGCTGGAAGTCCAGGGCATGAATCTGGAGCGGTATGCGGCCCTTGGGCGTTTGCTGGAGCCTTTCGGCGGTCGTCCGCAAAGTGTTAACGGCGACCGGATTCTTTATCGGGTCAACGGCAGTAGCGAGCAACTGCGCGCGCAATTGTCGCTGGCCAGGTTGCAGGAGCTCGCGGTCGAGCCGGCGCCGGCGCCGGCGCCCGCGGCACCGGTCCAGCCTGTAGTCGCTGGTTCAGTCCCCGCGGTAACGCCCGCGCCGGCACCGACGCCGCAATTGCGTTTCCGCTGGTAGATTTTTCTTTCTTTATATAGAAGCAATGGAGTGGTTCATGGCCGATACGCGGCGTTGGTTCTGGTTGGGTGGAGTGCTGTTGCTCTGCGCGTTTATCTGGCTGTTGCACCCGATCCTCACGCCGTTCCTGGTGGCGTTGTTGCTGGCCTATCTGTTTGACCCCCTGGTGGATCGGCTGGAAAAAGCCGGCCTGTCACGAACCTGGGGCGTGATTGCGGTATTTGCCCTGTTCACCCTGATCTTCACCACGCTGTTGCTGGTGTTGGTGCCGATGCTCGCCAAGCAGTTGTTTCGCTTGTATGAGCTGGCGCCGCAGATGCTCGATTGGCTGCAGCACACGGCATTGCCCTGGGCGCAATCGAAGTTCGGCTTGTCGGAGGGCTTCTGGAAGTTCGACAAGCTCAAGGCGGCGATCAGCGAGCACATGGGGCAGACCACCGACATCGTTGGCGTGGTGCTGAGCCAGGCGACGGCCTCGGGCCTGGCGTTGATCGGCTGGCTGGCGAACCTGGTGCTGATTCCGGTGGTGAGTTTCTACTTGCTGCGGGACTGGGACCTGATGATGGCCAAGATCCGCAGCCTGCTGCCGCGCGATCGTGAAGAGCGCGCGGTGTCATTGGCCGCGGAGTGCCATGAAGTACTCGGCGCCTTCGTCCGCGGGCAATTGCTGGTGATGGTCGCGTTGGGCGTGATCTACGCCGCGGGCCTGATGCTGGTTGGGCTGGAGTTGGGCCTGTTGATCGGGATGATTGCCGGCCTGGCGGCGATTGTGCCGTACATGGGCTTTATCATTGGCATTGGCGCGGCGCTGATTGCCGGTCTGTTCCAGTTCGGCGGCGATTTGTACCCCATGATGGGTATTGTCGCGGTGTTCATGGTCGGTCAGGCGCTGGAAGGTATGGTGCTCACGCCATTACTGGTGGGGGACCGCATCGGCTTGCACCCGGTGGCGGTGATCTTCGCGATTCTGGCTGGCGGCGAACTCTTTGGTTTTACCGGTGTGTTGCTGGCACTGCCCGTGGCGGCGGTGATCATGGTGCTGCTGCGCCATGTGCATGATTTGTATAAGGATTCCGGTATGTACAGTGGTGTGGACGAATCAGAGCTTTAAATGGGGTCACGGGCAGGCCGGATCGACACACGGTGGCTGCCCATGGCGCCAAAGAATCTGTCATAAAACCGGTGCGCTAACGCAAACCTTTGATTTTGCTTGTGGTCTGTCGCATTGTGCGGTCGGCTTCACGGGTATAAACTTCGCAAACTTTACACAGAGGCCACTAACGGTTCCTTTGGAACTGTTCAGTCAGCATGAAACCGATTCAGCTGCCCCTAGGTGTGCGTCTGCGTGACGACGCCACCTTCATCAACTACTACCCAGGCGCCAATGCCGCTGCACTCGGCTATGTCGAGCGGCTGTGCGAAGCCGACGCCGGCTGGACCGAAAGCCTGATTTACCTCTGGGGCAAGCACGGGGTAGGGCGCACGCATCTGTTACAGGCCGCGTGCCTGCGGTTCGAACAGATGGGCGAACCGGCGGTTTACCTGCCGCTGGCCGAGTTGATGGATCGCGGCATCGAGATTCTCGACAACCTCGAGCAATACGAACTGGTGTGCCTGGACGACTTGCAGGCGGTGGCGGGCAAGGCTGACTGGGAAGAAGCGTTGTTCCACCTGTTCAACCGGTTGCGTGACAGCGGTCGGCGCCTGCTGATTGCCGCATCGACTTCGCCACGGGAGTTGCCGGTAAAGCTGGCGGATCTAAAGTCGCGCCTGACCCTGGCGCTGATATTCCAGATGCGCCCACTCTCCGACGAAGACAAGTTGCGCGCCCTGCAGTTGCGTGCCTCACGTCGTGGCCTGCACCTGACCGACGAAGTCGGGCACTTCATCCTCACCCGCGGTACCCGCAGCATGAGCGCGTTGTTCGAACTGCTCGAGCAACTCGACCAGGCCTCACTTCAAGCGCAGCGCAAGCTGACTATTCCGTTCCTGAAAGAAACCCTGGGCTGGTAGCCAGGCCCTGTAAATTCAGGGCCTGAAGCGATTTCCGACATATTCAAGGCGTCAGAAAATCCGCTTTCCTGCCGGGTGCAGGCTGCGCGAGTGTCTAGAACAGGCTTTAGCGCTTAGATGTTATCGAGAAACCAAGAAGTCACAAAAAGTTCGATTGAATTTGCAAATGAGAATGATAGAAGGCATAGTCGCGGCTCTTGATAACTTATTCAGCCACGGTCGTGCCCATGCTAAATCGCTTTGCACCCCTCGTGCCCCTCGCACTCGTTACCCTGTTGATCGGTTGCGCTGCCCACACCCCAGTGTCTGAGCAAGCGCAACAACAGCAGGATCAACACTCCGTTACTGCCCAGTCTTCCGCTCTCTATAAGCAAGCGCTTGAGCTCGAAGAAGCGGCCACCGAAAAAGAACTGGCCAGCTTCGCCGACGGCAAGTCGTACCAGCTTCCGGTTCTGGCCGACAGCATCCTCGAACGCGGCATGTCCCTGATCGGTACCCGTTACCGTTTCGGCGGTACCTCCGAAGCCGGTTTCGATTGCAGCGGTTTCATCGGTTACCTGTTCCGTGAAGAAGCCGGCATGAACCTGCCGCGCTCCACCCGCGAAATGATCAACGTGGACGCGCCGCTGGTTTCGCGCAGCAAGCTTGAGCCAGGCGACCTGCTGTTTTTCGCCACCAACGGTCGTCGCGGTCGCGTCAGTCACGCCGGGATCTACCTGGGTGACAACCAGTTCATCCATTCCAGCAGCCGCAAAAGCGGTGGTGTGCGCATCGATAACCTCGGTGACAGCTACTGGAGCAAGACCTTCATCGAAGCCAAGCGTGCACTCGCCATGGCTCCCGCAGCGACGCCAATCGTCACGGCTCGCAAGTAAGCGCACATTTCGTAAGGCGAACTTAAAGTCTTACTTGAAGTTTGCCTGATAAGCGCTAAAATTCTGATCATGAATGATGGCAAACCGCCTGCGTAATCCGCAGGCGGTTTTCTTTTCTGCGCTCCCGCAGAAATTAGCCGCAGCCTGATCAGGATGCTCTGCTTATGACGATGTCGGCCCGCCTCGCAATCATGCTGTTCGCAGCGCTGCTCAGTGCTTGTGCCAGCCGTACACCGCCACCTGTGCCAGTGGTTCGCGCGCCCATCGTATTCAATACCTCCCAGGACTTTTCGCCTGAAGCGCAAGACGTGCTGTTTCGCGCGTTGGGGCTGGTCGGCACGCCTTATCGCTGGGGCGGCAACACGCCGGATTCCGGATTCGATTGCAGTGGCCTGATTGGCTACGTCTACCGTGATATGGCCGGTATTTCCCTGCCCCGCACCACCCGCGAAATGATCACGATGCAAGCGGCCGATGTCGGCAAGGAAGGCCTGCAAACCGGTGACCTGATCTTCTTCGCCACCAATGGCGGTTCCCAGGTCAGCCATGCCGGCATCTATGTCGGTGAGGGCCGCTTCGTGCATGCACCGGCTACCGGTGGCACGGTCAAGCTCGACAGCTTGTCCAAGGCTTATTGGCAGAGAGCCTACCTGAGCGCCAAGCGCGTCCTGCAACCCGAGCATCTGGCGCGCAATCCGTAACAGCCGGAGGGTGTTGTCATGACCGCCCGCACGCTCAACCTCGACGATTCGCTCTATCAGTACCTGCTCGACGTCTCCCTGCGCGAAACGCCGGTGCTCAAGCGCTTGCGCGACGAAACCCAGGCGCTGCCCATGGCGCGCTGGCAGGTGGCGCCGGAGCAGGGGCAGTTTCTCGCCTTGCTGGTAAAACTCACCGGTGCCCGACGTTTGCTGGAAGTCGGCACATTCACCGGTTACAGCGCTCTGTGCATGGCGGGGGCATTGCCGGATGACGGCTCGCTGATCTGCTGTGACATTCCCGGGGATTACAACGCCATCGCGCGCCGCTATTGGCAGGAGGCGGGCCTGTGCGGGCGAATCGACCTGCGTTTGGCGCCGGCACTGGAAACCCTTGGCAGGCTGGACGAACCAGGCCAGTTCGACCTGGTGTTCATCGATGCCGACAAGGCCAATTACCCGGCCTACCTGGAACATGCGCTACGCCTGTTGCGGACCGGTGGCCTGGCGGTATTCGACAACACGCTGTGGAGTGGCCGGGTGCTTGAGGACAATCCCGAGAGCGCCGATACCCGGGCCATCCAGGCGCTCAATAGTGCCCTGAAGGGTGACGCGCGGGTGGATCTGTCGCTGTTGCCGCTGGGGGATGGGCTCACCCTTTGCCGGAAGCGCTGATTTCTCGCGGCTGTACCCGATCTACTGTGGGAGCTGGCCTGCCGGCGAAGGCGGTCTGACAGCCGACCTATTATGTGTTGACGGAGTACATATCCATTCCTGCGGTAACGGCCACTTATGGTTTCGCCCTTACGGCGAGTCACTTGGAAAAGCCCCAAGTAA
>NZ_AKJF01000151.1 GCF_000282475.1 Pseudomonas sp. GM78
TCGCCGTAAGGGCGAAACCCTAGGTGGCCGTTACCGCAGGAATGGATATGTACTCCGACAAAAATATAGGTCGGCTGTCAGGCCGCCTTCGCTGGCAAGTCAGCGCCTACAAAATGTATCGTTGCAAAAAAATGAGGATCGACCAATGGACCACGTCAACCACATCCTGATCGTCGACGACGATCGCGAAATCCGCGAACTGGTCGGCAACTACCTGAAGAAAAACGGCCTGCGCACCACCGTGGTCGCCGACGGCCGGCACATGCGCAGCTTCCTCGAAGCCAACCAGGTCGACCTGATCGTGCTCGACATCATGCTGCCCGGGGACGACGGCCTGGTCCTGTGCCGCGAACTGCGTGCAGGCAAGCACAAAGCCACGCCGATCCTGATGCTCACCGCCCGCAACGACGAAACCGACCGCATCCTCGGCCTGGAAATGGGCGCCGACGACTACCTGACCAAACCCTTCGCCGCCCGCGAACTGCTGGCGCGGATCAACGCCGTATTGCGCCGCACCCGCATGCTGCCACCGAACCTGCTGATCAGCGAAAGCGGGCGGATGCTCGGCTTTGGCCGCTGGCGCCTGGACACCACCGCCCGTCACCTGCTGGACCAGGACGGTACCTTGGTGGCCCTCAGTGGCGCCGAATACCGCCTGCTGCGGGTGTTCCTCGATCACCCGCAACGGGTGCTGAGTCGCGACCAGTTGCTCAACCTGACCCAGGGCCGCGACTCCGACCTGTTCGACCGCTCGATCGACTTGCTGGTCAGCCGCCTGCGCCAACGACTCAAGGACGACTCGCGGGAATCGACCTACATCAAGACCGTGCGTAGCGAGGGCTACGTGTTCTCCTACCCGGTGGAAATGCTCGACGCACAGGCCTGAATGGCACCCGCCCGCCTACGAAGATCGACACACTCGATAACGACTATGCGCAAGGGTGTTTTTTCATCGCGATGCTCCAGCACTACAGTGGCCACATCTTCTCACCACGCTCTGGAGCAACACCATGAAAAGCCTCATCGGTCTCGGCTTCGCCCTTTCGGTTCTTGGCGCCACCAGCGCCATCGCCGCCCCTCACGCCACTGCGCCAGTTGTTGCAGCGGCAAAAGTCAGCCAACCGGCCACACTGAACGTGAACACCGTCAGCGCGGACCAGAAAGACAAACTCTACGTCGCGGAAAACCGTCCTGAGTTTGGCTCCAAATATCAGCGCTATTGATCGACGGTCTTGGGCTGCCTGAAACAAGAAACCCCGCCAGTGCGGGGTTTCTTCATTTGTGCGACGTTCAGGCTGTTGCCAGGCGCGCAGCCAACGCCTTGGCCTGACTGGCCACGTCCGTCACGGCGGTGCTTTCCCACCACATGCCGCGCAACGGTGGGCCCATGGCAAACAGTCGGCCGGCAGCCTGGCCGTCGGCATCCAGCACCGCACCGTCGACCTCGGCGGCAATCCCCAGCGCCAGGTGTCCCGGGCGGATCAGCCCCCGCGCCAGCAATTGCCGGGGTAATGGTCGCGCCACCCGTCGCCAGTCATATTCGATACCGCTGGAGTTGATCAATGCCGCGCCACTGACAACCACCGTTTGCGCTTCACCCCGCGGGCGAATACGAATATTCACTTCATTGCCCGAAGAAGGCTCCAGCCCTTTGAACGACGCGGCCTGAATGCGCAATCGTCCTTCCTTGTGCAGGCGCGCCACCAGTTCGGCGCTCAACGGCGGTGAGCGGTGATGATGACTTTCCCACCACGGTCGTACATGCCGCACGAACTGCCGGCGCTGTACGTCGCTGGCCTGACTCCACAAGCGCCCGATGTGCGCCCGTACCGTGTCCAGCGGTGCCTGCCAGTCAATGCCTTGGGCGATGGCGTCGCGGCAATGCCGGCGCAATTCACGCACCAGCTGGCGTGGCGTGCGAATGCTCTGATCCTCGGCCAGGAAATCCACCCAGGCCGGTGGTTGGCGCCGCACATGGGGCAGCAGGCCGTGCCGGGAAAACACTTCGATCGGCCCGCGATGCCCAGCCTGTTCCAGCGACACCACGGCATCGACCATGGTCAGCCCCGAGCCGATGATCAGCACCGTCGACTGCGGATCGAGCTGGCGCATCGCCGCCACGTCCCACGGGTCAAGGGCCGCCGCGTTCAAGCCGCTGGATTCGGTCTGCGGCGTGCGCGCGGCCGGGAACATCCCCGTGGCAAGCACGGCAAAAGCACCCTGCAGTCGCTGGCCGTCGCTCAAGGTCAGGCGGACCGATTGCGCATCGGTTTGCAGGTCAACCACCTCGGCTTGCACATGCTCGACCGTGGAGCCGTTCAACGCCCCCACGGCTTGCGCCTCGGCCAGACGTTGCTGCACGTAAAGGCCGAAAATCCCCCGGGGCGGGAACAGCTCGCTGATCGGTACATGCTGCTCATCCGACTCCGGCCAGCCGCCGACCGCGATGTAGTCGGTCAGCCATTGGGTCAGGTCATCGGCGTTGTCCGGGTCGACACTCATGCGCGCCGCGTTGCCGTTGAGCGTATGCCCCAGCTCCACGGCGCTGTAGGCCTCGCCGCGGCCCAGCTCGGCGCGCGGTTCGATCACCAGCACCTGGCGCTTGCCCGGCAGGCGCAACAGTTGCGCCGCCAGCATCGCGCCGCTGAGGCCGCCGCCGATGATCAGGATGTCCGCGTGACGGATGACGTCGGTCGCCTGTCCGTTTTGGGTTTCACTCATGCCGTTCTCACTGCTCAGTGTTTACCTAGATAGAAGTCATGCAGATCGCCCCGGGCCAGCAACGCGCTGGCGCTGCCGGACAACACCACCCGGCCGGTGTCGAGGACGTAGGCCGTGGCGGCGTACTTGAGCGCCACATTAATATTTTGCTCGGCAATCAGGAAGCTCACCTGCGCCTCGCGGTTGAGCTGGGCGACGATTTCGAAAATTTCCTGGACGATAATAGGCGCCAAACCCATGGAAGGTTCATCGAGCAGTACCAAAGTAGGACGCGTCATCAACGCGCGGCCGATGGCGACCATCTGCTGCTCGCCTCCGGAGGTGAGCCCGGCCTGGGTCTTGCGCTTGGTTCTCAGGCGCGGGAACCAGGCGTAGATGCGCTCCAGGTCCCGGGCCATGTCCTGGCGACTCAAGCCGCGGACGAAGCCGCCACTGCGCAGGTTGTCTTCCACCGTCAGTTGCGCAAAGACGTGCCGGCCCTCCAGTACGTGAACCATCCCCTGGCGCACCCGCAGGCTCGGATCGACCCCTGCGGTATCGCGCCCCAGGAACTCGATGCTGCCGCGACTGACCTCGGCCCGCTCGGCCCGCACCAGCCCGGAAATCGCCTTGAGCGTGGTGCTTTTGCCCGCGCCGTTGGCTCCGAGCAACGCGACGATGCCGCCCTTGGGCACCGTCAGCGACACGCCGGCCACGGCCAGGATCGCGCCGTCGTAGATCACTTCGATATCATTGACCCGCAACAGATCGTTGACGGCAATGTCACTGGCGGCTTGGCTCATGGCTTATTCATCTCCGGTGCAGGTGCGCGGTGTCAGGCCTTTTTCCTTGGCGAACGCGGCGGATTTCTCGTCGATCAATGGCCGCAACAATGCACGGTCGGCAGCGATCCAGTCGCTGATCAGCGTCCAGTTGGCGCCGTCCCACTGCTGCACCCGCGCCGAACCGCCACCCTCGTGATCCTTGCACGACAACTTGAGGTTCTGCATCAGGCCGAAGTAGCCCATGTCCTTGAGCCGCGCATCGTCGATATTCAAATGCTCCAGGCCCCAACGCCCCTCTTCACCGTTGAGCGGGCGCTTACCGAATTTGCCCTGGGCGGTGCGGATCGCTTCCACCGCCACGGCGGCATTCACCAGCCCGGAGTTGTAGTAGACGCTGCCGAAATTCTTCAGGTCCTTGAGGTCGCTCTTGCCCTTGTCGAGGATGTATTGCTTGAGGCGCTTGTGGATCTCGAAATCACTGCCGGCCGGGTACGGCGTCAGCGCCAGGTAGCCCTTGGCGGCTATGCCTGCGGGCAATACGTCTTCGCTGGAACTGGCCCAGATGTCGCCGACGATGTGGTCCACCGGGAAGCCGAAACGCGCGGCGGTCTTGACCGCCACCGGGGTCGACACGCCCCAGGTGCGCAGGAATACCCAGTCCGGGTTCAGCTGACGGATTTGCCGCCATTGCGCCGATTGTTCATTGCCCGGATCGGCCACTGGAATCTGGATGTTCTCGAAGCCGTACTTCTCGGCCAACAGCTTCAGCGGGCCCAGGGTTTCGCGGCCGTACGCCGAGTCGTGGTAGACCGTGGCGATTTTCTTGCCCTTGAGTTTGTCGAAGCCGCCCTCACGCTGGGCGATGTAGTTGATCAGGCTGGAGGCCTCGCTGTAGAAGGTCAGCATCACCGGGAAGTTGTACGGGAACACCGTGCCGTCGGTGGCTTCGGTGCGGCCGTAACCGAGGGTGATTAGCGGGATCTTGTCGACTTCCGCCCGTTCGCTCAGCGCATAGGCCGCAGGCGCGCCGTTGGGTGAATAGATCGCCACCGGCGCACCATCCAGGCCTTTCTTGAAGCGCTCGTAGCACTCGATGCCCTTCTCCGCCGTCCACTCGGTTTCGCATTCCTGCCAGACCAGTTTCACCCCGTTGATCCCGCCCTCCACCTCGTTGATGTAGTTCAGGTAGTCGAGCATGCCGGCCCAGACTTGCACGCCGCTGGAGGCGTAGGCGCCGACCCGGTAAGTGGCCAAGGGGAAAAACTGCTGGTCCGCCGAGGCCTGGACCATCGGTACTGCACTGCCGAAAACCGCCAGCGCCAACGCGGCGCCGAGCAGGGAACGTTTCAAGGATGCACGCATGTTGTCTCTCTGATAGGAGGAAGAATTCAGAAACGCAGCGGCCAGTGGCCCAGCCGTTCACGAAGATTGCCCAGCAGGCGGATCAAGCCTTCCGGTTCCTTGATCAGGAACAGGATGATCAGCACGCCGAAGATGATTTTTTGCAGGTTTTGCAGCTGCCCGGCATCCACCGCGCCACCGAGCAGGGCTTGGCCTGCGTGGCTGAGCAGGATCGGCAACAGGCTGATGAACGCCGCGCCGACGAAGTTGCCAGCGACGCTGCCCATACCGCCGATAATGATGATGAACAGGATCTGGAACGATCGATTGATATCGAAGCTGCTGGCACTGGCGGTACCCAGGTAGGCAAAGGCCCACAAGGCGCCGGCGATGCCCAGGTAGAACGAGCTGACGGCGAATGCCAGATGCTTGTAGCGCGCCACGGGAATGCCGATCACGGCTGCGGCGGTATCCATGTCGCGGATCGCCATCCAGTTGCGGCCGATCTGGCTTTTCACCAGGTTCAGCGCGACCCAGGTCAACAGCAGCACGGTGATCAGGGTCAGCCAATAGCGGCCCAGCGGTGTGTTCAGGTCATGGCCGAACAGCGCCAGTTTCGGCGCGGTAATGGTCCCGGACGAGCCGTAGTTGTAGAACCAGGGGAATTTGACGAACAACCACTCCAGGAAAAACTGCGCCGCCAGGGTGGTGACCATCAGGTAAAAGCCCTTGATCCGCGAACTCGGCAGCCCGAAGACAAAACCCACCAGCGCACTGATCAAACCGCCGCCGAGCAACGCCACCGGCAAACCCAGTTCAGGCAGGCGCAACAGAAACCCGTATGTGGCAAACGCCCCGACCGCCATGAACCCGGCCGCGCCGACCGAGGTCTGGCCGGTGTAGCCGGTGAGCAGGTTCAAGCCGAGCCCAGCCAGGGACAGCACCAGGAACGGAATCAAAATGGCGTTCAGCCAATAGTCGTTGCCGGTCAGTGGCACCACGACAAAGGCGATCAGCAACAAGCCGACCAGACCGAACGGCACGCGGCGCTGGACCAGCACCGCAGGAGCGGTTTCGCGGGTAAGGGAAATCGACATGGGTTCAGACTCGCTCGATGGCGCGCTCGCCGAACAGGCCGGCGGGACGGATGTAGAGGAAGGCCAGGGCCAGGACATAAGCGAACCACGGCGTGATACCGCCGCCGATCAATGGGCCGATGTAGACCTCGCCGAGGTTCTCCGCCGCACCGACGATCAGCCCGCCGACAATTGCCCCGCCAATTGAAGTGAAGCCGCCGATGATCAACACCGGCAACGCCTTGAGCACCACCAGCGACAGGGAAAACTGCACCCCTTGGCGCGCACCCCAGAGCAACCCGGCCACCAACCCGACCACCCCGGCCACGGCCCAGACGATCTGCCAGATACGGTTGAGGTTGATGCCGATGGACAGCGCGGCGGTGGTGTCATCCGCCACCGCCCGCAACGAGATGCCGATGCGGGTCTTGTTGAACAGCAGCGCCAGCACCGTCACCAGCACGATGGCCGCAGCGGCGGCGATCAGGTCGAACTGGCTGACCATCATCGCGCCGATGAACAGCGGCACGTCGTCGATGCCCAGGTCCAGCGCCCGTACCTGCGAGCCCATCAGGCCTTGCGCCAGGCCCTCGATGATGAAAGACAGGCCGAGGGTGGCCATAAACAGGGTGATCTGCGAGCGATTGACCAATGGCCGCAGCACCAGCCGTTCGATCAGCAGCGCGCCAATGATCATCACCAGCACCGTCAGCAGCAGTGCCAATGCAAACGGCACCCCCTGGTCATGCAGGCTGACGAAGGTCAGCGCGGCGAACAGCAGCATCGCGCCCTGGGCGAAATTGAACACACCGCTGGCCTTGTAGATCAGCACGAAGCCGATGGCGACCAGCGAATACATGGTGCCGGCGAGCAAGCCGCCGAGCAGGGTTTCGAAGAAGAACGTCATCAGTGCACCACTCCCAGATACGCCGCGATCACCTCGGGGTTGGCCTGCACCTGGGCAGGCGTGCCGTCGCCGACCTTGCGCCCGTAGTCGAGTACCACCACATGGTCGGACAGGCCCATCACCACGCTCATGTCGTGCTCGATCAACACCACCGTGGTGCCGAGGTCGCGGTTGATGTGGGTGATGAACCGGGCCATTTCCTGTTTTTCCTCGGCATTCATCCCGGCCATCGGCTCGTCGAGCAGCAACAGGCTGGGGCCTGCGATCAGGGCGCGCCCCAGTTCGACGCGCTTTTGCAGGCCATAGGAGAGATTGCCCACCGGCACATCGCGCTGGGCTTGCAGTTCGAGGAATTCGAGGATGCCCTGGGCCTGCTGGCGAAAGTCTTGTGCTTCACGCCGGGCACGGGGCAAACCCAGTGCCTGCTCGATGAAGCTGCTGCGCAGGTGACGCGACAGGCCGGTGAGCAGGTTGTCGATCACGCTCATTTTCTTGAACAGCGCGTTGTTCTGGAACGTGCGGCCAATGCCCCGGCGCGCGGCGCTCAAGGGATCGATGCGCTTGAAGGACTGTTGCTCGAACACGATCGCACCGGCATCGAAGCGGTACACGCCGTTAAGCACATTGAGCAACGAACTCTTGCCCGCGCCGTTGGGCCCGATCAACGCGCAGATCTCGCCACGGCGCACCTCGAACGACAGTTCGTTGATTGCCTTGACGCCTTTGAAGGACAGGGAAATACCGCTGACTTGCAGGATGGAATCGGTCGAGGTCATGCGATGTTCCGTTTGAATTCGGTGAGCCAGGCAGGTGTGGGTTGTGCTTGCGCCGGGCGCGTGGCTTGCCAGATGAAGTGCAGGTTGTGAAAGCCCAGCAGACGGCGAACGCGATTCTTGATCAGGCGTTGCAGGGGCTTTTGCGGTTGGGCGATGGCCCAGTCGCACAGCCGGCGGCGCCAGGTGCCCGGTGACGCGAGGCGGCTTTCGATTTCCGTGGCGAGCAATTGCAAGCGCTCGGCGGAGAGCAGCAGGCCTGTAGGCGCCACTTCGCGGCGATCACGACTGGCGCTGCCGGGGCTTTCCGGGAAGGCCAGGGTTTGCCCGCCACCGAGCCATTGTTCGAACAACACCGTCAGGCCATCGCGCCACTGGGTGCCCTCTTCACTCCACAACTGTTCGACGGACAGACCCAGACGCAAGCGTTGCGGGTGCTCTGTCGGGCCCAGCAGTTCGGCGAAGTCGAGCAGCGACTGGCCCTGGTCCTGCCACAGTTGCCGCGCCTGCCGGCCCTGCACAAAGGCGTGGGTAGGGCTGCTGCGCCACAGGACGTTGTGCAAGGCGGGGGCGTCGAAGTTGTCGGCGATGGCCAGCAGTTCCCCGCCGATCTGTTGCGCGGCCAGGGCCAGCAGCAAGAGGTTCGGTTCGAAGGCGCCACTGACGGCCAGCCGCGACGTTTCGCTGAAACGTTGCTGGCGCAAGCCATCGGCCAGGCGCTCGACATCGCGCAAGACATCGATCCAGCGCCAGGCAAACCATTGCCCGTGACGCTTGTGGCGCAATGCCGGCTGCAATGGGCTGACTTGCGCCCAATGGCGCAATTGCTCCAGCGCCCTGGGTGCGCTGACCTGCCATTCCCTGGTATCCGCAATCGGCGGACGCTTGAGTTCGTGCACGCTCATGGGTTGACCTCCTGTTCATGGGTAACTGGCGACATTGATGTTGGATGTGCCGACCTCATCGCGAGCAGGCTCACTCCTACAGGGGTTTTGCGGTGACCACAGAATTTGTGAGCGAACACCACAACCTGTAGGAGCGAGCCTGCTCGCGATGGCGTCTAGGCAGACACCACCTTCTTCTCCTGCTGCCGCAACCCCGCCAGGTCTCGATAACCGGCGCCCGGATGAATCTCCGGCAATCGCGCCCCCTCCCCAAACAGCTTCTCGCGCAAAGTCCCCGGCGCGTATTCGGTCTTGTACACCCCGCGTTTCTGCAACTCCGGCACCAACAACTCCACGGCATCGATGAAGGTTTCGTGGGTCAGTGCATAGGCCAGGTTGAAGCCGTCCACATCCGTCTCCTCGACCCACTCCTGCAACAGGTCGGCGACAGTTTCCGGGCTCCCCACAAACAACGGGCCAAAGCCACCGATGCCCACCCAGTCGGCCAGTTCATTCGGGGTCCAGACCTTGTTCGGATCCGCCGTGGAAAACGCCTCCACCGCCGATTGAATGGCGTTGGTGTGCACATGCTTGAGCGGTTCATCCGGCTTGAACTGGCTGAAATCGATGCCGGTCCAGCCGGAAATCAGCGCCATTGCGCCTTCATAGCTGACCCAGCTCTTGTATTCCTCGAACTTGGCCTTGGCCTTGGCGTCGGTCTCGCCGAGGATCACCGTCTGCAGGTTGAAAATCAGGATCTTCGACGGGTCACGCCCGGCCTGCGCCGCACGCCTGCGGATATCGGCCACGGTTTTCTTCAGCAGCACTTTCGACGGCGCGGCGACGAACACGCACTCGGCATGCTCGGCGGCGAACTGCTTGCCGCGGCTCGACGCCCCGGCCTGATATAAAACCGGGGTGCGTTGCGGCGAGGGCTCGCAGAGATGGATCCCCGGCACCTGGAAGTGTTTGCCGACATGCTGGATCTCGTGGATTTTGCTCGGGTCGCTGAAGATCCGCCGCTCACGGTCGCGCAGGATGGCGCCCTCTTCCCAGCTGCCTTCCCACAGCTTGTAGCAAACCTCCAGGTACTCCTCGGCGAAGTCGTAGCGGGCGTCGTGTTCGGTCTGGGCTTTCTGCCCGAGGTTCTTCGCGCCGCTCTCCAGGTACGAGGTCACGATGTTCCAGCCGGCACGGCCCTTGGTCAGGTGATCGAGGGTCGACAGGCGGCGGGCGAACGGGTACGGATGCTCGAACGACAGCGACGCGGTCAGGCCAAAGCCCAGGTGCTCGGTCACCAGCGCCATCGGCGGGATCAGTTGCAGCGGGTCATTGACCGGCACCTGGGCCGCCTGGCGGATCGCCGCATCGCCGTTGCCGTTGTAGACGTCATAGATGCCCAGCACATCGGCGATGAACAGGCCGTCGAACTTGCCGCGCTCGAGGATTTTCGCCAGGTCGGTCCAGTACTCCAGGTCCTTGTACTGCCACGAACGATCCCGCGGATGCGCCCACAACCCCGGCGACTGGTGGCCGACGCAGTTCATGTCGAAAGCATTGAGACGAATTTCACGGGCCATCAAACGACTCCCTTGGTGGATGTGTGCAAGCTGGGTGGGTGAATGCCGTTGAGGCGAAAGTTGCCGATGAGCTGCAGCTTCCCGCGCAGCGGGTCGTGGAGTGAACCGGGCAACGCGGTGCGCTGGCCCGTGAGTTCGAATTCGGCATTGCTGGCAGTGCTCAATGCCTCGGCGCTGGCCAGGCGGGATTCGGCGACGGCGATGCTGACTTCGATGTCGTCGGTGCCACTGGCGAGGAATTCTTCGGCGCGCTCCAGCAGCGCAGCGGCGACTTCGATGCGGATGTGCACATCGCCAAAACGGCTGATGACCAAAGGATCGTCGGCTACCTGAGTGTGCTGGCGGACGAAACCCAAGGTCGCATCGGACAAGCTGCGGGCGTTTTGCAGATCGTGCCGGCTGTTGGCCAAAGGTTGTTCGGCGGCAATCGGTTGGGTCAAGGCGTTCATGGTGGGCTCCTCAGTTCCAGGCGTGGCGCGCAGGCTTCACGCCGTTGAGCAGGTAGTTGCCGATCAGGTGGAATTTCCAGCGCGCCGGGTCGTGCAGGGTGTGGGTGCGGGCGTTGCGCCAGTGACGGTCGAGGTTGTATTTGCCGAGCACCGAGCGGGTACCGGCCAGTTCGAAGAGCTTGCTGCTGGTGAGCAAGGCGATTTCGGTGGACAGCACTTTGGCCTGGGCGACCACCACCGAGGCGTGGGCCACCGTGTCTTCATTGGCGTCGAGCAACGCGGCGTCGATGGCCTGGCCGGCCTTTTTCAGGATCGCTTCGGTGCCATGCACACGCCATTCGAGATCGCCGATGGCGGCAATGCTGAACGGGTCCTGCCAGCCGTGATCCTGCCCGCTGTCGATCCATGGCCGGGCTTCACGGGCGTAGCGTTTGGTCTCTTCCAGGGCACCCACGGCGATACCGGTGTCCACGGCGGCCTGGATGATTTGCGAGATCGGGCCGTCGGCGGTCGGCTCATCGAAGGCTTTGTGGGCCGGGATCACCGCGCTGAGCGGAACCTTCACCGCGTCCAGGGTCACACCTCCGCTGGCGGTGGTGCGCTGGCCGAAACCGTCCCAACTGTCGATCACGGTCAAGCCGGGATTGTCGCGCTCGATAAAGGCGATGAAGGCCTGGTTCTGCTCATTGACCGCCACCGCCGGCACGATGTGCGCGAACAGGGCGCCGGTGCAGTAGAACTTCTCGCCGTCGATTTGCGCGCTGTCGTCGTTGAAGCGGATTCGGGTTTCGAAGGCCCCGGCGTTCTTGCTTTTCGATTCCGAGAAGGCGTTGCCGAAGCGATAACCCTGCAGGACTTTGTCGAAGTAGTAGCGCTTCTGCTCTTCGCTGGCGGTTTGCACCAGGATGTCGAGCACGCCGAGGTGATTTTGCGGGATCTGGCCCAGGGACGAGTCGGCGGCGGAAATGATCTTGATCACTTCGGCGACGGTCACATAAGACACACCGGCGCCACCGTAGGCTTTAGGCACGGTGATGCCCCACAGGCCGCTGGCGGAGAACTCATCGAGCTCGACAACCGGCAGGCGGCGCTCGCGATCGCGCACGCTGGCTTCGACGGCGAAACGCGCCGCGAGCTTGTGGGCGACGGCAATCGCTTCCGCATCCGAGCGGATCACATGGGCAGGGCTCACATTGGCCGAGCGGTGGGATGGGGCTGAGGCTGTCATGGGCCGACTCCGGGTTCTGGGTGAATGCACCAGAGCTTTTGCAGGAGTCGTGCCTGAAATTAAATTCGTTATTTTTCAGTTATTTAACGAACTATTAGAGAAAAGCTTTCAGCTTCAGAACAGCAAAGTGTTTATCCAGTGTTGATCGGCCAACAGTTCAGATCACCACATTGCGCACAAAGCGCACCGCCACGTCTCCCTCGTTGCGATAGGAATGAGGCTGATTGCTGGCGAACATGAAGAACTCGCCGGCGGCAATTTTGTGCGGCACATCGCCGACCATCAGCGTCAGGCAACCTTCGAAGACGTAGAACTGTTCGCTCCAGCCTTCGGCGTCCGGCTCCGACGGGTAATGCTCTCCCGGTTCCAGGCGCCATTCCCAGAGTTCGACTTCACGGGTGGCATTGGCCTTGGCCAGCAGCACGGCCTTGCTGCCGGGGATGGTACCGGCCCAGGCCAGCTCGTTGATGCGACTGTGGTCGCGCACGTCGGGGGCCTGGATCAGGTCGCTGAAGGCCACGTCCAGCGCTTCGGCCACACGGTCGAGGGTGGTCAGGCTGACGTTCTTTTCGCCGGCCTCGATCGCCACCAGCATCCGGCGACTGACACCGGATTTTTCCGCCAACGCGGTCTGGCTCATATCGGCGGCATGGCGCAAACGCCGAATATTCTGGCTGACGTGCTGCAGGACCGAAGCCCGGGGCGAGGAATCTTTGTGCACTATATTGCTCACTTGATGGTGTTGCGCAGTATACTGCCCAACTTCGGGCGCATTGTGCGTCCCCCTTAAATAGTGTGCAAGATCATGACGTCGGCGAACTCCTCCCAGGCTCCCTCCCGTTTCCTGCGGCTCAGCAAGGCCGAGTGCGTGCTGGTGTTGATCACCATGGTCTGGGGCGGGACCTTTTTGCTGGTCCAGCATGCGATGACCGTCAGCGGCCCGATGTTTTTCGTCGGCCTGCGCTTTGCCGCCGCCGCGATCATCGTCGCCCTGTTCTCCTGGCGCAGCCTGCGGCAGTTGACCTTGTTCGAACTCAAGGCCGGCGCCTTCATCGGCGTGGCGATCATGCTCGGCTACGGCTTGCAGACGGTCGGATTGCAGAGCATTCCCAGCAGCCAGTCGGCGTTCATTACCGCGTTGTACGTGCCCTTTGTGCCGTTGCTGCAGTGGCTGGTGTTGGGTCGTCGACCGGGGTTGATGCCGAGTATTGGCATCATGCTGGCCTTTACCGGGTTGATGCTGCTGTCGGGGCCTTCCGGTGCGGCATTGAATTTCAGCCCCGGTGAAATCGCCACATTGATCAGCGCCATTGCCATTGCGGCAGAGATCATTCTGATCAGCAACTTCGCCGGCCAGGTCGATGTGAAGCGGGTGACCGTGGTGCAATTGGCGGTCACTTCGCTGCTGTCGTTCCTGATGGTGGTGCCGACCCAGGAACAGATTCCGGGTTTCTCCTGGTTGCTGTTGTCCAGTGCCCTGGGGTTGGGCGCGGCGAGTGCGGCGATCCAGGTGGCGATGAACTGGGCGCAGAAGAGTGTTTCGCCGACCCGGGCCACCTTGATCTACGCCGGTGAGCCGGTGTGGGCCGGGATTGTCGGGCGGATCGCCGGGGAGCGTTTGCCGGCGATTGCGTTGGTGGGGGCGGGGTTGATCGTGGCGGCGGTGATTGTCAGTGAGTTGAAGACCAAGGGTAAGACGGCTGAGGCTGAGGAAGCGCTGGAGCGGGAAACCCAGGGTTGAGCCGCAATATTTGCTGCGTTTGATAGATGGCTATCGCGAGCAGGCTCACTCCTACATGGGAATGCGTTCCTCTGTAGGAGTGAGCCTGCTCGCGATAGCGTCGGAACGTTCACCCCAAATGAAACAATGTTAAACACGACTTTTCCGTCTACCTTGTAGGATTCTGCGACAGCTTGGCGTTTGGTGATCCGGGAGCTGGCACGTATGATGCTTCACAAACTTCCGCAGATTAGAAGCCTATGTCCCTGATAGTTCTACTGCTTCTGCCTTTCATAGGCAGCTGTCTGGCAGCGGTGTTGCCACACAACGCGCGAAATACCGAATCACTTCTGGCTGGCCTGGTTGCCTTGATCGGCACTGTCCAGGTCGCCCTCCTGTACCCGCAAATCGCCCATGGCGGCGTCATCCGCGAAGAATTTTTCTGGCTGCCGAGCCTTGGCCTGAACTTCGTCCTGCGCATGGACGGTTTCGCCTGGCTGTTCTCGATGCTGGTGCTGGGCATCGGCACCCTGGTGTCGCTGTACGCCCGCTACTACATGTCGCCGGACGATCCGGTGCCGCGTTTCTTCGCGTTTTTCCTGGCGTTCATGGGCGCCATGCTCGGGCTGGTGATCTCCGGCAACCTGATCCAGATCGTGTTTTTCTGGGAGCTGACCAGCCTCTTCTCGTTCCTGCTGATCGGCTATTGGCACCACCGCGCCGACGCCCGGCGCGGCGCCTACATGGCGCTGATGGTCACCGGCGCGGGCGGCCTGTGCCTGCTGGCGGGGGTCATGTTGCTTGGCCATGTGGTCGGCAGCTATGACCTGGACAAGGTCCTGGCCGCCGGCGACCTGATTCGCGCCCATGCCCTCTACCCCATCCTGCTGCCACTGATCCTGATCGGCGCGCTGAGCAAAAGCGCGCAATTCCCCTTCCACTTCTGGCTGCCCCACGCCATGGCGGCGCCGACACCGGTTTCGGCCTATCTGCACTCGGCGACCATGGTCAAGGCCGGGGTGTTCCTGCTGGCCCGGCTGTGGCCGTCGCTCTCGGGCAGTGAAGAATGGTTCTACATCGTCAGCGGCGCCGGTGCCGCCACCCTGTTGCTCGGCGCGTATTGCGCGATGTTCCAGAACGACCTCAAGGGCCTGCTAGCGTATTCGACCATCAGCCACCTGGGCCTGATCACCCTGCTGCTGGGCCTGAACAGCCCGCTGGCCGCCGTGGCCGCGGTGTTCCACATCCTCAACCACGCCACGTTCAAGGCCTCGCTGTTCATGGCCGCCGGGATCATCGACCACGAAAGTGGCACCCGCGACATCCGCAAGCTGAGCGGCCTGTACAAGCTGATGCCGTTTACCGCCACCCTGGCCATGGTCGCCAGTGCCTCCATGGCCGGCGTACCGCTGCTCAACGGCTTCCTGTCCAAGGAGATGTTCTTCGCCGAGACCGTGTTCATCAACGCCACGGCCTGGATCGAAGCCACCCTGCCGATCGTCGCGACCATCGCCGGGACCTTCAGTGTCGCCTACTCCCTGCGGTTCACCGTTGACGTGTTCTACGGCCCGACCGCCACCGACCTGCCCCACACCCCGCACGAGCCGCCGCGCTGGATGCGCGCGCCGGTCGAATTGCTGGTGTTCGCTTGCCTGGTGGTGGGGATCTTCCCGGCGCAAGTGGTCGGCCCCTTGCTCGCCGCGGCCGCGCAACCGGTCGTGGGCGGCACCTTGCCCGAGTACAGCCTGGCAATCTGGCACGGCTTGAACGCGCCGATGATCATGAGCCTGATCGCCATGTCCGGCGGCATCCTGCTGTACCTGCTACTGCGCAAACAGCTCAAGCGCGGGCGCTTCCACTACCCGCCGCTGATTGGCCGCTTCAACGGCAAGCGCCTGTTCGAACGCAGCCTGGTGCTGATGATGCGCCTGGCCCGACGCCTGGAACCGCTGATCAGCACCCGGCGCCTGCAGATGCAATTGTTCCTGATGGTGCTCGCCGCGGTCCTGGCCGGGTTGATCCCGATGCTGCACAGCAGCCTGCACTGGGGCGACCGGCCGAAGATTCCGGGCTCGATCGTGTTCGTCATCCTCTGGCTGCTGGCGATTGCCTGCGCCCTCGGCGCCGCCTACCAGGCCAAATATCATCGTCTGGCCGCCCTGACCATGGTCAGCGTCTGCGGCCTGATGACCTGCGTGACCTTCGTCTGGTTCTCGGCTCCGGACCTGGCATTGACGCAACTGGTGGTCGAAGTGGTGACCACGGTGCTGATCCTGTTGGGCCTGCGCTGGCTGCCACGGCGGATCGAAGAGGTTTCGCCGCTGCCGAGCAGCCTGCGCAAGGCGCGCATCCGCCGTATCCGCGACTTGCTGCTGTCGGCCGTGGTCGGCGGCGGCATGGCCTTGCTGGCCTATGCGATGCTGACCCGGCAGACACCGAACGACATTTCCTCGTTCTACCTGAGCCGCGCCCTGCCCGAAGGCGGCGGCAGCAACGTGGTCAACGTGATGCTCGTGGACTTCCGCGGCTTCGACACCCTGGGTGAAATCACCGTGCTGGTGGCGGTGGCCCTGACCGTCTTCGCCCTGCTGCGACGTTTCCGCCCGCCGAAGGAAAGCCTGCAGTTGCCGGCCCAGCAGCGCCTGCTCGCACCCGACGTGGTCACCGACCTGGTCAACCCGCGTCACGCCAGCGACACCGCGCTCGGCTTCATGATGGTCCCGGCGGTGCTGGTGCGCCTGCTGCTGCCGATTGCCCTGGTGGTCTCGTTCTACCTGTTCATGCGCGGGCACAACCAGCCGGGCGGCGGTTTTGTCGCGGGCCTGGTGATGTCGGTGGCGTTCATCCTGCAATACATGGTCGCCGGCACCCAGTGGGTCGAAGCGCAAATGAGCCTGCGACCGCTGCGCTGGATGAGCGTCGGCCTGCTGTTCGCCACCGTCACCGGCCTGGGTGCGATGGTCGTCGGCTACCCGTTCCTGACCACCCACACCTGGCATTTCAACCTGCCGCTGCTGGGCGACATTCACCTGGCCAGTGCGCTGTTCTTTGACGTCGGCGTATACGCCGTGGTGGTCGGTTCGACGCTGTTGATCCTCACCGCCCTCGCCCACCAATCGGTGCGGGGTCACAAGACCGCGGCCCAGCCCAAACTTGCCGTCATCAAGGAGGCTGTCTGATGGAAGAAGTCATCGCCATCGCCATCGGCGTCCTGGCCGCGTCCGGCGTCTGGTTGATCCTGCGTCCGCGGACGTTCCAGGTGGTCATGGGCCTGTGCCTGCTGTCCTATGGCGTCAACCTGTTCATCTTCAGCATGGGCAGCCTGTTCATCGGCAAGGAGCCGATCATCAAGGACGGCGTGCCCCAGGATCTGCTGCACTACACCGACCCGCTGCCGCAAGCGCTGGTACTGACCGCCATCGTCATCAGCTTCGCCATGACCGCGTTGTTCCTGGTGGTCTTGCTGGCTTCGCGCGGCCTGACCGGCACCGACCATGTGGATGGCCGGGAGCCTAAAGAATGAATCCGATGTCGCACCTGATCGCCGCGCCCATCCTGCTGCCGCTGCTGACCGCCGCGATCATGCTGATGCTCGGCGAGAAACATCGCCCGCTCAAAGCCAGGATCAACCTGTTCTCCAGCCTGCTCGGGCTGGGCATTTCAGTCTTGCTGTTGCAATGGACGCAAACCACCGACATTCCCGGCTCCATCGGCGTGTACCTGCCGGGCAACTGGCAAGTGCCGTTCGGCCTGGTGCTGGTGGTCGATCGCCTGTCGGCACTGATGCTGGTGCTGACCGGCATTATCGGCGTCTGTGCGCTACTGTTCGCCATGGCGCGCTGGGACAGTGCCGGTTCGAGCTTCCACGCGCTGTTCCAGATCCAGTTGATGGGCCTCTACGGCGCCTTCCTGACGGCGGACCTGTTCAACCTGTTCGTGTTTTTCGAAGTACTGCTGGCCGCGTCCTATGGCCTGATGCTACATGGCTCGGGCCGGGCGCGGGTGTCGTCGGGGCTGCATTACATCTCGATCAACCTGCTGGCTTCGACCTTGTTCCTGATTGGCGCGGCGCTGATCTACGGCGTCACCGGCACCCTGAACATGGCCGACCTGGCGCTGAAGATCCCGCTGGTGCCCGAGGCCGATCGTGGCCTGCTTCACGCGGGCGCGGGCATCCTGGCGGTGGCGTTCCTGGCCAAGGCCGGGATGTGGCCGCTGAATTTCTGGCTGGTGCCGGCGTACTCCTCGGCCAGCGCACCAGTGGCGGCGATGTTCGCGATCATGACCAAGGTCGGCATCTACACCCTGCTGCGCCTGTGGACCCTGCTGTTTTCCGGCCAGGCTGGCGCCTCGGCGTACTTCGGTGGCGACTGGCTGATCTACGGCGGCATGGCCACCATCGTCGGCGCGGCAGTGGCGATCCTCGCGGCCCAACGCCTGGAACGCATGGCCAGCCTGAGCATCCTGGTGTCGGCGGGGATCCTGCTGGCGGCGATCGGCTTCGGCCAGCCCAACCTGATCGGTGCAGCGCTGTTTTATGTGGTCAGCTCGACCCTGGCGCTGAGCGCGCTGTTCCTGCTGGCGGAGCTGATCGAACGCTCGCGCTCGGCCAACGAAATGCCCCTGGAAGATGAAAACGAAATGCTGCCACGGCCGCTGGAATCGTTGCATCCGGTCAAAGGCATCAACCTCGACGACGACCAGAAAGCCGTGGTCGGCCAGGTGATCCCCTGGACCATGGCGTTCCTCGGCTTGAGCTTCATCGCCTGCGCCCTGCTGATCATCGGCATGCCACCGCTGTCCGGGTTCATCGGCAAGCTCAGCCTGCTCAGCGCCCTGCTCAACCCGATGGGCCTGGGCAACGCTGGCGACGCGCCGGTATCGAATGCCGCGTGGGGCTTGCTGGCGCTGCTGATCCTCTCGGGCCTGGCCTCATTGATCGCCTTTTCCCGCGTGGGCATCCAGCGTTTCTGGACCCCGGCAGAGCGCCCCTCGCCCATGCTCCGGCGCCTGGAGTGCGTGCCGATTTTCGCGCTGCTGGGCCTGTGCATCCTGCTCACGCTCAAGGCCGAACCGCTGCTGCGTTACACCCAGGCGGCCGCCAACGCCTTGAACAACCCGCAGCAGTATGTGATGGCCGTGCTCGGCACCCGCGTGGTGCCCGGCCCGCAAACCAGTGCGGCGCTGCTGGAGGTGCAACCATGAAGCGCCTGCTGCCTGCGCCATGGCTGTCGCTGGCCCTGTGGCTGTTGTGGTTGCTGCTGAACCTGTCTCTCAGCCCCGGCAACCTGCTGCTGGGCGCCCTGCTGGGGTTTTGCGCGCCCTTGATGATGCGCAAGCTGCGCCCGCTGCCGATCCGCATTCGGCGGCCCGGGGTGATCCTGCGCCTGTTCCTGCTGGTCGGTCGCGATGTGCTGGTGTCCAACCTGGCGGTCGCCTTCGGCGTACTCAATGCCAGCCGCCGGCCGCCGCGCTCAGGGTTCGTCAAGGTGCCGCTGGACCTGCGCGACGCCAACGGCCTGGCCGCGCTGGCGATGATCTGCACGGTGGTCCCCGGCACGGTCTGGTCGGAACTGGCGCTGGACCGCAGCATCCTGCTGCTGCACGTCTTCGACCTGGATGACGAAGCGCTGTTCATCCAGCACTTCAAGGCGACCTACGAGCGCCCCCTGATGGAGATCTTCGAATGAGCAGCCTGCTGTCCAACGCGATCCTGCTGAGCCTGTTCCTGTTTTGCGTGGCGATGATCCTGACCCTGATCCGCCTGTTCAAGGGCCCTTCGGCCCAGGACCGGGTCCTGGCCCTGGATTACCTGTACATCGTGGCGATGCTGATGATGCTGACGCTGGGCATTCGCTATGCCAGTGACACCTACTTCGAGGCCGCGTTGCTGATCGCGCTGTTCGGATTCGTCGGTTCGTTCGCCCTGGCGAAATTCCTCCTGCGTGGCGAGGTGATCGAATGAGTGCGCCATTGTCCCTGTGGGTGGAAATACCCGTGGCTATCCTGCTGGTGCTCGGCAGCCTGTTTGCCCTCATTGGCGCCACTGGTCTGTTGCGGATGAAGGATTACTTCCAGCGCATGCATCCACCGGCCCTGGCCTCGACCCTGGGCGCATGGTGCGTGGCCCTGGCCTCGATCATCTTCTTTTCAGCCCTCAAGTCCGGGCCGGTGCTGCATGCCTGGCTGATTCCGATCCTGCTGGCGATCACCGTACCGGTGACCACCTTGTTGCTGGCTCGGGCGGCTTTGTTTCGCAAACGCATGGCTGGGGATGATGTGCCGGCGGAGGTTTCGAGTCGGCGTACGGAGAGTGGGGGGTGATTGAAAGAGCTTTGGTGTACATATCCATTGCTGCGGTAACGGCCACTTATGGTTTCGCCCTTACGGCGACTCCCTTTTTCAAACGCCAAAAAGGAAGCAAAAGGCTTTGCCCC
>NZ_AKJF01000152.1 GCF_000282475.1 Pseudomonas sp. GM78
TGGATATGTACTCAGTCAACAATCGCCCACAGACGTTGACGTTGACGTTGACGTTGACGTTGACGTTGACGTTGACGTTGACGTTGACGGACAGGCTCAGGGCGTGAGGGGGCAAAAAAATCAAAAGCCATAGCAACAGCAACAGCAACAGTCAAAGCGAGGCGGCCTACCGGCCGGCCTGATCCCAAGTGAGCGCGATTACCTGTGGGAGCTGGCAAGCCAGCGATGGCCCCCGAAAGATCAACGCAATACTCGATGACGCCTTCGCCGTCCAGGGTCGCTCATGGCCTGTCCCCACACCCTTCGTCGGATGCACGATCCGGCAAACAAAACGCCTCCCCGCCGCCTTGAACCTTGTCTCAAGACGCCAGTCTTAGACGGGCATTTTTCCTCCTCCCCATCGTTGTCATCTCATCAGAGCTGTCCGCACCATGCGCCCAACCGCCCTTGTCTTGCGCTTCACTTCGCTGTGCCTGTTGACCTCGCTGCCCCTGGTTTCCACCCCCGCCCACGCCGGCGCGGAGCGACAATTGGTGGACGCCATCAACAATTACCGAGCCCACCCGCAAGACTGCGCACGGCGTCCCGCCCAACGCTTGTCGCCGCTGGCCCTGAAGTCGAGCCTGGCCTTGCCGATCGGCTACGGCGGCGGCTTGCGTGATCGTTTGAAAGCTTCCGGGTACCAGGCCGTGGCGGTGCGATCCATCCGCGTGGTGGGTGCGCGAGATGTCGAAGAGGCGTTCGAGATGCTGCAGGGTGACCATTGCGCCGCCTTGCTGGACAACCAGTACGCCGACATCGGCGTCAGTCGCAGTCGCGGGGAATGGCAAGTGGTGCTGGCGCGACCCGTGCTGGACAATCAGGTAAGCGATCCGCGCAGTGTCGGCAAAACCTTGCTGGCCCAGGTCAACGCCGCCCGGGCCAAACCGCGCCTGTGCGGCCGCCAACGCTTCGCCGCCGCGCGGCCCCTGGTCTGGAATGCCAGCCTCGGCGCTGCGGCGCAAGGGCACAGCAAAGCCATGGCCTACGGCAATTACTTCGCCCACCAGGACCCCGATGGCGACATGCCCGCCGACCGTGCGCGCGCCGCGGGTTTCCGTGGCCGGCAGATCGGCGAAAACATCGCCGCCGGCCAAGGTTCACCGAACAAGGCCATGGCCGGCTGGCTGGCCAGCCCCGGGCATTGCGCCAACCTGATGAACCCGATGTTCACCCAGGTAGGCGCCGCCTATGCGACGGACGCACGCAGTGATCAAGGGGTCTACTGGACGATGGTGTTCGGCGCGCAATGACCGCTGCACCGGGCATCGTCGCGATGCCCGATACTTCAGCGAGCTGTTACTTCACCAGTCGGGTTTCCCGGGACGGCCGGTAACCGAAATAGGCGCTGTAGCACTTGCTGAAGTGGCTCGGTGAAACGAAGCCGCAGGCTACCGAGACCTCGACGATGGTCAGCGTGGTGTGCTGCAGCAATCGACGTGCTTCGGTGATGCGCAAGTCCATGTAGTAGCGCTGGGGTGTCGTGCCCAACTGCTCCTTGAACAGGCGCTCGATCTGCCGGCGCGACCGCCCGGCATACAGACAGAGCGCCTCCATCTCCAGTGGCTCTTCCAGATTGGCGTCCATCAGATTGACCACCTCCCTCAGCGGGCCACTGACGGACACATTCAAGGAGGGCTTGATGCGCCGGAATCGGGACGCTTCGAACGCCAGGATATCTTCGATACCGTCAGTCAACGCCTTGTCATGCAAGCCCCTGATCCACTCCAGCGCCATGTAGAAAGTGCCCGTTGGGCTGGACGCTGTCAGGCGGTCGCGATCCACCACATAGGCCTCGCTGGTGACCTGGGTGAGCCTGGCGATTTCCGCCAGCGCCGGACGATGCTCCGGGTGTATGGCGCAGCGATAGCCGTCGAGCAAACCGGCTTGCCCGAGAAACCAGGCGCCATTCCATACGCCGGCCAGCGTAACGCCCTGTTCGGCCGCGTCGCGCAACAGGCAGGTCAATCCCTCGTCTGCCTTGAGGGCCGTGCGGTAGCCACCGCAGACAACCAGCAGATCCAGCGTTTGTATTTCCACCGGGTCCAGGCGCGCATCGGGTCGAATCACCAACCCCAGATCGCTGATGACTTCCCCTTCGGACAAACCGAATGTTTTCGTTGAGAACAGCTCGGGCCGCAGCAGGTTGGCGGTGACGATGGTATCGAGCGCCTGGGTGAATGCCGGCAACGAAAAATGTTCCAGCAGCAGGAAACCGGCCCGGGCCCGCACGGATTGGCCTTCGTGGTCATTGAGGTAGCGAAGGTTTTTGCCCTTCATGGCACCGCTGAACTGACGTCGTTCTACCAACGTTCGCCTCGTCTTTCGTGTTGAACAAGATGTGATTGGCCGCATTGAGAGCCGTTGCTCGCTACGGTCTCGCGCACTGTTTACGCCAGTTGATCGCTGTGAGCAAGCCGGCCTGTTCGCGCTAAGAACCAGCACCAACGCTGAGGCGTACCGCAACCACAAACGACTCACCCACACGGGCCCAATTATGCCTATCAGCCACCGAAATCCCTGTAGGAGCGGGCTTGCCCGCGAAAGCGCCAGCCCAGCCAATATCAATAACGAATCAGCTGCCACCATCGCAAACGAACTAACCTCACAAGCCTCAATCACTAAGCTTAAGCTTTCGCCGTCGCCCGCTTAGTCATCGAATCCCCCGATCCGCGTCAGCACCTTCACCGCGTCATCCACCAATGCCTTACCCATCGAGGTCAAATAATGCGCAGCCCAGGCACGGCGGTCAGTGTCTAAGCGTAATCGGTGTCTTCGGTGAGCGTCTTGGCCAAAGACACTGATCTGCTGACCGTCAGATGGGATATAAATTTGTCCCCTCCCCCGTACCCCCCCTTTTTCCTTTTTTCCTTTTTCCTTTTTCCTTTTTCCTTTTTTCCTTATTCTCGTCCTTCTTTTTTACTCTTTTTGTTTTTTGAATTGAAACCAGCGAATGGGTGTAGCCTATTGCGATCGGACTTATTTGTCACGCCACCTTTGTCATTTTTTCTCTCTCAATGATTTTGCTTCCGCATATAACTCTGTATTTATTTTACGTGCTTCACTCTCAAAGGCAATCGAACGCACTACTTCGCGATGATTATTTGCATCGCCAAACATTGGCCCGCCTCGCTCTTCAATAAGATCCTTTAGCAGTTCGTAGACGACTGTACGGCCTCCGTATCGGCCCGATATACTAGTAAAGATATACGCCCTAACGTTTTCAGGACTCATGATTTCAGGGAAGGTGTATTGCAATCTCCCCGCGCTTTCTTTATATCGATCAATCTTTTGATTCAGTGTATTATTGAGTACATCGTGAGTGATTTCAGAGCCCTGCCTAGGAGCATTTCCTTTTATAATTCCGGGCTCTAAATCAGGTTTTTCATGAGATAGTCTACGTAGTGATATCGACTCAGCAGGTATCTGTTTTTGTATAGTGTTGGGAAGCTGTTCAGCCCTGAATCGAAGCTGGTTTTTAATGGGGACCATGGGGCCGATGGTAACCTTGGGAAAAACGCCATGCCCCGTTGGATCAGTCTGATTCACTGGATCGCCCAGGCAATACGCATACGCATTCAAACCGCCTTTACCGAACGGACTCCAGCTGTCCGGGCTGTTGAATCGCATCAACACCGGATTGAATGCCCTGTAACCATTGCCCAATAAATAATGCCCCGTCACCGGATCTCGCCGTTCGCCATTGAAACCCAGCAGGCTGAGCAAGCCATGTTCGAAGCGACTGTGGCCGTAAGGTGAATAGTTGGCGGGTTGGGGCTGATGATTGTGCTTAAGTGCGTTCAGCACCGAGCGCTCTTGCGCGGTTACCAACAAAACAGTGCCAATCAAATCACCTTCTCTTTGCTGCTGTGCCAACAGATGGTCATCATGCTGGATTATTGAAAAGCGCAACGCTCCCTGAGTCTCAGTCGCCAAGCGGCTTTTGCAGTAAAAGCGCTGACGCTCGTCGGTATCTGCGAGTGCGTGGCCCACCATACGGTCCAGAGGGTCGTAGTGGTACTGGCAGAGCAGGATAGGCGGGAGTTGTGTCATGGGAGGGCTCCGATGGTTAGTACACTTGCCCCGAAGTATCAATTGTTTCCTTGCGGAATATAACTATCAGAACTGCTAGTGTTCTGTCTCAATCAAGCAAACCCTCAAGGCCGGCGCACCACCCTCACCCGCCCACTGTTACCACCTCCACAGAAAAACCGCTCGCCACCATCGGATTCCAGCCCCGACACGCCGATGCCGTCCGGCAACCTGAGGCTTTCCAGCACTTCGCCAGTGCTCGGGTCGACCCGGCGCAATTCGCTTTCCTCGCCTTCCCAGGTGCCATGCCACAGCGCGCCCTCGACCCAGGTCACGCCCGTGACAAAACGGTTGGATTGCAAGGTGCGCAGAATATTCCCGGTCTCGGGGTCGATCTGGTGGATTTTCCGTTCGCGGTACTGGCCGACCCACAGCGAGCCTTCGGCCCATGTCAGCCCCGAATCGCTGCCACCGCCGGGGGCCGGGATCGTGGCCAGGATTTCTCCGGTGCGAGGGTCGACTTTCTGGATGCGGTCCTCGGCAATCTGGAACAAGTGCGTGCCATCGAAAGCGGTTCCGGCATGGGCGGCGACGTCGAGCGAGCGCACCAGATCACCCGTGTCGGGGTCCAGGGCATGGAGCTTGTCGGTGGTGGCAAACCACACCTGCTGACCGTCCCAGGTGACGCCGTGCACGTCAGTGACTTCGTCAAAGGGCCCATATTCACGCAGGATCCGCGCGGCTGACTGTTTCATCTCGGTGTTCCTCCAAAGGGGTTGGTGGGATCATCCTAGCCACCGGGCAGCGGAACCGGGAGTAACAAGGTCGTCGCGAAACCGGGCACCGGCGGGGTCAGCCAGCGCCGCGCCCGTCCCTGTCCGAACGACTGCACCTTGCCCTGGGCTGCCAGCGCTTCAAGCGCGCGTTGTACCCCGCGCTGGCTGTTACCCAGCGCCAGGGCCAGGGCCGAACTCGACCAGGACTCGCCGTCGCCAAGCAAGGCGAACACCGCGGCATATTTCTCTTCGACCGGTGGTGTGAGCAGCACCACGTCCGGTGAAACCTGCGCAGCCAAGGCGAATCCGCGCCGGGTGGCAGTCACCGTCGCCAGGGGTTTCAACGCCGCGCGCAAGCGGCTGATTTCAACCCGCAGACGGGCTCGATGGGATTCATCACTGAGCTTCAAACGAAAGGCCCGGGCGATGAGGGTCTCCCTGGGCACATCTGCCGGCCAGGCCTCGGCGAGTGCGCGCACCAGGGAAAACAGGATCGGACGCCTGGACAGGGAAACCGACATGCCCGCGCCACGCACGACAGAACGGCAGGCGTCCACCACCAGTGATGTCGAGGCGAGCAGCGCTTCCACTTCGTCGAGCAACAGAGGCCGCTCTTCGCCACGGACGAGCTGGTGTGCGGCGGGGCTGTTCAGGATGGCTGATGCACTGTCGACCTCCGCAGACAGCGCGGGAATGCCGGCGAGTTGTGCGGCGAGTTCGGCCCTGGCGAGCGCGGCCCGTGCGGCTTGGGAATGCAGATGGCGCATCGCGATCCCTGCCACGACCAGTTCATGGGTCGCCCGCAAGGGTGGCGGCAACGTTGCCGGATCCAGTTCGACGAGTTGCCCATGGGCCTCATCGAGCCGCCCGATCAGCACCAGGCGACGGATGCCCAGATACCGCGCGTGGGCGGCATTGACCAGGTCACCGTGGGCTTGCAGCGTGACCCGCGCCGCTTCCAGCGCCTGCACCGGCCAGCCGAGATCCCGCGAGGCCAGTGCGATCTCGGCTTCGGCGACGATGCAGCGTGCCCGCGCAACGACTTCTTTCGGCCCGAAGGCCCGCGCGGCCCTGCGCACCAGTGCCTTGGCACGGGGTAAATCACCCAGTTGCGCCATGGCGATACCGCGCAGTGCCAGCGCGGGCGCATCGTCGCGCAACGCGATTCGATCCAGCGCGCCCAGCGGATCGCCCGCCGCCAACGCCTGCGCTGCGGCGGTGATCAGCGAATCCATTGCAGTCCTGCCACGCGTGTCACTCCTGTCGAAATAGCCTCTTGATGAGTCTATATCACGACCAGGACAGCGTATCCGGCACGCATACGAAACCATCAAACAGCAGGCGAGCCGTGCGCATCAATCCACATCCGGCCAACACCCCCTGTTGCAAACGCAACTCAACGGTGAATTCACCCGTGGGGTGCTCAACCTGAAGGCGCTTCACCTCGCCCTCGACGACTCGAGCGATACCCGCCGCCACACTGCCCTCTATCAGGCAGGCAGCAGCCACGCTGACCGCACCGAACACACCAATGCTGGTGTGGCAGCGATGGGGAATGAAGGTGCGGGTGTTAAGCGCTCCGCCGGCCCGTGCCGGCGCAATCAAGCACATCTTGGGTACGTTGCGCTGGCTGACATCCCCCAGGTTCATGCGCGGGCCGGCCTGCAAGCGGATCGATTCGAGCCGGGCCTTCAACGCGACGTCGGCATCGAGCTGCCCAGGGCTTTCATCACCGCGCAGGCCGAGGTCTGCGGCGCGAATCAGCACCACCGGCATGCCATTGTCGACGCAGGTGACCTCAATGCCATCGAACACATCGACAGCGTGCCCTGTGGGCAACAACGCACCGCAACTGGACCCGGCAACATCCTCGAATTCGACGATCTGTGGTGCGCCGCCACCGGGCACTCCGTCGATCCGCGCTTCACCGCCATAGTTGACCACGCCCTGGGGCGTGGGCACATGGGCCACCGCGATCTGCCCGGTGTTCTCCATGAAAATCCGCACCGGGGTCACATCGCCCTGCACGGCCACCAGCCCGCGCTCGATGGCGAACGGCCCGACCCCGGCGAGGATGTTGCCGCAGTTCTGCCCGTAGTCCACGCGCGGCTCATCGACCAGCACTTGGGCGAACAGGTAATCGACGTCGGCATCATAGCGTGCGGAGGGCTGGATGATCGCCACCTTGCTGGTCAACGAGTCGCCACCGCCGATGCCATCGATCTGCCGCGCATCCGGCGAGCCCATGACCGCCAACAGCACGCGGTCTCGCAGCGCCGGCTGAGCGGGCAAGTCGCCCGCCAGGAAATACGCCCCCTTGGACGTCCCACCGCGCATCAACAGGCAAGCAATCCGTCTCTGGCCCATGCTCAGTCTCCGAGCTCGTCGAGGCTGTCGACGTAGCGCAAACCCTTTTCCGCCAGGCGTGCGCGCATGTTGTAGATGTCCAGTCCCAGCTCGCCCTTGGCCAGGCGCATGGCCTTGTGTTCTTCCAGGTCGGCGCGGGCGCGGCTGGCCTCGACTACTTGCGCGACTTCGGCGCGGCGCACGACAACCACCCCATCGTCATCGGCCACCACCACATCCCCCGGGTTGACCAGTTGACCGCCACACACCAGCGGCAGGTTGACCGAGCCGAGCGTCTCCTTGATCGTGCCCTGGGCATTGATGGCGCGGGACCAGACCGGGAAACCCATCTCGCGCAAGGTGTGAGTGTCGCGCACACCGGCATCGATCACCAGGGCGCGCACGCCGTGGGCCTTGAGCGAGGTCGCGAGCAGGTCGCCAAAGTAACCATCGGTGCAGGGCGAGCTGGGGGCAACCACCAGGATATCCCCCGGACGGCACTGCTCCACCGCCACATGGAACATCCAGTTATCGCCCGGCGCGACCAGCACCGTCACCGCCGAACCACTGATCACGGTGCCGCGCTGAATGGGCCTGATCGAAGACGCCAGCAGGCCTTTGCGCCCCTGCGCTTCATGAATGGTCGCGACGCCGTAGCGTTGCAGCTCATCGACCAGCGTCCGTTCGGCCCGGTCAATATTGCGCACGACAATGCCGGTCTTGCCGATCAACTCGCTCATGCCAGGTTCTCCGTCACGCGCGGAAAAATGCTTTGATAGCCTTCGCCATAGACGATGTCGCGGCTGGAGGTGATCCCGACATTGCGCTTGGCTTGCACGCCGCGCTGCAGGGCGACGCGGGTGTAGTACTCCCACAGATGTTCCTGGCCGGCCATGCATTGGATGGCCGCGTACTTCTTGTCCCAGACTGACGTGATGTCCAGCAGCACATCGGGGCGCCATTCGCATTGCTCGGGCTGGTGCGGTTCGAAGCTGTAGACCGGTGGCGCGCCAACAATTTTCTCGCCCGGCTTGTAACCTTCGGCCTGGGCGATGATGCGCGCCTCCTGGGTCAGGTTCATGGCCAGCGGGTGATCGTAGTTGTACGGGTCTTTCTGCGAGTGGCTGAGGACGAACTCCGGTTGCACCCGGCGAAACACATCGGCGAGGCGGAACAAGGTTTCCTTGTCCGCGCGCATCGGGTAGTCGCCGATGTCGAAGAACTCGACGCTGGCCCCCAGGATGTCGGCGGCGGCCTGGGCCTCTTCGCGGCGTGCACTTTTGACTTTTTCTTCGCTCATCTCGCCCTTGCGCCACAGCTTGGCGGATTCGCCGCGCTCGCCGAACGACAGGCAGACGATGTGCACGTTGTAACCCTGCTGCGCATGCAGTGCGATAGCGCCGCCGGCGCGCCAGACGAAATCGGCAGAGTGAGCGCTGACCACCAGCGCGTTTTTCGATGACTCGATCATTGCGGATACTCCTCCTGCGTGTCCAAAGAGCATCGCACCGGGACCCGCCGGCGGAGTAATGCGTTGCAGTGTTGCAGGTATGCGTTTTTTTTATTGCCACTGGATCGGGGTGGCGGCATAGTCGGATTTGAACATCGATCTTCCGAGCCTCAGCCCCATGCAATCCACTGAACTACCCAGCCTGATGCACGTGCGCGCTTTCGTCCGCGTGGCCGACCACGGCAGCGTTTCCAAGGCCTCGGTGGCCCTGTACCGGGCGCAGTCAGTGGTGACCCGGTCGATTTCCGAGCTGGAGACCCGACTGGGTGTACTGCTGTTCGAACGCCACGCCAATGGCATGCGTTTGACCGATTACGGCGAACGCCTGCTGCCCCGTGCACGCCGCGTACTGGCTGAGCTGGAAAGCGTGCCGCGCCTGTTGACCGGTGGGGAAAAACGCGCGGTCGAGCCGCTTTACCTGTTCCAGGCCCGACGCCTGCAAGTGTTCGTCAAACTCTGTGAAACGCACCATATGCAGACCGTCGCCAGCCTTCTCGGTTTGAGTCAGCCGGCGATCAGCTCGACCATCAAGGTCATGGAAAACGGCTGCGGCCAGACGCTCTTCGAACGTACGCCACGCGGCTTGCAGCCGACCCGAGCCAGCAATGAAATCCTGTTCCCGATTCGCCGGGCACTGAACGAGTTGCGCCACATCGAGATGGACATCACCGCCCTGCGCGGCGCCCTGCAAGGGGTGGTGCATGTTGGCGCCCTGCCCCTTGGACGCACGCGGATATTGCCCGAAGCGATTTTGCGCATGATGGCCGAGCACCCGGCTATCCAGGTGATCACCAACGAAAGCCCGTTCGACCTGCTCGCGACGGAGCTGCGCGCCGGCGATGTCGATTTCATTTTCGGCGCCTTGCGCTCGCAGGACTATGCCAGCGACTTGACCGGCGAGGCGTTGCTCTCGGAAGACATGGTGGTACTGGCTCGGCGTGATCACCCGCTCTACTCAAAAACGCCCCTGCACGACGAACTCAGCGCCGCCCGCTGGGTGCTGCCCCGCGCCGGTTCGCCGGCCCGGCAGATGCTCGATGAGTGCTTCACCCGCTTCGGCATTGCGCCGCCCCGGCCGGTGGTGGAAAGCGCCGACATGGCGATCATCCGCGGGTTGTTGCTGCGCTCGGACATGCTCGCGGCGGTGTCCGCGCATCAACTGGAACAGGAGATCGCCTCCGGCGAGCTGTGCATCCTGCCGCTGGAACTGAAACAGACCACCCGCGCCATCGGCCTGACCTATCGCACCGGCTGCCTGCATTCGCCGGTGGCCCAAGCCTTGATGGACACGATTCGCCGGGTGATCCGCGAACAGGCGGTTCGGACCCTGTAGGAGCGAGTCTGCTCGCGATGAACCTGAGGGCGCCGCGGGGTACCAGGTTTCCCGCGTCATCGTTGACCACCATCGTCGGAACGCCGCCCGGAGCCGGCTCGCTCCTACAAGGGGTTCGGCGTTAGAGCAGGCTGAACGGATAGCTGACGATCAAGCGGTTCTCGTCGAACTCGTTACTGCTGTAGTCCCGGCGAATGCTCGAGTTACGCCATTTGACGTTGAGGTTTTTCAACGCGCCGCTTTGCACGGTGTAGGCCAGTTCCGATTCGCGGCCCCACTCCTTGCCGTCGGTGATTGCACCGGTGTGCACATTGTCGCCGCTGATATAGCGGTTCATCAGCGTCAGGCCAGGAATGCCCAAGGCGACGAAGTTGTAGTCGTGACGCACCTGCCAGGACTTCTCCCGGGCATTGTCGTAGCTTGCGTTGTAGCTGTCGTTGGCCAGGGTCCCGCCGCTGGTGCCGTTGACCCGCATCCAGGCATCGTCGCCGCTGAGTTTCTGCAGGCCGACGTAGAACGTGTTGCCGCCATACCTGGCTGAGAGCAAGGCCGAAACGGTGCGGTTATCCAGGTCGCCAGCGCGGGCGCTACCGTCCTCGCGGCCCCGGAAGTAACCCAGGTTCGCCCCCAGGGTCCAGGCGCCGAGCGGCTGGCTGTGGAGGATTTGCAGGTACTGCTGCTGGTAGATGTCCTTGAGCTCGGCATTCCACAGGCCGATCAAGGTGCGCTTGTCGTTGAAGCTGTATTCACCGCCAACGAAATTGAAGCGATCGGAGGTAAACCCGGTTTTACCCTGCATGAACATGTCGTCCATGCTCGAATCGTTGCGCGGGCTGTTCTGCCGGAACTGGCCGCCATACAGCGTCAGGCCGTCGATATCCTGCGAAGTGACCTGGCCACCGCGAAAGGTTTGCGGCAGCGAGCGGCCGTCGTCGGAACGCAGAATCGGCAGCACCGGCATCCACTCACCGACCTTCAGTTCGGTTTTCCTGACTTTCATTTTCCCGGCGACCGCCAGGCGGCCAAAGTCATCGGCGGGACGTCCATCGCTATCGAGCGGTAACAGTTGCGTGCCGCCGGTGCCCTGGCCGCCATCGAGCTTCACCGAATACAGACCCAGCACATCGACGCCGAACCCGACCACGCCCTGGGTGAAGCCGGATCTGGCGTCGAGAATGAAACTCTGCGTCCACTCCTCTGCCTTGCCCTGCGGGTAAGCCGGGTTGGTGAAGTTGCGATTGATGTAGAAGTTACGCAGGTTCAGGTTGGCGCTGGCGTCATCGATAAAACCGGCAGCCGAGGCCGCAAGCGGAAGCACGGAAAAGGCGGCCAAGGTGCAGACGACCTGAGGATTGACGGTGGTTTTCATTGTTATTGTTGTCCGGTTTTTGGGTAAGGGAATGCCCTGCGCCCGTCAGTGCCGGGCACAGTGAGGTCAAACGAAAATGGGAGATGGCGACTCGGGGAGACTCGCCCGTTGCCGAAGGCGCGTCAGCCCCGAGTAATCAGCGCGGCGCTTTGCCCGCCACCGAGTACAGCACCTGCTGGTTACGGGTTTTCATGAACTCGTCCAGGCCTTGGCCGCGCATGGCGGCGTACACCTGCAGGTTGGGAATACCAAGCACCGCCGCAAGCTTTTCCAACACGAAGAAGATCGCCCCGTACTGGATCAACCCGCGCCAGTCGCGACGGCGCAGCAGTTCGCGCTCCTCCTCACTCAAGCCGCCTTCCTCGAACAACGCCTCGGGCGCATCGAGAAAACGCTGGCGCCATTGCGGCTCGATCATGCGATGCAGGAACTTGTTCAGCCGATAACCCTTGGCGCTGCGTTCCAGGGTGAACGGATAGGTGCCCTCGAGTTTTTCGATGCCGGCCAACTGGTGCTGCATGTGCTGCAAGTGGCGCGCGGTGACGTCGGCAGGCACCGGCCGGTCCTGGTTTTCCAGCAACAGCGTGGCGATGCCGGTCATGGACGGCAGGTAGTAATCCTGATGCAGGTTCTTCACCGTAGCCGACAACGCGCCGCGCATGATCAGCCAGGTGATGACTTCAGAACCTTCCATGCCGCCCAGGGTGGCGTATTCGGCGTGGGTCATCTCGGTCAGGCGCAGCGGGTCGTTGACCAGCAGATCGATGAACTGCTCGTCCCACTGCGGGTTGTTGAAACCGCAACGCTCGCCATGCACCTGATGGGACACGCCACCGGTGGCGACGATGGCCACTTTCAAGTCTTCGGGATAGCTTTCGATGGCCCGGCGCAGCGCCTGCCCCAGCTTGTAGCAGCGCAACGCACTGGGAATCGGAAACTGCAACACGCCCACCTGCAAGGGCACGATCTCCACCGGCCAGGCTGGCGTGCAGGGCAACAGCGCCGACATCGGCGAGAAGAAGCCATGGTCCAGCGGTTTGTCGCGAAAGAAGCTCATGTCGAACTCATCGGCCATCAGGCTTTGGCCAATGTGCCGCGACAGTGCCGCATGTCCGCCGACCGCAGGCAACGAGCGCGGGTTGCCGCCCTCGTCCGCGACTTCATAACGCTCATCCACCCCCAGCGAGAACGCGCCGTAATGGTCGAAGAAAAACGACGTCACGTGGTCGTTGAAGATGTAGAACAACACGTCCGGCTGTTGCTCCTTCAACCACACCTTGATCGGTTCGAAGCCTTCGAAGATCGGCGCCCAGGCCGCCTCGTTCTGTTTGTCGTGATCGACTGCGAAGCCGATGGTTGGGGTGTGGGAAACAGCGAGACCACCGATGATGCGTGCCATGAAGAGTGAGTTCCTGTGTTCGAAGAAAATTATTGCGCCAGTACCGCGCCGTTGACCCGACGCCGTGCATGACCATTGGCCAGGATCGCCAGTGCGGCGATGAAAGCCGGCACGCTCAACAGGGTGAACAGCACCGGCAGGCCCAACCCGAGGCTGAGCACCGCACCACCGATGAGAGAGCCAAAGATAGCGCCGAAGCGGCCGATACCCAGCATCCAGCTCACCCCCGTGGCGCGACATTCGGTTGGGTAGTAGCCGGGCGCGAAGGCGTTGAGACCGGTCTGCGCGCCGCTCATGCAGAAGCCCGCCGCGACGACGCCAAACGCCAACAGGCTCGACTCCAGGCTGAAGGCCCCCAGCAGCAGGATGAACGCACCGCCCAATGCATAGGAGGTCGCAATGACGGCGTTGGGATTGCGCCGGTCCATGGCCCAGCCGACCACGATCGCGCCGACCGTGCCGCCGATCTGGAACAGGCCGGTGATGGTCGCCGCGCGTTCGATGGACAGGCCACCTTCGCGCAGCAGGGTCGGCATCCAGCCCATGGTCAGGTAGATCACCAGCAGGCCCATGAAGTAGGTCATCCACAGTGCCAGCGTGCCGAAGCGATAGCCTTCGGTGAACAACATGCGCACCGGCGCCTTGTGCTGGACCTGGGGTTCGCTGATGGTGAATGTGGTGCTCGCCGAAAAGCGCCCGCCCAACTTGTTCAGCACCTTGGCGATCTGGCTCGCTGGGGCATTACGCGCCGCCAGGAAACGCGGGGACTCGGGCAACAGCAGCCAGAGGAACGGCAGCAACACCAACGGCAGGATGCCGCCGGCGAGCAGTACCGATTGCCAGCCGTGGTGCGGGATCAACCAGGCCGCCAACAAGCCCCCCATCCCCGAGCCCATGTTGAAACCGGTGAACATGATGGTGATGAACAGCGAGCGATTACGCTGCGGCAGGTATTCGGAGAGCAGCGTGGTGGTATTGGGCATCGCGGCGCCAAGGGCCACGCCGGTCAACAGCCGCAGGACTGCCAGTTCGTAGGGGTTGCGAGCAAAGGCACAGGCCAGGCTCAGCACGCTGAAACCCGTCACGGCGATCAACAGCACTTTCTTGCGCCCCAGGCGGTCGGCGTAAGGGCCGGCGGTCAAGGCACCAATGGCCAGGCCCACCATGCCGGCGCCCATCACCGGGCCAAAGGCCGCCTTGGACAGCCCCCACTCTTGTATCAGCGAAGGTGCGATAAAGCCCATGACCGCGACGTCAAAACCATCGAACAGCACCACGAAAAAACACAGGCTCATGATGAGCCACTGGTAGCCGGCAACCGGTCGGTTGTCGATCCACGCCTTGATATCGACCGTTTCGTGACTCATGCTTTTCACCTTCTTATTTTTGTAGAAATTGCGACAGGCTCGGCAATGGCGGTAGATCAATGAGCCATCCATCCGCCAAACGTTGGGCGTGACTCTAAAGCCGCAGGTGCCTGCCCCGCCTCTGGGAAATCCTTAAGCGGGTATCGGTTTTTCTTATCGGGTGATTTTCGAGGTGATAACTTGCAGGGGCATTGGATTCGAAACTTTTACCAATGAAGAGAGAGGGTAACGACATGAACACCTACCAACCCATGAACTGCGACCTGCATGACTATCTGGAGATCGCCTGTCTGCGTGGTTATCGACTGGACATCGAATTGCACGATGGCGCACGCCTGGTCGCCACGGCGTTGACCACGCGAACCTCCAGCGACAAGGAAGAGTTTCTGCGCCTTGAAACGGCTGACGGCCAGCAGGAGGTCCGCCTGGACCAATTGCTCGCCATCACGCCGCTGGACGCCAATGCGCAGTTTGGCCGGGTGGTATTTTCCGCGGACTCCTGCACGTTCTGAGGGCGCTGTCAGACCAGCGACACGTCGCCCTCCGCAGCACCGGCGGCGGCCGCAGGACCCTGTGCTAGTCTCCTTCGTCTAACGTGTGTTGCTGCGTTTGAATGAACCGCTTCCCCTGGATGATGGAGTTCAACATGAAAAACACCGCTTCCTGGCTAACGATCACGCTTGTAAGTCTAGTGCTTTGCGCCTGCGCCGCCGTCGACGCTGGAAGCGGTGGCGCCGGCGAGATGGAAATCCGCTCGGGTAAAATCGAGCAGATCACCATGACGCAGATGCAGACCAATCACGACAGCGGCGTCGGCGCTATTCTTGGCGGACTCGCGGGCGTGGGAATCGGTAGTCTGATCGGCTCGGGCACCGGGCGAGATGTCGCCATGGTCGCTGGCGCCCTCGCGGGTGCGGCGGGAGGCAACTACGCCGAGAAGAAAAAATACGATCAACCGCAACAAGCCCAGCAGATTATCGTGCGCACGAAAAGCGGCGTTCTGGTGTCGGTGACCCAGCCGGTCAATACCGCACTCAGCAAAGGCCAGAGTGTTTATATCGAAGGCACCGGCAATGAAGCTCGGGTAGTGCCGCAAAGCTGATCATCACCCTCAGCGTCAATGAAATGCCCCGAGCCTGAATAGCTCGGGGCATTTTTTTTGAACAACCCAGATCACGGCTTCGACCGTTCGTCGTCCAAGTGTAAAAATACCCCTTGACGTCGATTGGGATCAGGAGGAATATTATTTACATCGGATGCGATCTAAACGCACACGACACTAAATCAAACCTGACCGCACCCCTGAGGATCCACCCCATGAGCAAGATCGAAAAAGTCCTGGCCACCGGCAAGACCCACACCACCCTGAGCAGCGCCGGCACCACCTTGCGCGGCCATAACGGCAACCTCGACATCGAACTGTCGACGCCAGGTGTTGCCCAGCCAGCCCACCTGTTCGCCGGTACCCAGCCGCACCCGAAAGCCGAGCAATTGTTCGCCGGGGCCTGGTCCGCCTGCTACACCGCTGCCGTCGGCCTGGTGGCCGCAGAGCGCAACATCGCGCTGCCTGCGGACCTGGCCGTCGACATCGAAGTGGACCTGGGCCAGACTGGTGCGGCCTACTTCCTTCAGGCCCGACTGACCCTGCGCGTGCCGGGGCTGGCACATGACGTCGCGACGGAACTGGCGCATATCGCCGATTCCATCTGCCCCTACTCCAAAGCGACACGCGGCAATATCGACGTTGCCCTGAACGTTATTACGGCATAACTAATGTCGCATGCGATGCAAGCGCGCACGAATTAATTAATCGGTAAACCTGAGGAAATCATCATGAGCAAAATCGAAAAAGTCCTGGCCAGCGGCAAGACCCACACCACCCTGAGCGCGGCCGGCACCACCTCGCGCGGCCATAACGGCAACCTCGACATCGAACTGTCGTCCCCTGGCAGCGCCACCCCGACACACGTGTTCAGCGGCGTGCAACCGCATCCGAAGGCCGAGCAACTGTTCGCCGGGGCGTGGTCTGCCTGCTACATCGCCGCGGTGGGCCTGGCCGCCCAACAGGCGAAGGTGACGCTGCCGGCCGATACGGCCGTGGACATCGAAGTCGACCTGGGCCAGACCGGCGCCGCCTACTTCCTCCAGGCTCGACTGACCCTGCGGGTGCCCGGCCTGTCACACGAAGTCGCCACCGAACTGGCCCACACCGCCGATGCGATCTGCCCGTACTCCAAGGCCACCCGCGGCAACATCGACGTCGCCATCAACGTCCTGACCGCGTAACGCATCGCCCGGCCGGTTCCCTTGGGATTTCCAGGAGAGCCGGCTTTCGGCCGTTACGGGGCAGGTGCCCAGCGGGTTAGAGCACTTCCGACACCATCGCATACGATGTATAGTTTCAACCTCGCAGCCTGCCCAAAGAGAAAACCCATGAAAACCACCGACAAGACATCCGCCCTGGATCTCAAGCTCTCCGACTTCCTGTGTTTTGCGGTCTATTCCACCAACCTCGCTTTCGGCAAAGCCTACAAGCCGATGCTCGAACGGCTCGGCCTGACCTACACGCAGTACATCACCCTCGTCGCGTTGTGGGAGCAGGACAACCAGACCGTCGGCAGCCTGGGAGAAAAGCTGTTCCTGGAATCCAACACCCTCACCCCGATCCTGAAAAAACTCGAGGCGATGGGTTACCTGCGGCGTCAACGCGACCCGGAAGACGAACGCCAGGTGCGAATCAGCCTGACCGACTCAGGCCGCCAGCTGCGCACCGAATTGACGGAAGACGGCTTTCCGCAAACCGGCCTCGATCCAGACGATTTCGTTCAGATGCAGCAGGCGATCGTGGCGTTGCGCAACAACCTGATCCGCACCACCAATGCCGATAAATAAATGCTGAACCGGTAAAACAGATCACGCACAGAGGTTGACTGGAGAAGTCCCGATTGCGGTGGCTCATCGCTCAAAGGTAGTATTGAGAACGATTTACACTAACATCTGGAAAAAACACCGGTGCAACCTCCTTCGACCAGCAAGCTGAGCTTCTTCTTCAGCGATCACCACCGTTGGCTGCTGCAGCATATCCAGCGTCGGCTGCGCAATCACGCGGATGCCGAGGACACTGCCGCCGATACGTTTTGCCAGATGCTGATGGCCCGGGTCGACCCCGACAGCATCGAACAGCCGCGCGCCTACCTCTCGACCATTGCCCGACGGCTCATTTTCGACCGTCATCGCCGGCGCAAACTGGAGCTTGCGTATCTGGAACGCCTGTCCACCCTGCCCGAGATGGTGACACCCTCCCCGGAGGAGCAACTGCAACTGATCGAAGCCCTGGTCGCCATTGACCGGGCGCTGGATGGCCTGCCGACAGTGGTCAAGGCCACCTTCCTCTACAGCCAGCTGGACGGCATGAGTTATGTGGCCATCGCCCACAAGTTGGGGCTGTCGGAGCGCACGGTCAGCCGCTACATGAAACAGGCGTTGCGCCAGTGTTACCTGAGCGAGATGGCCGCATGAGCACCGAGCGCCTGGACCCTGTCAGCGAGCAGGCCATCGACTGGATGGTGCGCCTGCGCGCCGGTACCCCCACTGCCGCCTTGCAGGCACGTTTCGACGCCTGGCTGGCCAAGGACTCGGCGCACGCCCAGGCCTGGGCCAGATTGCAGGAACGCCTGGGCGGTTCCTTCAACACGCTGCGTGCCCTGGATCGACGCTTGCCGGGGCAAACCGAACATGCCCGCCAGGTCCTGTTGCAGCCTCAGGCATCGCGGCGTGATGCGCTGCGGGTGATCGCCGGCCTGGGCCTGCTCGGGGGCGGTTTGTGGCTGGGGGCGCGCAGCCCGCTGGGTGACAGCCTGTTCGCCGACCTGTCCACCACACGGGGGCAGCGCCAGGATTTCAATCTGGCCGACGGCAGCCGCTTGAGCCTCAACGCCGACAGCGCGGTGGACCTGCAATTCGACGACCAGCAAAGGCTGGTCATCCTGCGCCACGGCGAACTGATCATTCAGGTGGCGGCCGATCCGCGACGTCCCCTGCGCGTGCGCACCGCCCAGGGTGAAGTGCGTGCACTGGGCACGCGCTTCCTGGTCGCCCAGGAGCAGGATGTCAGTCGTGTGGTGGTGCTGGAGCATTCAGTCCAGGCCAGTCTGTTCGATGGCACCCGGCGTGATTTGCAGGAAGGCGAGTCCGCCCTACTCTACGCAGGAAGCATCGAACCTGTCTCTGGCGATCAGCGATATCGCGCCGACTGGCTCAGCGGGCGCTTGAATGTGCTGGACGAGCCCCTCGTAAACGTTGTCGATGCGCTGCGCCCCTACAGCCGCGGTTTTGTTCGCGTGTCCCCTGAAGTGCGCAACTTGCGAGTCCAAGGCGTGTTCCCGCTCAATGACCCCGCGCGTGTCTTTGCGGCGTTGGCTGAAACCCTGCCGATCCGGGTCGATCACTACAGTCCGTGGCTGACGCTGATCCGTGCAAAACCGGACAAAGCATAATTTTTTTGTAAATCACTCTTATTCGTGTCCGGTTTTCATTTCTCATCGCACCTATCTCCTGACACTTACACCTTCAGGAGAATGCTGTGCTCAACCCGTGGTCCCACCCGCTTTGCGTAACCGTTGCCGTGGCAACCCTGGCAGGCCCTGGCCTGTCACAGGTGCAGGCGCAGGCGCAAACCCTGTCGTTCAATCTGCCCGCCGGCCCGCTGGCCAGTACCCTCAATGCCATTGCCAGCCAGGGCGGACAGATCATTTCGCTGGAGCCGGCACTCGTTCAGGGCAAGCAGGCGCCCGCGGTGATGGGGCAGATGTCTGCTGAAGAAGCACTGCAGCGGGCGTTGGCCGGCAGCGGCCTGCAACTGCGGGTGACCGCACAGGGCAATTACAGCGTCGAGCCGGCCGCCACTGGCTCTGCCGCGCTGCAATTGGGTGCCACCAACATCATCGAACGCAGCACCGACGCCACCACTGAAGGCTCGGGCTCCTACGCCGCGCGGGCAGTGACCATCGGCAAGGGCACCCACACCCTCAAGGAAATTCCCCAGTCGGTCACCGTGATGACCCGCAAGCAAATGGACGACCAGGACATCACTGACCTGAAGGAAGCTGCGAACAAGACCACCGGCCTGGTCGGCGTCCAGGGCGTGGGCAAAGGCATGGTCCTGACCGCGCGCGGTTTCCAGATCGATGACTGGCAATACGACGGCGTGCCGATCCCGCGCAATACCTACGCATTGGGTAACTGGGCCACCCAGGACCTGATCTTCTTCGATCGCATGGAAGTGCTGCGCGGCGCGTCCGGCTTGTTGCAAGGCACCGGCAGCCCCGGCGGCGCCATCAACCTGGTGCGCAAACGCGGGCAGTACGTACCGACCGTGACCGTCACCGGCAAGGCCGGCTCCTGGGATCACTACGGCCTGCAACTGGACGCTGGCGGGCCACTGAACCAGACCGGCACGGTGCGCGGCCGCTTCGTGGCGGACGAAGACCAGAGCGATTCGTTCATCGACTACGAGTGGAGCAAGACCCACTCCCTGTACGGCGCCCTGGACTTCGACCTGCGCGAGGACACCACCCTGGGCCTGGCGGTCAGCTACTCCGATGCCGAGTCGCGCCCGATGATCCGCGGCCTGCCGCGCTATGCCGACGGCAAGACGGTCGATGTGCCACGCTCCACCTATACCGGCGCGCGCTGGAACCATTCGGACATCGAGGTCACCACCGTCTACACCGACCTGGAACACCACTTCAACGACGACTGGGCCTTCAAGGTCGGCGCCGTGCGCATGAGCGAAACCAACAAGGCGAAAAACCAGCGGCTGCAAAGTAGCGGAGATGGCCTGGAACCCGATGGCAGCGGCGTGCAATACGCCGACTTCGTCACCGATTTCGACGCCACCAAGCTTGGCCTGGACATGAACCTCATCGGCCACTTCGACGCCTTGTCCATGCAGCACGAAGTCATGCTGGGGGGTAACTACTCCAAGTACACCTCAGACGACAAGTTCGCCCGAACCTTCAATAACAGCACCGATACCATCTTCGGCATTGAACACGACCGCCCCGAAATCAGCTACGACGGTTTGCTCAACACCCCCGGCGGCCGGGCAACCCCGAGCAAATACGACATTCGGCAAAAAGGCCTGTACGGCAGCTGGCGGGTCAAGCCGTTCGATCCCTTGACCCTGGTGCTGGGCTCGCGGGTCAGTTGGTACGACTTCAGCTACAAATCATGGACCCAGGCCGCGTTCAGCGACGTGGTCAGCGCCAATCCGGAAAGCACCGCCAACGAAAACGGAGAAGTCACGCCCTATGCCGGCATCATCTATGACCTGAGCCGTGAATGGGCGGTGTATGCCAGTTACACCGACGTGTTCGAACCGCAAACCGTGCGCGACGCCGGCGGCTCGATGCTCAAGCCGGTGATCGGCAGCAATTACGAAGTCGGCCTCAAGGGTGAGCTGCTGGACGGTCGGGTCAACACCTCCCTGGCGCTGTTCCGTTATGACCAGGAGAACCGGGCTGTCAACGACCTGACGTCGGGCTTTGCCTGCGACGGCTGGTACTGCTCGACAGCCTCCGGGAAAGTGCGCAGCCAGGGGCTCGACGCGGAAATCAGCGGCGAAGTGCTCAGCGGCCTGCAGCTGTTTGCCGGCTACACCTACAACACCACCAAGTACCTCGACGACCCGGTTGACGAAGGCAAGGTCTTCAGCGCCTGGACGCCCAAACACATGCTGCGGGTCTGGGGCGATTACCAGTTCAGCGGCGACTGGAACCGTGTCAGCACCGGGCTGGGCTTCACCACCCAAAGCCATACCCTGGGCTATGAACACACCTTCGACGTGCCGGGGTATACCGTTTGGAATGCCCGCGTCGGCTACCAGCTCACACCTGAGATCGGCCTGGCGGTGAACGCCAACAACCTGTTCGACAAGCACTACTACACGGCGGGATACAGCCAGCTCAGTGGCAACAACAACTTCGGCGAACCGCGCAACATGATGTTCAGCGTGAAGTACACGCCGCAGTTCTGACCTCCCCCGTCAACCCCGCAGGGGTGGCGAACTCCGCGCTGGCGACTTAATCTGCCAGTCACCCTGTGGGGCGCCATCGCGCCCAAGGAGTTGAATGATGTCGCTGACGCTCTATTACCACCCGCTGTCGTCGTTTTGCCACAAAGTGCTGATCGCGCTCTACGAGCACGGGATCGACTTCCAGCGGCGCATCATCGATCTTTCCAACGAGGCGGACCGGGCGGAACTCGAGGCGTTATGGCCGCTGTGCAAGTTCCCGGTCATCCGCGATCACACGCATGCGCAAGGGTTGGCGGAATCGAGTGTCATCATCGAATATCTGGACCGCTTTTATGCCGGTGGGCACTCTCTGCTGCCCGGTGATTGGGACATCGCCTTGCAAGTGCGCCTGTGGGATCGATTTTTCGACCAGTACGTGCAGGCACCGATGCAACAGATCGTCGCCGATCGCCTGTACGCGACGAACGGCGACCTGAGCCGGCAGCGGGCCATGCTGGCGACGGCCTACGGCATGCTCGAACGCCAGCTGGCCTTGAGAACCTGGGTGGCCAGCCCGGACTTCAGCCTGGCCGATTGCGCGGCCGCCCCGGCCCTGTTCTATGCCAGCACGCTGGTGCCCTTCCCCGACAATTGCCAGCACCTGAGCGCGTACTTCGACAGGCTGACGCAACGGCCCTCATTCCAGCGCGTCATCGACGAAGCCAGGCCCTGGTTTGCCTTCTATCCGTTTGCCGAGGCCATACCCCAACGGTTTCGCTAGCCGCCGTCCCTTCATGGGAAATTTCCCCATTGTCGGGGCGATGCTGTTCACTTTGGGTTGTTGGCTGCAGGTGCATATTTGGATTGGGTGTATATCCGTTGCTGCGGTAACGGCGACCTATGGTTTCGCCCTTACGGCGAGTCACTTGGAAGAGCCCCAAGTAACCAAG
>NZ_AKJF01000153.1 GCF_000282475.1 Pseudomonas sp. GM78
TGGCTTGCCAGCGATGGCGGCGCCAAGACCTACACATGAATTACAGAGACCCAGCATGAGACTGTCCCGCTTCTTTATCGACGCCCCCCTGAGCACCGGCGAGCACGAGCTGCCCGAAGCCCAGGCCCATTACATCGGTCGCGTGCTGCGCATGGCCGAGGGCGATGCGTTGCAACTGTTCGACGGTTCCGGCCATGAGTTTCGCGGCACGCTGGTGGAAGTCGGCAAAAAGCGCGTGGTGGTACAGATCAATGAACAGTTTGCCGGCCAGGTCGAATCGCCGTTGCAGATCCACCTCGGCCAAGGTTTGTCCCGTGGCGAACGCATGGACTGGGCGATCCAGAAAGCGACTGAATTGGGCGTCACGCAAATCACGCCGATCTTCAGTGAACGTTGCGAAGTGCGGCTCAAGGACGAGCGCGCCGACAAACGCCTGCTGCACTGGCGCCAGGTGGCGATCAGCGCCTGCGAGCAATGCGGGCGTTCACGGGTGCCGGTGATTCACCCACCGGTGCTGTTGGCCGATTGGTTGAAACAGACTGAGGCTGAACTGAAGCTGGTGCTGCATCCGGTGGCTGAGCCGTTGGTCAGCCATGCCAAGCCTGGGACGCTGGCGTTCCTGATTGGCCCGGAGGGTGGGTTGTCCGACGCCGAAGTCGAACAGGCCAAGGCCAACGGCTTTCATGCCGCCCGCCTCGGCCCGCGAGTATTGCGCACCGAAACCGCGCCGGTGGTGGCGTTGGCGGTGGCCCAACAGCTTTGGGGTGACTTCTAGGCAGCCATCGCTAGCAGGCTAGCTCCCACAATGAATTTTGGGTGTTCACCAGTTTCATGTTCACTGGAGATCTCCTGTGGGAGCTAGCCTGCTGGCGATAGCCGCGACTCGGTTTACAGGACATAAAAGAAAATCGCGACAAAGTGCAGCAAACTCCCGGCGATCACGAACAAATGCCAGACCCCGTGGGCATGGCGCAGGCGATGATCCAGGGCAAAAAAGATAATCCCCACGGTGTACAAAACCCCGCCCGCCGCCAGCCACGCAAATCCGGCACTGCCGAGCGCCGCCAGCAGCGGCTTGACCGCCACCAGCACGATCCAGCCCATCACCGCGTAGATCACGATCGACAGGATCCGCGCTTCCGACCTCGGCTTGATCTCCTGCAGTATGCCAATCAGCGCCAACCCCCAGACAATCCCGAACAACGTCCAGCCCCAGGGCCCGCGCAGGGTCACCAGGCAGAACGGCGTGTAGCTGCCGGCGATCAACAGGTAGATCGAAAAGTGATCAACCTTCTGCATGATCGCTTTCTTGCGTCCGCGCACGCTGTGGTACACGGTCGATGCGCTGTACAGCACCAGCAAGGTAAAGGCATAGATCGCCATGCTGACAATCTTCCACGGACTGCCGTCAAGGCTGGCGAGCACGATCAGCCACACACCGCCAACAAAGGCTGCCACTGCTCCGACCAGATGCGTCCAGGCGTTCAATCTTTCCCCGTGATACATCGCTTACCCACCTCGAAAATCGTTAAAGCACACTGCGCGCGTTCCTACACAAACCCACATGCGTGCACAATCGGGTTATTCCAAAAAGAGTCCACCCCATGTTGATCGATGAAGAGTTGACCCTGAAAAAACTCGAGGTGTTCCTGGCCTTCATGCGCACCGGCAACCTGGCCCGTGCTGCGGCCGAATTGCAGACCAGTAACGTTAGCGTACATCGGGCGATCCACTCCCTGGAAAGCGCCCTGCGCTGCCCGCTGTTCAAGCACGAGGGGCGCAACCTCACGCCGCTGGAAAGCGCCTACGTGCTGGAGGAACGGGCGCAGAAGCTGATTCAGGATGTCGTGGAAACCGTGCGCTTGACCCGCGAAGCCGCCGGGTTTTCCGCCGAGCGTTTCAAATTGGGCTCGCTGTATTCGCTGACGGTGAAGACGGTGCCGCAGTTGATCATGGGCCTGAAGATTCGCCGCACCGAGCTCAATATCGACCTGATCCTCGGCTCGAATTTCGACCTGCTGTACAAGCTCAAGAACATGGAGGTCGATGCGATCCTGGTGTCCCTGGACGACAGCATCAACGACCCGGACCTTGCGCATATCGAGCTGTTTTCCGACGACATCTTCCTGGCGACACCGGCCGATTCGAAATTTGCGCAAAGAAGCGAAGTCGACCTCGCTGAAGTCCGCGAAGAGACCTTTATCACCCTGACCCAGGGCTTTGCCACGCATCAGGACAGCAATCGGGTGTTCAGTCAGGCGGGGTTCGAACCCAAGGTGGCGATGCAGGTCAACGACATCTTCACCCTGCTGAGCATGGTCAGCTCGGGCGTCGGTTATGCGTTGCTGCCGGGCAGGATTGCGGCGGTGTACGAGAATCGGGTGAAGCTGATTCCGTTACAGGAGAAGTATCGGATGCAACAGCACATTGGCGTGGTGTTCTTGAAGGCCAAGGAGCGCGATCCAAATTTGCTGGCGTTGCTGGCGGAGTGCCGGATGTATGCCAACCGCCAAGCCTGAAACCGCGCCGCCGCCAATCGCCAGCAGGCTGGCTCCCACAGATTTTGTGTTGAACACAATATCTGTTCCAACAGATCACCCTGTGGGAGCTAGCCTGCTAGCGATGGCGCCAGCCCAGACAACTCAGAATCTGAAATCAGCCAACAATCCCCCGAACAATGAAGTACAGCAACGAAGGCCCCAGCAAGCATCCAAGCCCGGTATGGAAAGTCGCCGTCAACGCCCCATAAGGCACCAACCGCCGATCCGTCGCCGCCAGCCCCGCCGTCACACCGCTCACCGTGCCAGCCAAACCACCGAACACCATCGCCGAACGCGGGTTATCCAGGCCCATCCAGCGCGCCGCCATCGGCGTGCCGACCATCACCAGGATCGCCTTGATCAACCCGGTGGCAATCGACAGCGCCATCACGTCCGAGGTCGCGCCAATCGCCGCACCGGTCACCGGCCCGACGATGTAGGTCACCGCACCCGCGCCAATCGTGGTCATGCTTACCGCATCGCGATAGCCGAACACCCAGGCCATGCACGCGCCGACAATGAACGGCAGCACCGTGCCCAGCAGCAGCGCGATCACGCCGATCAAGCCGGCCTTGCGCGCTTCGGTGGCCTGCACTTCGAATGCCGTGGCGACGATGGCGAAGTCCCGCAGCATGGCGCCGCCCATCAGGCCGATGCCGGAGAACAGCGTCAGGTCCGCCAGGCCTTTTTGCCCGCCGGTCATGGTGCCGCCGACCCAGGCCAGCACCAGGCCGATGACGATGGCAATCGCCGAGCCATGAATGCGCCCGAAGGTCAGGCGCTTGGAAAGGATGACCGACACCCACATGATCACGCCGACGAAGGCGAATGCAGTAACCAGACCGTTGTGTTCCAGGCCTTTCTCGATGAGATCCCACATATCAGCGACCTCCTACAGGTGTGCCGACGGGGGAGATTTCCGCCGGTTCATCGGGCAAGGGTTCGCCTTTGTGGGTCCGGCTGATCAAGGCAATGGTGCAGCCGCAGACCACCACCGAACCGATCGCCGCCAGCACCGCCACCGGACCGCCGTGCAATGCGGTCACCACGTTCTGTTGCGCGGCCATCGCCACGACCACTGGAATGTACATGGCACCCCAGAAGCCCACGCCCATTTCGCAATCCTTGGTCATGCCGCCGCGTTTTTGCATCCACAGCCGCGCGCAGATCAACAGGATCATGGCGATCCCGACCCCGCCGACGTTGGATTTGACGCCCAGCAAGACACCGAGCATGTCTCCCATGATCACCCCTGCCAGCGTACAGATCGCAAGCAGCGCCACACCGTAAATAATCATTGTTGTCGTCCTCAAAGTGCATCGTCGAATGTTGTTCTTGTTGTTCGAAGCCTCAGGGTTGCTCTAAGGGTGGCGACTTCCCTCCTCACGCAACAGCGCCTGCAGGGTATCGAGCCGGGCACCGTCGAAAGCAATCACGGTGCCCTGTTCGAATACCCGGCGCGCCAGCCCGGTCAGCACCGCACCGGGCGGCAGTTCGATCTGTAGACGTACGCCACGCTCGTAGGCGCTTTGCACCGTGCCGCGCCAATCCACCACGCGGCACATGTTGAAGGCCAGGTCGTCGCGCAAGGCGTCAACCTTGATCACCGGCCGCGCGCGGCTGCCGCTCAGGTAGCCGATCTTCGGCGTTTGCAGCGTCACCTTGGCAAACGCTTCGGCCAGGGTTTGCGCCGGCACGTCCAGCAGCGGGCAGTGTGACGGCACACTCACCGCCAGACGCTTGGCCATCCCTGCCCCGCGCGCCTTTGCCAGCTCGGCCAGTGCTTTCATCCCAGCGTCACTGCCGGCTATCACCACCTGGTTATCGGCGTTGATGTTGGCCAGGTAAACCGGCGTATCGACGCTGTTAACCTGGGCCAGCAAGCCCTCCACCACAGCCAGCTCCAGGCCGATGATCGCGGTCATCCCGTAGCCCCGTGGATACGCTTGCTGCATCAACTCACCGCGCAGGCTGACCAGATGCAGCGCATCGCCGAAACCCAAGGCACCCGCTACCACCGCTGCCGGGTAGGCACCGATGGAAAGCCCCGCGACGTAATCCGCCGGCAATGACAACTGCTGTGCCGCCGCCACACCGGCGATCAGCAGGCAGAGCTGCACCGCCCTTGTCGATTGCAACGCCTGGGCAGAATCCAGCAGCCGAACGTCTTCACCCAACAGGTCGCTGGCTTCGATCAACATTTCCCGAGGCAAACCCTGGAGCATGCCCGGCCGCTGCGCGCCCTGACCCGGGAACACCAGCAAGCTGCTCACGCTGCCTGCTCCTGCGGGTTCCATGGGTCGGTGACCAGACAGGCTCCCGTTGCATTCTTGAACAGAACCCGAGGGGAAGAACCCGCCCATTCACGCAAGGCGACGGCGCCAAACGAGGTCTGCAATTGCATGTCCACCACACACGGCGCCGTATCGAACAATGCCACCAGCTCCCGGGCCTGATCACGCGCCAGCGGTTGTGGCGTGCGCAGAATCAAATCCAGATCGCTGGCTTCATGCATGGCTGCAAAGCCGCTGGCCAACTCGAAGCCGGCACTGCCGCTGACTCCCCAGACCCAACCGCAGGCATCGAGTACGGGGCGCAATTGAGCCAGGGCTTCAAGCGCCGGCAGGTCACGGTGGGTCTCGACGTGACAAAGTTCTTCTGGACTGACACGACGGGTTATCACCGCAATCGCCATCGACGTCCCATAACGCTGCTCACGCAAACGGCCACGCACGCCGACCGCAATCCGCTCCGCCGTCGACACCGCACGACGCACCACCACCGGTTGCCCCGCGCCGATCGACTCGACCGCCCAGGCAGGCGCATCCACGGGCAGCTGCCGAGGGGTCATGCCCCAGAGCAGGTCGTGAGCCAGAAACCGGCTCACCACTGCGCTCTCAGCAACTGGCGGACCTTGCTCGAGGCCGCCCGATTGGTCGCCCCGAGGCGAGCGCTCAGATCAGTGCCCGTGTGCGCGACATCGCCAATTGCCTGGGTCAGGCACTCGGTCACCCGTGCCAGATCCGAAGGGGTTGGCTGTTCGATCTGCTGCACCGACAAGGTTTCCCAGAGCAAGCCGAGGCTGGCATAGCTGTCGATGTCATAGGCCATCGGCGGCACGCTGGCGGCCAGGGCTTCCAGTTCTTCGACACTGCGCAAAGTCACCCGCGCCGCCGAAGCCTTGCCCATAGCGTGCACCATCACGCCCGGATCACGCAGGGCGATCAGCCGATTGGCCTGATAGCCATGAGCGAGAAAAGCCCCGGACATGGCCTTGCCCACCAGCAGACCGATAACGGCATGACCTGCCAGGCGGGCGCGGGCATAACTGTCGGCGGCACCGGCCAGCGCCTGGTGGATGCCGAGCGCTTCTTCGCGGCGGCCGTAGGCCTGGCTCGGTACATCGACGATGGCGATCAAGGCGCGTTTTTGCGGCTTGTCCTGATCGGCTGCAATGACATCGTCCACCGCCTTGGCCAGGCCCCAGCCTTCGAGCAACCCGACTTCACCGTTGCGGGCGCGGACGAAACGGTTATCGGGGTCGGCCACCACGACGATAAACCGCGCGGGTTGTTCACCCAAGCATCCATCAGCCACTTTCAGCGAGGCCGGCAAACCGTCGACCGGCCTGGCATCGCGGCTCAAGGCGTTGAACCAATTCAAGCCCCTCAGGGAATACGAACTCATGCGCGGTCTCCTTGATACAGGTCGCGAACCGTGGCCGGTTCGATTTGCGGTTCGGCATCCAGACGCGCCAGCCGTTGCAGAAACAGCGCGGCCTGGGCACTGCGATGCTGCGCGGGCAAACCCTGCTTGAGCAATTCGCCAACCTGCCGGCGAATCTGCGCCACGTCATCCTCGGCGTAGCGATCCACCAGCCCCGTGGCAAAACGTTGCTCGCCTCCGGTCAGGCTCCAGATGAAGGGGCGATCCCTCGAGTCGTACTCCTCGAGCCCCGCCTCCTGTTCGATCACCTGCGGACCGTTCAGGCCCAGGCGCGCTTCCTGAGTCACCAACAGGTAGCTGCACAACCCGGCGGCGATCGACATGCCGCCGAAGCAACCGACACTGCCTGCGATGACACCCACCACCGGTTGGTACTGACGCAAATCAACGATCGCCGCATGGATATCGGCAATCGCCGCCAAGCCGAGGTTGGCTTCCTGTAAACGCACACCACCGGTTTCCAGCAGCAGCACGGCGCGGGTCGGAATGCCCTTGCGGTTGTCCTCGGCGGCCAGCTCCAGCGCGCCAGCAATTTTCGCCCCGCCGACTTCACCGAGACTGCCGCCCTGGAACGCCCCTTCGATGGCGGCGATCACCACCGGCAAACCGGCGAGGCTGCCCTTGGCGATCACCACACCGTCGTCTGCCTGAGGCACCACGCCCTGGCGCGCCAGCCACGGCGACATGATGCGTTGAAACGGATCGAGCAATTCGCGGAAGGTGCCGGTATCAAGCAAGGCTTTCGCCCGTTGCCGGGCACCGAGTTCAACGAAGCTGTGTTTGTTCAGAGGCGCTGCGCTGTCAGTCATGGCCGATCTCCTCGAAGCCCTGTTCCAGACGCAGGCGTACCACGCCGGGGGTGGCGCCGAAATCGTGGATGTCGATGTCCATGGCCGGCGGGGTCTGGCCGTCGAACATCCGCGCGAACAGGTGCTGCCAGCGTTGTTCGCTGCCATTGACCGAGGTCTGTACGGTGATGCTCAGCTTGCCGGGCTGACCCGGCTCGATCAGCACTTCCAGATCGCCCGAGCCGACACAACCCACCAGCGTGCGGCCGCGTGGCGGCTGCCCGGCGGGGAATTCAAAGGATAAGGTTTCCATCAAAAAGCTCCCTGAATGATGCCGTCGCCGGACTCGATGCGGTCGATGAACAGGCAGGCTGCGAGCAAGTCGGCAGCGCCGCCGGGCGAGGCATTCAACGCGATTAATTGTTGGTCCAGCTCATGCAATCGGCGGCGACCGGCGAGGCTGGCACTGCCACCGACGTCGAGCACGGCCTGGGCGCCGAGCTGCATGGTGCTCAGGCCCTCTTCCCCGGAGCGGTACAGCACGCAGGTGTCGGCCAGGTTCGTCATGATCGCCAGCAGCGCATCGAGCCGGGCGTTCTGTTCGCCATGGCCGGCGGCGCGACTGCGCTTGAGTTGCGGCAGCGCGCGTTGCGTCACCGCCGGGAAGCCGAGTTGCGCTTCCTCACGGGCACCGCGCGCGCCGTAGCGTTGGGCGACTTGCGCGCCGTGGCTCAGTGGGCGCGGTGCATAACGGTCCTCGAGCAAGGCCAGCCGTGCCGCGCGCAAGGCGATGGAGCCGGCGGCGGTGGCTTGCGGCTCCAGCGCAACCGCGGCGACCAGCAGGCCCAGCGCCCAGATGGCCCCACGATGGGTGTTCACGCCGTTGGTGGTGGCGAGCATCGCTTGTTCGCCTTCACGACCGATCAGGCCAATGGCCTCGCGCAGCGGAAATCCGATCTCGCCCAACTCGATAGCGGCTTCAGCCATTTCCTTGAAGGCCGGCCACAGGGCCAGCGCCGAGGCGTGCATCAGCCCCAGGTGCAGATCGGTGTGGGCGCCATTGCCGCGACGGTCGACCAGCGCCGGTTTCGGCGACAGGTCGGCTTCGTCGATCAGCGCGTCCACCGCCAGGTCCGCCAGGCGTTCGGCCAGGCTCAGGGTTTTCGGTTGCAGGTTGAGTGCGTGCATTACCAGCTCCTGAACTTGGCGGGCGGGTTGTAGAGGCCACCGGACCACTCCACCAGATCAGCCACGCTTTTGGCGGCGAGCAATTCGCGGGTGGCGTCGGTGCGGCGGATGCCGAGGTCTTCGGGCAAGGCGATCAAGCCTTCGCGGCGCATGCGCGCGGTGTCTTTCGGGTTGTGGCGCAGGCCGATGGCGGTCACGCCAGCGACGGCGGCGATCATTGCCTGGCGTTCTTCCAGGGTCCGGGCCTTGTACAGATAGGCGATGCCTTCTTCGGTCAGCAGGTGGGTGACGTCGTCGCCGTAGATCATGATCGGCGCCAGTGGCATGCCGCTTTTCTTCGCCACGTCCACCGCGTCGAGGGTCTCGACGAAGGTCGGCTTGCCACCTTCCTGGAACGTCTCGACCATTTGCACCACCAGTTTCTTGCCGCGTTCGAGCATCGGCTCGGCCGCGTCGGCGTGGCGCATGTCGAGCCAGGCCGGCGTACCGTGGCGGCGACCGCGCGGGTCGTGGCCCATGTTCGGCGCCCCACCGAACCCGGCCAGGCGACCGCGGGTCACGGTGGAGGAATGGCCATCGCCGTCGACTTGCAGGGTGGCACCGATGAACAGGTCCACCGCGTATTGCCCAGCCAGTTGGCTGAACATCCGGTTGGAGCGCAGGGAGCCGTCTCGCCCGGTGAAGAACACATCGGGCCGGGCGGCGATGTAGTTTTCCATGCCCAGTTCGGTGCCGAAGCAATGCACGCTTTCGACCCAGCCGCTTTCAATCGCCGGGATCAGGGTCGGATGGGGATTGAGTGTCCAGTTGCGGCAGATCTTGCCCTTGAGGCCAAGGGATTCGCCGTAGGTCGGCAGGATCAGCTCGATGGCGGCCGTGTTGAAGCCGATGCCGTGGTTGAGCGACTGCACGTTGTGTTTTTCGTAGATCCCGCGAATCGCCATCATCGCCATCAGCACATGCACCGGCTTGATGTGCCGGGGGTCACGGGTGAACAGCGGCTCGATGTAGAAAGGCTTGTCGGCCACCACCACGAAGTCGACCCAGGAAGCCGGGATATCCACACGCGGCAGGTCGCTGACATCGTCCACCAATTGGTTGACCTGGACGATGACGATGCCGTCGCTGAAGGCGGCCGGTTCGATCAGCGCCGGCGTGTCTTCGGTGCTGGGGCCGGTGTAGATGTTGCCGGCGCGGTCGGCCATGAAGCCGGCGCTGAGCACCACGTTGGGAATCAGGTCGACCACCAGTCGCGCATAAAGCTCGATGTAGGTGTGGATGGCGCCGATTTCCAGCAGGCCGTCTTCGAGCAGTTGGCTGATGCGCAGGCTCTGGGTGCCCGCGAATGAGAAGTCGAGCTTGCGCGCAATGCCGCGCTCGAACAGGTCCAGGTGCTCGGAACGGCCGACGCTGGGCATGATCATGTGCAGGTCATGCAGCTTGCCGGGATCAACCTTGGCCAGCGAGCGGGAAAGAAAATCCGCCTGCTTCTGGTTGTTGCCTTCCAGCACCACTCGATCGCCCGGCAGAATCAACGCCTCCAGCGCCGCCACGATCTTGTCGGTGGGCAGCACCACACCGTCAGCCAGGTCTCGCACTTGCGCAAGGCGCCGCTGCTTTTCGCTGCGCCGCCGCGTCCATCGCGAGTCGGGGGATATTGTTGTTGTCATGACCACTCCACGGGTTCGCTGTCGTGGGGTCACAGTAGGAGTGTTGGGTGGGGGCATCAATCAAGCAGAGCGGTGGATTGTTACGGTCAAGTTAATGGTTGCCTTCACTGACCCCATCGCGGGCAAGCCCGCTCCCACAAGGTTCGCGTCGTACACAAAATTTGTGACCGACACGGTCACTGTGGGAGCGGGCTTGCCCGCGATGGCGTCAGTAAAGTCTCCAAAGTCTTGAGCCATGGAACATCACAGCTCAGTCATCTGCTCCTGCACTCGAATCAAAAGCTGCGAAGTACTTTCCAGCAACTGCACCAGCAACGCCTCATCTTCATCCATATAGCCTTCGTACTCCGCCAGATTTCGCCGCTCATGGCACAAAGCGAAAAGACGGACCTGAAGCTTGTTCGCATCGACGGTATGAACCAGACACTGGAAAACCAGGTAGCGCTTGTCGGAGCGATAGCCACTCAACCGCAGGGCAGTCAGCGCAATGGCGTGAGCAGCGTTGTAAGCCAGATCGAATCGACTTGCGAAGGAAAGAGAAGTGGTTTGTGCGTCCTTCAGTCGAGCGGTGGCCGAATGCATCAAGCCTTCGCATTCCTTGCGTTCCGGCGGCTCGACCTTCAACCCACCGCTACGTACCAGATTCTCCAGACTCTCGTTGCTGCCCATCCTTGGACTCCATTGGGCTCTCACCCATCAGATTGATCTTGTCCTGTTGCGCTACCCGCACGACGAAGCTGTTTTCAGCCTTTATTTTTGCGGCCCAGTCTTCGGGGGTGTAGAGCGTCGGGTTGATGGTGCGGCCCAATTGCTCTTCCAGGGGCAAGAGCCGTTCCATCACTTCACTGTAGTGCAGCCCTTTACCAATCAGCATGAGATCAATGTCACTGGATGCGTTGGCCTGATCCTTGGCGATCGACCCATAGACAAATGCCCAATCGAGCTGATCGGCGAAGGGCTGCAAGGCGTCGCGCAAAGGCTGTGCGATACCGAAGGTTTTGCGCGTGATACCCATAAGCTCTGTATAGATCGGGCAATCGGGATTGGCTTGATAGTGAGTCTGGTTGCCCTGTCGGGACATCGTCAGTACCCCCGCCCGTTGCAAGCGATCCAGTTCGCGCATGAGGCTGCCTTTGCCCACTTGAGCCCAGCGCGCGATCTCGTTGGCGTAAAAGCTTCGGTCGGGTTTGCCGAACAACAGGCCCAGCACTTTTTGCTGAGTGGTCGTGAACAAGGCTTCGCTGAGAGAGAGGTTTTGCACAGTGAGAACCAAAGAGTCCCAAATTGGGAACGATAGGTCCCTTTTTGGGAATCTTCAACCTTTGGACATCTTCGCCAGACGATGGGGTTTTGTGTTTAAACATTTGTCCGCAGAAACGGTGGAAGGCTACAACTCCTGACACCGCTGCCTACAGCAATGCCGGAACCCGCTGACTGGTGCGCTTTTGTGCTGATCGTTATCGTTTGGGTGTCGCTGCAAATTCAGCGACCGGGCCTGGAATCCCGAGGTGATAACGAGGCAAAAACGCCTTTCATAACGTATGCTTGCGCACCTTAATTGGGTGCACTCCGTTATGGCGGCTGTGCGCGGGAGACCTTTGCGTCTGCCGGGATTTGTCCGTTTGCCCGGGTTCCAGCCCGCGTACAGCTGCCACCCCTTCGCCTGGTAACCGAATGGAGCAGCTGAAACTCATTAAGCGGAGATTCAGTATGTTCAAAGTAACTCCCAATCCCCCAGAAACCGATCCCGAGTCCCAAGCTTCCTTCGAAGACGAGAAACTCAAAGAAGCCGCCGACCGCGCCCTCTCTCATTACTTCCCGTCACCTCACGAAAAACCCGCCAAGCGCCGAAAATTCCAGCTCTTCACCGTCTCTCCGGGCATCGGCACCGAAGCGCTTCTGGCCAATGCCTCCGAAGACCTGCTGTCCATCAGCGCCATTGCGGCCGATCTGGCGGACGATGTGGAAGGCTCACGTCGCTCTGTAGCCTTGGCGCTCAGCCGCATGGCAGATGGTGTGCATTTGTTGGTGGAGCGGGCGTTGGATCATCATGAGGCGTTGGCTCAGGCCAAGGTTTAGCCGTCAGGTTTTCGGTGGATTGTAGGCCGTCTTCGCGGGCAAGCCTCGCTCCTACAGTTTTATGTCGTATACGAAACCGGGTACGACATAAAACTGTAGGAGCGAGGCTTGCCCGCGAAGGGGCCCTTCAGACGAGCCCGGCACTCACCAACATCTCCTCCAGCGCCAACAAATCCGGCACCTTGGCCACCTGGTCCGCCACCTGCACCGCCGCTTTCTCCAGCGAGCACAACGGCACATCCACATAGCTCAACTGACTGTCGAGCTTGTACGAACGCGGAATCCCCTGGACCAGTATCGCGATGAACTTCAGCCCGGGCCGACCACCGAGGGCATTGAGAATGACGATTCGCGCGCGTTCGCCGATGACGATTTTCTGCCCGCAGGCCGACTCGAAGCTGAGCAACGGTATCTGCCGGTCGCGCCACGCTACCCGTCCCAGGTACCAGGGCGGTGAATCCAGGTCGAAGGCCGCGGGTTGGTAGTCGATCAGCTCCGCCACCGCGACGTTGGGCAGGATCAGGTTGCGGTCGGCCAGGGGCAGCAGCAGGCCGGTGAGGTGGCTGTCGCGCGGCTCGTGGCGACGCTCATGCATGGGTCTTGCTCCACAGGGCGATGCTTTCGAGCAATACCGATTCCTGGTACGGCTTGCCTAGGTAGTCGTTGACGCCGATGGCCATGGCCCGATCGCGGTGTTTCTGACCGGTGCGAGAGGTGATCATGATGATCGGCAGGTGCCGCAGACGCTCATCCTTGCGCACCTGGGTCGCGACTTCGAAGCCATCCATGCGCGGCATTTCGATGTCCAGCAGCATCAGGTCCGGTTTGTGCTCTTCGAGCAGCAGCATGGCATCGACACCGTCCTTGGCGGTCAGCACGTTCATGCCGTGGCGTTCGAGCAAGCGGCTGGTGACCTTGCGCACGGTGACCGAGTCGTCGACCACCATCACCAGCAAGGGCCGCTGCGGCTCGACCTCTACTTCGTGGCTCACGGGACGCTGCGGCGCCCGGGCCTGCATGGCGCGAACCGGCGCCAGCAGATCCAAAATCAGCACCACCCGGCCGTCCCCCAGAATCGTCGCCCCGGACACCCCTTGCACCGCCGCAAACTGCGGGCCGAGGCTCTTGACCACGATCTCGCGCGTGCCCGCCATGGCATCGACCTGCACCGCAATGTGACGCTCGTTGCATTGCACCAGCAATACCGGCAGCGGCAGGCCCTGACCCAGCAGCCGTGGACGTGGGCTGGTTTTCAGCAGCTCACCCAGGTAACACAATTCATAGCGCTGCCCGGCGTATTCATAAGTCGGCGGATCAAGACGAAAATGCCCCTCGAGCTCGTTGGGCAACACGCGGACAATGCCATCGATGGTGTTCAGCGGAATGGCGTATTGGTCTTCCCCGCATTGCACCATCAGCGCCCGGTTGACCGACACGGTGAACGGCAGGCGGATGCGAAAGTGCACACCCTGCCCTGGCACGGAGTCGATGCTCATGGTGCCGCCCAGTTGCCGCACTTCTTCGTGCACCACGTCCATGCCGACACCGCGCCCGGAGATCTGGGTGATTTTCTCGGCCGTGGAAAACCCCGGTTGCAGGATGAATTGCAGCACGTCGTGGTCGCTGATGACGCTGTGCGGGTCGAGCAGGCCGCGCTTGATCGCCTTGCGCCGCACCGCCTCCAGTGGCACGCCGGCACCGTCGTCGCGAATATCGAAAATGATGTCGCCGCCTTCGCGCAACAGATCCAGGGTGATCCGCCCTTGCGCCGGCTTGCCCGCCGCCACCCGCACCGGGGCGGCTTCCAGGCCGTGGTCGACGGCATTGCGCAGCATGTGCTCCAAAGGCGCCGCCATGCGCTCGAGCACATTGCGATCCATTTCGCCTTCGGCGTTGCCGACGATGAACTCGACGTCCTTGCCCAGCTCACTGGCGACCTGGCGGACGATGCGCTTCAAGCGCGGCAACATCCGCTCGAACGGCACCATGCGCGTACGCATCAGGCCTTCCTGCAATTCGGTGTTGATGCGGCCCTGCTGTTGCAACAGGTTTTCCGCGTCCAGGGTGCGCCGGTCGAGGGTTTCCTTGAGGTCAAGCAAGTCGGAGGCGGATTCGAACAGGGCCCGCGACAGTTGTTGCAATTGCGAGTGGCGGTCCATTTCCAGCGGGTCGAACTCTTCGTAACCCAGGCGCTCGGCGTCGACTTGCTGGCGGCTGAGGATCCTGCCCTGGGTTTCGGTGTCGAGCCGGCGCAACTGGTCGCGCATGCGCTCGATGGTGGTTTCCATCTCGTTGAGCGCTACCTGCGCATCGTTGACCTGCTGCTCGATGCGACCGCGAAAGATCGAAGTTTCAGCGGCCAGGTTGACCAGGTCGTCGAGCAATTCCGCCGAGACCTTGACCATGTCCGCCCCGGCATCGGGTTGCAGCAGCGGCGTCTCGGCTTTCGCCGCAACGGGCACGGTGAGCGGCACCAGTGAATCAGGCTGCACCGGGTGACTGAAGTTCTGGATGGCGTCGATCAGCCGGTCGGCCGGCGGCAACGGCTCACCGGCGCGCGCCGCGTCGAGCATCTGGGCCAGCCGGTCATGGCTGCGCTGCAACAGTTCGAACAACGCCGCCGTGGGTTGCAGCGCGCCGGTGGATAAACCCTCGTAGAGAAATTCCAGCTCATGGGCCAGATCGCCAATCGGCGCGATTTCCACCATGCGCGCACCGCCCTTGAGGGTGTGCAGGTCGCGCAGCAGGGTTTCCATTTCCTGACGGCTCGACGGCTCGGCCTGCCAGCGCAGCAGCGCCGCGCCGGAGCTTTCGATGATGTCGAAACCTTCTTCAAGGAAGATGTCCAGCAACTCGCCGTCATGGTGGGCCGCGTCGTTGCTGGTCGCTGCTTCGATCACCTCGGCGTTGCTCGCGTGGCCTTGCCTGAACGCGCGAATCGCTTCGATCAGCTCCCCGGGGTCGCCCAGGGCTTGCTGGTCTTGCAGCTGCTCAAACAACTGCGCCAGACGGTCATGGCTCTGTTGCAGCAACTGCACCAGCACTTCGCTGTGGCTGTAACGGCGGTCCGCCAGGCCCTCATAGAGGCTTTCCAGTTCCTGGGCCAGGTCGCCGACCGGCTCGACCTCGGCCATCCGCGCGCCACCCTTGAGGGTGTGCAAGTCGCGCTGTAACGAGGACAGCGGCGCGGGGTTAAGCGGTTCACTGACCCAGCGTTGCAAGGAATGGTTAGCGCTGTCGAGGATGTCCACCGCTTCCTCAAGGAAGATCGAGACGATTTCGTCCTCCGGTTCACGATCCCTTGTGGGAGCGAGCCTGCTCGCGATGGATTCATAGGCGCCGCGTTTATCCTGCGATAACGTGTCATCGTTATCGTCCATCGCGAGCAGGCTCGCTCCTACAGGGGGGAGCGTGCGCTCGAGTTCGGCGGTTGCGTCGCCCAGCTCGCGGATGCTCAAGGTGCGGCTGCCGTCGCTGCGGATCAGGCCCATGGCCGAAGGGTCCAGGCTCTGGTCGAGCAAGCCGTGCAAGGCCCTAACCCGCTCCGGGCGCGGGCTGACTTCCTGGCCGGCCGCCAGCTCATCGAGCATGTTGATCAGCGCTTCGTGGGCACTTTGTGCCTCATGGAAAAACGCTTCGCTGACCGCCAGGCTGCTCTCTTCCACCGCACCGTAGAGGTCGAGCAAGGCTTCGCAAAGCTCATCCACCGGGTGCAGGTCGGCCAGGTGCGCGCCTTCGCCGAGGGTGGTCAATTCATCCAGCAGTGCACTGAGTTCCTGGCGCTCGCCTGGGTGCTGCTGCCAACGCCGCAACAGGCTTTCAGCGTCCAACAGGATGTCCATGCCCTGGGCCAGGAAGTTGGTGATCAACTGCGGGTCGCGCTTGACCCTCAGGCCGCTGCTGGGCGAGTTCAAGTGGATTTGCAGGCGCTCGGCGAGCAGCGCCCTGGCACGTTCGATCAGGGCTCGGGAGCCGGGGATTTCGGCCAGCGGGTCGGTCTTGAGCTGGCGCAAGCCAAGACGGAACAAGCCTTCGGCCTCCAGCAGCACTTCGACTTCGTCGAGGTCGAGCGCGATCAGGTGGGCCTTGTACTCCCGGGCCAACTGATCCAGCGGCGTCGCCAGCTCGGCAATCGGCATCACCCCCGCCATCGACGCACTGCCCTTGAGCGTGTGCAAAGCGCGCTGCAGCTCATCACTGGCCTGCAGCGGAAGGTGTTCGGCAGCCTGGTCCAGAAAGCGGTTGAGGCTGCTCAAATGGGTTTCGGCTTCCTTGCGGAAGATTTCCAGCAACAGCGGGTCGAGGGCGGCGACGTCCTGGGTGTCCTCGTCCTCTGCCGGGGCCTCGCCCTTGGCCAGGGCGTGGGCACGCGCCGCCAACTGGTCGACATCGTTGCGCTGGCGCTGGGTATCGGCGGCGTATTCGGCCACCAGTTCCGGCAACAGATCGAGCACATCGCCGAGCAGCTGCTGCACCTGAGCGCCAGGCTCCACGCTGTGTTCCAGTACGCGGTTGAGCAGGTTTTCCAGGGCCCAGGCCAGTTCGCCGAGCACCAGGGCGCGCACCATCCGGCCACTGCCCTTGAGGGTGTGGAAGGCGCGGCGCAGTTCACTCAGGGCCAAACGGTTGGCGGGATCCGCCGACCAGCGTGGCAAATACTCGCGAATGACCTCCAGCACTTCATCGGCTTCCTCGAGGAACACTTCACGCAATTCCTCGTCCACCGGTTCTTCGCCCGAAGGCGGCGGCAGCAGGCTATCCGGGGTGTCGAGCGCGGGCGGGTTCAGGGCAGAGACCGGGCTGGCCAGTACATCGGCCAGGGCCTGGGCGACGGCCGGTGCATCCCGCTCCTGCTGTTGTCGCAGGGCCTGTGCTTCGCCGGGGCTCAAGACATCCGCAAGCACCGGTACCTGTCGTTCACTGGGGAAAAACCCGAGTGCCGCCAGGCTTCGTTGCGCCACGTCAAGCAGGTGTTCACCGGGCGCTTCGGGGTCGTCGCTGAGGCGCTCAAGGTAATATTCGATGCTGGTGATGACGTCGGCCAGGCTGTCCAGCGCCTGCCAGCCGGGCTGATCCGGATCGAGCAGCAGGTGCTCGCGGATGAAATGATTGCAGGTTTCGATCAGGCCCGCCGCCCGGCTCAACGGAATCATCGCCAGGGCACCGCGCACCTGGGTCAGCAAGGCCGGCAGTGCCTGCAGGTGCTGTCGGTCCCAGTCGGCATCGATGTAGTCGACGATCATGTCCTTGGCCTGCTGCAGGCAGATGCGCGCTTCCTTGATGACGATCTGGTGGATCTGCGTCAGGTCGGTGGTGGGCAGGCGGCTGTCTTCCTGACTTTCAGGCTCCACGGTGCCGACCATGCCGGCCAGCGTCGCTTCGACGTAAAGCAAGGCTCCGGCCACGTCCATGAGGATCGCGTCGTCGGGTGCGCGCTGGCCCTGGGCCAGGCTGAGCACCACCGCCAGCTGATCGATGATGACCTTGCGTGGCTGGCCAAAGCCCAGCACCGCCAGGGTGTCGGCGATTTGCCGCAGGGGCGCGAGCAGGCTGTCGAGGTCCGAGGTGTGTTGCCGGTCGCTGCGCACGAACAGGTCCAGGCGCTCCTTGACCCGTACCAGTTCTTCGCACAATGCCGCCAGTACCGAGCGCATGGCGTCACGGTCGGGACCGGCCAGCCTTGCGCGTTCTTCGTCGACCATCGCGCTGTCAGGCAATGCATCGTCCAGTGCGTAGCGATCTTTCATGGTCAGCATCTGCCCGGTGGGATGTTCGGCCTTGGCTATATAGAACAGCAAACTCTTGAGCAGCTCGGGCGGCGGCGGCTGATTGATGCCCTGCATGCCCTGTTCTAGCAGACGCTTGAGCTCCTTGTCGGCCTCCTTGAACAGGCTGCGCAAGGCCGGGCTGTTGGCGATGACGCCGGCGCGCATGCCTTCTACCAGCGCCGAGCCGACTTGCCACAGCGGGCTCAGGGGCGCTGTACCGGACAAGCCTTCCAGGCGCGTAAAGACCTTGGCCAGGTACCCCAGGTGAGTGTCGTCGTCCTGTTCACGCAACAAGCCGACCAGGGCCATCTGCAACATCTGCCGCAACTTGCGCAGCACATTCGGCAGATCGGCCGGCTCCAACTGCGCCAGGAACATTTCGTCCAGGGGAACGAGGTCTGGCAACTGCGGACTGAACAGGCTGGTTTCCGACAACAGGCTTTCGCCCCGGGCGCTGCGCAGGTCGTTGATCAACGGCAACACCACCAGCGGCAAATCGCGGCGGGCGCCTTGCACACGATCAAGGTAGATCGGCAACTGCCCCAGCGCTTGCAGCATCAGGTGCAACGCCTCGTCGCGATGATGGACGCGATTGTGTTGCAAGGCGGTGACCAGATGCTCCATTTCTTCGGCGAGCAAGGCCGCGCCGTAGAACTCGACCATCTGCAGGCTGCCGTGAACCTGATGGATGCACGCCAGGCATTCGCTCAGGGCGTGCGTCGCCTGCGGGTCATCAAGCTGGGTTTCGATCGCGTGATGAGCCTGCTTCAGCGTTTCGGCAATTTCGCCTTTGACCCATTCGAGGGCCACATAGTCGTGCCGATCACCCATAACCACTCCAATCCCCACTTCAATCAAGATAGCCGTGCCCGGGGGCGGTTCAAGCTTTGTCCGCGACCTGCGCCTGGGTGGCCGGCAAGGTGAAACCAGACACCGAACGCCGCAACTGGCTGGCCATTTTTGCCAGGTTGCCGATACTCTCGGCGGTGGCGGTAGAGCCGGACGAGGTCTGCGAGGTGATCTGCTGGATCACGTTCATCGTCAGGGAAATCTGACCGGCAGACGACGTCTGTTGTTGCGCCGCGTTGGAAATACTCTGGATCAGCGCCGCCAGGGTCTTGGATACCCCTTCGATTTCTTCCAGGGCCACACCGGCATCCTGCGCCAGACGCGCGCCGCGCACCACTTCGGTGGTGGTCTGTTCCATGGAAATCACCGCCTCGTTGGTGTCGGCCTGGATCGCCCGCACCAGGGTCTCGATCTGCCGCGTCGCAGCCGAGGAGCGTTCCGCCAGGCGCTGCACCTCGTCGGCGACCACCGCGAAACCGCGCCCAGCATCACCAGCCATCGACGCCTGGATCGCCGCGTTGAGGGCTAGGATGTTGGTCTGGTCGGCAATGTCATCGATCAAGCTGACAATATCGCCGATTTCCTGGGAAGACTCGCCAAGGCGCTTGATTCTCTTGGCGGTGTCCTGAATCTGTTCGCGGATGTTGTCCATGCCATGGATGGTGTTGTGCACCACCTCATTGCCCTTGTTGGCGATTTCCACCGAACGCTCGGCCACCGCCGAGGATTCCGCGGCGTTGGCCGACACCTGGTCGATGGACTCCGCCATGTCGTTGATCGCGGTGGAGGCTTCGGAAATCTGCTGGGCCTGATGCTCCGAGGCCTGCGCCAGGTGCATCGCGGTGGCCTGGGTTTCCTGCACGGCGGCAGCGACTTGGCCGGCCGTCAGGTTGATGGTTGCCACCAGATCGCGCAGTTGGTCCACGGAATAGTTGATCGAATCGGCAATGGTCCCGGTGAAGTCTTCAGTCACGGTGGCGGTCACGGTCAGGTCGCCGTCGGCCAGGTCTTCGATTTCGTCGAGCAGGCGCATGATCGCGTTCTGGTTGCGCTCATTCTTTTCGGCGGTTTCGCGCAGCTGGCGATTGGTTTCGCGCACCATCACCAGGCCGATGAGGATGATCGACATCAACGCCCCCAGGCCCAGGACATAGCCGCCGATGGTGTCGGTGTCACGTCCCCCGGCGAGGTTTTCGAAACCGCTGGCCAGGTGGGAAGCTTCGTCGAGCAGGGTTTGCGACAGGCTGAAGATATTGGTGGCCGACTCACGGACCTTGAACAACTCCGGGGAGGTTTCGAGGATTTCGTCCACGGAGCCTGAGACGAACTCGAACAGCTCGGAAATCTCGATCAGCCGCGCGCGCGCGTCACGGTCCTCGACCTGGCTGACCCGCAGTGCCGTGTTGCCCTGGAGCATGCCGTTGAGCACCTGGCCGAAACGCGCCGCATCGCGGCCGAACGCATCGGCGGCCTGCTGCGAGTTCTCGTCGCCAGACAGTACGGTATTGACCGCACCTAAAATACGCTCGGCCAGCAGCGATTGGCGCTGAGCCATCGCCACCTGCGCAGCCGGGGCACCACGTTGCAGCAGGGTTTCCACCACTTTTTCGTATTCGACCTGCAACTGCGGCACGGTTTCGGCCAGGGTCGCGGCGACCTGATGCAGCGACAACACCGTCTGTTCGCTGGACAAAATAGTGTCGGTGTTTTTCAGCAGGCGTTCCCAGTCCAGTTGTACGGCACGCATTTCCGGACGCACGATGGCCGGTGCCGGTGGCAGGCCGGTGGCGGGGTCGCCTTTCTTCAGATAGCTCCAGCGCCGGGCAAAATCGTTGCGCGCATCGCTGAGCAACTTGAACGCCGCCGCCTTGCCGGCAGCGGCTTCGGTGGCATTCTTGGCAATGCGCTGGGATAGCACGCGCAACTCACCGGCGTGGCCGATGTACTGTTTGTCGTAAGTGGCCTGGGTGTTGAGGTACGCGAAGTTGGCGAACAACAACATGATGAAGATGATCAGTGCGATGAACAGCGCGATGATCTGCGATCGACTGCGCGACGCTTCCATTGGCTTGCCTGATTTTGCTTTTGTCATCGGTCTTCGCCTGTTAACCCATACCCCGTCAAACCTTCCACGGACCCCGTGGGAGCTGGCTTGCCAGCGATGGCATCACCTCGGTCAAAGTGAGACCGTGTCGTTTGCATCGCGGGCAAGCCCGCTCCCACAGGGTCCGCGTTTACTGCACCACATGCATGAAGCTTTGCGACCGCGCCAGTGCAAACAGGCTGAACACCTGCCAGCCCTGCTCGCGCTGAAACCGGCCGGTGATGAACGGCGCGATCGGCCCGCCCAGGGCGTCTATCGGCTGCAGACTGTCTCGGGCAAAGTGCTGCAAACCTACAACCTCATCGACCAACAACCCGGCAAACACGTCTTCATGCTCCACCACCAACACCCGTCGCTGCTTGCGTGCTGCCGAAACTTCCTGGCCAAAAAAGCCACACAAATCAATGATCGGCAACAAACGCCCGCGCAGGTTGGCCACGCCTTTGACCCAGGACTTGACCCCTGGCACCAGGGTAAATCGCGGCTCGTGCAACACTTCACCGACTTCGCCCATGGGCGCGACGTACCAGTGTTCGCCCAGGCGAAAACCGATGCCGCTCCAACTGTCCTGGCGGGTCGGCTGGGACGGCAAGTCCGCCGCCAGCAAGCGACAGCGCCGGTCGATCTGCAGCAGCAGTTCGAAGGCGGTCAGTGATTGGCTCATGACCCTGTAATCAACCGGCCAGCACGTTGTTCAGGGTCTTGATCAGGGTGTCTTCGTCGACCGGCTTGGTCAGGTAGTCCTTGGCCCCTTGGCGCGTGCCCCAGACCTTGTCGGTTTCCTGATCCTTGGTGGTGATGATGATCACCGGGATGTGTCCGGTTTCCGGGTCTTTGGTCAACTGGCGGGTGGCCTGGAAACCGTTGAGTCCGGGCATGACGATATCCATCAGCACCGCGTCGGGTTTTTCCTGGCGGGCCAGGGCCACGCCGTCTGCGCCGTTTTCGGCTTTCAATACTTCATGACCGTGCTTTTCCAGCATGCCGGTCAGTTTGTACATTTCGGTCGGCGAATCGTCGACGATCAGGATACGTGCCATGGTCTTCCCCATTCTTGTCGACGCAGGGCCCAATGGCCGAGCGTCACTGTAGGTGTCTTACTGCGGCAAAACAGCGGCAAAGCCCGGAACATGGGCCTGGATCGCGTTCAGCAGTTCTTCCTTGCTGAAAGGCTTGGTCAGAAACTGGTCGGAGCCGACGATGCGCCCCTTGGCCTTGTCGAACAGCCCGTCCTTGGACGACAGCATAATCACTGGCGTGGACTTGAATGCACTGTTGTTCTTGATCAATGCGCAGGTCTGATAGCCATCCAGGCGCGGCATCATGATGTCGACAAAGATGATACCGGGGTGGTGATCGGCGATCTTGGCCAGGGCATCGAAGCCGTCGATGGCCGTGATGACCTCGCACCCCACGTTCTTGAGCAGTGTTTCGGCGGTGCGGCGAATCGTCTTCGAATCGTCGATCACCATGACCTTCAAGGCGCTGGGTTGCTTTTCCATAGGTGCTCTACCGTCGCCTTTGCGAATCTATTTGTCCATCTGCAGGGCATCGAGGGCTCGAAACCCTTGATGCTCAAGGGCCGGCACAACATGGCAGCCTTTTTAGCACAGTCTCCAAATCCAATCTATCGGCCGGCCATGGGAGTGGTTTTTCCTTGACCGGGAACACACTCAGCGCCACTCTGACGCCACTTTTATACGGTCCTTTGGATTGATCTTTTGTGGGAGCGAGCCTGCTCGCGATGGTCGTCAACGATGACGCGAATCAGCAGGATGAGCGCGGTGATCTTTAGCCCATCGCGAGCAGGCTCGCTCCTACAGGATTTACATAGGCCTCACCCACTTCTGAGGAAACACCCATGAGCGTTCGTGTCGGGATTGTCATGGATCCTATCGCCAGCATCTCCTATAAAAAGGATAGCTCGCTGGCCATGCTGCTGGCCGCACAGAAACGCGGCTGGGAACTGTTCTACATGGAGCAGCGCGACCTGTACCAGGCCGAGGGTCAGGCCCGGGCGCGGATGCGTCCGCTGAAAGTGTTCGCCAACCCGGAAAAATGGTTCGAGCTGGAAGCCGAGCAGGACAACCTGCTGAGCGACCTGGACGTGATCCTGATGCGCAAGGATCCACCCTTCGACATGGAATTCGTCTATTCCACTTATTTGCTGGAACAGGCCGAGAGCGCCGGCGTGCTGGTGGTCAACAAGCCGCAGAGCCTGCGTGACTGCAATGAAAAACTGTTCGCCACGCTGTTCCCGCAGTGCACGCCGCCGACCATCGTCAGCCGTCGCCCTGACGTATTGCGCGAATTCGCCGACCATCATGGCGACGTGATCCTCAAGCCGCTGGACGGCATGGGCGGGTCCTCGATCTTCCGTCACACCGCCGGCCACCCGAACCTGTCGGTGATCCTCGAAACCCTGACCCTGCACGGCCAGCAGCAAATCATGATCCAGGGCTACCTGCCGGCCATCGTCGATGGCGACAAGCGCATCCTGATGATCGACGGCGAGCCGGTGGACTATTGCCTGGCGCGCATTCCCGCGGCCGGTGAAACCCGTGGCAACCTCGCCGCCGGTGGGCGCGGCGAAGCCCGTCCGTTGACCGAGAAGGATCGCTGGATCGCCGCACAAGTCGGCCCGACCCTGCGCGAAAAAGGCCTGTTGTTTGTCGGCCTCGATGTGATCGGCGAGCACCTGACAGAAATCAACGTCACCAGCCCGACCTGCATCCGCGAAATCGATAACGCCTTCGGCACCGATATCGGCGGCATGCTGATGGATGCCATCGATCAGAAGCTAAAGGCCCGTTGAAAAGCCAAACCAACATTGCGTTATCATGCGCGGCCTGTGAAAACGTGATGTTGGTTTCCTTGTCATGACCCTCCCGTCCGATCTGCCCCCCGAACTCGCCCACCACGGCGTGCGCCCGGCCGATCGCCTCGGATTTACCCTGTTTCTGGCGGCGTTGGTGCACCTGGCCTTATTGCTGGGTGTCGGCTTTACGATGGTCGAGCCCAAGCAGATCAGTAAGACCCTGGAAATCACCCTCGCCACCTTCAAAAGCGAAAAGAAGCCGGAAAAGGCCGATTTCCTTGCCCAGGAAAATCAGCAAGGCAGCGGCACCCTGGACAAGAAGGCCGTCCCCAAGACCACCGAGATTGCGCCCTTCCAGGACAATAAGGTTCAGAAAGTCACGCCACCGCCAGCGGCCAAGCCTGAACAGCAGGAAGCCCCGCCCAAGGCTGCCGTGACCACGGTTGCGCCGAAGCCGAAGAAAGCCGCGGCGAAAACAGAAGAGCCCAAGCCCGTCACCAAACCTGCGGTGGCGGCACCGACCTTTGATAGCGAACAACTGTCCAGCGACATCGCCAGCCTCGAAGCCGAACTGGCCCAGGAACAACAGTTGTACGCCAAGCGCCCGCGCATCCACCGCTTGAGCGCCGCCTCGACCATGCGCGACAAGGGCGCCTGGTATAAGGATGAATGGCGTAAAAAAGTCGAGCGCATCGGTAATCTCAATTACCCCGACGAAGCCCGGCGCAAGCAGATTTACGGCAACTTGCGCCTGATGGTCTCGATCAACCGCGACGGCTCGCTGTATGAGGTGCTGGTACTGGAGTCGTCCGGGCAACCGCTGCTGGACCAGGCGGCCCAGCGCATCGTGCGCCTGGCAGCGCCGTTTGCCCCCTTTACCGGGGACCTGTCGGACATCGATCGACTGGAAATCATCCGCACGTGGAAATTTGCCCGCGGCGATCGCCTCTCAAGCAACTGACCACCACAAATCCCCTTGTGGGAGCGAGCCTGCTCGCGATAGCGGTCTGTCTGACACATCAATTTTGAATGTGCCGCCGTCATCGCGAGCAGGCTCGCTCCCACATTGGATCGATGAAGCCTGCCAAATTGCGGCATCCCCAGCTTGTCAGTTCGTCCCTCCAACGCCACACTAGCGTTCATGAAAAACGTCAGCCCCAGCTACCTCAAGCATCACTTCCTGATCGCCATGCCTCACATGGTCGACCCGAACTTTGCCCACACCTTGACCTACATCGTCGAGCACACGGCCAATGGTGCCATGGGGCTTGTGGTCAACCGTCCGCAGGACCTGAACCTGGCCGATATCCTCGAGCAATTGCGCCCGGACATCGAGCCGCCCGCGCTGTGCCAGCACGTGCCGATTTTCATCGGCGGTCCGGTGCAGACCGATCGCGGCTTTGTCCTGCACCCCAAGGGCCAGAGTTTTCAAGCGACCGTCGATCTGGAAGGCGAGCTGTCCCTGTCGACCTCCCAGGACGTGCTGTTCGCCATCGCCGATGGCGTCGGCCCGGCGAAAAGCGTGATCACCCTGGGTTATGCCGGTTGGGAAGCCGGGCAACTGGAGGCCGAACTGGCCCAGAACGCCTGGCTGACCTGCCCGTACGACGCCGACATCCTGTTCAACACCAGCAGCGAGCTGCGCCTGGAAGCGGCAGCCAAGCACCTGGGCGTCAACCTCAGCCTGCTCACCAGCCAGGCGGGGCACGCCTGATGGCCCTGCGGTTGATTCTGGGATTCGACTACGGCACCAAACAGATCGGCGTTGCGGTTGGCCAGGTCATCACCGGCCAGGCCCGCGAGCTGTGCACCTTGAAGGCACAAAACGGTATTCCCGACTGGGATCAGGTCGAAGCGCTGATCAAGGAGTGGAAGCCCGATGCCGTGGTGGTCGGCCTGCCGCTGAACATGGACGGCACGCCCAGCGACATGTGCGCCCGCGCGGAAAAGTTCGCCCGGCGCCTGAACGGCCGCTTCAACCTGCCCTTCTACACCCACGATGAACGCCTGACCACCTACGAGGCCAAGGGCGAACGCCTGGCCCGGGGCGGGCAGAAAGGCAGCTACCGCGACAACCCGGTGGATGCCATCGCCGCCGCCCTGCTGCTGCAAGGCTGGCTCGACGAGAACAGCGCATTGTTCCAATCCTAATCCTGAAGAGCCGTCACCCGTCTCTTTTAGCTACAACCCGAGCCACCTGCGGCAACGACCCGGCTCGGGCCCAAGAAGGAGCAACCATGAGCCTGCCCAATCCCGCCGAACTGATCAGCCAGATGGCGATCCGTCTCAAGGCACACCTGGAACACCGTGGCATCAGCGAACCGCGCTACATCGGCATTCGTACCGGTGGTGTGTGGGTTGCCCAGGCCCTGCTCAAAGAGCTGGGCAGCGCTGAACCGCTTGGCACACTCGACGTTTCCTTCTACCGCGACGACTTCAGCCAGAACGGCCTGCACCCGCAAGTGCGCCCGTCGGCCCTGCCGTTCGAGATCGAAGGCCAGCATCTGGTGCTGATCGACGACGTACTGATGAGCGGGCGGACCATTCGCGCTGCCATGAACGAACTCTTCGACTATGGCCGCCCGGCCAGCGTGACGCTGGTCTGCCTGCTGGACCTGGACGCCGGGGAACTGCCGATCCGCCCGAACGTACTGGGTGCGACCCTGTCCCTGGCAGCCCACGAGCGGGTGAAACTGTCGGGGCCGGAACTCAAGCTCGAACTGCAAGACCTCGCCCTTTAATTCGCCCTATTGAGAGTCCCCCTCGCGATGACGCCTCCAGATACCAAGCGCCCGCTGCAGCTCAATGATCAGGGCCAGCTGCGCCACTTCCTCTCGCTCGACGGTTTGCGCCGCGAGCTGCTGACGGAAATCCTCGACACCGCCGACTCGTTCCTCGAAGTCGGCGCCCGGGCGGTGAAGAAAGTCCCGTTGCTGCGCGGCAAGACCGTGTGCAACGTGTTCTTCGAAAACTCCACCCGCACCCGCACCACCTTCGAACTGGCGGCCCAGCGGCTGTCGGCGGACGTGATCACCCTGAACGTGTCGACATCGTCGGCGAGCAAGGGGGAAACCCTGCTCGACACCCTGCGCAACCTGGAAGCAATGGCCGCCGACATGTTCGTCGTGCGCCACGGTGATTCCGGTGCCGCACACTTCATCGCCGAACATGTTTGCCCTCAAGTGGCGATCATCAACGGCGGCGACGGCCGTCACGCCCACCCGACCCAGGGCATGCTCGACATGCTGACCATCCGCCGGCACAAGGGCGGCTTCGAAAACCTTTCAGTGGCCATCGTCGGCGACATCCTGCACTCCCGGGTGGCGCGCTCAAACATGCTGGCCCTGAAAACCCTGGGTTGCCCGGACATCCGCGTGATCGCGCCGAAGACCTTGCTGCCGATCGGCATCGAGCAATACGGCGTGAAGGTCTACACCGACATGACCGAAGGCCTGAAAGACGTCGACGTGGTGATCATGCTGCGCCTGCAGCGCGAGCGCATGACCGGCGGCCTGCTGCCGAGCGAGGGCGAGTTCTATCGCCTGTTCGGCCTGACCACCGCGCGCCTGGCCGGCGCCAAGCCGGATGCCATCGTCATGCACCCGGGGCCGATCAACCGGGGCGTGGAGATCGAATCGGCGGTAGCCGACGGTCCACATTCGGTAATCCTCAACCAGGTGACCTACGGCATCGCGATTCGCATGGCCGTCTTGTCCATGGCCATGAGCGGTCAAACTGCGCAACGCCAATTCGAGCAGGAGAACGTTCAGTGAAGCTCAGCATTCTTGGCGCCCGCGTCATCGATCCGGCCAGCGGCCTGGATCAAGTCACCGATATCCACATTGAAGCCTGCAAAGTCGTCGCCCTTGGCGCTGCGCCAGCCGGTTTTGTCGCCGTCGATACCATTGACGCCACAGGCCTGGTGGCCGCCCCTGGCCTGGTCGACCTCAACGTCGCCCTGCGCGAGCCGGGCTACAGCCGCAAAGGTTCGATTGTCAGCGAAACCCGCGCCGCCGCTGCCGGTGGCGTAACCAGCCTGTGCTGCCCGCCAAAAACCAAGCCGGTGCTGGACACCTCGGCCGTGGCCGAACTGATCCTCGACCGCGCCCGCGAAGCCGGTAACGCCAAAGTGTTCCCGATCGGCGCACTGAGCAAAGGCCTGGACGGCGAACAGCTTGCAGAGCTGGTTGCCTTGCGCGATGCCGGTTGCGTGGCCTTCGGCAACGGCCTGGAAAGTTTCCGCAACACCCGCACCCTGTGCCGGGCTCTGGATTACGCGGCCACCTTCGACCTCACGGTGATCTTCAACTCCCAGGACCATGACCTGGCGGAAGGCGGCCTGGCCCATGAAGGACCGACCGCGAGCTTCCTCGGCCTGCCGGGGATTCCGGAAACTGCTGAAACCGTGGCACTGGCCCGGGATCTGCTGCTGGTTGAGCAAACCGGCGTGCGCGCGCACTTCAGCCAGCTGACCAGCGCCCGTGGCGTGGCCCTGATCGCCCAGGCCCAGCAGCGCGGCTTGAAGGTCACGGCGGATGTCGCCCTGTACCAGTTGATTCTGACCGACGAAGCGCTGATCGATTTCAGCAGCCTCTATCACGTGCAGCCACCGCTGCGCACCCGCGCAGACCGTGAGGGTTTGCGTGCCGCCGTGAAGTCAGGCGTGGTGTCGGCCATTTCCAGCCATCACCAACCCCACGAGCGGGACGCCAAACTGGCGCCGTTCGGGGCTACCGAGCCTGGCATCAGCAGTGTTGAACTGCTGCTGCCGCTGGCGATGACTTTGGTTGAAGACGGCTTGCTCGACCTGCCGACGCTGCTGGCACGACTCAGTGCCGGCCCTGCCGAGGCCTTGCGCCTGCCGGCGGGCAAGCTGGCGGTGGGTGGCGCGGCGGATATCGTGCTGTTCGACCCGGCGGCCTCGACCGTGGCCGGTGAGACCTGGCTGTCCAAAGGCGAGAACTGCCCGTTCCTGGGTCACAGCTTGCCGGGTGTGGTGCGTTACACACTGGTCGACGGCCGGATCAGCCACCAGGCTTAAAACCGCGTCGTCCCAATCGCCAGCAGGGCTAGCTCCCACAGGATCTGTGAACGACACAAATCCTGTGGGAGCCAGCCTGCTGGCGATGACTTATTAAAAGGCGCCGCGATTCTGGGCGTTACGCACAGAAACCTGGTCATTCAGTGTCCAGAAGTCATACAGCACCCCCAGAAAGAACAACCCACCCGTCACCAGGTACAGCAACCCGCTGATCCACTTCCCCTGATACATCCGGTGCACACCGAACACCCCGAGAAACGTCAACAGGATCCACGCCACGTTGTATTCGATGGGACCTGCGGTAAATCGCAGGTCCGCTTCACGGTCCATGGCCGGGATCAGGAACAGGTCGATCAACCAGCCGATCCCCAGCAAACCGAAGGTGAAAAACCAGATCGTCCCGGTCACCGGCTTGCCGTAATAAAAGCGGTGAGCACCGGTAAATCCAAAAATCCACAGCAGGTAACCGATCACCTTGCTGTGGGTGTCTTGATGCGGAACGGGCGGTTGATAGGTGTTCATGGAGGACCTCGATTCACACGATAGATAAATATTCTTTAAATCTTTGTGACTTTTTTACGAGCAGCCGACGTATGGCAACTGATACTGTCCCTTCCGCCAAACCCTTATGGCACCTGACTTCTGTCAGACAATTGCGTCAATTTACCGCTCATTTGGTTCCGTTAGACCCAGATGGAATCGACCAACGGCCTCGGAATGCCAAAAAAAGCTGTTATAAAGTTTCGCGCTAACTTATACGAGCCCTGCCTAATGCGTCCATTTTTCAAGACATGGCTAACCATTTGCCTATTATTGCCACTGGCCGCCCACGCCACCAATCGTGAGCAACGTCTTCCGAACGTTAATGGTTACACCCAAAAATCCCATGCTGCTGCTCCTTCGAGCAAAAGCAAGAAATCGCTCAAACTGGCTCCACAGCTGGTCAGCAAAAGCAGCCTGGTGCCGCCGATGGCGACCCGGGAAAGCAGCAACGTGCTGAGCCGCGCCGTCAACGTCCTCGGTACGCCGTACCGCTGGGGCGGCAGCAGCCCGAGCAAAGGCTTCGACTGCAGCGGCCTGGTGAAATACGCGTTCAACGACGCCACGTTTGACCTGCCGCGTACCTCCAATGCCATGGCCAGCGGTCATGGCGAGAAAGTCGATCGCAACGATTTGAAACCGGGCGACCTGATTTTCTTCAACATCAAGAGCCGTCGAGTCAATCATGTTGCCATCTACCTGGGCAACGACCGCTTCATCCACGCACCACGCCGTGGCAAGTCGGTGAGCATCGACACCTTGAAGAAACCGTACTGGGAAAAGCACTACGTAGTGGCCAAGCGGGTTCTGCCGAAAGATCAGAAAGCGATGCAGGTTGTTCAGCGCTGATCTGAACGCATCCGGTATTTGCACTGAACATGATGACCCCTTCGCGAGCAGGCTCGCTCCCACAGGATTTACGCAGTCCCTGTGGGAGCGAGCCTGCTCGCGATGGGGCCCATGAAAGCACTACATTTCTTCCTCAGAAATTATCCGGCGACCGTGCCTTCTCCCGCGCCTGTTCGCGATTGACCAGGCCCTTGGTCACCAGCTCCTTCAAGCCCATATCCAGCGTCTGCATCCCCAGCGACCCGCCCGCCTGAATCGACGAGTACATCTGTGCCACCTTGTCTTCCCGGATCAGGTTACGGATCGCCGACGTTCCCAGCATGATCTCGTGGGCCGCGACCCGCCCGCCCCCAATCTTCTTCACCAGGGTCTGGGACACCACCGCCAGCAACGACTCGGACAGCATCGAACGCACCATCGACTTCTCGTCCCCCGGAAACACGTCGATGATCCGGTCGATCGTTTTCGCCGCCGAGGTCGTGTGCAGCGTGCCGAACACCAGGTGGCCGGTCTCGGCAGCGGTCAAGGCCAGGCGGATGGTTTCCAGGTCACGCATCTCCCCCACCAGGATCACATCCGGATCTTCGCGCAGGGCCGAACGCAAGGCTGTGGCGAAACTGCGGGTATCGCGGTGGACTTCACGCTGATTGATCAGGCATTTGCGCGATTCGTGGACAAACTCGATAGGGTCTTCGATCGTAAGGATGTGGTGATGGCGATGGCTGTTCAGGTAGTCGATCATCGCCGCCAGGGTGGTGGACTTGCCGGACCCCGTCGGGCCGGTCACCAGGACCAGGCCGCGTGGCGCGTCGGTCATCTTGCGAAACACTTCGCCCATGCCCAACTCTTCCATGCTTTGGACCCTGGACGGGATCGTGCGAAAGACAGCACCGGCACCTCGACTCTGATTGAAGACATTGACCCGAAATCGCGCGACACCCGGCACATCAAAGGAAAAGTCGGTTTCCAGGTGCTTTTCGAACGCCACCCGCTGGGCGTCGTTCATGATGTCGTAGATCAGCGCCTGCACTTCCTTGTGTCCCAGGGCCGGCAAGTTGATGCGCCGCACATCGCCATCGACGCGAATCATCGGTGGCAGCCCTGCCGACAAATGCAGGTCGGATGCGCCTTGTTTGGCGCTGAACGCCAGCAACTCAGTGATATCCATAGCACCCCTCAATTCCAGTAGAATGCCGCCAACCTCAGACCGCTGGCGCCTCTTGAATGTCCACGATAGCAGACAACATTGAACGGGTTGGTTCACGTATCCGTGCCGCCGCCCTCGCCGCCCACCGCGATGAAAACAGCGTGCAGTTGCTGGCCGTCAGCAAGACCAAACCCGCACAGGCGCTGCGTGAAGCCTATGCCGCTGGCCTGCGCGACTTTGGCGAGAACTACCTGCAGGAAGCCCTGGGCAAGCAGCTTGAACTGAGCGACCTGCCCTTGATCTGGCACTTCATCGGCCCCATTCAATCGAACAAGACTCGTGCAATCGCCGAGCACTTCGCCTGGGTGCATTCCGTGGACCGCCTGAAAATCGCGCAACGCCTGTCCGAGCAACGCCCCGCCGAAATGCCACCGCTGAACATCTGCATCCAGGTCAATGTCAGCGGTGAAGCCAGCAAGTCCGGCTGCACCCCGGCGGACCTGCCGGCCCTGGCCAACGCCATCAGCGCCTTGCCGCGCCTGAAATTGCGCGGGCTGATGGCCATTCCCGAGCCGACCGAAGATCGTGCCGCCCAGGATGCCGCTTTCGCTGCCGTGCAAAACCTGCAGGCCAGCCTGAATCTGCCGCTCGACACACTTTCCATGGGGATGAGCCACGATCTCGAATCGGCCATCGCCCAGGGCGCCACGTGGGTGCGGATCGGTACCGCACTGTTTGGCGCCCGCGACTACAGCCAGTCGTAAATATGGCCATCCCACTTCTTGATAAGGACCTGACATGAGCAAGACGCGTATTGCCTTTATCGGTGCCGGCAACATGGCCGCCAGCTTGATCGGCGGCCTGCGGGCCAAAGGTCTGGAAGCCGCGCAGATCCGCGCCAGCGATCCGGGCGAAGAAACCCGCACCCGTGTGAGCGCCGAACATGGCATCGAAGTATTCGCCGACAATGCCCAGGCCATTGAAGGCGCCGATGTGGTGGTGCTGGCGGTCAAGCCCCAGGCGATGAAGGCTGTCTGCGAAGCCATTCGCCCAAGCCTGAAGCCCGGGCAACTGGTGGTGTCGATTGCCGCTGGCATTACTTGCGCCAGCATGAACAACTGGCTCGGCGCCCAGCCGATCGTGCGCTGCATGCCTAACACCCCGGCACTGTTGCGCCAGGGCGTGAGCGGCCTGTTCGCCACCGCCCAAGTGACCACTGAACAACGTCAGCAAGCTCAAGAGCTGCTATCGGCGGTTGGTATTGCCCTGTGGCTGGATGAAGAACAGCAACTGGATGCGGTCACCGCCGTTTCAGGTTCCGGCCCTGCGTACTTTTTCCTGCTGATCGAAGCCATGACCGCCGCTGGCGTCAAACTCGGCCTGCCAGCAGACATCGCCGCCCAACTGACCCTGCAAACCGCTTTGGGCGCTGCCCACATGGCAGTGTCCAGCGACGTCGACGCCGCCGAGCTGCGTCGCCGCGTCACGTCGCCCGCCGGCACCACAGAAGCCGCGATCAAATCGTTCCAGGCCAATGGCTTTGAAGCACTGGTCGAAAAAGCCCTGGGCGCCGCCGCGCACCGCTCGGCCGAGATGGCTGAGCAACTCGGTCGCTAATCAGCACTTAATAAGGAATCAATAATGCTCGGACTCAATGACGCTGCCATTTTTGTGATCCAGACCTTGGGCAGCCTGTATCTTTTGATCGTGCTGCTGCGTTTCATCCTGCAATTGGTGCGGGCGAACTTCTACAACCCGCTCTGCCAATTCGCCGTCAAGGCCACGCAACCGCTGCTCAAGCCACTGCGCCGGGTTATCCCGAGCATGTTCGGGCTGGACATGTCCTCGCTGGTACTGGCCCTGGTCGTGCAAATGGCGCTGTTCGCGGTCATCCTGCTGCTCAGTGGTTACTCGATCGATGTGCTGTTCCTGGCCCCCTGGGCACTGATCGGCATCTTCGCGCTGTTCTTGAAGATCCTGTTCTGGGCGATGATCATCAGCGTGATCCTGTCCTGGGTCGCTCCGGGAAGCCACAACCCGGGCGCCGAGTTGGTCCAGCAGATCACTGAACCGGTATTGGCGCCGTTCCGCCGGATCATTCCGAACCTGGGCGGCCTCGACATCTCGCCGATCTTCGCCTTCATCGCGCTGCAATTGCTGCAGAGCTGGCTGATTCCGCGTCTGGCTTACTACGCGCTGATGCCGAAACAACTGTTCGGCCTGATCTGATGCGTTCAGCAGGCTAACCGCGTCATCGTTCATCGCGGGCAAGCCTTGCTCCTACAATATTGAGTCGGTCGCGGGATTTGTATGCAACCCGGGACTTGTAGGAGCAAGGCTTGCCCGCGAAGGCAGCGCCTCGGTCCAGCTGGATAAAATGAGGCCCGGCCTTTGCTTGCCGCTTACCCCACCGGTCTTTAGACTTACGCCTCATTTCAACGAGAGCAGGGTCGATGCCAGCTGCCTTTCCTTCCGATTCTGTTGGTCTGGTGACGCCACAAGTGGCGCACTTCAGCGAACCCCTGGCGTTGGCCTGCGGCCGTTCGCTCCCGGCCTATGACCTGATCTACGAGACCTACGGCACACTGAACGCCACGGCGAGCAACGCCGTGCTGATCTGCCACGCCTTGTCCGGCCACCACCATGCCGCCGGCTATCACAGCCCCGACGACCGCAAACCCGGTTGGTGGGACAGCTGCATCGGTCCCGGCAAGCCCATCGACACCAGCAAGTTCTTCGTGGTCAGCCTGAACAACCTCGGTGGCTGCAACGGCTCTACCGGCCCGAGCAGCATCAACCCGGAAACCGGCAAGCCGTTCGGCGCCGATTTCCCGGTATTGACCGTGGAAGACTGGGTGCACAGCCAGGCGCGCCTGGCCGATCGCCTCGGCATCGCCCAATTTGCCGCCGTGATCGGCGGCAGCCTGGGTGGCATGCAGGCGATGCAGTGGAGCATCACTTACCCAGACCGCATCCGTCATTGCCTGGCCATCGCCTCGGCCCCCAAGCTGTCGGCGCAGAACATCGCCTTCAACGAAGTGGCGCGCCAGGCGATCCTCACCGACCCCGAATTCCACGGTGGCTCGTTCCAGGAACACAGCGTGATCCCCAAGCGCGGGCTGATGCTGGCGCGCATGGTCGGGCACATCACCTACCTGTCCGACGACTCCATGGGTGAGAAATTCGGTCGCGGCCTGAAAAGCGAGAAGCTCAACTACGACTTCCACAGCGTCGAGTTCCAGGTCGAAAGCTACCTGCGCTATCAGGGTGAAGAGTTCTCCGGGCGTTTCGACGCCAACACTTACCTGCTGATGACCAAGGCCCTGGACTACTTCGACCCGGCGGCCAACTTCGACGATGACCTGGCGAAAACCTTCGCCAACGCCACCGCCAAGTTCTGCGTGATGTCGTTCACCACCGACTGGCGCTTCTCCCCTGCCCGCTCGCGGGAACTGGTGGACGCGCTGATGGCCGCGCGCAAGGACGTCTGCTACCTGGAAATCGACGCGCCGCAAGGCCACGACGCCTTCCTGATTCCGATCCCGCGCTACTTGCAGGCGTTCGGCAATTACATGAACCGCATTACGTTGTGAGATAGCCATGAGAGCTGATCTGGAAATCATCCAGGAATGGATCCCCGCCGGCAGCCGCGTGCTCGACCTCGGTTGCGGCAACGGCGAACTGCTGACCTGGCTGCGCGACAACAAGCAGGTCACCGGCTACGGCCTGGAAAACGACGCGGATAACATCGCCGAATGCGTGGCCAAGGGCATCAACGTCATCGAGCAGGACCTGGACAAGGGCCTGGGCAACTTTGCCAGCAACAGTTTCGACATCGTGGTCATGACCCAGGCGCTGCAAGCGGTGCACTACCCGGACAAGATCCTCGACGAAATGCTGCGGGTCGGCCGCCAGTGCATCATCACCTTCCCCAATTTCGGTCACTGGCGCTGCCGCTGGTACCTGGCGAGCAAGGGCCGGATGCCGGTTTCCGAGTTTCTGCCGTACACCTGGTACAACACGCCGAACATTCACTTCTGCACCTTCGCCGACTTTGAAGCCTTGTGCCTCGAACGTGAAGCCAAGGTCATTGATCGGCTGGCCGTGGATCAACAGCATCGGCACGGGTGGGCCAGCAAGCTATGGCCTAATCTGTTAGGTGAGATCGGCATTTACCGCGTCAGCAGCCCGGGGCTTGCAGACCACAAGGTCGCGGTCTGAACACCTTATTTCGAGGAGAATGATCATGGGTCGTCTAGCGCTGTTACTACTCACCGCCTGCCTGAGCGTCACGGCCATGGCCGCCGATGCAATCAAAGGTGATCGCAAGGAAGTCTTTGGCGACACGACGGTGCACTACAACACCTTCAACTCCACGTTCCTGACACCCGACATTGCCAAGGCTGCGGAACTGACACGCAGCAAGAATCAGGGCGTGATCAACGTTTCGGTGATCAAGGACGGCAAGCCGCAGATGGCCCAGGTCAGCGGTACGGTCAAAGACCTGACCAGCCAAAGCATTAACCTGAAATTCCGGCAGATCACCGAACAAGGCGCGATCTACTACATCGCCCAATACCCGGTGGAACAGCAGGAAACCCGCACCTTCGACATCAAGGTGCAGACCGGTGACAAAATCAACACCATCAACTTCAACCAAGAGCTCTTCCCCGGCGAATGATCAACTTCACGCAACTCGTACTGGCCAGCCATAACGCCGGCAAACTCAAGGAACTCCAGGCCATGCTCGGCGAGTCGGTGCAACTGCGCTCGATCGGCGAGTTCAGCAGCGTGGAGCCTGAAGAAACCGGCCTGTCGTTCGTCGAGAACGCCATCCTCAAGGCCCGCAATGCCGCGCGCATTTCCGGCTTGCCAGCACTGGCCGACGATTCCGGGCTGGCGGTGGATTTCCTTGGCGGTGCGCCGGGCATCTACTCGGCGCGTTATGCCGATGGCAAGGGCGATGCGGCGAACAACGCCAAGCTGCTCGAGGTGTTGAAGGACGTGCCCGAAGCCGAGCGTGGCGCGCAGTTCGTCTGTGTGCTGGCATTGGTCCGTCATGCCGACGATCCACTGCCAATCCTGTGTGAAGGCCTGTGGCACGGGCGCATCCTGACCCAGGCCAGCGGCGAACACGGTTTTGGCTACGACCCGCTGTTCTGGGTGCCGGAGCGTGATTGCTCCAGCGCCGAGCTCAGCCCGGGCGACAAGAACCAGATCAGTCACCGCGCCCGTGCAATGGATCTGCTGCGCCAGCGTCTGGGCTTGAAATGACCCGTGAATCCTCCGCGTCGCCGCTGATCTTCGGCGGCGCCGCACAATCGCCTCGGGCCGCCCTGCCTGTGCTGCCGCCCCTGGCGCTGTACATCCACATCCCGTGGTGCGTACGCAAATGCCCTTATTGCGACTTTAACTCCCACACCGCCAGCCCCGTGCTGCCGGAAGAAGAGTATGTCGACGCATTGCTGGCTGACCTTGATCAGGACCTGCACGCCGTCTACGGCCGCGAGCTGAGCTCGATCTTCTTCGGCGGCGGCACGCCCAGCCTGTTCAGCGCACAAGCCTTGGGGCGCTTGCTCAAGGGTGTGGAACAGCGGATTCCTTTCGCCAGCGACATCGAGATCACCCTGGAAGCCAATCCGGGGACCTTCGAACAAGAGAAGTTCATCGCCTACCGCGCACTGGGCATCAATCGCCTGTCGATTGGCATCCAGAGTTTCCAGCAAGAAAAGCTCACTGCCCTGGGTCGCATCCACAACGGTGACGAGGCCGTGCGCGCCGCCGGCATGGCCCGTCAAGCGGGGTTCGATAACTTCAACCTGGACTTGATGCACGGCTTGCCCGATCAATCGCTGGACGATGCCCTGAGCGACTTGCGCCAGGCCATCGCCTTGAAGCCGACCCACCTGTCCTGGTATCAGCTGACTCTGGAGCCGAACACCGTATTCTGGAACCAACCGCCAACGCTGCCGGAAGACGACACCCTGTGGGATATCCAGGAGGCCGGCCAGGCGCTGTTGGCCGAACACGGTTATGCCCAGTATGAAGTTTCGGCTTATGCCCAGCCCGGCCGTCCGGCACGGCATAACCTCAATTACTGGAGCTTCGGCGACTTCATCGGCATCGGTGCCGGCGCCCACGGCAAGCTCAGCCATCCGGACGGGCGCATTATCCGCACCTGGAAGACCCGCCTGCCGAAAGACTACCTGAACCCGAAAAAGCGCTACCAGGCTGGCGAAAAAGCGCTGAGCAATGAAGAAATGCCGTTCGAGTTCCTGATGAATGCCCTGCGCCTGACCGCAGGTGTCGAGGCGCGGCTATATCCGGAACGCACTGGCATGACCCTGGAAAGCCTCGCCGAAAGCCGTCGCGAAGCCGAACAAAGCGGCCTGTTGCAGGTCGAACCGTCACGTCTGGCGGCTACCGAGCGCGGACAACTCTTCCTCAACGACTTGCTGCAGAAATTTCTGACATAAGGAAATCGAATGGATTTGGTACTCGACCTGCTCGCCACCGCGTCTCGCTGGAGCCGCAGCAATCTCTCGGAAATCGCCCTCGCCCTGGTCGGTTGCCTGCTGGTGCTGTTCGGTGCGGATTTCAAGGGCTGGGTCGAGCAACGCCTGGGCAGCATCGCCGGCGCCTTGCGCGTACCGCTGATGTCCCTGCTGTGCATGATCGGCAGCGGTGCGGCGTTGATCTACGCCACGCCGTGGATCGTCAAGGGCCTGAGCCAGTTCAACAACTACAGCCTGGCGCCGGTGTTGCTGGTGGTGCTGGTGCTTATCGGCGTAGTAGCCGACCGCCGCTGATTTTTGCGTGTCCAAAATAACTGTGGGAGCCAGCCTGCTGGCGATGGTGTGTCAGACACATTGATGTCGACTGACACACCATCGCCAGCAGGCTGGCTCCCACAATGGGATCGCGCACAAACCTGCAATCAGGTCGGCTTTAAGGCCGCC
>NZ_AKJF01000154.1 GCF_000282475.1 Pseudomonas sp. GM78
CCCCGTAGGAGCTGCCGAAGGCTGCGATCTTTTGATTCTGTTTTTAAAGATCAAGATCAAAAGATCGCAGCCTTCGGCAGCTCCTACAGGGATTGGATGTGCATTTGGAAGGATCGAACATGACCACAACAAGACTGACCATGGCCCAGGCCCTGGTGAAATTCCTCGATAACCAGTACATCGAGGTCGATGGGGTCCAGAGCAAATTCGTCGCCGGGATCTTTACCATCTTCGGCCACGGCAACGTGCTGGGCCTGGGCCAGGCCCTGGAACAGGACAGTGGCGACCTGATCGTCCATCAGGGCCGCAATGAGCAAGGCATGGCCCATGCCGCCATCGGGTTCGCCAAGCAGCATCTGCGACGCAAGATCTACGCCTGCACTTCATCCGTGGGGCCGGGCGCTGCGAACATGCTGACCGCTGCCGCCACCGCGACCGCCAACCGCATTCCCTTGCTGCTGTTGCCCGGCGATGTGTACGCCTGCCGCCAGCCCGACCCGGTGCTGCAACAGATCGAGCAGTTCCATGACCTGAGCATCAGCACCAACGATGCATTCAAGGCGGTCAGCAAATACTGGGACCGCATCAACCGTCCCGAGCAGTTGATGACGGCAGCGATCCACGCCATGCGTGTGCTCACCGACCCTGCGGAAACCGGCGCCGTGACCCTGGCCCTGCCGCAGGACGTGCAGGCCGAGGCGTACGATTATCCCGATTATTTCCTGCAAAAACGCGTGCACCGCATCGAGCGTCGCCCAGCCACCGAAGCCATGCTTGGCGATGCACTGGCGTTGTTCAAAGGCAAGCGCAAACCGCTGATCATCTGCGGTGGCGGAGTCAAGTATTCGGGGGCCAACGCCGCATTGCAGGCCTTTGCCGAGCGCTTCGACATTCCTTTCGCCGAAACCCAGGCCGGCAAGAGCGCGGTGGTCTCCAGCCATCCGCTGAATGTGGGTGGCATCGGTGAAACCGGTTGCCTGGCGGCGAACCTGCTGGCCAGGGACGCTGACCTGATCATCGGCATCGGCACCCGCTACAGCGACTTCACCACTGCGTCGAAGTCCTTGTTTGCGCACCCCGGGGTGCAATTTCTCAACCTCAATATCAGCCCCTGCGACGCCCTGAAACTCGACGGCGTGCAATTGCTGGCGGACGCCAGAACCGGTTTGCAGGGATTGGGCGAAGCGCTGGGGGATTATCGCTCGAGCTGGGGCGATCAACCCCGCCAGGCCAAGGCGCAACTGGATGAGGAAGTCGATCGCCTCTATCAGGTGCAATACCAGGCCAAGGATTTCGTCCCGGAAATCAACGACCACCTGGACCCGGCCGTCCTGCGTGAATTCATCGAGCTGACCGGTTCCTGCCTGACCCAGAGCCGCGTGCTCGGCGTGCTCAACGAAACCCTGGCCGACGACGCCGTGATCGTCGCTGCAGCCGGGAGCCTGCCTGGCGACTTGCAGCGCAGTTGGCGCAGCAAGGGCGTGAACACCTACCACGTCGAGTACGGCTATTCCTGCATGGGTTACGAGGTCAACGCTGCGTTGGGCGTGAAACTCGCCGAGCCGGGTCGTGAGGTCTATGCGCTGGTGGGCGACGGCTCCTACATGATGCTGCACTCGGAACTGGCGACCTCGATTCAGGAGCGACGCAAGATCAACGTGGTGCTGCTCGACAACATGACCTTCGGCTGCATCAACAACTTGCAGATGGGCAATGGCATGGACAGCTTCGGCACCGAATTCCGCTTCCGCAACCCACAAACCGGCAAGCTCGATGGCGGCTTTGTACCGGTGGATTTCGCTATGAGCGCGGCGGCCTATGGCTGCAAGACTTACAAAGTGACCACCGTTGAAGAGCTGCAGGCTGCCCTGGCGGATGCGCGCTTGCAGACGGTGTCGACGCTGATCGATATCAAGGTTCTGCCCAAGACCATGATTCACGGCTACCTGTCCTGGTGGCGGGTCGGCGTGGCGCAGGTTTCCACCAGCGCCCGCACCGATGCGGTGGCCAAGACCCTGAACGAGCGACTGGCCAAGGCCCGTCAGTACTGATTGCCCCTGAAACCAACAACAAGTCTTCACAGGAGAATATCCATGTCATTGCTCTCTAATTCACTGCGGATTGGCGTTATCGGCACCGGGGCCATCGGCCAGGACCATATCCGTCGTTGCAGCCAGGCCCTGCTCAATAGCCAGGTCGTGGCGGTCACCGACATCAACCTGCAACAGGCGGCCAAGGTCGTTGCCGATTTGAAGCTGACCGCCGAGGTTTATCCCGACGGCCATGCGCTGATAAACGCACCGGAAGTCGAGGCGATCCTCGTGACCTCCTGGGGGCCGAGTCACGAAGAGTTCGTGCTGGCAGCGATTGCCGCCGGCAAGCCGGTGTTCTGCGAGAAACCGCTGGCAGTCACCGCCGAAGGTTGCCGCAAGATCGTCGAAGCCGAAGTGGCTTACGGCAAGCGGCTGGTACAGGTCGGTTTCATGCGCCCGTACGACGAGGGTTATCGGGCACTCAAATCAGTGATCGACAGTGGCCAGATCGGTGAGCCATTGATGCTGCATTGCGCCCACCGTAACCCGACCGTGGGCGAGAACTACAAGACCGACATGGCGATCACCGACACCCTGATCCATGAGCTGGACGTGTTGCGCTGGTTGCTCGACGACGACTACGTGTCGGTGCAGGTGGTGTTCCCGCGCAAGACCAGCAAGGCCCTCGCGCATTTGAAAGACCCGCAGATCGTGCTGCTGGAAACCGCCAAGGGCACGCGCATCGATGTGGAGGTCTTCGTCAACTGCCAGTACGGCTACGACATCCAGTGCGAAGTGGTCGGGGAGACCGGCATCGCCAAACTGCCGGAGCCGTCCCAGGTTCAATTGCGCAGCGGGGCGAAGCTGTCCAACGCGATTCTGATGGACTGGAAGGATCGGTTCATCGCGGCGTATGACGTTGAGTTGCAGGCGTTCATCGATGGCGTGCGGGCCGGGCAGGTTGGCGGGCCTTCGGCGTGGGATGGCTTTGCGGCGGCGGTGGCGGCGGATGCCTGTATCGAAGCACAAAATAGCGGCCAGATCGTAAAAGTAGGCCTGCCAGACCGCCCACACTTCTACGGCTAACCCCCCCCTGTAGGAGCGAGGCTTGCCCGCGAAGGGGCCCTCAAGATCGCTAAAAGCTTCGCGGGCAAGCCACGCTCCTACAGATCATGCGAACACAGGTATAAATGATGCGCATCGGACTTGTCGGATACGGCCATGGCGGCCGGTTTTTCCATGCCCCACTGATCAGCAGCTTGCCGGGTGCAACCTTCGTCGGTGTGGTCACCCGTTCAACCGAGCGGCGCCAGTTGCTGGCGGCAGAACACCCCGGCGTGCCGGCCTTCGACAGCATCGGCCAACTGGTCGAAGTCGGGGTCGATGTACTGGTGGTGTCCACGCCGCTCAAAGGGCGTCCGGCGCTGGTGCTCGACGCCATTGAACACAATGTGGCGGTGGTCAGCGACAAGCCGTTCGCCGCCGACGCGCAACAGGCGCAAACCCTGATCACCATGGCCGAGCGTCAGGGCGTGCAACTGAGCGTCTACCAGAACCGGCGCTGGGACTCGGACTTTCTCACCGTGCGCAAACTCATCGAGTCCGGTGCGCTGGGCCAGGTCAGCCGTTTCGAATCGCGGATCGAGCGCTACTCGCCGCAGTCGGTGAACAACGGCAGTGGCGGTGGTTGGCTGCGCGACCTGGGCAGCCATCTGGTGGATCAGGCGCTGCTGCTGTTCGGTCCCGTCACCCGGGTTTACGCCGAGCTGGAGTACCTGGAAAAAGGCCAGACGTTCGACAACGGTTTCTTCATGTCCCTGACCCATGCCAACGGTGTGATCTCGCATCTGGGCGGTAGTTGTCTGCAAAACACGCCCGGCCCGCGCTTTCGCGTGACCGGCACCCAGGGCTGCTACAGCGTCGACGGCCTGGACGGTCAGGAGGCGTCGGCCCTCGCCGGGCTCACACCGAAATCCGAAGGTGAACGCTGGGGCGTGGAAGAGCACCGGCGCTGGGGCTGGTTCGAGCAGGGCGAAGTGCGCGAAAGAATTTCCTCCGAGCGTGGTTGCTGGAATCAGTTCTATTTGCAGCTACAAACCGCGTTGCAGAGCGGTGGCCCACTGCCGGTGGACGCCCGTGATGCACTGGCGACCACCCGCGTGCTAGACGCTGCGCGGCTGAGTTCCGAGCGTCATCAGGTGGTGCAATTGAGCCCCTTCGAAAGTCATCGAACAAAATCATAATAAAATTCTAAAATCTGTTGATATGGAAAATATTTTCCAATAAAGTCATTTCCAGCGAACTGCCTCGCACCCGGCCCCAACTCTTTTCTCGCTTGTCCGCTTACTGAAATCGTCACGCCTTATCCATAAAACCAACAAGAATGTGGAGAAAGACCTTTCATGAAGACCAAGATCCGTTTCGCCTCACTCGCCTTGTCCCTGATGTTCGCCAGCGGCGCTGCACTCGCTGACATGAAGATCGGCGTCAGCATGTCGCAGTTCGATGACACCTGGCTGACCTACCTGCGTGAGTCCATGGACACAAAAGCCAAGTCCTATCCCGACAAAGTCCAGCTGCAGTTCGAAGATGCCCGCAGCGACGTGGTCAAGCAACTGAGCCAGGTCGAAAGCTTCATCAGCCAGAAAGTCGATGCCATCGTGGTCAATCCGGTGGATACGGCCGCGACCAAAAAAATCACTGAAGCTGCCGTGAAGGCCGGCATCCCGCTGGTCTATGTCAACCGTCGTCCCGATGACCTGAACCTGCCCAAGGGTGTGGTCACTGTCGCCTCCAACGACCTGGAGGCCGGTCAGATGCAAATGCAATACCTGGCCGACAAAATGGGCGGCAAGGGCGACATCGTGATCCTGCTGGGCGACCTGGCGAACAACTCCACCACCAACCGCACCAAGGGCGTCAAGGAGGTGCTGGCCAAGTACCCGAACATCAAGATCGAGCAAGAGCAAACCGGCATCTGGTCGAGGGACAAGGGCATGACCCTGGTCAACGACTGGCTGACCCAGGGCCGCAAGTTCGACGCGGTCGTCTCCAACAACGACGAGATGGCCATTGGTGCCGCAATGGCCCTGCAACAGGCCGGCGTGGAAAAGGGCAGCATCCTGATCGCCGGTGTCGACGGTACGCCTGACGGATTGAACGCGGTGAAGAAGGGGGCTCTGGTCGTGTCGGTGTTCCAGGACGCCAAGGGTCAGGCAGACGGTTCGATCGAAACGGCAGTCAAAATGGCCAAGAACGAAGCGGTAGAGCCGGCCGTCTGGGTGCCGTATCGCTTGATCACGCTGCAAAACGTTGACCAGTTCAAATAGTCCGTCCGTTCAATAACAACAATAAACACGCAAGGTGGCACCGCGACCTTGCTGATGGAGTACCTGATCATGTTCGCTTCAGCGACTGCTTCGAGCACCCCGTTGATGGGTGTGCAGCCAACCGCAACACCTGTCGATGAGCCGTACCTGTTGGAGATCGTCAACGTCAGCAAGGGTTTCCCCGGCGTGGTGGCCTTGTCCGACGTACAGCTGCGGGTACGCCCCGGTTCCGTGCTGGCCCTGATGGGCGAGAACGGCGCGGGCAAATCCACCTTGATGAAAATCATCGCCGGCATCTACCAGCCCGACGCCGGCGAACTGCGCCTGCGGGGCAAGCCGGTGGTCTTCGAAACGCCCCTGGCGGCGCTGCAGGCCGGGATTGCGATGATCCACCAGGAACTCAACCTGATGCCGCACATGAGCATCGCCGAGAACATCTGGATTGGTCGTGAGCAGCTCAACGGTTTCCACATGATCGACCACCGGGAAATGCACCGCTGCACGGCGAAGCTGTTGGAGCGCCTGCGCATCAACCTTGATCCGGAGGAACTGGTCGGCAACCTGAGCATCGCCGAACGGCAGATGGTCGAGATCGCCAAGGCAGTGTCCTACGACTCCGACATCCTGATCATGGACGAACCGACCTCGGCCATCACCGACAAGGAGGTCGCCCACCTGTTTTCGATCATTGCCGACCTCAAGAGCCAGGGCAAAGGCATCATCTACATCACCCACAAAATGAATGAAGTGTTCAGCATCGCCGACGAAGTGGCAGTGTTCCGCGACGGCGCCTACATCGGCCTGCAACGCGCCGACAGCATGGACGGCGACAGCCTGATTTCGATGATGGTCGGGCGTGAACTGAACCAGTTGTTTCCGCTGCGCGAGACGCCGATCGGCGATCTCTTGCTGTCGGTGCGCGACCTCAAGCTCGACGGCATTTTCAAGGACGTGTCCTTCGATCTGCATGCCGGCGAGATCCTCGGCATTGCCGGGTTGATGGGCTCGGGGCGGACCAACGTCGCCGAGGCGATCTTTGGCATCACCCCGAGCGACGGTGGCGAGATTCGCCTGGACGGTGAAGTGGTGCGCATTACCGATCCGCACATGGCCATCGAGAAGGGCTTCGCCCTGTTGACCGAGGATCGCAAGCTCAGCGGCCTGTTCCCGTGCCTGTCGGTGCTGGAGAACATGGAGATGGCAGTGCTGCCACATTACGCCGGCCACGGTTTCATCCAGCAAAAAGCCCTGCGCGCCCTGTGCGAAGACATGTGCAAGAAGCTGCGGGTGAAAACCCCGTCGCTCGAGCAATGCATCGACACGCTGTCCGGCGGTAACCAGCAGAAGGCCTTGCTGGCGCGCTGGCTGATGACCAACCCACGAATCCTGATTCTCGACGAGCCGACCCGCGGCATCGATGTCGGTGCCAAGGCCGAGATCTACCGGCTTATCTCCTACCTCGCCAGCGAAGGCATGGCGGTGATCATGATTTCCTCGGAGCTGCCGGAAGTGCTCGGCATGAGCGATCGGGTCATGGTCATGCACGAGGGCGACCTGATGGGCACCCTCGACCGCAGCGAAGCGACCCAGGAACGGGTGATGCAACTGGCCTCGGGCATGTCCGCGGTTCACTAATGGATGCCGGCGCTGGCGCGGCCAGCGTCGACGACGCGATAGAAGGGTGAGTTGTTATGAATGCGATACTGGAAAACAAGCCAGCAACGGTACCGGTCAAGAGTCGCCGGCGCTTTCCGACTGAACTGAGTATTTTCCTGGTGCTGATCGGCATCGGCCTGGTGTTCGAGGTGTTCGGCTGGATCGTGCGCGACCAGAGTTTCCTGATGAACTCCCAGCGGCTGGTCTTGATGATCCTGCAAGTGTCGATCATCGGCCTGCTGGCGATTGGCGTGACCCAGGTGATCATTACGACCGGCATCGACCTGTCGTCCGGCTCGGTGTTGGCGTTGTCGGCAATGATCGCCGCCAGCCTGGCGCAGACCTCGGACTTCGCCCGGGCGGTCTTCCCGTCGCTGACTGACTTGCCGGTGTGGATTCCCGTCATCGTCGGGCTCGGCGTCGGGCTGCTGGCAGGAGCAATCAACGGCAGCATCATTGCGATTACCGGGATCCCACCGTTCATTGCTACCCTGGGCATGATGGTCTCGGCCCGTGGCCTGGCACGTTACTACACCGAAGGCCAGCCGGTGAGCATGCTCTCGGACTCCTACACGGCCATTGGTCATGGCGCGATGCCGGTGATCATTTTCCTGGTGGTGGCGGTGATCTTCCATATCGCGTTGCGCTACACCAAGTACGGTAAATACACCTACGCCATCGGCGGCAACATGCAGGCGGCGCGTACCTCCGGGATCAACGTCAAGCGCCACCTGGTCATCGTCTACAGTATCGCCGGGTTGCTGGCGGGACTGGCAGGCGTGGTCGCTTCGGCCCGTGCCGCCACCGGCCAGGCCGGGATGGGCATGTCCTATGAGCTGGATGCGATTGCCGCCGCGGTCATCGGCGGCACCAGCCTGGCGGGCGGGGTAGGGCGCATCACCGGCACGGTCATCGGTGCGCTGATCCTTGGGGTGATGGCCAGCGGGTTCACTTTCGTCGGGGTCGATGCCTATATCCAGGACATCATCAAAGGCTTGATCATCGTGGTCGCGGTGGTCATCGACCAATACCGCAACAAGCGCAAACTCAAGCGCTGAATTTGACTGCAATACAGCGAGGGCCTGTTCTGGCCCTCGCTTCGCAATACCCCACTCCTGCAAAGCAAAATCTGCTTCTTATCGAATCCAGGCGATCAACTGTTGCATCCGGCAGCGGTCGCGGCCACCCAGGTTTTCGCCCTTACTGTAGGAGCCAGCGGTGCGGCGACCCGACTTGCCGGCGAAGGCGTCCTTATAGCCGACCTATATTTTTTGTCGGAGTACATATCCA
>NZ_AKJF01000155.1 GCF_000282475.1 Pseudomonas sp. GM78
TGGCGGCCCACCGTCAGTTGCTGGCGAGCCATCCCGATGCCTTGCTGATCCTGGTGCCGCGCCATCCCGAGCGGTTCAATCCGGTGTTCGAATTGTGTCGCCAGCAGGGTTTTGCCACGGTGCGGCGCTCCAGTGCAGAGGCGGTCACCGCCGCCACATCGGTGCTGTTGGGCGACACCATGGGCGAACTGTTGTTTCTTTATGCCCTGGCCGACAGTGCATTCGTCGGCGGTAGCCTGGTGCCCAATGGCGGGCATAACCTGCTTGAGCCGGCGGCCTTGGCCAAGCCGGTGCTCAGTGGCCCGCACCTGTTCAACTTCCTTGAGATCGCCGCGCAGTTGCGCAGTGCCGGGGCGTTGCAGGAGGTTGAGGATGCGCAAGGGCTGGCGGTGGCGGTGCAGCGCCTGTTCGAATTGCCGCGCGATGCGCAGCGCATGGCCGAGGCGGGCTTGAAGGTAATGCGCACCAATCAGGGGGCGTTGCAGCGGTTGCTCGATGGGCTAGGTCGGCTGATCGATCGGTAGACCGAATCATGCAGCGCACACAAACCCTGTAGGAGCAAAGCTTGCTCGCGATAGCGATCTCAAGGACGCCATCGCGAGCAAGCTTTGCTCCTACAGAGGTTTTCTCAGGGCCGGGCTTTGAGTTGTTCAGCCGCAGCCTTCGCCAGGTCCGGCGGCAGGAAGTCCTTGTCCGGGTTGTAGTTGGGATTAAGCCAACGTGCCAGGTCCTGCAGATCTCCCGGGTTCAGCGTACCGGCCTGCTGCTTCAAGCGCAGGTTGTCGAGGATGTAGTCGTAACGGGTGTTGTTGTAGTCGCGTACCGAGGTGTAGAGCGAGCGCTGCGCATCCAGCACGTCGACGATGTTGCGCGTACCCACCTGGTAACCGATTTCGGTCGCTTCCACCGCGCTCTGGTTGGAGATGATCGATTGCTTGCGCGCCTGGACCTGCTCGACGTCAGTATTCACCGCGCGGTGAAGGTCGCGGGTGTTTTCCACGATAGAGCGACGCAGGGATTCACGTTGCTGCTCGGTCTGGTCCAGTTGTGCATAGGATTGGCGCACCTGGGAGTTGATCAGCCCGCCGCTGTAGATCGGGATGTTCAGTTGCAGGCCGATCGAGGATTGCTCGACGTCGCCCTTGTACGGCTGGCCGAATGCGCTCGGGTTGCTGAAACCCAGTGCATCGTTGTCGCCTTTTCTGTATTGCGCCACCGCATCGACGGTCGGTGCATGGCCGGCCTTGCGCTGCTTGAGGGTTTGCTCGGCGGCGCTGACAGCGTAGTTGCTGGCTAGCAGATTGAGGTTCTGCCTGGCCGCCGTTTCGACCCAGGCCTTGGCATCGTTAGGAGCTGGCGGCAGGATCGGCAAGTTATGGGAAATGCCCCAGATCGCGTTGTACTGTCGGTTGGTCAGGGTGACCAGGGCTTCGAACGCATCATCCACCTGGCGCTGCGCAACAATGCGGTTGGCACGTGCGGTGTCGTAGCTGGCCTGTGAGTTCAAGACGTCGGTCTTGTCCGAAAGGCCGACATCGAAGCGCTCGTTGGACTGGTCGAGCTGACGCTTGAACGCGGCTTCCTCGGCCTTGGTCGAGGCCAGGTTGTCCTGGCTGCGCAGCACGTTGAAGTAACTGTCGGCGGTTTGCAGGATCAGGTTTTGCTGGGTCGCCGAGAGTTGCAGGGCGGCCTGTTCGTTGACGTCCTTGGCGGCCTGGAACTGGAACCAGCGATCGGCGCGAAACAGTGGCTGCGCCAAGGTCGCCTGGTACGAATGGGCATTGCGGTTGGCCGTGGCCGCCGGCTGATCGATCGAGGTGCGCACGCTGCTGACATCGGCGCCGCCCGAAAGATTGGGTAGCAATCCGGCGCGGGCCTGGGGTACGACTTCTTTCTGGGCGCCATATTGGGCGATGGCCGCCGCGAGGTCGGCGTTGTTGTCGACCGCCTCCTGATAGACGCTGACCAGATCGTTCTTGGTCGATAAGGGCGCTTCTGCTGCCCAGGCCATTCCAATGGACGCACAAGACACGGCAACGGCCAGTGAGAGTTTGCGCAGCATAGGCGATCCCTAGTAAAAATATTACACAAGTAATTTGAGCGCCAAGGCTAAGGCGCTGCCTGTGCAACGTCAATGCGCAGCTTGGCGTAGCGAGTGTAGTTGTGCATTCGAGCGGCAACAATCCTGGCGATCGCGCTAATTGCGCCATTCATCATGGTGTTTGCAGCGGTGTTGGCGTTCTTTGCCAGTTGTGTCTAGACTGGCCGGGTTCTTGTCGGGGTGCCTTGCTATGAGGCTGAGATCGAATAATTTCGGATCCCGTTGAACCTGATCAGGTTAGCGCCTGCGTAGGGAACAAGATTTCTCGTCACCCGGCGAGTCCTCTTGTGCTTCGTCCGGGATGTTGTTCGACAATCGAACACCCCTCGAGCACTGAGCACAGCACAGCTGGTTTTCCAGCGCCCGTGCGTCCATTCGTTTACAGGTTCGCTCCGACAAAAATCCACTGCCTGGATGCTGTCTGGAGAGCCCGTGATGACTACAAAAGCAAAAATCGCCACCAACCTGAGTGACTCGGCCAAGGTCGATCAACAATCGGTGCAGCCGTTTACCCGCTCGCAAAAAATCTATGTCCAGGGCACTCGCCCGGACATCCTCGTGCCGATGCGTGAAATCAGCCTGGACGTGACGCCGACCGACTTCGGCGGCGAAGTCAATGCACCGGTGGTGGTGTACGACACCTCGGGTCCTTATACCGACCCCAACGTGATCATCGATGTGCGCAAAGGCCTGGCCGACGTGCGCTCGCCGTGGATCGAATCCCGCGGTGACACCGAACGCCTGAGCGGACTGAGCTCCAACTTCGGCCAGGAACGCCTTGCCGACCCGGAACTGACCAAGCTGCGTTTCGCCCACGTCAACAACCCGCGCCGCGCCAAGCCGGGCGCCAACGTCAGCCAGATGCACTACGCGCGCAAAGGCATCATCACCGCCGAGATGGAATACGTCGCCATCCGCGAAAACATGAAGCTGGAAGTGGCCCGCGCCGCCGGCCTGCTGGATCAGCAACACGCCGGTCACAGCTTTGGTGCCAGCGTGCCGAAAATCATCACTCCAGAGTTTGTCCGGGACGAAATCGCCCGTGGCCGCGCGATCATTCCAGCCAACATCAACCACACCGAACTGGAACCGATGATCATCGGCCGTAACTTCCTGGTGAAGATCAACGGCAACATCGGCAACAGCGCCCTGGGTTCGTCCATCGAAGAAGAAGTGGCGAAACTGACCTGGGGCATTCGCTGGGGTTCGGACACGGTCATGGACCTGTCCACCGGCAAGCACATCCACGAAACCCGCGAGTGGATCATCCGCAACTCGCCGGTACCGATCGGCACCGTGCCGATCTACCAGGCCCTGGAAAAAGTCGGCGGCGTGGCCGAAGACCTGACCTGGGAGCTGTTCCGCGACACGCTGATCGAGCAGGCCGAGCAGGGCGTCGACTACTTCACCATCCACGCCGGCGTGTTGCTGCGCTACGTGCCGATGACCGCCAAACGCGTCACCGGCATCGTTTCCCGTGGCGGTTCGATCATGGCCAAGTGGTGCCTGGCGCACCACAAAGAGAACTTCCTCTACACCCATTTCGAAGACATCTGCGAAATCATGAAGGCCTACGACGTCAGCTTCTCGCTGGGCGATGGCTTGCGTCCTGGTTCGATTGCCGACGCCAACGACGAAGCGCAGTTCGGCGAGCTGGAAACCCTCGGCGAGCTGACCAAGATCGCCTGGAAGCACGACGTGCAGTGCATGATCGAAGGCCCGGGCCATGTGCCGATGCAGTTGATCAAAGAGAACATGGACAAGCAGCTCGAATGCTGCGACGAGGCGCCGTTCTACACCCTCGGCCCGCTGACCACCGACATTGCGCCGGGCTACGACCACATTACCTCGGGCATCGGTGCGGCGATGATCGGCTGGTTCGGTTGCGCCATGCTCTGCTACGTGACGCCGAAGGAACACCTGGGCCTGCCAAACAAGGATGACGTGAAGACCGGGATCATCACCTACAAGATCGCTGCTCACGCCGCCGATCTGGCCAAAGGGCACCCGGGCGCGCAGATCCGCGACAATGCCTTGAGCAAGGCGCGTTTCGAATTCCGCTGGGAAGACCAGTTCAACCTGGGCCTTGATCCGGACACCGCTCGTTCCTATCACGATGAGACGTTGCCGAAGGATTCGGCCAAGGTCGCGCACTTCTGCTCCATGTGCGGGCCGAAATTCTGCTCGATGAAAATCACCCAGGAAGTCCGTGAGTACGCGGCCAACCAACGGATCGAAGCGGTGGACGTGGACGTCGCCCAAGGCATGGCCGAACAGGCCGAGCGCTTCAAGCAGGAAGGCAGCCAGCTGTACCAGAAAGTTTGATTTGACCTGAAAGGGTGGGGCCTGCACAGGCCCCATCGCCAGCAGGCTGGCTCCCACATTGGATCTGTGTCTTTCACATGTCCCCTGTGGGAGCCAGCCTGCTGGCGATTGCGATCCACACAACAACAAATGTCCCTCTGAGATAACACCCTTGAGCATTCAACCAAGTACCTATTCACCCGACATCGCGGTGCCGATCGACAAACGAGTCTTTGGCGGTCGCGACCTGTTCTCCCTGTGGTTCTCCCTCGGCATCGGCCTGATGGTGCTGCAGACCGGTGCTCTGCTCGCGCCCGGCCTCGGCCTGTCCGGCTCGTTGTTGGCGATTTTCCTCGGCACCCTGGTCGGCGTTCTGCTGCTGGCAGCCGTCGGCGTGATCGGCAGCGACACCGGCCTGTCGTCGATGGCCGCACTCAAGCTCAGCCTCGGCAAACGTGGCGCGAGCCTGCCGGCCATACTGAACCTGCTGCAACTGATCGGTTGGGGCTCATTCGAGATCATCGTCATGCGCGATGCCGCCAGCCTGTTGGGCGCCAAGGCCTTCAGCGATGGCAGCGCACTGTCCAACCCGATGCTGTGGACGCTGTTCTTCGGCGCTCTGGCGACCCTGTTGGCCGTCAGCGGTCCGTTGACCTTCGTGCGCCAGATCCTGCGCAAATGGGGCATCTGGCTGCTGCTGGCCGCATGCTTCTGGCTGACCTGGAACCTGTTCGCCAAGGCTGACCTGGCCGCCTTGTGGGCCCAGGCCGGCGACGGTTCGATGCCGTTTGCCGTGGGTTTTGACATTGCCATCGCCATGCCGCTGTCGTGGCTGCCGCTGATCGCCGACTACTCGCGTTTCGGCAAGCGGGCGAAAAACGTTTTCGGTGGTACTGCAATCGGCTTCTTTATCGGCAATTTCTGGCTGATGAGCCTGGGCGTGGCCTACACCCTGGCGTTCGCGCCGAGCGGTGAAGTCAATGCCTTGCTGTTGGCGTTGGCCGGTGCCGGTCTGGGGATTCCGCTGCTTTTGATTCTTCTGGACGAGTCGGAAAATGCCTTCGCCGACATTCACTCGGCAGCGGTTTCCAGCGGGATTCTGTTGCGCCTGAAAGTCGAACACCTGGCCTTGGCCATCGGCGTGGTCTGCACCCTGATCGCCTTGCTGGCGCCCCTGGCCCAGTACCAGAACTTCCTGCTGTTGATCGGTTCGGTGTTCGCGCCGCTGTTCGGCGTGGTGCTGGTGGACCACTTCATCCTGCGCAAGCGCAGTGGCCAGGTCGCCTCAGCTGCCCTGCGTTGGCCGGCGCTGCTCGCCTGGTTGGGCGGGGTCAGCACCTATCACCTGCTGGCCAATCTGTATCCGGATATCGGCGCAACCCTGCCGGCGCTGATCCTCGCAGGGCTGCTGCAGCTGGTGCTGGGCCGGGCCTTCAGTTACGGCCGGGAAACAGCTCGGGCTTGATGATGCCGTTCAGGCGGGGGTAGGGGATCTTCAGTTCGACATGGCCCAGCGCGTAAGGCGCGATGCTGCTGGTTTCGTACTTGAGGATCACCCCGCCATAGGTCAGCGCCACGTTCTGGGTTTTCTGGAACGGCCAGCTCTTGACGAACTCCGGTTCCTGATCGAGCTTGGTGCTGATCAACCAGCTGTTGTGCGCCACCTGCGCCGCTTTCCAGAACGCCTCTTCCTGTCCTGGCACCAGCATGTCGGACAGCGTCAGCACTTTTTGCTGTTGGCGCGAATAGTTGATGAAACCTCGACCCGGCGTGCCATGGGCGCCGCCGGTGTCCAGGTAACTCGACAACTCGATGATCACCAGTCCGTCATGCTGCTCACGTACCTTGGCTTGCAGATAGCTGCTGTTGCGCGGGCCGGCGGTGCGCAAAAACTGTTCGCGATAGGCCGCCAACGTCGGCGCCACCGGGGCGTCGGGCGAGGTGCGGGTCATTTGCAGCAGGCGTTTTTCGATGATGCCGTCAAGCGCAGGCTCGGCGGGGAAGTGCAGGGTGTCGATGTTCACCAGCGGGCAATCCTGGTCGCTGCAACCTGGCTTGAGCTGCTCGGTGGCGTCGCGGGTGGTTTCCAGCGGCGCGCGATAGTTGGGCTGGAACAGGCTCTGGCAAGCGCCCAGGGTCAGGGCGAGAGCGGCCACGGAGGCAATTTTAAAAAGTGACATGGGTGTCCTTCATAAAACAGGGAAAGGCAAAAAGTTACCCGCTTCGACTATCAACGGAGCAGTCAGTTCGCCACTAAGCTAATTAGAGTGGGTTTCGCCCTCACCGTCTATCTCGCTGAAGGTAAAGGGGCTGCATCAAACCTCACGGGCGCGTTAGGATGGCGCGAAGTCGAGGTTCCAGGAAGAACGAACCTCGTATCGGTTTGAAGTAAGAGGATAGTCATGACTGATTTTGCCAAAGCCATTCCGACCGCCGTGGATATCGTTCGGCGCGAAAAGTGCTTCGAGGGTTTCTACAAGCTCGATCGCGTGCACTTGCGCCACGAATTGTTCGCCGGCGGCATGAGCCGCGAAATCAGCCGTGAACTGTTCGTGCGCCACGATGCGGTGTGCGTGCTGCCCTACGACCCGCAGCGCGATGAAGTGGTGCTGATCGAGCAGTTTCGCGTCGGCGCCGTGGGCAAGACCGGCAATCCATGGTTGATCGAACTGGTCGCTGGTCTGATCGACAAGGACGAGCAACCGGAAGAAGTTGCTCACCGCGAAGCGCAGGAGGAAGCTGGGCTTGTGATCGGGGCGCTGTGGCCGATGACCCAATATTTTCCATCGCCGGGCGGCAGCAACGAATTCGTGCATTTGTACCTTGGACGTTGCGATAGTAGTGGGGCAGGCGGCCTGCATGGGCTGGAGGAAGAGGCTGAAGATATCCGCGTCACGGTGTGGGCTTTCGAAGATGCCCTGCAAGCCGTACGCGACGGACGTATTGCCAACGCGGCCAGCATCATTGCCTTGCAATGGCTGGCACTGAATCGCGTTGAAGTGAGGGGGCTATGGTCGTAAACAAACTGCGCGATCGCTATCGGGTGGACCTCGTGGGGCTGCAGGCGTCCTGTGAGGCGAACTACGCGCGCCTGATGCGACTGTTGCCGGACATGCGCAGCGAGCCGGCAGCGCGGCGCATCGCCGTGACCCACGGCGACCAGATGCTGGGCGTGTTGGCGCTGGAGGTGCTGCAGGTCTGTCCCTACACCACCACCCTGCAGGTGCGCCAGGAACACAGCCTGCCGTGGCTGCCGGTGCCGCAACTGGAAGTGCAGGTCTATCACGACGCGTGCATGGCCGAAGTGGTCAGCGCCGAGCATGCGCGACGCTTTCGCGGCATCTATCCTTACCCGAACGCCTCGATGCACCAGCCCGACGAAAAGGCCCAGCTGAACATGTTCCTGGGCGAGTGGCTGAGCCATTGCCTGGCGCTGGGGCATGAGTACGAAGTCGTCCGTTAGTTGTGAACTGCGTCAGGTTCACAGGTTTCCCCTTTCGATCGTCTCCCAGCATAATTACGCCTATCACCCGATCCGTGTTCACGCCCTGGGAGAACACCTTGCCGAGCGTATCCACACTGACCAGCGCCGATCCGGCATTGCTGGTGCAACTCTCCGACAGTCATCTGTTTGCCGAGGCGGACAGGACGCTGCTGGGCATGAATACCCGCGACAGCCTGCAAAAAGTCATTGAATTGGTGCGTGTGCAGCAGCCGCGGATCGATCTGCTCCTGGCGACTGGCGATCTGTCCCAGGACGGCACGCTTGAGTCCTACCAGCAGTTTCGTGAGTTGACCCGGCAGCTCGACGCGCCGGCCCGCTGGATTCCCGGCAACCACGACGAACCGCAAATCATGGCCGAGGCCGCGGTGCAAAGTGCTTTGCTGGACTCGGTGGTGGATATCGGCAACTGGCGGGTCACACTGCTCGATTCGGCTGTGCCTGGCTCGGTGCCAGGGTATTTGCAGGACGAACAGTTGCAACTGCTGGCTCGTTCATTGAGCGAGGCGCCAGAGCGGCATCATCTGGTGTGCCTGCACCATCACCCGGTGTCGATTGGCTGTGCGTGGATGGAGCCAATCGGGCTGCGTAATCCCGAAGCGTTTTTTGAGGTCCTGGATCGTTTTCCACAGGTACGCGCCGTTCTGTGGGGGCATGTGCACCAGAAAATCGATCAATTGCGTAACAACGTGCGTCTGATCGCCTCGCCATCGACCTGCATTCAGTTCGAACCGGGCAGCGAGGATTTCAAGGTTGGGGAGCAGGCGCCGGGGTATCGCTGGCTGCGGTTGTTGCCGGATGGGCGGCTTGAAACCGGTGTGGAGCGTGTGACCGGGTTCGACTTCCAGGTCGATTACGGCTCCGACGGCTACTGACATATTTGTCGTTTCCATATACCGAGGCGCGGCCATCGCGAGCAGGCTCCACAGGGGATTAGTGGTCGACGCAGGCCCAATGTGGGAGCGAGCCTGCTCGCGATGGCGTCCGCACAGGCACCGCCGATTTCTATATCTATCCCAGATTCCCTGTAAACTCCGCCTCTTTACCCGACGCCCAGGGAGTTCAAATGTCCGGCTCGATCCTTTATATCCACGGCTTCAACAGCGCGCCTGCGTCGAAAAAGGCCACTCAGTTGAGCGAAGTGATGGAGCGCCTGGGCTTGAGCGATCATCTGCTGGTGCCGGCCCTGCATCACCATCCCCGCGAGGCCATCGCTCAACTGGAGCAGGCGATTGAAGCGCTCGGACGGCCGCTGCTGGTGGGAAGCTCGCTCGGCGGCTACTATGCGACTCACTTGGCCGAGCGCCATGGCTTGAAAGCCCTGTTGATCAACCCTGCCGTCAGCCCGCACCGGATGTTCGACGGGTTCCTGGGGACACAGAAAAACCTGTATACCGAACAGACCTGGGAAATGACCCTCGACCACGTGACGGCCCTCGCCGAGCTGGAAGTGCCGGCACCCCAGGATCCGCAGCGCTATCAGGTATGGTTGCAGACCGGTGACGAAACGCTGGACTATCGCCATGCCCAGCAGTATTACCGGGCCTGTGCCTTGCGCATCCAGGCGGGTGGCGACCATGGTTACCAGGGTTTTGCCGAGCAGCTACCGGCGATGCTGAGTTTTGCCGGCATTGGCGCAGATTTGTATCAGGCGATTGATTTCACCGCGCTGTGAAACCTTGCCCCCTATTTTCAATGAAAGACTGACGACGAGACCCCATGGCCACTCCCAGCGCTAGCTCTTATAACGCCGACGCCATCGAAGTCCTCTCGGGCCTCGACCCGGTGCGCAAACGCCCCGGCATGTACACCGACACCAGTCGGCCGAACCACCTTGCCCAGGAAGTCATCGACAACAGCGTCGACGAAGCCTTGGCCGGGCATGCCAAATCGGTGCAGGTCATCCTCCACGCCGATCACTCGCTGGAAGTCAGCGATGACGGCCGTGGCATGCCAGTGGACATTCACCCCGAAGAAGGCGTTTCGGGCGTCGAACTGATCCTCACCAAGCTTCATGCGGGCGGCAAGTTTTCCAACAAGAACTACCAGTTCTCCGGCGGTCTGCACGGGGTGGGTATTTCGGTTGTCAACGCCTTGTCGACCGAAGTCCGGGTGCGTGTAAAACGTGACGGCAACGAATACCAGATGACCTTCGCCGACGGTTACAAGAAAACCGAGCTGGAAATCGTCGGTACGGTCGGCAAGCGCAACACCGGGACCAGCGTGTTCTTCGCCCCGGATCCGAAATATTTCGATTCGCCGAAGTTCTCCATCAGCCGCCTCAAGCACGTGCTCAAGGCCAAGGCCGTACTGTGCCCTGGGCTGCTGGTCAGTTTTGAAGACAAGGCCACCGGCGAGAAAGTCGAATGGCATTACGAAGATGGCCTGCGTTCCTATCTGGTCGATGCCGTCAGCGAATTCGAGCGTCTGCCGGACGAGCCGTTCTGCGGCGCTTTTGCCGGTAACAAGGAAGCGGTCGACTGGGCGCTGCTGTGGCTGCCGGAAGGTGGCGACGCGGTGCAGGAAAGCTACGTCAACCTGATCCCGACGGCCCAGGGTGGCACCCACGTCAACGGCCTGCGCCAGGGCCTGCTCGACGCCATGCGCGAGTTCTGCGAATTTCGCAGCCTGCTGCCGCGTGGGGTGAAGCTGGCGCCGGAAGACGTCTGGGAGCGCATCGCTTTCGTGCTGTCGATGAAGATGCAGGAGCCGCAATTCTCCGGCCAGACCAAAGAGCGTCTGTCGTCCCGAGAGGCGGCGGCGTTTGTTTCCGGTGTGGTCAAAGATGCATTCAGTCTGTGGCTTAACGCCAACCCGGAAACCGGCCTGGCGCTGGCGGAACTGGCTATCAACAACGCCGGCCGTCGCCTGAAGGCCAGCAAGAAGGTCGAGCGCAAACGCATCACCCAGGGGCCGGCGTTGCCGGGCAAGCTCGCCGATTGCGCCGGGCAGGACCCGATGCGTTCCGAGCTATTCCTGGTGGAAGGTGATTCCGCCGGCGGTTCGGCCAAGCAGGCGCGGGACAAAGAGTTCCAGGCGATCCTGCCGTTGCGCGGCAAGATCCTCAACACCTGGGAAGTCGACGGCAGCGAAGTGCTGGCGAGCCAGGAAGTGCACAACATCGCCGTGGCCATCGGCGTCGATCCGGGCGCCGCGGACATGAGCCAGCTGCGCTACGGCAAGATCTGCATCCTCGCCGACGCCGACTCCGACGGCCTGCACATCGCAACCCTGCTTTGCGCGTTGTTCGTCCAGCATTTCCGCCCGTTGGTGGATGCCGGTCACGTCTACGTCGCCATGCCACCGCTGTACCGCATCGACCTGGGCAAAGAGATCTACTACGCCCTGGATGAGGCCGAGCGCGACGGCATTCTCGATCGCCTGGTGGCCGAGAAGAAGCGCGGCAAGCCGCAGGTCACCCGATTCAAAGGCCTGGGCGAGATGAACCCGCCGCAGTTGCGCGAAACTACCATGGATCCGAACACCCGGCGCCTGGTGCAGTTGACCCTGGGTGAGGATTTCGCCGCGACGTCGGAAATGATGGATATGCTGCTGGCGAAAAAACGCGCCGGTGACCGCAAGAACTGGCTGGAGTCCAAGGGCAACCTGGCGGAGGTGCTGGGCTGATGCGGCTGGGCTTTGCCCTGGCGTGTGCGTTGCTGCTGACCTCGATGACGGTGTCTGCCAAGCCGACACCGCAGCTGCGCCTGTTGTCCGAACATGCCGTGGACGGCATGCGCGGTGGCAACCTGTCCGGGCTGGCCCAGTGCGGCAATGAGCTGTGGACGGTCTCCGACCGCGACGACGATCAGATTTACCGCCTCGAGACGGGTGACGGTGTCTGGCGCGCGGAAGCGGTGGGCATCGGCGTTCCTCCCGTGCCCGACAGCGGCTTGCCCTGGGGTTTGCGTTCGCGGGCCTGGGTGTCTTCGTTCGTGCGCGGCGGTGACCTGGATTTCGAAGGGATTTCCTGCGACAGCGCCGGAAATCGCTACGTGGTCAGCGAATCCCATGCGGGGGTGTTGCAAATTCCGCCAACGGGGCCGGCCTCCTGGCTGAAAATTTCGCCGCTCATGGTGCGCGAAGCGCGGGCCAGTGGCATGTTGCTGCGCTTCAATGCATTGTTCGAAGGCCTGGCGATCAATCCGCAAGGTGACCAATTGTGGTTGGCTGCCGAGCGCGAGAGTCGCGGGTTGCTGTTGGTCAAGCGCAAGCAGACTGTGTGGGATTGCGATGGCGGTTGCGTGCTGCTGAGCGAAGGGGGAAAGGAAATGCAACCTGCACAATTTCCCCGCGCCCGGGCGATGCCCCGGGATTTTGCCGACCTGTCATGGTTCAACGGCAAGCTGTTTACCCTTGAGCGCAACGCGTTCGAGATTTGTCGTCGTGATGCGGTGACGGCCAAGGTCGAACGCTGTTGGTCGTTTGCCGATGAGGCGCTGCAGGAAAACCGTCGTTATCCCCAGGAATTTGCACTCACCGAAGCATTGATCGTGGACGCCGAGGGTGCCTGGATCGGGGTCGACAACAACACCGGTGCCCGTGCCGATGGCGAGGTGCGTCCGATCGTCTGGCGTTTTGCTGCACCTGAAGGTGGCTGGAGTGCCAAGCCATGAGCCAGCAAACGCCGGGCAAGCGCGCCGGTCGGGTCTTGATGGTCCTGGCCTGGTGCGCCGCGTTGTTCCTGGCGACGCGGTTTTTCGGTCAGTGGGAAGAGCGCCAGCAAAACCCGAATGTGGTCGTGAGCTCGGAGCGCGGCGATGGTTATGTCGAAGTGAAACTGGTCAGTAACGGCCAGGGACATTTCGTTGCCAGCGGCCATATCAATGGCCAGCCGGTGAATTTCATGCTCGATACCGGGGCGACCGATGTGGCGATCCCGGCGCAATTGGCCGAAAGGCTGAAACTGGAACAAGGCTTCGGGGTGACCCTGAGCACCGCCAATGGTCGTACCGAGGGTTATCGAACCCGCGTCGACCGCCTGCAACTGGGCGACATTGTGCTGCGTGATGTGCGCGCCCTCGTCGTGCCAGGACTGGATGGCGACCAAGTGCTGCTCGGCATGAGCGCACTGAACAAACTTGAATTTACCCAGCGCGGTGGCACCATGCTGCTGCGCCAGACAACGAACCGATGAGGCCCGCATGAGCGACTCCCTTGATCTCAGCCTGGACGGTGTAGAACGCCGATCACTGGCTGACTTCACCGAAAATGCCTACCTCAACTACTCCATGTACGTGATCATGGACCGTGCCTTGCCGCATATCGGCGACGGCCTGAAACCGGTACAGCGGCGTATCGTCTACGCCATGAGCGAGCTGGGGCTGGACGCCGATTCCAAGCACAAGAAATCGGCGCGTACCGTCGGTGACGTGCTCGGCAAGTTCCACCCCCATGGCGACTCGGCCTGCTACGAGGCCATGGTGCTGATGGCCCAGCCGTTCAGCTACCGCTACACGCTGGTCGACGGCCAGGGTAACTGGGGTGCGCCGGACGATCCCAAGTCCTTCGCCGCCATGCGTTACACCGAAGCACGGCTGTCGCGTTATTCCGAAGTGCTGCTCAGCGAATTGGGCCAGGGCACAGCGGATTGGGGCCCGAACTTCGACGGCACACTCGACGAGCCGCTGGTGTTGCCGGCACGTTTGCCGAATATTCTGCTGAACGGCACCACCGGTATCGCCGTCGGCATGGCCACCGATGTGCCGCCGCACAACCTGCGCGAAGTCGCCAGTGCCTGCGTGCGTTTGCTCGATGAGCCCAAGGCTACGGTCGAACAGCTCTGCGAGCACATCCAAGGCCCGGATTATCCGACCGAAGCTGAAATCATCACGCCGCGCGCCGACCTGCTGAAAATCTACGAAACAGGTCGTGGTTCGGTGCGTATGCGCGCCGTGTATAACATCGAAGACGGCGACATCATCGTCACCGCGCTGCCGCATCAGGTTTCGGGTGCCAAGGTGCTGGAGCAGATCGCGGCGATGATGCAGGCCAAACCGTCGAAAGCCCCGCAAATCGCCGACTTGCGCGACGAGTCGGACCATGAGAACCCGTGCCGAATCGTGATTATTCCGGTCGCCCGGAAAAACTTCGACCACGATGCCTTGATGCAGCACCTGTTCGCCAGCACCGAGCTGGAGTCGAGCTACCGGGTCAACATCAACATCATCGGGCTGGACGGCAAGCCGCAACTGAAAAACCTGCGGGCGCTGCTGGTCGAGTGGCTGGAGTTCCGGGTCCGGACCGTGCGTCGTCGCCTGCAATTCCGCCTGGACAAGGTCGAGCGTCGCCTGCACCTGTTGGACGGCTTGTTGATCGCCTACCTCAACCTGGATGAAGTGATTCACATCATCCGCACCGAGGAGCAACCCAAGGCCGCGCTGATCGAGCGTTTCGCCCTGAGCGAAATCCAGGCCGACTACATTCTCGACACGCGTCTGCGTCAATTGGCGCGCCTGGAAGAGATGAAGCTGCGTTCCGAGCAGGATGAACTGCTCAAGGAACAAGCCAAGCTGCAAGCGCTGCTGAGCAGCGAAGCCAAGTTGAAAAAACTGGTGCGCAGCGAGCTGATCAAGGACGCCGAGACCTATGGCGACGACCGTCGCTCGCCAATCGTCGAGCGTGCTGAAGCGAAAGCGCTGACTGAGCACGATTTGCTGCCGAATGAAAAAGTCACCGTCGTGCTCTCGGAAAAAGGCTGGGTTCGCTCCGCCAAGGGCCATGACATCGACGCAACCGGGCTTTCGTACAAGGCTGGGGATGGTTTCAAGGCCCTGGCGGCAGGGCGTTCCAACCAGTTTGCGGTGTTTATCGACTCCACCGGTCGCAGCTACTCGGTCGCCGCACACACCTTGCCTTCGGCCCGTGGCCAGGGCGAACCGCTGACCGGCCGTCTGACGCCGCCGCCAGGGGCGAGTTTCGAATGCGTGCTGATGCCCGAAGACGATGCGCTGTACGTCATCGCCTCGGACGCCGGTTACGGTTTCGTGGTCAAGGGTGAAGACCTGCAGGCCAAGAACAAGGCGGGCAAGGCCCTGCTGAGCCTGCCGAACAACGCCAAGGTGATCCTGCCGCGTCCGGTAGCCGATCGTGAGCATAACTGGCTGGCGTCGGTGACCACCGAAGGTCGCCTGCTGATCTTCAAGATCAGCGATCTGCCACAATTAGGTAAGGGCAAAGGCAACAAGATCATCGGGATTTCCGGTGAGCGCGTGGCCAGTCGCGAAGAGTATGTTACGGACATCGCCGTTGTGCCGGATGGCGCCACCTTGGTGCTGCAGGCCGGAAAACGTACCTTGTCACTGAAAGCAGACGACCTCGAGCACTACAAAGGTGAGCGTGGGCGTCGTGGTAACAAACTGCCACGTGGCTTCCAGAGGGTGGATGCGCTGCTCGTCGAAAACCTCAATTAAGCGTCCTAGAGCGCCTGATCTGCGATTTAACGCGTAGATCGGTGCTTTGGCGCTGGAGTCGGAACGCATATTCACGGATGATATGGCCTTTCAAGCGCCGGCGTGGCCGAGCGTTCTTCATATTTATTGAGTATTTTCACTGTGATTAGCCTTGTGGCAATCACCTGGATGGGACGATGACTGCTCTGCGCCTTCCTTTTATTCTGATGCTCGCCGGCGTTCTTGGCCTGGCGGGTTGCAGCGTTCACCAGCCGGTGTCGCTGTATCAACTGGACAGCGGAAGTCCGGTTCAGCCTGCGCAAAGCGCGGGCATGGCGGTTTTGTTGGGCCCGGTAACCGTGGCGGACTACCTGCAGCGCGAAACCCTGCTGCAGCGTCAGCCTGACGGCAGCCTGCAAGCCTCGGCCGATGGCCGTTGGGCTGGCAGCCTGTCGTCCGACATCGATCAGCTGTTGCTGCGTCAGGTGGCTGGTCACCTCGACAGCCAGCGCGTAGTGCTGGCGCCTGCGACAACGGGGTTCACTCCGGATGTACAGGTGCTGTTGACCATCACGCGTCTGGATTCGGGGGCCTCGCAACCGGCGATCCTCGATGCGCAATGGCGTTTGATCGACCGTCGTGGCCAGGTGCGCGATAACCGCATCATCCACCTGCAGGAACAGCACGCCGGCAGCACCGCGGCTCAGGTTCAGGCACAGGGTGCGTTGTTGCAGAAACTCGCTGAACAGCTGTCGGTGGCGCTCAAGCCGCTGGCCAACCAGCCACCGATTGCCGAAGCCCCGAAAAAGCCGGCATCCAAGCCTGTGGCGCCTGCGGCGGAACAGGAAAAACAGCCGAAGATCCCGATGGCTGCACCGATCCGTACGGATATGGAAGTGTTTCGCTTCTAAGTCTGAATGGATTCAAAACAAGGCCCGCGATGATGCGGGCCTTGTTGTTTCTGCAGGTTGGAGATTTCCAGTGCTGCTGATGGCCTCATCGCTGGCAAGCCAGCTCCCACAGGTTATCTGTTGAGCGCTGATTTTGTGTACGACATCAATCACTGTGGGAGCTGGCTTGCCAGCGATAGCGCCAGGACGGGCAACAAAAAAGCCCGCAGACGATCACTCGCCTGCGGGCTTCTTCATAACAGGGCTTTTAGGCCCGGCGTTCGTGCATCCGCGCCAGTTGTCGCTCCAGCATCGACGGATAAGGCTCCATCAACCGCTCCACGCAGCAGGCGCCCTCAGGGCTGGCAATCGGGCGTATCCGTGCGCGTTGGCGGATCAGGGTATCGTCACTGATCTTGCGCTCTACCAGCAGCAGGTTGCGGCTGTGTTGCGACAGGGCCAGGGCATCCTGTGCGGCGTCGGTGAGCAACAGGTCGATCTGGCTCAGGCCGAACAGCTCGTCGCCCAGGGTCAGGCCAAGCTGCAATTGCAAGGTGATGCCGCTGTCGGCGACTTCGATCTGCAGTTGATGGCCCAGCGCCCGCAGCAGCTCGCCGCAGCAGATGGCGTTGGTCAGGTAATCGTCGCCGCTGTCTTCGTTGTGGAACAGCATCAGGGTGCTGCCATCGTTCAGGGTGTGCAGTTCGCTCTGGTAGAGCGAGGCCGCCTGGTCAAGGCAGTCGCGGTAGCGTTTAGTCAGCTCTTCCAAGCGTGTCCGCGGCAGGCGTCGCAGTTGCTCCTGTGAGCCCAGCTGTACCGCCAGAACGGCGCTGTGCTGCGGTACGTTGGAAGCCACAGGCTTGACCAATGGTTTCACCGTGCTGGCTGGCACATCATCGAGCAAATCGGCGAACGCCTCATCGTCATCATCTTCAACGGTGCTGACCACACGCCGTGGCGCAGCTTTCATCGCGGCCATCGGGCGGCTTTCATCGAAACTCGGATCGCGCAGGTTACGCACTTCGAAACCCGGTTCGGCATCGTCGTCATCGATGTCGTCCAGTTCGGGGTCCGGCACGGGTTCCGGTTCGGCCGGTTCCGGCGCGAAGTCGGCATGCAGCTGGCGCGCCAGGTCGCCGATCTCGTCATTACGCTCGGTGGCCGGGGTGTATTCGTCGATGTTGCGCAGCCACAACCGCAATTGCAGCAGTGGCGTGGAGAGGTATCGACCCATGCGCAGGCTCAAGGCCAGGGACAGGGCCAGCAGGATCGCGCTCAAGATCCCCATGCTTTGCAAGCTGATGGTCATCGGCTGTTGGAACTGATCCATGTCCAGGCTGATGCGCAGCTGACCGGCGGTCACGTCCTGGAAAGTGATCTTGCTCTGATAGATGCCTTCGGCTTCGCCCAGCAGGCCGTGCTTGGGACGCTGGCCGGCCTCGGCAAGGATGCGGTTATCCATGCTGTAGATGGCGGCGTGGGCCACCAGCTTGTTCTTGGTCAGGTTATTGAGCAGCACGTTGAGGCTGAGGATGTCGTTGGACACCAACAGCTCGGTGGCGGAGGAGGCCGTCTGCATGGTCAGGCTTTCACCCAGCGCATCGGCTTGCTCGTGCATGGCCTGCTTGAACTGCAAACCCATCACGCAGGCGTAGATCACCAGGGCCAGGGCGACCAGGATCACGTTATGGCTGGCAATGCGCAATGCTATCGGTACACGGCGGTGGCGCAGTGCACGGAAGATCAGCAGGAAGAAGTTATCGGTTTTTACTGGCGTGGGCCGGTTCACTTGAGCTCGGCTCTTTTGTCCGTGAAGTTGACGCGCAGTATAGCGACAGGCCCTAGACCGTCAAAGCGCTCACGGTGCCCGATGGTCACTGAATGTGGGTAGAATGCGGTTTTTTTCCACCTGCGGGGGTGCGCCTTGCGCGAAATCGTCCTGATAAACATCACGGGAGTCGACCGTCCGGGTCTGACTGCGGCCATTACCGGCGTTCTGGCCCAGGGTGGTGTGAACATTCTCGACATTGGTCAGGCGGTGATCCACGACACCCTGTCGTTCGGCATCCTGGTTGAAATTCCTGATACCGAACAAGGCAAGTCGGTGCTCAAGGACATCCTGTTCAAGGGCTATGAGCTCGATCAACAGGTGCGGTTCACGCCGGTGTCCGAAGAGGATTACCAGCAGTGGGTCGGCAACCAGGGCAAAAAACGCCACATCGTGACCCTGCTGACTCGCAAGGTCACCGCCGGGCAATTGCAGGCCGTGAGCTCGATCACCGCTAAATATGGCTTGAATATCGACCACATCGATCGCCTGTCCGGGCGCATGCCGCTGGATACCCCGGCCGATAAAGGCAAGGGCTGCATCGAGTTCTCCGTACGTGGCGAGGCGGCTGATCCGCAGGCACTGCGGGCCGAATTCCTCAGCGTCGCGCAGGAACTGAACGTCGACATCGCCTTTCAGGAAGATTCGCTGTTCCGTCGTAACCGCCGCCTGGCGGTGTTCGACATGGACTCGACCCTGATCGAAGCCGAAGTCATCGATGAGCTGGCCAAGGCGGCAGGCGTGGGTGACAGGGTGTCGGAAATCACCGAGCGGGCGATGGCCGGTGAACTGGACTTCCGCGCCAGCTTCAAGGAACGCCTGGCGTTGCTCAAAGGCCTGGATGTGGGTGTGCTGGACTCGATCGGGGCCTCGCTGCGCCTGACCGAGGGCGCTGAAACCCTGTTCGCCGAACTCAAGCGCCTGGGCTACAAGACCGCGATTCTGTCGGGCGGCTTCACCTACTTCGCCAAGCAGTTGCAGGCCAAGCTGGGCATCGACTACGTGTTCGCCAACGAACTGGAAGTGGTCGACGGCAAGGTGACCGGCGTGGCGATCGAGCCGATTGTCGATGCACAGCGCAAGGCTGATTTGCTCAAGGAACTGGCACACAAGGAAGGCTTGCGTCTGGAGCAGACCATTGCAGTCGGCGACGGTGCCAATGACTTGCCGATGCTGGCGATTGCCGGGTTGGGCGTGGCATTCCGCGCCAAGCCGCTGGTCAAGCAGTCGGCCAAGCAGGCGATTTCGACGCTGGGGCTGGATGGCGTGTTGTACCTGCTGGGCTTCCGCGACCGCGACGGCCAGCTGTAAAGCGCCGCAAATCAATGTGGGAGCTGGCTTGCCAGCGATGACGGGCTAATGTTCAACATCAATGTTGACTGTTAGACCGCTATCGCGGGCAAGCCCGCTCCCACAGGGATACAGGTTGGCCTTCAGGCTTTCGGTGAGCCCATACCCTGACCCATCCGCACCGGCGAACCCGCCACCAGTTCTTCAGCCCACTTCACCTGATCCGGCCCGAACAGCACGACAGCGGTCGAACCCAGTTTGAAACGCCCCAGTTCCGCACCTTTTTCCAGATGGATCGGCGCGCGCGCGGCTTCATCGTAGCGGAAGGTTTTCAGCTCGCGTTTGGGCGGCGTCACCAGCCCGGCCCACACGGTTTCGATCGATGCCACGATCATCGCGCCCACCAGCACCACGGCCATCGGCCCGCGCTCAGTGTCGAAAATGCACGCCACGCGCTCGTTGCGGGCAAACAATTCCGGAACGTTTTCAGCAGTGGTCTGGTTGACCGAGAACAGGCGGCCCGGGATGTAGACCATCTCGCGCAGGGTGCCGGCCAGTGGCATGTGCACGCGGTGGTAGTCCTTCGGCGACAGATAGATGGTCGCGAAATCACCGCCCATGAACGGCGCGGCATTCGCCGCATCGCCCCCCAACAGTTCCAGCACGCTGAAACTGTGGCCCTTGGCCTGGAAGACACGACCGTGCTCGATCGGGCCGAGCTGGCTGACGGCGCCGTCCGCCGGGCTGAGGATTGCGCCAGGCGTTTCGTCCAGCGTGCGCGCGCCGTCTTTCAAGGCGCGGGTGAAGAACGCGTTGAAGTGCTCGTAGGCGGTCAGGTCTTCGACCAGTGCCTCGGACATGTTCACTTGGTAGCGCTTGGCGAACCACGCGGTGAACGCATTTTTGAACCAGCGCACGCGGCATTCGGCAATGCAGCCGGCCAGGCGCGAGAGCAGGTTGTGGGGCAGCAGGTATTGGCTGACGATAAACAGACGCTTGTTCATTAACTGTCCTTAAAAACCTTAAATCTCTACGGGCGTATCGGGATGGTTACCCCATTCGCCCCAGGAGCCGGCGTAGCCCTTGACCCGCGGATAACCGAGAGCCTTGGCCACCAGATAGGTGAAGCCAGATCGATGGTGAGTCTGGCAGTGGGTAATCACTTCTTTGTCAGGCGTAATGCCGAGCTGTTCGAGGATCTGCGGCATGTCGGTACTGATGCGCAGGTTACGCGCCTTGTCCATGCCCGCGGTCCATTCGAAATTCACCGCGCCAGGGATGTGGCCGCCCTTGGCCGCCAGGACTTTCTCGCCGGAATACTCCAGCGGCCCGCGTGCGTCCCAGATCGCCAGGTCGGCAGCGCCGAGACGGCTTTGCAGGTATTCGCGGGTGGCGGTGGGTTCGTCGTGCAGGGTCAGCGCAACCGGGCCGCCGGCGGATGGCGGGATCTGGATCGACATGGGCATGCCCTCTGCCAGCCAGGCCGTCAGACCACCGTCGACGTAGTGATACTTGCTGTGCCCAATGACGTCCAGCAGCCAGATGAAGCGCCCGGCCCAACCGCCGCCTTCGTCGTCATAGACGACATAGACGGCATCGGGGTTGTGCCCCAGCTCTCCAAACAAGGTTTCGAGTGCTGCCTGCGGCGGCATCAGTCCCGGGGCGGGCGCCTGCCCCAGCTGCGTGCGTTTAGGATCGACAAAGCGCGCGCCGGGAATGTGCCCTTCGGCGTAGCGGGCGGGGCTGGTCAAGTCCACCAGGATCAGTTCGCGGGCCTCGAGACGAGGGAGCAAGTCGCTCGGCTCGATCACCAGCGGCAAGCCAGAGAAGTCAGACATGTGAGGTCTCCAGAGCACAAAAGGGGGGATTGTAGCGCAGCCTTATTGGCCGCGCTGGCTAAAGCTGTGCAGCGCTTTTTCGATGCATTGTGCGGTTTTGCCGAAGGCTTGCACGGTGATGTCCGAGAACGGCCCGCCACCCTGGTCTGCCACGACGATCATGATCACCCGCCCATTGTTGAGCAGCGAACGCAGCAACAAGTGTTCGCCGCTGAACTGGCTGCGCAGGTTGTTGGGCAGCAACGCGGAAAATTGCGCGTTGTTCAGGGGCGTCAGGCGTACCTGGGCCTGTTGCGAGAGCAGGCGTTGCAGCACGGCGCTTTGACTGACGACAAAGTTCAGGCCGGCCACTTCGTCAGGCAAGCCGGCGGTCTGGTGCACGCGCAGCTGTGAGTGGGTGCGGTCGGCCATCAGGATCATCACCCTGCGCATGCCACAGGCAACCAGTGCGTCGCGGGCAGAGGTGGTCAGGTGGATGGCATTGGTGAAGCGACTCGGCTCGACCAACAACTCGGCGCATTGCTTGCGCCACTTCGCCAGGTCTTCGGCGGTGGGGGCCGGGGCTGGCAGCAAACCGGCATGCACAGGGTTCGTGCCCCATGGCCAGATCAGCGCCACAGCGGGATGCCAGAGGTCGGGCATGGCGTGGTTACGCGCACTGTTGGCGGCTTGCTGGTGCAGTTGTTGTTGCACCTGGTCCATCGGTATTTGCAGGTAGAGGCTGGTCAGGTACTGCCAGCGCTCACTGTGCGGACTGTCCCAGGCCTGGTGCGCCGAGAGCGCCAGGCCGTTGGCCAGCAGCACCGTGTTGGCCGGTTGATTGAGCCAGCGGCGCAGGGTCGGGTCATCGTCCAGTTGGTTCTGCTGGCGTAGTGGATGCTCGCTGTCACGGGCAATGCGCAGGACTTTGACCAGCTCCCGTTGCTCGGTGAGCAGCAGTCGATACCCCTGTTGCACCCAGATCGGAAGGTGCCACAGGTTTACCAGGGCCAGGCCGATTTCCAGCAGGCGAGCGCCGAACAGTTGCTTTTCGACGTTACGCGCCGATTCGCCTTTATGGATGACCCGCAGCTCCCAGTCTTCGAGCAGGTGCGGATGGGTCAGGGCCAGCGGCCACAGCGGCGACAGGAACAGCAGGCTGCCCCAGTGGATGTCCTGCCACAGGCGGGCCAGGCGGCTGGCAAAAAAACCGTTGGCCTGTTGGCTGGCGTGCTGGCTGATCAACTGCAACTGTCGCAAGGCTTTCGGGATCTCGCCCTGGGGCACGGCGGGCAGTCGCGCGAGCAGCTCCTCGGTGCGTTTCAAGCCGAGGCGATTGATGGCAACTTCAAGATTTTCCGCCGGCTCGGTCATGCCACCATGGTTGTACCGGTTGGCCTCGCGAATAACGCTCAAGGCCAGGGCCGGACTGTCCTGCATCAAGTCGGCGATCTTGCGCACAGAGCTGCGGCAGTCGCGCATGGCCCGGCAGACACGGTCATGACTGGCCTGTGGAACCGGCAGGCGCACGCCGTCGAGAAGCTTGGTCCAGCCTTCGAGCGTGGTCGGTGTTGGCGTCGGGGCGTTTGTTTGTCTAGCCATGTCTGGAGGCGATCATCGTCAACAATACCTGTGCCCCGAGGGGGTCAAATTAGCTTTTCGCCTGAACTGGCTATAGTCTGGCGCAGTTTTGCCGATAAGTAGAAGAAGAGATTTTTTAACTTCCGAATATGACCTTGAACCCGACTCAGTAAGTGCTCTCCTACCTATGGCTAAAATTATCGGCATCATCGTCGTATTCGCGAGCGTGCTCGGCGGATACGTGCTCTCCCATGGCAAGATTGCCGCCCTGATCCAGCCTTTCGAGGTCATGATCATCGGTGGTGCGGCCCTCGGTGCATTCCTCCAGGCCAACCCCGGCTACATGACCATGCACGTGCTCAAGAAGTCCCTGAGCATGTTCGGTTCGCGTTTCAGCCATGCTTTCTATCTTGAAGTGCTGGGCCTGATCTACGAGATTCTCAACAAGAGCCGCCGCGAAGGCATGATGGCCATCGAAGCGGACATCGAAGATGCCGCGGCGAGCCCGATCTTCGCCAAGTACCCGACGGTCCTCAAGGATGAGCGCATGACCGCGTTCATCTGTGACTACCTGCGCATCATGTCCTCCGGAAACATGGCACCCCATGAGCTGGAAGGCCTGTTCGACATGGAGCTCTACAGCCTCAAGGAAGACCTGGAGCACCCGTCCCACGCGGTGAACGGTATCGCCGACGCCATGCCCGGTTTCGGTATCGTCGCGGCGGTCCTGGGTATCGTGGTCACCATGGCTTCGCTGGGTGAGGGCGACCAGAAGTCCATCGGCCTGCACGTCGGTGCGGCACTGGTGGGTACCTTCTTCGGTATTCTCGCGGCCTACGGCTTCTTCGGCCCGCTGGCGCATTCCCTGGCCCACGATGCCAAGGAAGAACTGAACGTCTACGAAGCCATCAAGGCCTCGCTGGTGGCGTCCGCTTCCGGCATGCCGCCATCGCTGGCCGTGGAGTTCGGGCGCAAGGTCCTGTACCCGGCGCACCGTCCTAGCTTCGCCGAGCTGGAACAAGCGGTTCGCGGTCGATAAGCCATGGAGAACAACCAGCCGATAATCATCAAGCGCGTCAAGCGCATCGCCGGCGGGCATCACGGGGGCGCCTGGAAAATCGCCTTCGCCGACTTCGCCACGGCGATGATGGCGTTCTTCCTGGTGTTGTGGCTGCTGTCCACCGCCACCCCGGAACAGAAGATCGCCATCGCCGGCTACTTCAAGGACCCGATCGGCTTTTCCGAAAGTGGCACGCCGTACATCATCGATCTGGGCGGCACGCCGACCATGGCGCCGGATAACACCCTCAACCCCGAAATGAAGACCCAGCCGCAGCCGGACAAGGTGACGGTCGACGTCGAACAGGTCGAAGGCATGGCCGAGATGGTGGAGAAGGAGCGCCTGGAACTGCTGCTGCAAGAGCTGCAGAACAAGGTCGAAGAGAACCCGCAACTGCAGAAATTCAAAGACCAGATCCTGTTCGAGATCACTCCGGACGGTTTGCGTATCCAGATCGTGGACGCCGAGAACCGGCCGATGTTCGACTCAGGCTCGGCGCGCCTGAAACCCTATTTTGAAGACATCCTGCTGGCCATGGCCGACACCATCAAGGCCGTGCCGAACAAGATCAGCATCAGCGGCCATACCGATGCCAAGCCTTACAGCGGCACTGGCGAATTCGGTAACTGGGAGCTTTCGGCCAACCGTGCCAACGCCGCGCGCCGTGCGTTGGTGGCGGGCAGCTATCCCGAATCGCAGGTGGCGCGCGTGGTCGGTTATGCCTCGTCGGCCCTGTTCGATCGCGAGCATCCGTTCAACCCGGTCAACCGCCGTATCGACATCGTGGTGCTGACCAAGAAGGCCCAGCGTGCCATCGAAGGTTCGCAAGGCGCGGAACCTGCTCCGGATGCACCGCATGGTTCGGCCGCTCCGGGAACCGCACCGGCTGCACCGGTCGACCCGAACGCGTTGCCGGCGGACAAGGAGCCGCTGCCGGCCCATGAGCTGCGTGAGCGGTTGAACCTGTTTGATGATCCAGCGCCGAAACCGGGTGAATCGCCGAAGCAGTGATCTACGAAAAAGCCGACAGTGATGTCGGCTTTTTCTGTGGCTTTCACTGGTTTGGAGGCCGCTTTTTGTAGGGGCCGGCTTGTCGGGTCGCCGCATCGCAGCGAAGGCGGTCTCCGACCTATTATTGTCGGAGTACATATCCATTGCTGCGGTAACGGCTTCTTATGGTTTCGCCCTTACGGCGAGTCACTTGGAAAAGCCTGTAGGAGCGAGCATGCTC
>NZ_AKJF01000156.1 GCF_000282475.1 Pseudomonas sp. GM78
GAAAGTGTCCACCATGTCCCCGTACACCCGTCAACCATGTGTCCGGTCCGTACAGGCTCTTTCAAAAGTGAGTCGCCGTAAGGGCGAAACCATAAGTGGCCGTGACCGCAGCAATGGATATTCCCGCAATCTATATACAGTCCAGCACCGCAAAAGCCCTGCACAGTTCACGACCAAGGCCACGCCCACTTCCGAGCATTCGTACCGTACCTATGCCTTTTTCCCCAAGCCACCGCGGCCATTTCATGCATCGCGCCAGCATTGGAGTCTTTAAAGTGAGGTCGAAATCACTTTCTTGAACCCTGGAAAAAGGAATGAACATGCAACGGAATGCAAAGACTCATCATCCCATCCTGCTGGTGCACGGGCTTTTCGGCTTCGAGCGGATCGGCAGTGTGCAACTCTTCCATGACGTCAAGCAGGCCCTGCGGGACGCCGGGGCGAGCGTGTTCGTCCCGCAGCTATCCGCCACCCACAGCAACGAAGTCCGTGGCGAACAGCTCCTGTCGCAGATCCAGCGGGTACTGCAGGGGACCGGCGCCCACAAGGTCAATCTGATCGGCCACAGCCAGGGCGCGTTGGCCGCACGTTATGCCGCCGCGACAGCGCCCGGCAAGGTGGCCTCGGTGACGTCCGTCAGCGGACCGAACCACGGGTCGGAACTGGCCGACTTGCTACGCAAGGCACTGACGCCCGGCGACCTTCCGGAAACGCTGGCTGAAACCGTTGCCACATTGTTCGCCGACCTCCTGTCGTTGCTCAGCGGCAAACGTCGGATACCGCAAAATGCCATCGCCGCGTTGAACGCCCTGACCACCCAAGGCGTGGGCGAGTTTAACCAGAAGTACCCGCAAGGCTTGCCGCAGAGCTGGGGTGGCAAGGGCAGCGAACAGGTCAATGGTGTCAGCTATTACTCCTGGAGTGGCATCCTCCAGGGAAAGCGCCGGGATGTCGAACTGGACGCACTTGATCCGTCCCACGGACTGCTGCGGGCGTTGTCACGTTTTTTCACCTCCGAGCCCTTGCAGAACGATGGCATGGTCGGGCGCTACAGCTCCCATCTGGGCACTGTCATCCGCTCCGACTATCCGCTGGACCATCTGGGCACCCTTCGCCAGGTCGGTGGTCAAAGTGAAAGGCGCATCGACCCGATCGATCTTTACGTGCAGCACGCCGAGCGCCTGGAAAATGCCGGTCTTTAACCCAAACCTGCCGTCCAGAGCGCTGGCAACGGAACTTTGAGGAGAAATACCCCACTGAATCCGGTAGGCTCAGCACTTTACCGCACATTGAATGGAGAGTTTTCCCATGGCCAAAGCCACTGCCCGTCACATCCTTGTTGCCAGCGAAGCCAAGTGCAACGAACTGAAAGCCCAAATCGAGGCGGGCGCAGACTTCGCCGAAGTCGCCAAAGCCAACTCCACCTGCCCTTCCAGCCGCCAGGGCGGTGACCTGGGCTCGTTCGGCCCGGGCCAGATGGTCAAGGAGTTCGACACCGTGGTCTTCAGCGCACCGATCAACGTGGTGCAAGGTCCGGTCAAGACGCAGTTCGGCTATCACCTGCTGGAAGTGACCAGCCGCCAGGACTGATAAACGCCTGGATTTGCTGTGCAACGGCCCGCCCTCTGGTGGGCCGTCGTGTTTCAGATACGTAATTCGGCTGGCGAGGGACGCGCCGCTAGCGTACAAATTGTGCTTAACGATCCCCGGCTCTAAGGCTGACAATGCGACTGGCTTTCCCGACTTTGTTGTTCACTGCCGTGGCCCTGCTCCTGGGCGCCGCTGGTGTGAATGCCGCACCGCAACATGCGTTGACCGTATACGGCGAGCCCGCCAAGTACCCTGCCGGCTTCAGTCATTTTGCCTACACCAACCCACTGGCGCCCAAGGGCGGGACGATGCGCCGTTCGGCGATCGAGATCGGGCATTTCGACCACGTGCTGCCTTATATAGACAAGGGCATCGGCGTGACGCAGATCGATGGCCTGCTCTACTCTCCCCTGGCGCAGCGCTCGCTGGACGAGCCTTACACGGTGTACGGCCTGGTGGCGCAGCAAATGGAGCGCTCCGACGATGGCCTGACCCTGCGTTTCTACCTCAACCCCAAGGCACAATTCGCTGATGGCAAGCCGATCACTGCCCAGGATGTGCGCTACACCTTCGATCTGTTGATGACCCAGGGCAGCCTGCGCTATCGCACGCAGTTCGCCGACGTGAAGGGTGTGGAGGTCGAGTCGCCATTGACCGTGCGCTTCGACTTCAAGAACAACGAAAACCGTACCCTGCCGCTGGACATCGCAACCTTGCCGGTGTTTCCCGAACACTGGTGGAAGACTCGTGATTTCGCCGATGGCGGCGGTTACGAGCCGCCCCTGGGCAGCGGACCGTACAAGGTCGGCAAGGTCGATTCGGGACGCAGTATCACCTTCGAGCGCAACCCCGACTGGTGGGGCAAGGACCTGCCGGTCAGCCGCGGGCTGTACAATTTCGACCGTTTCAGCATCGAGTACTTCGGCGATACCGATGTCGCGCGCCAGGTATTGCGCGGTGGCGCCTACGACTACAACCGCGAGTTTTCCGCCACCGGCTACTCCATTGGCTACGAAAGCCCGGCCCTGAGCGACGGTCGCCTGCAAAAGGCGCACCTGGCCACCGAAGCGCCACAATCGGCCCAGGGTTTCGTGTTCAACCTGCAAAAACCGATGTTCCAGGATCGCCGGGTGCGCCAGGCGCTGGCGATGCTCTGGGATTTCGAATGGAGCAACCGGCAAATGATGCGCAACCTGTACATCCGCCAGCAGAGCTACTTTTCCAATACTGACCTGGCCGCCCGGCAGTTACCCGATGCCGCCGAGCTGGCGATCCTGGAACCCTTGCGTGGACAGGTCCCCGATGAAGTCTTCAGCCAAGTGTTCGAACCCCCAAAAACCGATGGCAGCGGCGTGATTCGTGACAAGCAGTTGCAAGCCCTGGACCTGCTCGAACAGGCCGGGTGGAAACCCCGGGGCGATCAACTGGTGAACGCCGACGGCGAGCCACTGAGCTTCACCTTCCTGGTCAGCCAGAACGGCATGGACCGCTTGCTCCTGCCCTACAAGCGCACCCTGAAACAGATCGGCATCGACCTGAACATCCGCCGCATCGACTCGTCGCAGTACGTCAATCGCCTGATGAGCCGCGACTACGACATGATTGTCACCGGCTATCCAGTCACCACCTCGCCCGGGGGCGAACTGATCAACTACTTCGGCTCGGTGTCGGCCCTCGATCCCGGCGCCAACAACTACATGGTGTTGCAGAACCCGGCGGTGGACACCCTGATCAACGGCCTGATCCGTGCCAATACCCAGGCCGACATGTTGCACTACGCCCATGCGCTCGACCGGGTGCTGCAATGGAACTATTACTGGATTCCCAACTATTACCCGCCAGGCACCTCTACCGTATGGTGGAATCGCTTCGGCATACCGAACGTGCAGGCAAGCAATGACGAAGCCATCGAGAGCTGGTGGGAAATGAGCACCACGCCGCTGACCAACCAGCAGATGACCGCCGAGCGCATACGTCGTGGCAGCCCCGGAGGACCGCATTGATGTGGGCTTATATCGTACGGCGCCTGCTGCTGATCATCCCGACACTGGTGATCATTCTTCTGGTCAACTTCGTCATCGTCCAGGCCGCACCGGGTGGCCCGGTGGAACAGGCCATCGCCCATCTGCAGGGCATCGGCGGCGCCAGTGTCGGTGGCGGCTCGAGCGAGACCATGGGCCATTCCCGGGCCAGCCGCGGTCTCGATCCGAAGCTGATCAAGGACATCGAAAAGCAATACGGCTTCGACAAACCGGCACCGCAACGCCTGTGGTTGATGCTCACCAGTTACGCGCGCCTGGACTTCGGCAAAAGCTTCTTTCGCGGCGCCACCGTCACCGACCTGATCCTGGAAAAAATGCCGGTCACCATCTCCCTCGGGCTCTGGGCGACGCTGATCACCTACCTGGTGTCGATTCCCCTGGGCATTCGCAAGGCCGTGCACCACGGCAGTCATTTCGATGTCTGGAGCAGCACCGCGATCATCATCGGCTATGCCATGCCGGCTTTCCTGTTCGCCATGTTCCTGATCGTGGTGTTCGCCGGCGGTACCTCACTGAACTGGTTCCCGGTACGCGGGCTGGTCTCGGACAATTTCGAGTCGCTATCGACCCTGGGCAAGGTCGTCGATTACTTCTGGCACCTGATACTGCCGGTGACCGCGCTGGTGATTGGCGGTTTCGCGACCCTGACCATCCTGACCAAGAACTCGTTCCTCAACGAAATCACCCGTCAGTACGTGGTCACCGCCCGCGCCAAGGGCCTGAGTGAACGCCGGGTGCTGTACGGCCACGTATTTCGCAACGCCATGTTGCTGGTGGTGTCGGGGATTCCCCAGGCCTTCATCAGTGTGTTTTTTGCCGGTTCCCTGCTGATCGAAGTGATTTTTTCCCTCGATGGCCTGGGTCGCATGAGCTACGAAGCGGCCGTATCACGGGACTACCCGGTGGTGTTCGGCTCGCTGTTCATCTTCACGCTGTTCGGCCTGCTGATAAAACTGGTCGGCGACCTGTGCTACACCCTGGTCGATCCGCGCATCGACTTCGCCGCGAGGAATGCCTGATGTTGAAGCTTTCGCCATTAGGCCGACGCCGCTTCGAGCGTTTCAAGAAAAACCGCCGCGGCTGGTGGTCGCTGTGGTTGTTTGTCGGGCTGTTCCTGCTGACGCTGGGTGGCGAGCTGATCGCCAATGACAAACCGCTGGTGGTCAGCTACCAGGGTTCGTTGTACTTCCCGGCGCTCAAGCGCTACACCGAGCAGGAGTTCGGCGGACAACTGCCGTTCCAGGCCGATTACCGCAGCGATTATGTGCAGAACCTGATCAAGAAGGACGGTGGCTGGCTCTTGTTCCCGCTAATCCCCTTCAGTGACGACACACCCAACTATGACCTGAACAAACCGGCGCCGAGCCCCCCTTCGGACGTGAACTGGCTGGGCACCGACGATCAGGCGCGGGACGTGTTGGCGCGAGTGATATTCGGCGCACGGGTATCGATCCTGTTTGCTTTGATGCTGACCTTCGTCAGCGCGCTGATCGGCATCGCCGCAGGCGCCCTGCAAGGCTATTACGGCGGCTGGGTCGACTTGCTCGGCCAGCGACTGCTGGAAGTCTGGTCCGGGCTGCCGGTGCTGTACCTGCTGATCATCCTCTCGGGGTTCGTCGAGCCGAATTTCTGGTGGTTGCTGGGGATCATGGCACTGTTTTCCTGGCTGGCCCTGGTGGACGTGGTGCGTGCCGAATTCCTGCGCGGGCGCAACCTGGAATACGTCAAGGCCGCCCGCGCCCTGGGCCTGACCGACCGCAAGGTGATCGTGCGGCATATCCTGCCCAACGCCATGAACGCGACCTTGAGCTACCTGCCGTTCATTCTTACCGGGGCCATCTCGACCCTCACCGCGCTGGACTTCCTCGGTTTCGGCATGCCGGCCGGCAGTGCATCGCTGGGCGAATTGATCGGCCAAGGCAAGCAAAACCTGCAGGCGCCGTGGCTGGGCCTGACGGCGTTTTTCACCCTGGCGTTGATTCTTTCTCTACTGGTGTTCATCGGCGAAGCCTTGCGCGACGCCTTTGACCCCCGTTCGTGAAGCGGACTGTTGATATGACCAACCTGATCGAAATCCGTGACCTCAGCGTCGCCTTCAGCGGCCAGACCGTGGTGCGCGACCTGTGCCTGGACATCCGCCCCGGCGAATGCCTGGCGCTGGTGGGCGAGTCAGGCTCGGGCAAGTCCGTGACGGCGCACTCGATCCTGCAATTGCTGCCTGAATGCGGTACCGAGACGAGCGGCAGCATCCGTTATCGCGGCCAGGAACTGGTGGGCGCCGATGCGCGCAAATTGCGCGAACTGCGGGGCAATCGCATTGCGATGATCTTCCAGGAACCGATGACCTCCCTGAACCCGCTGCACAGTATCGAGAAGCAGATCGGCGAAACCTTGCTGGTGCACAAGGGCCTGGCCGGCAAAGTGGCGCAAGCGCGCATTCTCGAGTTACTGCATCTGGTGGGCATCCAGAACCCCCAGGAACGGCTCAAGTCGTACCCCCATCAGCTATCGGGTGGCCAGCGCCAACGGGTGATGATCGCCATGGCCCTGGCCTGCGAGCCGGAATTGTTGATCGCCGACGAACCGACCACCGCGCTGGACGTGACAGTGCAGCGCAAGATCCTGCTGCTGCTCAAGTCGCTGCAGCAGCGACTGGGCATGTCGCTGCTGCTGATCAGTCACGATCTCAATCTGGTGCGCAGCATTGCCCAGCGCGTCTGCGTGATGAAGGCCGGGGAAATCGTCGAGCAAGCCACCTGCGAGACGATGTTCACCGCACCGAAACACCCTTACAGCTGCGTGCTGCTCAACGCCGAGCCCGAAGGCGAAGCCCTGCCCCGTGACGAACGGGAAAAAGTCCTGGAGGTGCACGACCTGCGGGTGCAATTTGCCGTCGGTGGCGGACTGTTCCAACGCAAGACTTACCTCAAGGCCGTGGACGGCATCAGCCTGAGCATCCAGCGCGGCAAGACCCTGGGCATCGTCGGCGAGTCGGGTTCCGGCAAGTCCACCCTCGGCCAGGCGATCCTGCGCCTGCTGGACTCCGAGGGTGCTATTCACTTCCAGGGCCAGGCGCTCGATGGACTGACGCAGAAACAGTTACGGCCGTGGCGCAAGAAAATGCAGGTGGTGTTCCAGGACCCGTTCGGCAGTCTCAGCCCGCGCATGTCCGTGGCGCAGATCATCAGCGAGGGCCTGGAGGTGCATAGCCAGCTGAACGCCGAGCAATGCAACGCCGAGGTGATCCGGGCGCTGCAGGAAGTCGGGCTCGACCCCCAAAGCCGGCATCGCTACCCCCACGAGTTCTCCGGGGGCCAGCGCCAGCGCATCGCCATCGCCCGCGCGCTGGTACTCAAGCCCGCGCTGATCCTGCTGGACGAACCCACCTCTGCGCTGGACCGTACCGTGCAAAAGCAGGTGGTCGCCCTGCTGCGTCAACTCCAGGAAAAGCACGGGCTGACCTACCTGTTCATCAGCCACGACCTGGCGGTGGTGCGCGCCCTGGCCCACGACATGATCGTGATCAAGGACGGCAAGGTGGTCGAACGCGGTGCCAGCCACAACGTGTTCGATTCACCGCAGCATCCGTACACCAAAGAGCTGTTGGCGGCGGCGCATGTGGGGCAGGCATAATCCGGCGCATGCCGTTAAACCGTGTCGCGGCCATCGCGGGCAAGCCCGCTCCCACAGGTTTTGTGTCTACCCTACATTCGGTGGCAATCCCATACCCTGTGGGAGCGGGCTTGCCCGCGATAAGGCCAGCACAAGCAACATAAAATCAGGATCATCCTCCATGAACACCACCGAAAGCCTCAAGGACTACCAGCGTGTGCGCCTGCTGGCGATCCGCTCGCTGTTCGAGATCATCGAGCAGTCAAGTGAAGGCACGGTGATCGTCGACCGCGACGCCAATATCGTCTGGATGAACGAGCGTTATGCCAAGCGTTTTGGCCTTCCATCGGCTGAAGGCGCGATTGGCAAGGCCTGCGAAAGCGTCATCCCCGGCAGCCTGTTGCGCGAGGTAGTGCGCACCGGCCGACCGATCCTGCTCGACATGCAGGACACCCCCAAAGAACCGCTGGTGGTCATGCGCCTGCCGATTCACGACGATTCCGGCGAGGTGATCGGGGCCATCGGCTTTGCCTTGTTCGACGAATTGCGCAGCCTGTCACCGATGCTCAAGCGCTACATGAGCATGCAGCAAGAACTGGCTTCCACGCGCTCGCTGCTGCGGGCACGACAGACCCGCTATAACTTCGCCCACTTCATCGGCACCAGCGCCGCCAGCCTGGAAGTCAAGCGCCGGGCCCGGCGCAGCGCCAGCACCGACTCGCCGGTATTGCTGCTCGGTGAAACCGGCACCGGCAAGGAATTGCTGGCACAGGCGATCCACAGCGCCTCGCCGCGAGCACACAAGGCGTTTGTCAGCATCAACAGTGCGGCCATCCCCGAATCACTGCTGGAGGCCGAATTCTTCGGCACCGCCCCTGGCGCCTATACCGGCGCCGACCGCAAAGGTCGCGCCGGCAAACTGCAGATCGCCCAGGGCGGTACGCTGTTCCTCGATGAAATCGGCGACATGCCGTTGCCCCTGCAAAGCAAATTGCTGCGGGTGCTGCAGGAAAAGGAATTCGAACCGGTGGGCTCCAACGAGGTGATCCAGAGCGATGTGCGGGTGATCGCCGCGACCTCGACCGATCTGGAAGCGGCGATCAAGCGTGGCGAGTTTCGCGCCGACCTTTACTACCGCCTCAACGTTCTGCCGATCCAGGTGCCACCGCTGCGCGAGCGTCTCGACGACTTGCCCGCCCTCAGTGAAGCGATCCTTGAAGAACTGCGCAGCCAGCACGAACTGAACAGCGAAGCGCTGGCACTCCTGGGTCAACACGCCTGGCCGGGGAACATTCGGGAACTGCGCAACGTGCTGGAGCGGGCGGCATTACTCAGTGATGATTTGCGCCTTACGGTAGCGGATATCCGTGCTGCGATCGGGACTTTCACGCCGATAGCGCGCGTGGCGCCGTTGCCTGTGGAAGTCGTGGAGCATGAGACGTTCAGTGCGGCGCGTGAGCGCTTTGACCGGCAATTGATTGAAGCGGCCCTGGCGCAATGCGGGGGCAAGGTGATTGAAGCAGCGGCGCGGTTGGGGTTGGGGCGGTCGACCTTGTACAAGAAGATGGTGGCGTTGGGGATAGCGGAGTCTCATTAACGAGACATAAATCTCTATTGGTAGATAGGGCCTCTTCGCGGGCAAGCCTTGCTTCTACAAGGGGCGAGGCTTGCCCGCGAAGGCCCCGCCCGGCCGCCATAAATCTCAAAACAGAGACAATTACATCGCACACCACCACCAATAAACTTAATTGCCTTATATTTCAATAACTTATATATCTGGCACGAAACTCGCTAAAGCCTTTCCCCACAAAAGTTGCACCCACACAAAAATAACAATCCAGGAGACACACCATGAGTGTGATCATTGCCTTGGCAGCCCTCGCGCTGCTGATGCTGGCTGCTTACCGTGGCTACAGCGTTATCCTTTTTGCCCCGATTGCCGCCCTCGGCGCCGTCCTGTTCACCGATCCTTCCGCCGTCGCCCCAGCCTTCACCGGGGTTTTCATGGAGAAAATGGTCGGTTTCATCAAACTGTATTTCCCTGTCTTCCTGCTCGGCGCGGTGTTCGGCAAGCTCATCGAGTTGTCCGGTTTTTCGCGCTCCATCGTCGCGGCGGCCATTCGCGTGCTCGGCACCCGCCAGGCGATGCTGGTGATCGTGCTGGTCTGCGCCCTGCTGACCTACGGCGGCGTCTCGCTATTCGTGGTGGTGTTCGCGGTTTACCCGTTTGCCGCGGAAATGTTCCGCCAGAGCAACATCCCCAAGCGCCTTATCCCCGCGACCATCGCCCTCGGCGCCTTTTCGTTCACCATGGACGCCCTCCCCGGCACCCCGCAGATCCAGAACATCATCCCCAGCACCTTCTTCAACACCACCGCCTGGGCCGCGCCGTGGCTGGGTTTGATCGGCTCGATCTTCGTGGTCTGCGCCGGCATGCTGTTTCTGCAGCGCCAGCGCAACAAGGCTCAGCTTAGCGGCGAAGGCTATGGCACCGACCTGCGCAACGAGCCGGAAACCGCTGCCGACATCAAACTCCCCAATCCGTGGATCGCACTGTCGCCGCTGTTGGCCGTGGGCATCATGAACCTGTTGTTCACCCAGTGGATTCCACAGTGGTACGGCAAGACCCACAGCCTCGCGTTGCCGGGCATGGCCGCGCCGGTGACCACTGAAATTGCCAAGCTCACGGCGATCTGGGCCGTTCAGGCGGCATTGCTGGTCGGCATCATCATGGTGCTGGTGTTCGGCTTCCAGGCGATTCGCGGCAAATTGGCCGAAGGCAGCCGAAGTGCGGTCGGCGGTTCATTGCTGGCAGCGATGAACACGGCGTCGGAATACGGTTTCGGTGCAGTGATTGCGTCGTTGCCAGGCTTCCTGGTTCTGGCCGACTGGCTCAAAAGCATCCCTGACCCGCTGGTCAACGAAGCGATCACCGTGACCCTGCTGGCGGGCATCACAGGTTCAGCGTCCGGCGGTATGAGCATTGCGCTGGCGGCGATGGCCAATGACTTTATCGCAGCGGCCCATGCCGCCAACATCCCGCTGGAAGTCCTGCACCGGGTAGCGGCCATGCCAGTGGTGGCATGGACACCCTGCCGCACAACGGCGCGGTGATTACCTTGCTGGCGGTGACCGGCCTGACCCACCGCGAAGCCTACAAAGACATTTTCTGTATTACGCTGATCAAGACCCTGGCGGTTTTCGTAGTGATCGGCACTTTCTACGCCACTGGCATTGTGTGAGGTATTGATGACGACTCTTTCGGGCAAGACCGCACTGGTTACCGGCTCCACCAGCGGCATTGGCTTGGGGATAGCCCTGAGCCTGGCCAAGGCTGGCGCCAACCTGATTCTCAACGGATTCGGCGATGCATCCAAAGTGATTGCCGAGGTGGAGCAGTTCGGCGGCAAGGTTGGGCATCATCCGGCCGACGTCAGCGACCCGGCGCAGATCGCCGACATGATCGCCTACGCCGAGCGCGAATTCGGCGGCGTCGACATTCTGGTCAACAACGCCGGCATCCAGCATGTGGCCCCCGTTGACGAGTTCCCTGTAGAGCGCTGGGATTCGATCATTGCCATCAACCTGTCGTCGGTGTTCCACAGCACCCGCCTGAGCCTGCCGGGCATGCGCGCCAAGGGCTGGGGCCGGGTGATCAACATCGCCTCGGTGCATGGCCTGGTGGGTTCGACGGGCAAGGCCGCTTATGTCGCCGCCAAGCACGGCGTGATAGGGCTGACCAAGGTCGTCGCCCTGGAAACGGCCACCAGCAACATCACCTGCAATGCCATTTGCCCGGGCTGGGTGCTGACCCCACTGGTGCAGAAGCAGATCGACGATCGCGCCGCCAAGGGCATCGAACCGCAGCAGGCGCAGCACGATTTGTTGGCCGAGAAGCAGCCGTCGCTGGAGTTCGTGACACCGCCGCAATTGGGCGAACTGGTGCTGTTTTTGTGCAGCGAGGCTGGCACCCAGGTGCGTGGTGCGGCGTGGAATATCGATGGTGGGTGGTTGGCGCAGTAAGCAACCGCTGGACCGCGTTATCGTTCATCGCGGGCAAGCCTTGCTCCTACAAGAGTGCCTCGGTTCTGTAGGAGCAAGGCTTGCCCGCGATTGAGTGCACAGCACTCACTAACAAAAAGAGGCACATCATGTCCGAAGTACTGTGGCAACCCACCGCCGAACGCATCGGCAAGACCCGCATGGAGGCGTTTCGGCGCTTCGTCAATCAACGGCACCACCTGCACATCGACGACTTCCCCGCCCTGCACCAATGGTCGATCGATCAGCGCCCGGACTTCTGGCAGGCCATCGTCGACTTCTTCGACATCCGCTTCCATGAGCAACCCGACGCGGTGCTGCTGGAAGGCCCGCAGATGCCCAGCGCCCAGTGGTTCCCAGGCGCTACCCTGAATTTCGCCGAACACCTGCTCAGTCGTCGCGACGATGCCGTGGCAGTCGTGGCCGTGGCTGAAAACGGCCAGCGTGAACACTTGACCTGGGCCGAATTGGCGGAGCACGTCGCAGGCTTCCAGAATGGCTTGATCGCAGCCGGTGTCGGCCTTGGCGACCGGGTGGCGGCGTGCATGCCCAACACCTGGCAAACCCTGGTGGCCATGCTCGCCACCACCAGCCTCGGGGCCATCTGGTCCTGCTCCTCGCCGGACTTCGGCACCCAAGGGGTGATCGACCGCTTCGGCCAGATCGAACCGAAAGTGCTGGTCACCTGCGCCGGCTATCGTTACGCCGGCAAGGCGATCGACCAGAGCGCCAAGGTCAACGAAATCCTCGAACGCCTGCCGTCCTTGCAGCAGCTGGTGATCGTGCCGTATGCCCGCCCCGAAACCCACATCGAAGATTTCCGTACCCAGGCCAACGTCACCCTCTGGGACGATTTCTATGATCCGGGTGGCGACCCTGATTTCGTTGCGGTGCCGTTCGACCATCCGCTGTACATCCTCTATTCCAGCGGCACCACCGGCGTGCCCAAATGCATCATCCACAGCACCGGTGGCGTGCTGCTGCAACACGTCAAGGAACACGGCCTGCATTGCGATCTCGGCCCTGGCGATCGCCTGCTCTACTACACCACCTGCGGCTGGATGATGTGGAACTGGCTGGTCTCGGCCCTGGCGGTGGGCAGCGCCGTGGTGCTGTACGACGGCTCGCCTTTCCAGCCGGATGCCCAACGCTTGATCGACCTGATCGACGACGAGCGCATCACCGTGTTCGGCACCAGCCCCAAGTACCTCGCCACCCTGCAAAGTAGCGGCGTGAAGCCTGGGCAAAGCCATGACCTGGGCAGCCTCAAGACTTTGCTCTGCACAGGCTCCGCGCTGTCGCCGCAGAGCTACGACTACGTCTATCGCGATTTCAAGGCTGACCTGTGCCTGGCCTCGATGTCGGGCGGCACCGACATCGTCTCGTGTTTTGTCAACGGCAACCCCTGGCAGCCGGTGCGCCGTGGCGAAATACAGGGCAAGAGCCTGGCCATGGCCGTGGAGGTGTGGAACGACGAAGGCCGGGCGGTCATTGGCGAAAAGGGCGAATTGGTGTGTACGCGGCACTTCCCGGCGATGCCGGTCGGCCTGTGGAGCGACCCCGATGGCGAAAAGCTCAAGGCGTCCTACTTCAGCCAATTTCCCGGTGTCTGGGCCCAGGGCGACTACGCCGAACAACTGCCCCATGGCGCGATGATGATCCATGGGCGCTCCGACGCCGTGCTCAATCCCGGCGGCGTGCGCATCGGCACCGCGGAAATCTATCGGCAAGTGGAGAAAGTCCCGCAGGTGCTCGACAGCGTGGCGATCGGTCAGCAATGGCAGGACGACGTGCGGGTGGTGCTGTTCGTGCGCTTGCGCGAGGGCGTGGAACTGGATGATGCGCTGCAACAACAGATTCGCCAGGTCATTCGCGCCAACACCACGCCGCGCCATGTGCCGGCGAAGATTGTCGCGGTGACCGACATTCCCCGGACCATCAGCGGCAAAATCGTCGAGCTGGCGGTGCGCAATGTGGTGCATGGGCAGAAGGTGAAAAACACCGATGCGTTGGCCAACCCCGAGGCGCTCGAGCAATTCCGCGATCGCCCCGAACTCCAGGACTGAAACACAGCCTCCCCTGTAGGAGCGAGCCTGCTCGCGATGGAGGTCCGGGCACCGCGGGGATTCAGGCATCCCGCGTTATCGTTTGCGACCATCGCGAGCAGGCTCGCTCCTACAAGGGTATGGGTCAATCCATCAAGCCCCAGTCACCTGACGATTGTGCAGAACCTCGCGTTGTATCGCCGTGCAACTTCAACCGCAATCGCAGGTTGTTCACCGAATCTGCATGTTTCAACGCTTCTTCCTCGTCGATCACACCTTCTGCGACCAACTCGAACAGCGCCCCGTCAAACGTTTGCATTCCCAGCGCCGCCGATTTCTCCATCACCCCTTTCAACTCGGAAAACTCATTACGCCGAATCAGGTCGCCAACGGTCGGAGTCCCCAGCATCACCTCTACCGCAGCACGCCGCTGGCCATCACGGGTACGTACCAGACGCTGCGAGACAAACGCCTTGAGGTTGTTACCCAGGTCGTTGAGCAGTTGACCCCGCCGCTCTTCGGGAAAAAAATTGATAATGCGGTCGAGCGCCTGGCTGGCGTTGTGGGCATGCAGCGTGGAGATCACCAGGTGCCCGGAATCGGCAAACGCCAGGGCATGCTCCATGGTTTCGCGGTCGCGGATCTCGCCGATCAGCACCACGTCCGGCGCCTGGCGCAGGGCATTTTTCAAGGCGGCATGAAAACTGCGGGTGTCGACACCGACCTCGCGCTGGTTGATGATCGATCGCTGGTGCCGGTGGATGTACTCGATCGGGTCTTCGATGGTGACGATGTGGCCGCTACCGTGACGATTACGGTAGTCGATCAACGCCGCCAGCGAGGTAGACTTGCCCGAGTCGGTAGCGCCGACGAACAGCATCAGCCCTTGCTTGAGCATCACCGTTTCAAGCAACACCGACGGCAACTTGAGGTCTTCGAAGCGTGGTATGTCGAGCTTGACGTTGCGCACGACCATCGACACATCGTTACGCTGCTTGAAGATGTTCACCCGAAAGCGTCCGATGCCCGCCTGGGAGATCGCCAGGTTCATTTCCAGCTCCCGATCGAACTCAAGGCGCTGTTCGGCGTCCATGATGGACGCCGCAATCGTCGCAATGTCTCCCGGCTTGAACGGTTGGTCCGCCAGGGCGGTGAGCACACCGTCGAACCGCGCACTGGGCGGCGCGCCGGTGGACAGGTAGAGATCAGAGCCATCCTGGCTGGCCAGGCGGCTTAACAACGCGTCGATTTCCATGGCAAAAAGCACCTACGAAGCATTCAATGTTAAAAAATGACCTGAAGCAGGTCATCCAGCGTCTACTGCCCTGCAAGGATAGTTGACGCCGCCACACCGACTTTTGTGCAGGACATCTTGATGAACGCATCACCGACCGGCAGCGATGCCCAGGCCTTGATTGCCAGACTCGACTGGGCAAACAGCCCCCTGGGCGCTGCTGGCACCTGGCCACAGAGCCTGCGTACCGCCGTGGACATCGTGATTCATTCGCCGATGCCGATGCTGCTGCTCTGGGGGCCGCAGCTGACGCAGATCTACAACGACGGCTTCGCGCTGCTGGCCGGCAGCAAGCATCCGCACGCTTTCGGACAGCCAACCCACCAGATCTGGCCCGAATTAAAGGACTTTACCGACCCGATTTACAGCGCAGTCCTACAAGGCCAGGTGCGAACCTACAGCGAACAGCGCTTTACCCTGCAGCGCGACGGTATCGATTCCGACTTCTGGCTTGACCTGACCTATAGCCCTATCCGCGATGAAGACGCCCAGGTCGCCGGGATCCTGGTCACCGCCATCGAAACCAACGAACGCCGGCGCATCGCCCTCGAACTCGAACAGCGCTCCGCCGCGAGCCTCAAGGCCCAGCAAGACACCGAAGAGCGCCTGCAACTGGCCCTCGCCGCCACCGACGCGGTCGGCACCTGGGACTGGGACATCAGTCAGGACCGCTTCATCGCCGATGCTCGCTTCGCCCAATTGCACGGCATCGAGCCGGCCCTGTCCGGCCAGTTGCCGATCAGCGAATACCTGCACGGCGTCCACCCCGAAGACCGCAGCCTGATAGCCCGCAGCATCAAGCATTGTATCACCCACGGCGCCGAATACGCCGAGGAATATCGCCTGCTGCAACCCGATGGACAGTTGCGCTGGGTGTTCGCCCGCGGACGCTGCTACAAGGATCACCATGGACGGCCGATCCGTTTCCTCGGCGCCGCCCTCGACCTGACCGATCGCAAGAACACCGAGCAGGCCTTGCGCCAGAGCCAGACCGAGCTGCAGTTGATCATCAACGCCATGCCGATCCTGATCAGCTATGTCGACCGCGAAGAACGCTTTCGCCTGAACAACGCCGCCTACCTGGACTGGTATGGCCTGACGCCCCAGGAACTCTACGGCCGCACCATTCGCGAAGTGCTGGGTGATGAGGCCTACGCCTTGCGCGCCGAGCACATCGCCCAGGCCCTGAGCGGCAAGCCCTGCTGTTTCAGCATCAGCACCCCGCACCGCGACGGCAGCATCCGCCAGGCGCTGATGAATTACCTGCCGCGTCACGGCGCGGATGGCGCGGTGAATGGTTTCTACATCTTCGTCATCGACGAAACCGAGCGCAAACAGACCGAAGAAGCCCTGCGAAACCTCAATGAAACCCTCGAAGAACGGGTGAGCGCCCGCACCCGACAATTGGCCGAGGCCAACGAAAAACTGCTCAGCGAGATGTTCGAACGCGAGCGCGCCGAAGAAGCCCTGCGGCATGCGCAGAAGATGGAAGCGCTGGGCCAGCTCACCGGCGGCATCGCCCATGACTTCAACAATATGCTCACTGGAATCATCGGCAGCCTGGACCTGATGCAGCGCTACATCGCCGACGGCCGCGCCGCCGAAGTCAGCCGTTTCACCGAGGCCGCGGTGTCCTCGGCCAACCGCGCCGCCGCCCTCACCCACCGGTTGCTGGCGTTCTCAAGGCGTCAGTCGCTGGATCGCAAGACGCTGAACGCCAACGACCTTATCCACTCCCTGGAAGATTTGCTCAGCCGGACCAAGGGCGACCACATCGAACTCAAGCTGCAACTGGCCGAAGATGCCTGGACGGTCAGCACCGACGTCAGTCAACTGGAAAACGCCCTGCTCAACCTGGTGATCAACGCCCGGGACGCCATGCCCGAGGGTGGCCAGTTGTGCATCGAAACCGCCAATGTCTATCTCGACGGCAGCGATATCACCACCCTGGAACCGGTCAAGGCCGGGGATTACCTGATGATCGCGGTCAGCGATAACGGCACTGGCATGACCCCCAAGGTATTGTCCAAGGCATTCGACCCGTTCTTCACCACCAAACCCATCGGCCAGGGCACCGGGCTGGGGTTGTCGATGATCTACGGTTTCGCCCAGCAGTCCGGTGGCCACGTGACCCTGTTCAGCCTGCCCGGCCAGGGCACGAGCGTGCGCCTGTACTTGCCGAGACTGCTAGGCGTCGAGCCGCAGGATGTGCTGTCGCCCGTGGTCAGCGAAGCACCGTCGGCGATTGCCGGCGAAACGGTGGTGCTGGTGGAAGACGATCCGGCGGTGCGCATGCTGGTGACCGATCTGCTCAAGGAGTTGGGTTATCACGCTTATGAAGCCGAAGACGCGAAGACAGCCCTGCCCTTGCTCGAATCCGACTTGCGGGTCGACCTGCTGGTCACCGACGTCGGACTGCCCGGGATGAATGGACGACAACTGGCGGAAATCGCGCGCCAGCATCGCCCGGAACTGAAAGTGCTGTTCATGACCGGTTACGCGCAGATGGCCGCCGAACGCCAGGGTTTTCTCGAAGAAGGCATGGACATGGTGGCCAAACCGTTTTCCATTGATCTGCTGGCCAACAAGATTCGCACGATGATCGGTCAACCGCAGTGAGTTGGGGCATAATCGCGCCCCCTCGCTGCCACTACCGTAACAAGGTATCTGCCCCATGAAAGCTCAAGCCCGCCATATCCTGGTGAAAACCTCGGAAGAAGCCGAGCAACTAAAGCAACGCATCGCCAAGGGTGAAGCCTTCGATGTGCTGGCCAAGAAGTACTCCACCTGCCCGTCCGGCAAACGCGGCGGCGACCTGGGTGAAGTGCGGCCGGGCCAGATGGTCGGGGCGATCGATGCGGTGATCTTCAAGAAACCGCTGCGGGTGGTGCATGGGCCGATCAAGAGCAAGTTCGGGTATCACCTGGTGCAGGTGTTTTACCGGGATTGATTGGTTTGCTTTAGGGCCCCATCGCTGGCAAGCCAGCTCCCACAGGGATTTGTAAATGGCCACAGATTTCAGCCGCGCCATAAAACCTGTGGGAGCTGGCTTGCCAGCGAACCGATGGCGCAGCCAGCGGCCATCCAACACTTACTTCGGAATCAGTGCCCCGGGCACCTGAATCACCCGGCTCGCCAACCGATGCCCCGCCCCAGCCGCCTCGACCGGGCTCCCGCCCTTGAGCCGCGCAGCCAGGTACGCCGCACTGAACGAATCACCCGCCGCCGTGGTATCCACCACCCGCTCGACCTCGAACGCCGGCACTTCGAATGACTCGCCGGCACAACGAATCAGACACGCCTCGGCGCCGCGCTTGAGCACCACTTCAGCGGTGCCGATCTGCTCATACGCTGCAAACACCGCCTCGCAATCAGCGAAATGGAACAGCGCCTGCTCGTCATCGACGGTCAACAGTGCCAGGTCGACATAGGGCAGCACCTTGCGGTAAGCCACCCGCGCCTCTTCCACCGAGGCCCACAAACGCGGTCGGTAGTTGTTGTCGAAGACGATCCGCGCATCGCGCTGGCGCGCTTCGATCAGGGTTTCCAGTAACTTCTCCCGACCTTGTACGCCGAGTACCGCGAGGGTGATGCCGCTGAAATACAACACGTCGTAATCCGGCAACGCGGCCAGGATCGGCGCGGCGGCCGGAGTGGTGAAGCAGTCGCGCACCGCCGCTTCATTGCGCCAATAGAGAAAACGCCGCTCGCCGGCGGCGTCGGTCTGGATGCAATACAGCCCCGGCAAGCGGCCGGGCAAGCGTTGGACCCTGCTCAGGCCAATGTTTTCGGCGGCCCAGCTCTGGCACATGGCATCGCTGAAACTGTCATCGCCCAGGGCGGTGACGTAATCCACCGACCCCGCCGCGCCCAGCTCCCGGGACAGGTAGACCGCGGTGTTCAAGGTATCGCCGCCGAAACTCTGCTGCAGACTGCCGTCGGCGCGGTGTTGCAACTCGATCATGCATTCGCCGATCAGGGCGATGCGCGGGGTGTGGGGGGCCAGGGTGTTGATGGTATGCATGTTGTGGGGTCTCTGGTGTTTCTTTGTTGTCTTTCAGGGCCCCTTCGCGGGCAAGCCCGCTCCCACATGGATCTTCAGTGCTCACAAAACCCTGTGGGAGCTGGCTTGCCAGCGATGGGCTCGACGCGGTCTCAAGCCTTAGAAACAGGTTTCCATGGTCTCGACGACGTTCAACTGCTCATCCACCAGGCAACCCACACGCCACTTGTCGAACGTCAGGCACGGGTGCGAAGTGCCGAACGAAATGATGTCGCCCACCCGCAAATCAACTCCCGGTGCCACGGTCATGAAGGCATGCTGATCCATCACGGCGGTCACCTTGCAAGCGCTCACGTCATCACCCTTGGCCGGCACTACACCGGCCCGGTAGCGCAGCAACGGCACCGGCAAGCCGGCGTCATAGGCCACGTCGCGTTTGCCCAGGGCGATCACCGCAAAACCCGGCTCCGGCAACGACTGCACGTGCGCCCAGACTTCGAGCGCCGGGCGCAGTCCTTCCTGCAGATCGCTGCGGCGGTCGAGCACGCAGCACTGCGCTTCCTTGTAGATGCCATGGTCGTGGGCCACATAGCTGCCTGGACGCAGCACACTGAGGAAGCGCCCGCCAGCGTTCTGCGCCTCGAACTCCTCGGCGATCAAGTCATACCAGGCCGAACCTGAAGCGGTGATGATCGGCTTGGCAATCGCGAACGCGCCGCTGTCCTGCAACTGCACGGCCAGTCGCACCAGGGAGCCGGCGAAAGCGCGGATGCCACTCACCGCATGGTCGCCGTGGATCACCCCCTCATACCCTTCGATCCCGGTCAGCGCCAAGGCCGGTTGTGCGGCGATTGCCTTGGCCAGGTCCAGCACTTGCTGTTCGCTGCGGCAACCGCAACGACCGCCGACCACGCCGTACTCGATCATCACGTTCAGGCGCACACCCCGTGAAGCGAAATAGGCGCCGAGGTCGGCGACGTTGTCCGGGTGATCGACCATGCAATGGAAGTCAAAATTCGAATCAGCCAGAAGATCGGCAATCAATGCCATGTTCGGGGTGCCGACCAGCTGGTTGGCCATCAGTACGCGATGCACGCCGTGGGCATAGGCCGCACGGGTTTGCGTGGCGCTGGCCAGGGTGATGCCCCAGGCACCGGCGTCCAGTTGCCGGCGGAACAGCGCCGGGGTCATGCTGGTCTTGCCGTGGGGCGCAAGCTGCGCGCCGCTGTTGCTGACAAAGTCCTGCATCCAGCGGATGTTGTGCTCAAGCGCTTCGCGATGCAGCACCAGCGCAGGCAGGCTGACGTCGCGCACCAGGTGGGCGCCCGTGTGGGCAAAGCCCTTTTCCACGGCGGCAATATTCTTGGCAGAAGACATGGTCGAACTCCTCACATTCGCGGCCGCGGGCAGCCGCTGTCATTCGTTGATGCGACGGGCCAGGCTGTTGGCGCTATCGATCAGCACCCGGCGGTAATCGCTGTAATGGGTCTTGGCATCCGCCCGTGGGGCGACGATGCACAGGGTGGCAATGGCCACGCCATCGGGGCCTTTGACCGGGGCGGCGAAGCAATGGGTAAAGGTGTCGGCCACGCTGTCGAAGGAGAAAAAGCCATCGATGCCGGCCTGACGGATTTCCTTGAGAAACTGTTCCAGCGGCAAACGTTCGCCGTTGGGCAGGATGAAGTCGTCGTGGTCGATCAGGTCGACGATTTCCTCATCACTCAGGTGCGCCAGTAACAGGCGCCCGGACGCTGTCCAGGGGATGGGCGCGTTCTCGCCGATGTCCGAGGAAATGCGGAAATGCCGCTCGCCCTCCTTCATCAGCGCCACGGTGTATTTGCGCCCGTTGAGCAGGCACATCTGCGCCGTTTCGTGGGTCTGGCTGACGATTTCCTGCAGGGCTCGATCGGCTTCGCGGGTCAGGTCGAAATGGCGCAGGTGCGCCTGGCCGAGGAAGTACAGCTGGCGGCCGAGATAGACGTGACCATCCTTGCCCACCGGTTCCAGGATCCGCCGTTCCAGCAACGAGGCCACCAGCTCGTAGACCGTGGATTTCGGACTGCCGATGCCGTTGGCGATGTCGTTCGGGCGCAGGGGCTGGCCGATCTCCTTGAGGAAATCGAGGATATCGAACGCTCGGTCCAGACCGCGAGCCCGGCGCTTGATGGTGTCTTCGCTCATGTCAGTGGTTCCCATTCAAAGTGCCGGGAGTTTACCGCAGAGTGTTGCGGCGACCGTCAGGCCGCCATCGCTGGCAAGCCAGCTCCCACAGGGATCAGTGTGTGGCTGCAATCTGTGGCAGTACATAGAACCCTGTGGGAGCGTGGCTTGCCCGCGATGGGCACGACTCGGTTCAGGCCTTTTTCTTGTACGCGATGCAGTCGATCTCGACCTTGCAGTCGACCATCATGTTCGCCTGCACACAGGCCCGGGCCGGTGCGTGTTCAGGTTTGAAGTACTCGGAGAAGACCTTGTTGAAACTGGTGAAATCCCGCGGATCTTCCAGCCACACGCCAACACGCACCACATCTTCCAGGCCATAACCCGCCTCCTGGAGAATCGCGATCAGGTTCTTCATGGTCTGGTGCGTCTGCTCGACGATGCCACCAACAATGATCTCGCCCTCCACCGCCGGCACCTGCCCGGAAACGTGCAGCCAGCCATCGGCTTCAACGGCGCGGGCGAAAGGACGTGGCTGACCGCCCGCGGCGGTGCTGCCGGTGCCGTAACGAGTAATGCTCATGGGTGTTTCTCCTGATTGAAGATCGAAGGATCAGCGTCATGAAAACGATCTTGTCCGAGCTCTCGAAGGCTCAGTAAATTCCGTTATAGCGGAATCTTGTATGTAATAGCGGAATAGACGGCAGAAAGTGTGCCACAGGTCGTGAAGGGAATGTAGGGGGGGAGATTGAAAAGTGTTTTAAATCAGAAAATCCGTGCACGTGGCTTCACGAGCAGGTTCGCATCCCACTGGGATGCGTTTCACTGCTCGCGAAGGTTGCCCTCAGGCTGGGGGTTGAATCACCCGCCAACCCGCGCCAAAAACACCCGCGTCACCCGCCGTTCTTCAACCGACATGACGGTCAATTGCCAGCCTTCCCACTCGTGGCTGTCACCGATCATCGGCAGTCGATCCAGCAGGCTTACCACCAGGCCGGCCAGGGTTTGATAGTCGTCGGTTGGTTCTGCCGCAAAGCCGGTGCGTTGACGCACCCGCATCAGGTTCAACGCGCCGCTGACCACGAAGCCGCCCTTCTCCTCGACCACGTCCGGGCCCTGGATTTCGCTGGCATCGGGGAGTTCACCGGCAATCGATTCGAGGATGTCGGTCATGGTCAGCACGCCAACGAAGTCACCGAATTCGTTGACCACAAACGCGATGTGGGTCGAGGCCTTGCGCATCTGCTCCAGGGCATTGAGGACCGAATAGCTGTCCAGCAGATTGACGGCCTGGCGCGCCAGGTGTGCAAGATCGGGTTGGTTGCCGGCCAGGAACTCCTTCAGCAGCTCCTTCTTGTGTACGAAGCCCAGCGGCTCATCCACCGCGCCGTCGCGAATCAGCGGCAGACGCGAGTAGGACGAATGCATCAAACGCGTGCGAATGGTCTGCGGGTCGTCGGCCAGGTCGATGTGATCGACGTTGGCACGCACGGTCATCAAGCTGCGGATCGGCCGCTCGGCCAGTTGCAATACGCCGCTGATCATCACCCGTTCACGGCGGTCGAACAGTTCTTCGCTCTGCGCTTCGCCGTCGTCCAACATGTCGGCGATTTCTTCACCGACCTCTTCCACCGCCAGTTTGCGCCCGCCGAGCATGCGCATCACCGCGTGTGCAGTGCGTTCACGCATCGGTCGCAGGCCCTGCATCGAGCGTTTGCGTCGCGCCCGGGCGATCTGGTTGAACACCTCGATCAGGATCGAGAAGCCAATGGCCGCATACAGATAGCCCTTGGGAATGTGGAAGCCCAGGCCTTCGGCGGTCAGGGCAAAACCGATCATCATCAAAAAGCCCAGGCACAGCATGATCACCGTGGGGTGCGCGTTGACGAAGCGGGTCAACGGCTTGCTGGCAACGATCATCAGGCCGATGGAAATGATCACCGCGATCATCATCACCGACAATTCATCGACCATGCCCACCGCGGTAATCACCGCATCGAGGGAGAACACCGCGTCGAGCACCACGATTTGCGCCACGATAGGCCAGAACAACGCGTAAGCCGTATTGGACGTGCGCTCGCCGACATGGCCTTCGAGCCGTTCGTGCAGCTCCATGGTCGCCTTGAACAACAGGAACACACCACCAAACAGCATGATCAGGTCACGCCCCGAGAAGCTCTTGTCGAACACCTCGAACAGCGGCTGGGTCAGGGTTACCAACCAGGAAATACTCGCCAGCAGGCCCAGGCGCATCAGCAACGCCAGGGACAGGCCGATGATTCGCGCGCGGTCGCGCTGTTCGGGCGGCAATTTGTCCGCCAGGATCGCGATGAACACCAGGTTGTCGATGCCCAGCACCAACTCCAGCACAATCAACGTCAACAAGCCCAGCCACGCGGTGGGGTCAGCTAACCATTCCATGAAAATGTCTCGATCTCTTCAGTGAATTCAGGATGCCGGGCACGGCAAGGCACGGCTTTGATGCCGGGGAACTGCAATTAAAGGGAAATCGGGACGCCAGAAAACCGGGTGTTTCGCGTGCATCAAGGCCGCGCGTTGGCGCGAGGGGGAAGGATAACTGGGGGGCTCCGTAAGGGCGTTCATGCAAGTCCTGGAAAGGAAAAAGGACTTGAATCGTACAGGCGATAGCGACAACTCCTACAGCTTGAAATCATTTCAAGATCTGTAGTAGAGCAAAAAATCGCAGCCTAACCCGACCTCTTGATCCGTTCGATATATCGGAGCACCGCCGGTGATTTCTCGAACCGCCGATGAACCAATGCCAACCACGACGACGCATTGCAGTCCTGGATCGGCCGATACACCACGTTCGGCAAGCTGACATGCCCCACCACAGACTCCGGAACCACTGCCACGCCCTGGCCAAGGGAAACCAGGGCAATCACTGCCACCAACCCGCCCGGCTGCGCGCCCAGCCTGGGGACGAAATCGCCCTGGCTGGCCACGTGCAAGGTGCCAATGACCTGTTCGGGAAGAATGAAGTTTTCATTGTGCAAATTCGCACACGTGATGTCCGGCAAGCGGTGGAGCCATGAGTCGACCGGCAATGCCAGCACAAAGCCTTCATCACTCAGGCGCACACCCTCGACGCCCTCGGGCAAGGCCAGTGGGCAACGGATGTAACCCAGATCGAAACGCCCTTCGAGGATCATGTTCGGCAGGCTGGCCATGGGACTTTCCCGCACATTGAGGCTGACATCCGGGTATTGGCCGGCAAAACCCTGCACCTGTTTTTGCAATAACCCCGAATACACTGCCGACGCCACATAACCCAGTTCGATGTGGCCGATATCGCCCCGACCGGCACGCTGGGCATTGCGTTGCGCCGACTCGAATTGCCGCACCGTGGCCTCGGCCTCTATCACCAGCGCCGCGCCGGCCTCGGTCAGGCTGACGTCCCGGACCTGGCGCAGGAACAGGCGCGCGCCCAATTCCGCCTCCATGTCCTGGATTTGCCGGGTCAGGGTCGGCGGTGCAATTCCCAGTTGCTCGGCGGCGCGAGTGAAGTTGCGGTGCCGGGCGACAGCGAGGAAGTAGCGAAAGTGACGGATATCCATAGCTGCGTTAGCTCAAAGGTAATGAAGTCACGGTGCGCGCCTAACAAAGGCATCGCCAGCCAGCGATAAGCTGCACGGAACCTCACAGTAGAGAACCCCTGCCATGTCCGTCAAACCCCGGGTGAGCCCCCGTCTGACCTTGTTAACCGCCAGTGCGGTGTGCTCGCTGATCGTGCTGGACACCAACATCGTTGCCGTTACCTTGCCCAGCATCGCCCGGGACCTGGGGGCGAACTTCGCCGACATCGAATGGGTGGTCAGTGCCTACATGCTGGCCTTTGCCGCATTGCTGTTGCCCGCGGGCAGCCTGGCGGACCGTTTCGGCCGACAGAAAACCCTGATGTGGGGGCTGGGCATTTTCATTCTGGCCTCGGTTGGCTGCGGTGCCGCACCGAATGCACTGTTTCTCGACATTGCCCGCGCGATCAAAGGCGTTGGCGCGGCGCTGCTGTTGACCTCAGCGCTCGCCTCCATCGGCCACACCTTCCACGATGAAGTCGAACGGGCCAAGGCCTGGGCGTTCTGGGGCGGTTGCATGGGCGTGGCCATGACGGCGGCGCCGACCCTGGGCGGGTTGATCGCCGAGTACGTGGGCTGGCGCTGGATTTTCTACCTCAACCTGCCGATCGGCCTGTTCCTGATGTTAATGGTCTGGCGTGCGGTGCCGGAATCCCGCGATGCTCAGGCCGCGCGCCTCGATCCGTGGGGCAGCCTCGCCTTCAGTGCCAGCTTGCTGTGCCTGATCTGGGGCCTGATCGAAGCCAACCGCATCGGCTGGAACAACCCTGCCACCTACGCACGCCTGGTGGGTGGTGCGCTGTTGCTCGGGTTGTTCGTGGTGATAGAGCGCCTGCAGCGGCGGCCGATGATCGACCTGCAACTGTTCCGTTACCCACGTTTCATCGGCGCGTTGCTCGGCATGTTTGCCTACGCCGCGTGCGCCCAGGTGATGATGACCCTGCTGCCGTTCTACTTGCAGAACGGTTTGGGTTTTACCGCCATTTCCGCGGGGCTGGGCATGTTGCCGTTTGCCCTGACCATGTTGATCTTCCCGCGCATCGGTGCACGGCTGGCGGGACGCGTTACGCCCGCGAACATGATGGCCATCGGACTGACCCTGGTGGGCAGCGGCAATTTGCTCAGCGCCTGGGCGGTCAATAACGGCGGATACCTGCCATTTGCCCTGGCGATTGCAGTCACGGGTGCCGGCGCCGGGTTGCTCAATGGCGACACGCAGAAAAACATCATGGCCTGTGTGCCCAGGGAGCGTACCGGCATGGCCTCGGGCATGAGTACGACCATGCGCTTCAGCGCGGTGATGCTGGCCATCGGCGTGTATGGCGCGTTGCTGTCGGGGCACAGCGAACAGTTGCTGCACGACGGCCTGGCGGCACAGGGTGGACAATGGCTCGAGCACAGCCAGGGTATCGCCTCGCGGGTGGTGGCCGGTGACATGCCGGCGGCGCTGGGTCTGGTGCCGGAAGCTGCACGGTCTGTGGTCGAGCCGCTGGCAAGAACGGCATTCGTGGGGGGGTTCAGCCTGTTGCTGTGGGTTGCGGGCCTGGCGGGACTGCTAGGTGCGTTGGTTGTCGGAACGCTGATGCGCAGTCCCGTTCCAACGGCCCGGACAGGCCTGGTGCTTGAATGAAGCGTACCTGGTGAGTTCGTCTTTGATGGTGGGGTCCTCATCGCCAGCAGGCTGGCTCCCACAGGGGATATCCGGCGCTCATGAAATCTGTGGCTCACCCGAATGACTGTGGGAGCCAGCCTGCTGGCGATCAGGCAAGGCAACACAGGGCTCAGCCCGGGAGCAGCTCGTCGATATGCCGATACTCGGACTGCAACTGCGCCGCCAATACCTTGCTGCGCCCAAGGCGAATCGGACCACGCTCGATGTCGATCACCAGCCCCCGACAGTCGAGCGCGGGTAACGACCGCCACTCCTTCATCCGGCCATCAGTCACCACCAGCAAGCGTTGCTGCTCCTCTGGAAAACGCTTTTGCCGCAGGCCAAGCCAAAGCGCCGCTTCACCCAGCGCCGCCAGCAACGGCGTGCCGCCGCCCGCGCCGAGTCCGTCGAGCCAATGGCCCAAACCGCTGGATGCCTTCAACCCCTGCACCTGCCACTTAGGTGCAGCACCACTGGCCGTCAGCAATGCCAGGCGCGCGCGCTGGCGGTAGGCATCATCGAATAATTGCGCCAACAGGCCCTTGGCATCACTCAATGCCTGGTGGCGGCGGGTCGAAGCCGACGCGTCGACAATCACCAGCCACAGCTCATGCGCCGAGCGCGTGCGCAGCTGGAACAGCACATCCTGGCGCTGACGTGGTCGGCCGTTGAGTAAGGTGCCCGGCCAATTGATCGTGCCGTTTTGGGCCGCGTGACGTTTACCCTGTTTACCGTGATCGAGGTGGCCGGCACGGGGTCTGGCATTCGCCCCCGCGTCAGGTCGAGGGCGAATGCCTAAGGCTTTTTTGGCCAGCTCGGCACTTCACGCCGCGCACCGACCGGCAGCGCTTGAGCGGGCATTTCGCCCCACTGGCCCTGACCTTCGCTCGGGTTGGGCTGTTGGCTGGATGGGGCCTGGTTTTGTTGGGGTGCCGGTGGCGCGTGCTCGCGACGACGATGGCGCAAGGCGAAGTCGGCGACCGCGTCGATATCCACTTCGCCAATGGCTGTCGCGCCGCGCCAGGCCGCATGGGCACGCGCCGCGCGTAACCAGACCAGGTCGGCGCGCAAGCCATCGACACCGGCGGCAAAGCAACGCTCGGTGATCTGCGCCAAGGCTTGATCGTCGAGGGGAATGCTCGCCAAGGTGCTGCGCGCGGTTTGGCAGCGCTCACGCAACGACTGCTGCTGATGCTCCCATTCGACGCAGAATTGTTGCGGGTCACTGTCGAAATCCAGGCGTCGACGAATGATCTGCCCGCGCTCCGTCGGTGCAGTGTGGCCGCCGAGGGCGACGTTCAAGCCAAAGCGATCGAGCAGTTGCGGACGCAACTCGCCCTCCTCCGGGTTCATGGTGCCGATCAGCACGAACTTCGCCGAATGCCGATGGGAAATGCCGTCGCGCTCAACCAGATTGGTGCCGCTGGCGGCCACGTCGAGCAGCAGATCGACGAGGTGATCCGGCAGCAGGTTCACTTCATCGACGTAGAGCACACCGCCGTCGGCCTTGGCCAGCACACCGGGGGAAAATTGCGCGCGACCTTCACTCAGGGCCGCGTCGAGGTCGAGGGTGCCGACCAGACGCTCTTCGGTGGCGCCCAAGGGCAAGGTGACGAATTGGCCGCTGGCCAGCAGGTCCGCCAGGCCGCGGGCAAGGGTCGACTTGGCCATGCCGCGCGGGCCTTCGATCAGCACGCCGCCGATTTTCGGGTCGATGGCGGTCAGGTACAGCGCGAGTTTCAAATCGTCGGCGCCGACCACGGCGGAAAGCGGGAAATGGGGGGTGTCGGTCATTATAAAATCTCGGTCATGGTCGGTGATCTCACTCACACCTTAGTTCTTGTGGGAGCGGGCTTGCTCCGGGCGGCGTTCCGACGATTGCGGTGTGTCATGGAGCATAGAGGGTGGCTGACACGGCCTCATCGCGGGCAAGCCCGCTCCCACAGGTTCCTAAGCGTTTCAGCTGTCTTCTTCTATATCCAGCAACAGGTTCTCCAGCGCTTCCCGGTAGTCCCCCGGTTCTTTCCACATCCCCCGCTGTTGCGCTTCGAGCATGCGCTCTGTCATATCACGCAACGCATGGGGGTTATGCTCGCGCACGAAATCCCGGGTGTCCGGATCCAGCAGATAGGCATCGGCCAGCAGCGCGTACTGGTGATCGTCGATCAACCGGGTGGTCGCGTCGAAGGCGAACAGGTTGTCGACTGTCGCAGCCATTTCGAAGGCGCCTTTGTAGCCGTGCCGCTTGACCCCTTCGATCCACTTCGGGTTGGCCGCCCGGGAGCGGATGACCCGGTTCAGTTCTTCCTTCAGTGTGCGGATCTTCGGCAAATCTGGCTGGCTATGATCGCCGTGATAACTGGCCGCCGCCTCGCCACTCAGGCTTTCCACGGCGGCCAGCATCCCGCCCTGGAACTGGTAGTAGTCATTGGAATCGAGCAGGTCGTGCTCGCGGTTGTCCTGGTTTTGCAGCACCGCTTGCACCTGGCTCAGGCGCTGGGAAAATTGCTCACGGGCCGTGGTGCCTTCGTCAGACCCGCCATACGCGTAGCCGCCCCAATTCAGGTAAACCTCGGCCAGGTCCTCGCGGCTCTGCCACAGGCGACCATCGATGGCGCCCTGTACGCCTGCGCCATACGCGCCGGGTTTGGCGCCGAAAATGCGCCAACCGGCCTGTCGGCGAGCGGCTTCATCATCGAGCCCCGATTGCAGCAAGGCTTCACGCTCAGTGCGCACTTTGGCCGCCAGCGGATTCAAGTCGTCCGGCTCATCCAGCGCGGCGACCGCCTGCACGGCCGCATCGAACAACCGGATCAGGTTGGCGAAGGCATCGCGGAAGAAACCCGATACACGCAAGGTCACGTCCACCCGCGGACGATCGAGCAAACTCAGCGGCAGAATTTCAAAGTCGTCGACCCGCTGACTGCCAGTAGCCCAGACCGGCCGCACGCCCATCAACGCCATGGCCTGGGCGATGTCGTCGCCGCCGGTGCGCATGGTCGCCGTGCCCCAGACCGACAGGCCGAGCTGACGCAGGTGATCACCATGGTCTTGCAAGTGGCGTTCGAGAATCAGGTTGGCGGACTGAAAACCGATGCGCCACGCGGTGGTGGTCGGCAGGTTACGCACGTCCACCGAATAGAAGTTGCGCCCGGTGGGCAGCACGTCCAGGCGACCGCGACTCGGCGCGCCACTGGGTCCGGCCGGGACGAAACGACCGCTCAGGGCATCGAGCAGGCCGCGCATTTCTGCGCGACCACAGGCGTCGAGCCTTGGTGCGACCACTTCGCGCAGATGGTCGAGGATGACTTGAACCTCAATCCAGCGCGCCTCTTGTGGGAGCCAGCCTGCTGGCGATGGAGTGTCAGTCGACATCAATGTGGCTGACAGTCCATCGCCAGCAGGCTGGCTCCCCC
>NZ_AKJF01000157.1 GCF_000282475.1 Pseudomonas sp. GM78
CAAAGCCTTTTGCTTACTTTTTGGCGTTTGAAAAAGTGAGTCGCCGTAAGGGCGAAACCCTAAGTTGCCGTTACCGCAGCAATGGATATGTACTCCGCAATCGAGCCTGGAAAAACAAAAAGCCCACATTATCGTGGGCTTTTGGACGGTACACCTGCCGTCAGGCATAACTCCTGAAGGCCACCGGAGGAACGAACGCTTCGAGTTCATCCTCCACGGCTTCGATTATTCGCTCGACGTCGGCGGCGTTCATGACCGTCGAGCAGGGGATACCGGCGATGGCGATCATGGTCTCGCCACTGGCCCGATCAAACAAACGGGCAATCATGCTGCCCGGGGCGTCCATGCTCGCCTCGAAACCCATGGGATGAAAATGCCAGCGCATCAGCTGGCAGGCATTTGGAAAAGTGACCTTGCTGAACCCTTTATTCATGTGTTGCCCGCCTTCTTCATCGAGCGCTTCCGTTAGCTCAGGTTAGGAGGGAGGAGCCTTCATTGGCTCAACCATTGACAGTCTTTAAAAGTAGCACCTGGATGTGAAAAAAATGTGGATTTTTCAGGCCGTTTGGCAATTGTTGAGATTTTTTTGATTCAGGTCACACACGCCAACGTTTGCGCAACCGCCAGCTCCCATCTGTCATTGAAGGCGCGGGCAAACTTGGGCAAGCTCGGCGCTTTTCGACGAGACCTTACATGCACGCCGAAGATGATGGCCCGCTGCAAACCCAGGCCACGGGCGAGACGGTCATGCGCTACCACCTGCGCTGGAAACACCGCGACCTGGACGGGGTCATGGCGCTGTTTCACCCTGATGTCCAATACAGCGACTTTTTCCAGAACCAAGTGATGGGACTGGCGCAGCTGCGCGACTATGTGCAAAGCAGCATGCCCCGCGACCCGGATGAAGCGCTGGAACACTCGGACCGCATCCGCCTGGACGGCAACACCGCATTCATCCAGTACCGCATCACCCTGCGCGGCGGAGAGGGGCTGGTGTCGTTTCGCGCCAGCGAAGCGATCACCGTGAAGGACGGGCTGATCTGGCGCGTCAACGAATATGCTTCACTGGTTCACGAACAGCCAACCGACGAAAAAACCGGCATCCCGCGCCCGGCGGTCAGTCGGCTGGGCTTGTCGCCGCGTCAGTTGAGCTTCATGGCCAACGACCTGCAGCAGTACTTTCTACGCCAGCAACCTTATCTCGATCCGCAGCTCGACTTGCAACGGGTGGCGCAGGAGTGTGGGTACAGCCGCAATCAGATGTCCTATCTGCTCAACCAGGTGCTGGGCCAGAGCTTCTATCGCTACGTCAACCAGGCCCGCCTGCAGCACCTGCTCAACGCACTGGACAGTGCCATGCCAGCAGCGCGCATCGACGAACTGGCGTTTGCCGCCGGGTTCAATTCACTGTCGGCGTTCTACAGCTGTTTCCGCCAGCACACCGGCCTGTCGCCCAAGGCCTACGTCAAACAAATTTCCTTGCGTGCACGCGCGCAAGACAACGCCTGAGCCCGCGCATTAGGATCCAGGCCATCGAAGTCTGAGTGGCGGAGTCTGGCATGTCGGCGTGGCGTACTATCAGTTTGTGGATGGATCAACTCGACGAACCTTTACTGTCGCGTGCGGCGCTGGAACAGGATCTGGACGTCGACGTCGCCATCATTGGCGCGGGGTACACCGGGCTTTGGACCGCGTACTACCTCAAGCGCCAGGCGCCCGACCTGAACATCGTCATCATCGAGGCGCAAACCGCCGGTTTTGGCGCCTCGGGGCGTAACGGCGGGTGGTTGATGGGCAATCTGCTGGGCGAAGACCGGCTGCTCGCCGCTTCGTCACCCGAGCAACGTCGTGCCTCTTACGATTTGCTGCATGACATCCCTGATGAAGTAAAAAATGTCATCGAACGTGAAGGCATCGACTGTGATTTTCGCAAAGGTGGCGCGCTTTACTGTGCCGCTCGCTACCCCGAACAGGAGACCAGCCTGCGCCAGTACCTGGACGAGCTGTACAGCCAGGGCCTCAACGAAAACGACTACCGCTGGCTGAACCCGGAGCAGTTGGCCCAGCAGCTTCGCATCGCCAAGCCTTATGGCGCTATCCATGCGCCACATGTCGCGACCCTGCATCCGGCCAAACTGGTCCGGGGGCTGGCGCGCGCGGTCGAGCGCATGGGCGTGCGGATCTACGAGAGCAGCCCGGTGAATCATTGGCAGCCTGGCAGCCTGCGCACGGCCCAGGCTTCGGTGCGCAGCCGCTGGGTGGTGCCGGCGGTCGAAGGCTATTCGGCAAGCTTGCCGCCGTTGGGGCGTTATCAGTTACCGGTGCAAAGCCTGATCGTGGCCACCGAACCCTTGTCGGCCGCCACCTGGGAAGAGATTGGCCTGAGTGATGGCCAGGCGTTCGGCGAAAGCAGTCGCCAGGTGACCTACGGCCAACGCACGGCAGACAACCGCTTGATCTTCGGCGCCCGTGGCGGTTATCAGTTTGCCGGCAGGCTGCGCCATGACTTTGACCTGACGCGCAGCGAAATCGAATTGCGGCGTTATCTGTTCGGCGAATTGTTTCCACAGCTTCGCGATGTGCAGATCACCCATGGCTGGGGCGGCAACCTGGGCATGGCGCGCCGCTTCAAGCCGCACATGCTCTGCGATCCAGCCTGCGGCATCGCCTTGTCCGGCGGTTATGGCGGGGAGGGTGTCGGTGCCAGCAACCTGGGCGGCAGGACCCTAGCCGACCTGATCCTGCAACGCGACACCGAGTTGGTTCGTCAACCGTGGGTGATTGCCCGGGGCGGACTGGACGCGCTCAAGGCCTGGGAGCCCGAACCCTGGCGCTGGCTTGGCTACAACGCGATCATCCGCAGCTTCGTCCACGAAGACCAGACCCTGGCCAACCCGGCCAGTGCGCCCTGGCGACGCAAGTTCGCCAGCGGGGTCGCGGGGTTCATGGAAGGTTTCATGCAGTGAATGGTGTTGCCTTCGATGGGCGTGTTCAACTGACCGGTTCGACCGTGCACCGCATCGGACCTGCGCCCGGCATCTGCAGCAGCGCATCGTTGCCCTCTTGCCAGAAGCTTTGGCTGCCCCTGTAGTCGTTGCCCTTGTAAAGGGTTCCTGAAGGGCTCGACACCTGTTCCAGCGTGGTCGAGGTATTGGCCCATTTCAGGTACACCACAGCCGGTTCGACCGTGAAGTACGTGGCGGCCACCAGCGCGCCAAGCCCTGCGCAACGAAAAGCCTGCGGGCCTTCGGTGCGCCTGCTTGGATCCTTGGTCCGGGCAATCGCCGAGCCTTGGCGCAGCTGGTGCGCGCGCTCGGCATAGCGGCGCACCGTACACACCTTGGGATCGGCGTCGCTGGCGCACTGATCGCGGGCGAGCAGCCAAAAGCGCTGGTCGATCTCGACTTTGTCCGGCCGCGGCACCGAATGCTCGTCGGTGAGCGCCAGGCGATACAGCCGCGTCAGCTCGATATCCATCTGCGCCAGCCGGGCGTCGCGACAGATGAGCTTTTCAACGGGTTCCCTGGCCGTGGCGCAGTCGAAGCTGGTATTAAACGTTCGCGCGGGTGTCGCGGCGCTTGCACCGAGACTGATCGAAGCCCAGGCGCCGGCGGCGAGGAGGGAGGTCAAACGCGGCATGACCATTTTCATTTCGACACCATCATTCGGTCGCACTGGGTCTATCGCAGTGTAAGGCAGTGCTCGAAACCTGCCACATCAGGGGCGCGGAGCTAAAACGCTTCGCGGGCTCAGTCTTCCTGGCGAATCGTGGTCACTTCATCGGCCCTGACTCTGACCTTGGCCCCGGAAATATCCTCGAACTCGAAGAAACCGTCCTTGGTCTTGGTTTTTGGCATGTCCTTGGTCAAATACTGGGTACCGTTCTGCAGGGTGACCACCGTAGGCGTCGAGCAACCGGCCAGGGCGATAAAGGCCGCTACTGCCAGGGGAAACCCCAGATTCCTGATGTTCATAATCACCTCTCATTGTCCGAAAAAAACAGTGTGGCTGTCGCAAGCGAAACCAGCGCTCTGGCGATTGGTGCCATGCAACGGAAAAAAGTTCGATCCCTGAGGCAAAAAACCCTTATGGCGCCGCCGCTTATCCTTTTCCGTTTGCAAGAGGCAGGGCGATACTGGTATCTGTATGCATAACCAGTGCTCGCTCTTCATGGCCCATTTCCCGTGACCGCAAATCCGCTCGACGATCCGTTCTATTACCTCAACAACTTCATGCAAGTGCTTGATTGGCTTGAGCACCGCTATGCCGACGTGTTGAGCGACGAAGAGCGCCGCTTCATTCGCGACTTCAACCGCTTGCCTCGCCAGTCGCAGGCGCTGCTGGTCAGACTGGTCATGCGCAAGGGCATTCATTTCCGCGCCAGCAAGCTGCATTACGACGAGATCGGTGACATCGCCAGCGCCGCCCAACCGCTGCTGATGCTGGGCTGGCTCGACGAGCACCAGCCGTTACCGGTCGAGGTGCTATTCGAAGTGTTGCTCAAGGCGGAAATACTTCAATGCCTGGGTCACGCCATTGCTCAACCCAAAGGTAAAAAGACCGACTGGCTACCAGCACTGTCCGAGCATTTTGCGCACGCGCAATCCTTCAACGATTGGTGTCCGGCGTTGACCGACCGCTTGTTCAGCCTGACCATCATGAGCCTGTGCGACCGCCTGCGCTTGATGTTTTTCGGCAATCTTTACCAGGATTGGTCCGAGTTCATCCTGGCGGACCTGGGGATCTTCACCTACGAAAAAGTCGAGTTTTGCGCCGATTCCCGAGGCTTACGCAGCCGCGAGGACGTCGATGCCTGCCTGTTCCTCTACCAGTGCCAGCAGCTGTTCGAGGCCGGCGAGGAGGTGGCGGGCATCGTCGAGCAGATCAATAGCCTGGCGCTGAGCAATCCCTGGCTGCAAAGGCGTCGTGACAAACAGCTGTTCCAGATGGGCCAGGCGTGTGAGCGCGCCGGTGATTTCGCCAGCGCATTGACCCTCTACCGGGACTGCGCGTACCCCGGCGCGCGCTTGCGCATGATCCGTGTGCTGGAGCGCATCGGTGAGTACAAGCTGGCCCTGGACCTGGCGTGTCTGGCCGAACAGGCGCCGCAAAACGCCGCCGAGCAGCAACACCTGCTGCGTGTCCTGCCCAGGCTACGTCGCAAGCTGGGAGGGCCGCCGGTCAAGCGTCCGGCACCACGGCAGATGTTGCGCCTGGACCTGCAACTGAGCCGGACCGACCCCTTGTTGGCGGTGGAGGACTATGTGCAGGCCCACCTGGGCGAAGACTCGGCACCGGTTCACTACGTCGAAAACAGCCTGATCAACTCGCTGTTCGGCCTGCTGTGCTGGCCAGCCATTTTCGCACCGCTGCCGGGTGCGTTTTTCCATCCGTTCCAGCGCGGTCCGGTGGACCTGCTCAGCGAAGACTTCCATAGCCGCCGGGCCGAGTTGTTCCAGGCCTGCCTCGACGAACTCGACGACGGCCGCTACCGTGACACCATCCGTCAGCGCTATGCCCAAAAGTGGGGTGTGCAGTCGCCGTTCGTTTTCTGGGGCGTAATCAGCGACACGTTGCTGGAGCAGGCGCTGGACTGCTTGCCCGCCGAACACCTCAAGCACTGGTTCAACCGCTTGTTGCTGGACATCAAGGCCAATCGCGCGGGCATGCCGGACCTGATCCAGTTCTGGCCGCAGGAAAAAACCTACCGCATGATCGAAGTCAAGGGGCCGGGCGATCGCCTGCAGGACAACCAGCTGCGCTGGCTGGAGTTCTGCCATGAGCACCGGATGCCGATTGCCGTGTGCTATGTGCAATGGGCGGAGCAGGACGCTTGAGCTACAGCATCGCGGTACGGGCGTTGTGTGAGTTCACCGCCAAGGTCGGTGACCTCGACTTGCGATTCACCCCGTCGCCGACCGCGCTGGAAGGCATCGTCGGGCACCGCACGGTGGCGTCACGGCGCAGTGAGGGCTACCAGAGTGAAGTCGCCCTCGAAGGGACGTTTCAGGGCCTGAGGGTCAAGGGCAGGGCGGATGGCTACGATCCCGGGCAAAACTGCCTCGAAGAGGTCAAGACCTACCGTGGCGACTTGAGCAAGCAACCGGCCAACCACCGGCAACTGCATTGGGCACAGGCCAAGGTCTATGGCTGGTTGATGTGCCGCAAGCTCGACCTCGCGCAGATCAACCTGGCGCTGGTGTATTTCGATGTCGTCAGCGAAAAGGAAACCTGTCTGGTCGAGGCGTACAGCGCCACCGAACTCGGTCAGTTCTTCGAACACCATTGCGGACTGTTCCTGCACTGGGCCGAACAGGAAACGGCCCATCGCCAGGGGCGAAACCTTGCGGCACAACAGCTGGCGTTTCCCCATGCCGACTTTCGCCCGGGCCAGCGTCATCTCGCCGAATCGGTGTTCAAGGCCGTCAGCACCGGGCGTTGCCTGATGGCCCAGGCGCCCACGGGGATTGGCAAGACCATCGGCACCCTGTTTCCACTGCTCAAGGCCCTGGCGCCGCAGCAACTGGACAAGCTGTACTTCCTTACGGCGAAAACCCCGGGTCGCCAGCTGGCCCTGGACGCCGCGCAGGTTATCCTGGCCAGCGCCGGTGCACCGCCCTTGCGGGTGCTGGAGATGATTGCCCGGGACAAGGCCTGTGAACACCCGGACAAGGCCTGTCACGGTGAGTCCTGCCCGTTGGCCCAGGGCTTTTATGATCGATTGCCGGCGGCGCGCCAGGCCGCCAGCGAGCTGAGCCTGCTGAACCAGAACGCATTGCGCCAGGTCGCCCTGGAGCATGAGGTCTGCCCGTATTACCTGAGCCAGGAAATGGCGCGCTGGGCCGACGTGGTGGTTGCCGATTACAACTATTACTTCGATTTCAGTGCGCTGTTGTTCGGCCTGGCCCAGGCCAACAGCTGGAAAGTCGCGGTGTTGGTCGACGAAGCCCACAACCTGGTGGAACGTGGGCGGCAGATGTACAGCGCCAGTCTCGATCAATCGACCCTCGACGGCGTACGCAAAACCGCCCCCGAGGCGTTGAAAAAACCTCTGCAGCGGGTCAACCGCGAATGGAATGCCCTGCATAACCAGCAACTGGGTGCCTATCAGGCCTACGACAGGCCACCGGAAAAACTGCTCCAGGCCCTGTCATCGTGTAGCGCCAGCATCGGCGATTACCTGAACGACCATCCCCTGGGGCTCGACAGCGCATTACAGAGCTTCTACTTCGACGTGCTGCAGTTCTGTCGAGTGGCCGAGCTCTTCGACCAGCAGTACTTGTTCGACATCAGCAAGCGCGACCTCGAACGCAAGCGCAACCTCTCGCAACTTTGCCTGCGCAACGTGGTACCCGCAGGCTTCATCGGGCCGCGCCTGAGCGCTGCCCGCAGTACCGTGCTGTTCTCGGCGACCCTCAGCCCTCGCCATTACTTCGCCGATTTGCTGGGAACCCCAGCGAACACCGTCTGCATCGACGTCGAGTCGCCTTTCCATGCCGATCAGTTGCACGTACAGATCGTCAACCAGATCTCCACGCGTTTCGTTCATCGACAGGCATCCCTGGCGCCGATCGTCGAGCTGATCGCCCGGCAGTTCCTGCAGCGCCCGGGCAATTACCTGGCGTTCTTCAGCAGCTTCGATTACCTGCAGCAAGTGGCGCAGTTGCTCGCCGACCGCTATCCCGACATCGATCTGTGGTCACAGTCACGGGGCATGGCGGAGGCGCAACGCCAGGCGTTCCTCGAGCGGTTCACCGCCGATGGCCAGGGCGTGGGCTTCGCGGTGCTGGGCGGGGCATTTGGCGAAGGTATCGATTTGCCGGGCGCACGCTTGATCGGCGCGTTCATCGCCACCCTGGGACTGGCACAACTCAACCCCGTCAACGAACCTGTCGTCATTCCGATGTGCTCAGCGCTGAGGGTTTCGTGGCAAATGTCACGAGGCTGTCAGCGAGGTTCCATCGGGTAATCGACATAAATGCGGCGGACGGCTTATCAAGGATTTGATAAGCAAGCAGCGCATGTCGGCCATGTTTGGCGCAGGCTACGACTACACTTACCTGTTTCCCGGGGTGCAAAAAGTTGTGCAGGCCGCCGGCCGGGTGATTCGTACACAGCAGGATCAAGGCGTGGTGATGTTGATCGATGACCGGTTTGGCGAGAGCAAGGTCAAGCAATTGTTGCCACGCTGGTGGTCAATCGCGGCGACGGCTGTTCAAATGGATGGTTTATCGCATACTGCAGAAATACAGCACCCGATATGAGGGATCAATGAGAGAAGATCGAACCCGGGCCGGGAGCATTGAAGACAGGCGTCTGCGTCTGCTGATCGATGCGGTGGTTGACTATGCGATCTACATGATTGATCCCGATGGCATCGTTACCAGCTGGAACGCAGGGGCTCGGCGTTTCAAAGGTTACGAGGAGACCGAGATTCTCGGCCAGCATTTCTCGCGCTTCTACACCGAGGAAGATCGTCGTGCCGGTTTGCCCCAGCGGGCACTGGACACGGCGATGCGCGAGGGGCGTTTCGAGGGCGAAGGCTGGCGTGTGCGCAAGGACGGCACGCATTTCTGGTGTCATGTGGTGATCGATCCGATCTACGACCCGTCGGGCACGCTCCTGGGATTTGCCAAGATCACCCGTGACCTGACTGACCGCAAGATGGCCGAGGAGACCCTCAAGCAAAGCGAACAACAGTTCCGGTTGCTGGTGCAAAGCGTCACCGACTACGCCATCTACATGCTTGCCCCGGATGGCCGCGTGACCAACTGGAACCTGGGGGCCCAGCGCATCAAGGGTTACTTGCCCGAAGAAGTCATTGGCCGGCATTTTTCGATGTTCTACACCCCTGAAGACCAGGCTGCCGGCTTGCCAGGCCGGGCACTGGAGACTGCGAAGCGTGAGGGGCGTTTCGAGAACAAGGGCTGGCGGGTGCGCAAGGATGGCACCAGGTTCCTGGCCCATGTCGTGGTCGACCCGATCTGGGGGGACACCGGTACCTTGCTCGGCTTTGCCAAGATCACCCGCGACATCACCGAAGCGACCCAGGCGCAGCAGGCGCTTGAACAAACCCGCGAGGCGCTGTTCCAAGCGCAGAAGATGCAAGCCATCGGCCAGCTCAGTGGCGGGATTGCCCACGACTTCAACAATTTGCTGACCGTCATTCTCGGCAATCTGGAAATCGTGCGCAAACGCCTGGCCGACGACCCGAAAATAATCCGTTTGCTCGACAATGCCACCCAGGGTGCGTTTCGCGGCGTGTCCCTGACCCAGCGCATGCTGGCCTTTGCCCGCAAACAGGAACTCAAGTCCGAACCTGTGGAGCTCCCCGCCCTGGTTCAAGGGATTTCCGGGCTGCTGCGCAGCTCACTCGGGCCTTCGGTGGTCCTGGAAACCCGTTTTCCAGTGCAGATCGAGCCAGTCATGGCCGACGTCAACCAGTTGGAGCTGGCGGTGCTGAACCTGGCCACCAACGCCCGCGATGCCATGCCCAATGGCGGGAAAATCGTCATCAGTGCTTGCGCCGAAACCGTCGTTGATCAATCCCGATCGACTGCGCTGAAGGGACGTTATGTATGCCTGAGTATCACCGACACCGGCGAAGGAATGGATGAAGCGACACTGGCCTCAGCCATGGACCCGTTCTTCACCACCAAAGGGCTTGGCAAGGGCACCGGGCTGGGGTTGTCGATGGTCCATGGCTTCATCGAGCAACTGGGCGGGCGATTCATTCTCAAGAGCCAGAAAAACCAGGGCACTACCGCAGAGCTTTGGTTGCCCGTGGCTTCGGAAGGCTCGATAGCCGCCCCACTTCTTGATGAGCCGGCAGCGCCGGAAGTGCCTCGGCTGTGCATCCTGGTGGTGGATGACGACAGCCTGGTGTTGACCAGCACCTGCCTGTTGCTCGAGGACCTCGGTCACCGCGTGATCACCGCGACGTCCGGCGCCCAGGGCCTGGACCAGTTCGAGAACAATCCGGCGATCGATCTTGTCATCACCGACATGGCCATGCCGCACATGAGCGGTGCGCAACTGGCGGAGGCCATCCGCACGCGCAACCCCAGCATTCCGATTATCCTGGCCACCGGTTATGCCGAGCGCCTGGAAGGGTTTGCGGCCAGGTTGCCGCGGTTGTCCAAGCCGTTTACGCAGTTGAACCTGGTGGAGATCATCGCTTCGGCGATGTGACACCGACCTCTGTGTCACCGCATTTTTTTGTAGGAGCCTGCGGTGCGGCGATCCGACTTGCCGGCGAAGGCGTCCAAAAGACCGATGCAAGGCTTAAGGACCCCTTCGCCGGCAAGCCTGGCTCCTACAGGTTTTTCACCCGCCGCCGTTATTTTGCACCCAACCTTCAGGCCGCCATATGCGATCTGTCGTGTTCCTTTTTCAGACGGGCCTTGAGGGTCTCCATTTTTTCCCCCAGCTCATCCAGCACCGCTTTACCCAGCAGCTTCTTGGCCTGGGGAAACATCTCGGTCTCTTCCTCTTCAATGTGGTGTTCAAGCAATTCCTTGACCACTTTGACGCGCCCGGCGAACTCGGGCGTGGACGGGTCGGTGACTTTCAAATCCGGCAGCACCAGGGAATCCACGGTACGGTGTTCTTCCTTGGCTTCGTAATACATGACGTCCTGCTCTTTGCCCCCGGCTTCCTTGTAGGCCGGGTACAGGACGTCTTCTTCCAGACGGGTATGGATCGAGATTTCCATTTCCAGCTTTGCCAGCAGCTCGGCACGCTTTTTCAGGCCGCGTTCGGTTGATTCGCTCAGTTGGCTGAGGATGCCTTTTACGCGTTCATGATCGGCTTTCAACAGGTCTATGGCATTCATGGTTGAGACTCTCCAGGTTGAGGGCAGCTCGAACGGTTTTAACCGTAGGACACTCATCGTTGTGGAGCATTTGCCGTGCCGCTTTGGCGTCGCTGGAAAGATCATTAAAATCAATGAGATATAAGCGCTAATGGCCAATAGGGGCCATGCAGGCTGCATGAATCCCGGCTTTGATTCATGCACTTCGCCACGGGCAAGGATCGATCAGGCGGATGGCTGCTTTTGCCGTTCATAGTGGGCGAGGATCGGCTGGGTGCTGATCCCGTGAATCAAAATGCTCAGGGCCACCACGCACAGCGTGAGGTCGGTGCACAAGGTGGCCATCGACGGTGCCAGGTCGTGATTCAGGGCATAGAACAGGTAGTAGAAACTACCGATGCCGCGAATCCCGAACCACCCAATCAACAGCCGCTGCTTGACGTCAAGCAAGGTGCCCCAGGGTGCCAGCCCAACGATCAGCGGGCGGATCACGCAGAACAGCACCAGCGCAATCGGCAGCGCGCGCCAGTCCCAATGACCCACCAGCACCACCCCGAGCAACGTCACCAGGAACACCTCCATGGCCCGTTCCACCAGGCTGCCGAAAGACAGCATGTCGCCGATCATGATCCCGGCCGCCACCTGTGCTTCTTCCAGGTTCGTCACATCACCATGCACGGCGGCATCGGGCTCGACGTTCTGATGACCGACCACCGGCTGCACCAGGTGCTCGGCCGGCGTCTGCAAGTGCCCCATGGATTTGACCTCGGCCCGCCGCAGCCCCAGGCCCGCCGCGAACACCGACAGGAAACCGTAGCCATGCACCCACTCGGCCGCGACATACGCCAGGGCGATCAGGGCAAAGGTCAGGTAGTCGTTGGGCGACAGGGTGCTGTCGGCGTTCCTGATGCGCATCGACAACGTCAGGCGCCCGATCAACCGACCCATGCCATAGCCGACCAGCAAGCCAGCGGGCACCGCCCACAGCAGGCGCTTGAGCGCCCAGTCATCGAGCCAGGCGGTGGAAGCAGCGCTGCCTTGTTCGATCAACAGCAAGCCCAGGATTACGAAGGGAAAGGCAATGCCATCGTTGAGCCCGGCCTCACCGGACAGGCCGAAACGAACCGCGTCGACGTCCTTGGCATCGTTGACCTGTACCAGCGAGGCCAGTACCGGGTCGGTGGGCGCCAGAATCGCGCCGATCAGCAACGACGGCCCCCACGGCAGGTCGAAGGCGTAATGCAGCAACAGGCAGACACCGATGATGGTCAGGACCATGACCGGCCCCGCCAGCCCGAAAGCGACGCGCCATCTACGGTCTCTGAGGGGCAGACGCAGTTTTAGCCCGCAGACAAACAACGAAAAGAGCACCGCGACTTCCGTCAGGTGCTCCATCCAGAACGCGGCCTCCTTGATGTCCAGCCTGAGCCAGCCCAGCCCCGCCGGCCCGATGACCACCCCCAATGCCAGGCACACCGCCGAAGTGGTCACCGGCATCCATCGCAGGTATGACGAGGTCAGTGCCAGCGTCAGCAGCACGGCACCCAGCACTGCGACCCAGGCAATGAAGCTCATGGCCCGGGGATCATTGAGCGACGGTAGCGCGCAAGCACTGCGGCGCTGCTGCTTCCTTGCGAATATCCGCCCACGGAAAGTTCGGCTGAGTGAACCGTTTGACGACAGGTGCGGACATGACGATCTCCAGGTATCGAAAGGCCCGCCGGGGAGGGCCTATGCAGTATTGAGCGTTGGCGGTATGTCCTGGTTCCATTTTACAGGCACTTCGCGCATCACAGGATAGGCTTGCCCCCGGTCACCCCGAAACGCTGGCCGGTGATGTAGCTGCCTTCATCCGAGGCCAGCAGTACGTAGATCGGCGCCACTTCCACCGGCTGGCCCGGACGGCCGAGTGGTGTGTTGGCACCGAAGTTCTGCACCGTTTCCTCGGGCATGGTCGAGACGATCAGCGGCGTCCAGATCGGTCCCGGCGCCACGCTGTTGACCCGGATATTCTTCGGTCCGAGCATTTGCGCCAGGCCGGCGGTGAAGTTGGCGATCGCGCCCTTGGTCGTGGCATACGCCAGCAGGGTGGGGTTAGGCATGTCGGAATTGACCGAGCTGGTGTTGATGATCGAACTGCCGGGCTGCATGTGCTTGAGCGCCGCCTGGCAGATCCTGAACATGGCGGTGATGTTGACGTCGAAGGTCATTACCCATTCTTCGTCAGGGATGTCCTCGAGGTTGTCGTGGGTCATCTGGAACGCTGCATTATTGACCAGGATGTCGATGCGGCCGAAACGTTCGACCGTTTTCTCCACCAGGGCCCGGCAATGCACTTTGTGCGCCAGGTCGCCCGGCAGCAGCAGGCATTGGCGGCCGGCCTGTTCAACCCAGCGCGCGGTTTCCTGCGCATCTTCCTGCTCATCAAGGTAGGCCACGGCCACGTCGGCACCTTCACGGGCGAAGGCAATGGCCACCGCGCGGCCTATGCCGCTGTCGGCACCGGTAACCAGGGCGATCTTGCCGCTCAGTCGACCAGAACCTTTGTAGCTCTGCTCGCCACAGTCCGGGTACGGGTCCATTTTGCGCTGGGAGCCAGGGACGGGTTGGTGTTGTTTGGGGAAGGGTGGTTTGGGGTAGTTGTTCATTATTGATCTCCGCGTTCAAGGTTGGGGGCGGTCAAAGGGTTGACCCTGGCCTTTTGGGTGGAGTTCGGTTGGATGGCGGCCCATTGAAATCCTTGCTTGTTGTCGGAGTACATATCCATTCCTGCGGTAACGTCCACTTATGGTTTCGCCCTTACGGCGAGTCACTTGGAAGAGCCCCAAGTAACCAAG
>NZ_AKJF01000158.1 GCF_000282475.1 Pseudomonas sp. GM78
GGCTGCGATCTTTTGACCTTGATTGTTCAGGATCAAAAGATCGCAGCCTCGTTTCACTCGACAGCTCCTACAGGGGTCAGGCCAGCATCGACACCAGGCCACCCTGGCGATCCAGTCTGGCCAGGTCGTCGAAGCCGCCGATGTGCGTGTCGCCGATGAAAATCTGCGGCACACTGCGCCGGCCACTGCGGCTGAGCATTTCTTCAAGCTTGCCGGGCGAGTGCTGAACGTTGATCTCCCGGGGCGTCACGCCGTTGCCGGCCAGCAACGCCTTGGCGCTGCGGCAGTAAGGGCAGGTGTCGGTGGTGTACATGGTTACCGTCTTCATCAAATCGATCCTCTGCAGCAGGGTGGGTCAGGCGTCGATCGCCGGAAAGTCGATCTCGGTCAGGGCGGCGTTGTTCAGGTAGTTGGTCAGCGTTTGCGAAGCGACATGGGCGATCACTTCGATGATTTTCGCGTCATCGATTCCAGCAGCGCGGGCCGCGGCAATTTGCTCGCTAGCCAGGTGGCCGCGACTTTCGGTGATTTGCCGGGCGAGCAACGCATAGGCATCGAGCTGTCCTTCACGGGCCCTGAGGATTTCCTCGCTGGAAAGCCCCGCCTTACCGGCAAACAGCGTGTGCGCCGCCAGGCAGTAGTCGCAGCCGTTGACCTGGGAGGTGGCGAGGAAAATCGCTTCCTTCTGGGTGGCGCTCAAGGATGTCTTGCCCAAGGCCGCCGAGTTCTGCAGGTAGGAGGCCAGTACCGCGGGGGCGTGGGCCAGGACCCGGAACACGTTGGGCAGGAAGCCGATTTTCTTCTGTACGCCGTCGAGCAACGGGCGGGTGGACTCGGAGGCGTGTTCGAGGCTGACAGGGTTGATGCGTGGCATGGTGATTCTCCGTGGTTGATGCGCGACAAGCGCTGGGTACGGAGTGGATGCTATTGATTCGGGCTGGTCTATTGGGTGCAAATCGTCGACGATATGCGACAGATCGTCCAGAACTGCCGCCGGAGGCCCTTCATGGATCGCTTGTCCACCTTGCTTGCGCATTTCGGCGTCAATGCCGGGACCTTTCACAGCGGTACGTTTTGCGGCACGACGGCGTTCGATGGCAGCCAGGCCTGCGGTCATTTGCATTTGCTCCAGGCGGGCGAGTTGTCCCTGCGGCTCGCGGACGACCGTGAACTGCATATCACCGAACCGACGCTGATCTTTTTCCCCCGGCCATATCGCCACCGCCTGCTTGCCCCGCAGGACAGCGATACGCAACTGGTGTGCGCGACCCTGGACTTCGACGGCGGCGCGGGCAACGCCCTCGCCACGGCGCTGCCGGATTACCTGGTGCTGAAGCTGGATGAAATTCCGGCCCTGGCCAACACGTTGCAATGGTTGTTCAACGAAGCCTTCGACGGTACCTGTGGCCGCGAGGCGGTGATGGACCGGCTGTTCGAGCTAGTGGTGATCCTGTTGCTGCGGCACATGCTGAGCAGTCGCAATCAATCGCCTGGCATGCTGGCGGGCCTGGCCGATCCTCGCCTGGCACGCCCCTTGAACCTCATGCACGAATCGCCCGGCAAGGCCTGGAGCGTGGCCGAACTGTCGGTGGCGGCCAACATGTCCCGGGCCAGTTTCGCCGAGCACTTCAAGCGGGTGGTCGGGCAGGCCCCGGTGGATTATCTGGTGAGCTGGCGTATCAGCCTGGCGCAAAAACGCCTGCGTGAAGGCAAGCCCATTGCCTTGATCGCCGAAGAGGTCGGTTATGAAAGCCCTTCGGCACTGGCCCGGGCTTTTCGTCGCAAGACCGGGGTCAGTCCCCGGCAATGGCGAGGATAAAGGCACACGACTGCGCCTGTTAGCCGGCGGACTGGCGGGCTACGAGAGCTGTGCTAGCGTCTTGGGGTGAATCTCTCATTTGCGAGCCTCTGCCATGGACGAGACAATCGTTAACGTCACCACCCAGAAGTTCAACGCCCTGATTGCCGTGGTCCAGGCCTATGGCGCCGCGTTCGCGGTCAAGCTGCTGACCGCCATCGCCTTCTGGATCGTCGGACGCTGGCTGATCGGCTTTGCCGTCGGCATGGTGCAGAAGGCGTTGAGCAAGCAGAAGGTCGACCCGACGGTGCTGCGCTATGTGGGCTCGGCGATCACCGTGACGCTGAACATCATTCTGGTGATCGGCATCCTCGGTTACCTCGGCATGCAGACCACCACGTTCGCGGCGCTGCTGGCCGCGGTCGGCCTGGCAATCGGCATGGCCTGGTCCGGGCTGCTGGCCAACCTGGCGGCCGGTGCCTTCATCATTGTCTTGCGTCCATTCAAGGTCGGCGACTTCATCAGTGCGGGCGGGGTGGTCGGTACCGTCACCGAGATCGGCCTGTTCGCGACGGCGATCAACACCCCGGACAACGTGCTGACCCTGGTGGGCAACAACAAGATCTTCAGCGATAACATCCAGAACTTCACCCACAATCCGTTCCGCCGCGTCGAACTCAAGGCGCAGCTGTCTGGCGCGGCCGACTGGAAAGCCGCGGCGGCCTTGCTCAAGGAACGCATCGCGGCCATCCCCAATGTGCTGGCCGAGCCTGCCGTGGATGTGGAGATTCTCGAGTTCAACCTGGTCGGCCCGGTGCTGGCGGTGCGGCCTTATTGCCACAATGAGCATTACTGGCAGGTGTATTTCGATACCAACCGCACCATCAAGGACGCCCTCGGCGAAGCGGGCTTCCCGGCTCCGATGCCAGCGCAGACAGTGATCTTCCAGCAAGGCGCCGCGTTACCAGAGGCGTTGACAAAACAGTGAAGGAGCCGGGCTCATGGCGGTCTTTTGAGACAGGCCGCCAAGAGCCTGCCGTCGTGTCTTACAGGCCATGGGGAGTCAACCAATAACATGCAGGATGCGCGCCCAAACCCGACGCTGGATCTGGCGTATTGTGTCGAACGTCCGATATTCACGGACTTCCTGCAGCACGCTGAACATACCCCCGATGCCGTGGCCGTGGTTTCCCAAGAGGCCACGTGCAGCTACGGTGAACTTGACGCGATCAGCCAGCGCCTTGCCAGCTTTCTGCTGGAGCAGGGCGCGAGGGCATCCGACCGGGTCGTGATCGTCTCCAGTCGCTGTGCCGGCCTGGTCTACGCCATGCTCGGCGCCTCGCGCGCCGGCTTGACGTTCACCGTGGCCGACATGGCCTATCCCCGTGCGCGCATCGAACAGATCATCCAGGTGCTCACGCCGACCTTGGTCCTGGTATGCGGCGAGGCAACCTTCGAGCTCGATTCGCAGCGTGCGTCCGGCGTATGCGTGGTCAAGGTACCGGAGTTGCCCGGCGACGCGCTGAAGGCGTTCGCCGTCGAGCCAAGGGCCTTGCCCGAGGTCAACCCCGCACACCCGGCCTATATCACCTTCACCTCGGGCAGTACCGGCGAGCCGAAGGGGGTTGTCACCCATCACGCGCCCTTGGTGCATTTCATCGAATGGCACAGCCAGCGTCACTCGTTGACCCGGGACAGTTGCTTTTCCCTGCTGTCGGGGCTGGGCCACGACCCGGTCTACAGGGACGTGTTCACGCCACTCTCCATTGGCGCGAAAGTCATCATCCCGGCCCAGTCGACCGTGATCGATCCAGTCGCCTTGGCGAGGTGGATACAGCAGCATGGGATCTCGATCATTCACCTCACGCCACCCCTGGGCAAACTCATTGAAACCGGGGCGAAAATCAGTGGATTGCAGTTCAGTGAGCTGCGCTACCTGTTCTGGGGTGGGGATGCCTTGAGCAGCACCCTTTACCAGCAAATCCGCGCCATCGCCCCCAACGCCATCAGCGTCAACTTCTATGGCACCACCGAAACGCCGCAGGCGATGGCTTACCATCAAGTCGATCCCGCGCTAGACAATGCCAAGATCCCGCTGGGCAAGGGGATCGAGGGCGCGCAACTGTTGCTGGTCAATGAGGCCAATCAGCTGGTCGGCGAAGGCGAAGTCGGGGAAATCCTGATCCGCAGTCCGTTTCTGTCCCTGGGTTACTACGGTGACCCGGCAATGACCCGGGAAAAGTTCGTGGTCAATCCCTTCACCCGTGCCGAGGGTGATATCTGCTACCGGACCGGCGACCTGGGCACTTATCTTGCCGACGGCAGTGTCATGTTCCGCGGGCGTGGCGATAGCCAGGTGAAGATTCGCGGCCATCGCATCGAACTGGCCGAAATCGAAACCTCGATCTCAAGGCATCCGCGGATCAAACAGTGCGTGGTGCTGGCCAACAACGACCGATCGAACGTGAAACTGGTGGCCTGTTGCGTTTCGGCCAAGCCTGTTTCAACGGTTGAACTGCGTGAGCAAGTGGGGCAGCAGTTGCCTGACTACATGGTGCCTGCGTTGTTCGTGTTCGTGGAGACGATTCCATTGACGCCGAACGGCAAAATCGACAAGCGGGCGTTGCAGGCGCTTGTCGACAAGCAGGCGGCACCGGTCACTGCCAGCCAGGACCTGTCGCCGCTGGCGCTCAAGTTGACGCAGGCCTGGGCCGAAATCCTGGAAGTGCCGCGCATCGATCCAGCGTTGACGTTCGTGGAGCTGGGCGGGGATTCGCTCTCGTTCGTCCAGGCTTCGATGGCGCTGGAAGAGCTTATAGGTCATCTACCCGATCAATGGGAAATGATCCCGGTACTGGAGTTGTGTGAACTGGCCAGCGACACCAAGGCTTCGAGGTTTTCGATCAGGGCAATGGAAGTGCCGGTGTTTATACGCGTGGTTTCCATCGTGTTGATTGTGATGGGGCATTTTCAGGTGACTGCACATTGGCCGATGTTCGGCGAAACAATGGCCCTGTTCCTGGTTTCCGGGTTCAGCCTGGCAAGGTTTCAATTAAAGGCCATCAATGAGTCCGGTAGCGTGCGCACGCTGGTCAAGTCCGTAGCCACTATCGCGGTGCCCACGATCCTGTACACGGTGTTGGTGCAGGTGGTGTTCGACACGGTGCATTGGCAATCATTGTTGCTGATTTCCAATTGGTATTCGCCCAACCAGATCGGCAACTTCGTCTACTGGTACATAGAAGTACTGGTGCAGATGCTGTTGATCATCGGGTTCGTACTGTCGTTCGAGCGTGTCAGGAACATCATCAGTGCCGACCCGTTTCGTTGTTTTGTCATGGCGGCATGCGTGTTGGCGCTGATTGATGTGCTGATCAGTCACTATGTGTTCGATGCGAGCGCGCTGTTCAATCGGGTGCCACAGCATTACCTGGCGATCATGGTGCTCGGCATGGCCATTCACAGTGCCAGCTCTACTACCCAGAAGTGGATCGTCACGCTCGTTGCCCTCCTGGTGGTGGGTTGGCAGGATATGCAGGCGATGCTGGGATTCGGGCCGCTTGCCGCCGACATCTGGAGCCACATCGATGTCGCCGTGCCGGCCACGCTGCTGGTGATCTGGGTCCGGTCGATTCCCGTCCCCGGCCTGCTGGCGCGGGGCATGGCATTGATTGCCTCCTCGACGCTGTATATCTACCTGACGCACTTCCAGTTCCATTCGGTGGCCCGGCGCATCGGTGATCATCCGCTGCTCGGGGTGGTTTTCGCCGTGGTCGGTGGCGTCGTGGTGGCGTATGCCTGGAACAAGGTCGTGCGCTGGGTGTTGCTGCGCGGAAACTTTGATGCCAAGAAGCGTCGTGCGGATAAAATCGAGCGGGTGGCGTGACGGTTCCGTAAACTGTTCGCGCAACAGGCGTTGCCGCATGACTGCCTAGGCTGGCATGCGGGCGACGCCGCCTTACCACCTCAAGCAAGAGACCCCCATGGCAAACCAAGACCTGACCTTCGTTCCCGATCCCGATGCGGACTCCATCTCCTCCGACGTCGCCGGTTTCGGCGGCATGCTGGTCTCCACCCAGATCCCGACCCGTGCCGATGGCAGCCTTGAACTGGGCGATATCACTCTGCAAAGCGAGTGCACCCTGCAGGCGCTGAAAGTGGCGCTCGATCGCGCCGGCAGCTCCATGGACCGCGTATTGCACTTGACCATCTACCTCACCGACATGGCCGACCGTGCCGCTTTCAACGAGGTGTATAAGCGTTTCTTCGCCAAACCGTGGCCGGTGCGTGCGGCTGTGGGCGTGGCGTCGCTGGCGGTCGAGGGCATGCGTGTGGAAGTTACGGCGATGGCTGCCAAGGCCTGACCTGATCCCAGCGCGCGCTGTAGGAGCCAGGCTTGCCGGCGAAGGCGGCCTGACAGCTGGTGATTGTCTTTCAGGCGTACATATCCATTCCTTCGGTAACGGCCACCTAGGGTTT
>NZ_AKJF01000159.1 GCF_000282475.1 Pseudomonas sp. GM78
TGTACGGACCGGACACATGGTTGACGGGTGTACGGGGACATGGTGGACACTTTCGGCGAGCCAACTTCGCCGGAAACCATCATGCCCTGGGACACGAGAGATACCATGAGCCTGAAAGAAGAGTTTGTTGCCTTAGCACGGCAACCCGGCAGCAATAAACGAGAACTGTGTCGACGGTTCGGCATCAGCCCGCAAACGGCCTACAAGTGGCTCAACCGCTACGATGCGCACGGTCAGTCGGGACTACGAGAGAAGTCGCGCAAACCGGCTACCAGCCCCAAGCTGACCCCTGCTGCTTTGGAGGCGCAAGTCTTAGCCCTCAGGCAAGAACATCCAGCCTGGGGTGGACGCACAATCAGCACCCTCTTGAAAAAGCAGATCGCTCCCAGCACCGTGACCAATGTCCTGCACAGGCACGGGCTGATTCAGCCTGCTCAGAATGAGCAAGAGGCCAAGCTGAGATTTGAACACGATGCGCCTAACGATCTGTGGCAGATGGATTTCAAAGGGCACTTCTCAACGCAAGAAGGCCGATGCCATCCCCTGACTTTGTTGGACGACCACTCGCGATTCAATTTAGCTATCCAGGCTTGTGATAACGAGCGTGGAGCTACGGTGAAGGAAAAGCTGGTTGAGGTATTCCAGCGCTTCGGATTACCCGCTCGCATCAATGTTGATAACGGCCCGCCCTGGGGTTCGCCGCGCAACCCAGGTGAAATCACCGAGCTGAGTATCTGGTTGATTCGTTTAGGAATCCGGATCAGCTACAGCCGCCCTTACCACCCTCAAACCAATGGAAAGATCGAGCGCTTCCACCGCTCTCTCAAGGCCGAAGTGCTTGATGGACGTCAATTTTCCACGGTCAAGGAGGCTCAATCCGCGTTCGATCGATGGCGGGAGGTTTATAACCTGCAACGGCCTCATCAAGCGTTGAACTACCAAGTGCCGATGGACCGGTATCGCTCTAGCCCCTGGGCTTACCCGCAGCAGCTATCGGAGTTTGAGTACGGGCCGGACGATGTGTTGGCCAAGGTTTATGACAGCCGATTTCGCTTTCAGAAACGCTATTTCAGCATCGCCAAGGGCTTGGTTGGGCAGCACATCGCAATACGGCCCAACCCTGAAAGAGATGGGCTCTTTGACGTCTACTTCTGCCATCACTTTCTAAGAACGTTCGACGTGAGCAAACCTGACTACGGGGCATAATGTGTCCACCATGTCCCCGCACATGTGTCCACCATGTGTCCGGTCCGTACA
>NZ_AKJF01000160.1 GCF_000282475.1 Pseudomonas sp. GM78
GCGGCGTTATCCGATGCTGGCGGGCTGGGTTCCATCGGCATTGGCGCGAGCAATGTCGAGCAGGCGCGGAACATGCTGCGCGAGACGGCGGCGCAGACCGGCAAACCCTTCAACGTGAATGTGTTCTGCCACCAGCCAGCTGTCCGGGATGCCGAGCGGGAATCGCGGTGGCTGCAATTTCTGGCAGGGTTTTTCGCCGAATTTGGCGCCGAGCCACCCGTGTCGCTGCGGGAGATCTACACCTCGTTCGTTGAAGATGCCGAGATGCTGCAGATGCTGCTGGAGGAAAAGCCGGCGGTGGTCAGCTTCCATTTCGGCCTGCCTGCACAGCCGGCCATCGATGCACTCAAGGCCGCCGGCATCCTGCTGCTGTGTTCGGTCACCAGCCTCGCCGAAGGGCTGGCGGCGCAGCACGCCGGGGTGCATGCACTGGTGGCCCAGGGTTACGAAGCCGGCGGGCATCGCGGGGTCTTCGATCCACAGCAGGATTTGCAGATGGGCACCCTGGCTTTGGTGCGGGTACTGGTCGATGCCTGTCGGCTGCCGGTGATCGCGGCAGGCGGCATCATGGACGGCGCAGGCATTAACGCCGTCATGCAGTTGGGCGCCAGTGCCGCACAGTTGGGCACGGCGTTCATTCTCTGCCCGGAGTCGTCGGCGAACGGCGCCTATCGGGAAGCGCTCAAGGGGCCACGCGCGCATCAGACGCGCGTCACCAGCGTCATCTCCGGCCGCCCGGCCCGGGGCATGGTCAATCGCAACTTCACCAGCCTCGAAGGGGCAGGCATCGCCTTGCCGGACTACCCGCTCACCTATGACGCCAACAAGGCGCTAAACGCCGCGGCGGCGGCCCGGAACAATAGCGATTTCGCCGTGCAATGGGCCGGGCAGGGGGCACCGCTGTCGCGGGAACTGCCGGCCGCGGCGTTGGTGAAGCTGCTTGTGGCCGAGATGCAATACTGAGTGCCGTCCGGTCATGGTTTTGTTGTAACTTGGGCGCCAGGACTGAATCGGTTTGCAAGGGATCAACCATGACATTGACGGCCCAAAGGTTGGTTGACATCGCGATGACCAACCCGATCAACGCGCAATTGACCTCACGCTTGCCGGCGCTCGGCCTGGATCAATGCCTGCTCACGGCAGGCTGCCTGTTCCAGGCGGTATGGAATCAACAGGCGCAACGCGACCCTGCGTGGAGCATCAAGGATTACGACGTTTTCTACTTTGACACCGACCTGTCCTGGGAGGCCGAGAACGAGGTCATCCATCGGGCCCGACATCTCTTCCAGGACCTCGGCGTCAACGTCGAGCTCAAGAATCAGGCGCGCGTGCACCTTTGGTACGGTCAGCGCTTTGGCGGGACTTACCCCAGGCTTGAATCGGCCAGGGACGGGATTGATCGCTACCTGGTGGCGGGCACTTGCATCGGCCTGGATGTCGCCACCGGCGAAGTCTATGCCCCCTACGGACTGGCGGATGTAGAGCAGGGCTTGCTGCGCATCAATCCGGCAAACTCCAGGCCTGAACTGTTTGAGCAGAAAGCGAAAAGCTATCAGGTTCGCTGGCCTTGGTTGAGGATTGTTTAAGGCGGGGGGAGGCTTATGCTTTTTCAAAACAGTAAACGGTGCACGGCAACCCTTGGATAAACAGCCGATGAACGCTGAACCGGTCTTGCGTCACCTCAGGTATCACGGCCGCCCAGAACAGCCGTGCCGGCGGGTTCGCCTCGACGTGGAAAATCTGCCATCGACCCGGGTGGCGATTCAACAGGGTGGCCACGACAAACCTGGCGATACCCTGGCCACGATAGCGCCGAGTGACGAACAGGTAACCGATGTTGTAGCGGGCCTCGGGTACGTGAATTTCGTCATCCACGGTGACGAACCCGGCCAATTCCCCGTCGACCCGGATCAGGAACGCCTGGGTCGCGGGTTTTCGCCAGTAGTCCGAGAGCGGCGCGAGACTGTAGAAGCCATGCTCACCCAGTGTCAGCGGCAACCACTCGCTGAAGTCATAGGTGTAGAACTGCATCAGGTTTTCAATGGCCTGCAGTTCATCGCGCCGGGCCGCGTGCAGTTCGATCGAGATCATCTGAAGGGTTCCCACCGATGGCTGTGCATGACAGGTCATTATGGCCCAGGCCTTTCAGTTTCGCGGACAAGGGGTGACGGTACCCACCTCAGATAGAGCGCTGATTGACCCGGGCCATGAGCTGGTCGGCCGTCTCTTTGCGTTCAGAGTAGCGATCCACCAGGAACGCTTGACGGTCGCGCAACAGCAGGGTGAATTTCACCAGTTCTTCCATCACGTCGACGACCCGGTCGTAGTACGCCGACGGCTTCATCCGACCCGTCTCATCGAACTCCATGTAGGCCTTCGCTACCGAGGACTGGTTGGGGATGGTGAACATGCGCATCCAGCGCCCCAGCACCCGCAGCTGATTGACCACGTTGAACGACTGCGAGCCGCCACACACCTGCATCACCGCCAGCGTCTTGCCCTGGGTGGGGCGAACGGCGCCGAGCTCCAGGGGAACCCAGTCGATCTGCGCCTTGAACACGGCCGACATCGCGCCATGGCGTTCCGGCGAACACCAGACCTGGCCTTCGGACCACTGCATCAGTTCGCGCAGTTCCTGGACCTTGGGATGTGCGACGGGCGCATCGTCGGGTAGCGGCAAACCGGACGGGTTGAAGATGCGCGTTTCTGCACCGAAGTGCTCCAGCAACCGCGCGGCTTCTTCGACCAGCAGGCGGCTGAACGAGCGCTCGCGGTTCGAGCCGTACAGCAGCAGGATGCGTGGCTTGTGATCAGTGGGCTGATGCGGGATCTGCGCACCGTCGAACAGCGCGAGGTCAAGATTGGGAAGAGCGTCTGACATGTATCCTCCTGCTCAGAGCGAGCCGATTCGGTCCAGCTCGCGTTTGAGCTCATCGCGGCTGAGGGTGGTCAAGGGCAGGGCGAGGAAGGCCTTGCAGCGTTGTTCGATGCGCGCCAGGGTGGCGCGGAAGGCGGCGTCGACGACCGCTTCATCACCCACCACATCGGATGGATCTTCCAGGCCCCAATGAGCTTTCAAAGCCGGGCCGAAGTACACCGGGCAGGATTCGCCGGCCGCCTTGTCGCACACGGTAATGACGATATCCGGCGGGTTGCCCTCGAAGGCGTCATTGCCCTTGCTGCTCAAGCCGTCGATGCCAATGCCCGCGTTCTGCAAGGTGGTGAGACTGCGAGGCAGCACCTGGCCCTTGGGGAAACTTCCGCTGCTCACCGCTTCGAATCCGTCCGGCGCCAGGTAATTGAACATGGCTTCGGAGAGAATGCTGCGGCAGCTGTTGGCCGTGCACATGAACAGGACTCGCATGGTATTGCTCCTGCCGCTCGGGGCGGACATCAAAGACTTAGGCTCAGGCGTAGTGCCAGGGCCGAGAGGGTGATCAACAGAATCGGCAGGGTCAGCACGATCCCGACCTTGAAGTAGTAACCCCAGGTGATGCGCATGCCCTTGCGCTCAAGCACGTGCAGCCAGAGGAGGGTGGCGAGGCTGCCGATGGGGGTGATCTTCGGGCCGAGGTCGCAGCCGATGATGTTGGCGTAGATCATCGCCTCGCGAACAATACCTTCCGCGCCGCTGGCCTGGATCGACAAGGCGCCGATCAGCACGCTGGGCATGTTGTTCATCACCGACGACAGCAGCGCGGCCAGCAGGCCGGTGCCCAGGGTGGCGCCCCACAGGCCCAGTTCGGCCAAACGGTCGAGCACATGGGTGAGGGAGTCCGTCAGCCCCGCGTTCTTCAGGCCATACACCACCAGGTACATGCCCAGAGAGAACACTACGACGTGCCAGGGGGCTTCACGCAACACGCGTCGGGTGGAGATCCGGTGACCCTTGGCCGCCACCGCGAACAGGACTGCCGCACAGGCCGCGGCCACCGCGCTGATGGGAACACCCAGCGGCTCCAGGACAAACAGGCCGAGCAGCAGGACAACCAGAATCCACCCCCCCACGAAGAAGGTGGCGGGATCGTGAATCGCCGTTGCAGGCGTCTGCAAGGCCTCGACTGAATAGCGCGGCGGCAAGTCTCGACGGAAGTACAAAAAGAGCATCAGCAAGGTGGCGGCGACGCTGACCAGATTGACCGGCACCATCACCCAGGCGTACTCGGCGAAGCCCAGCCCGAAGTAATCAGCGGACACGATGTTCACAAGGTTGGAGACCACCAACGGCAGGCTGGCGGTGTCGGCGATGAACCCGGCGGCCATCACGAAAGCCAGGGTCGCGGCAGGCGAGAAGCGCAGCGCCAGCAGCATGGACATGACAATGGGCGTCAGGATCAGCGCCGCGCCGTCATTGGCAAACAGCGCAGAGACCGCCGCGCCCAGCAGCACGCAAAAGGCGAACAACCGGTAGCCGCTGCCGTTCGCCCAGCGCGCCACATGCAGGGCGGCCCATTTGAAGAAGCCGGCTTCATCCAGCAACAGGCTGATAACGATGATGGCGATAAAGGTAGCGGTGGCGTTCCAGACGATGGCCCACACCGTGGGAATATCCTGCAGCGATACGGCACCCACCGCCAACGCGATCAGCGCACCGGCAGAGGCACTCCAGCCGACGCCGAGCCCCTTGGGTTGCCAGATGACCAGTATGAGGGTGAAGACAAAAACAGAAGCGGCAACCAGCATTGAAAATTCACTCGATCAGGGATTCAGCAACAGGCGGCATCACGCACAGGACGTCCGTCCATGTTCTGCAGGCGCGAAGCATTGTTCTGCAGCCAATCGGAATTGGCCTTCAAGGTAACCTGCAAGATTTCGTGCACCCAGGCGGGGAGGTCCGGATTGAGACGGTAGTAAACCCACTGCCCCTGACGGCGATCGAGCAGCAGTCCGCTGCTGCGCAGTTGCGCGAGATGGCGGCTGATCTTCGGTTGGCTGTCGTCCAGGGCGCACATCAGCTCGCAGACACACAGCTCGCCCTGATTGGCGATCAGCAGGGTGGCGCGGGTACGCGTCTCGTCAGCCAGGCTCTTGAATACCTCGGGAGGGGTGATCATTGCAGTAGCCTGTTACATATGGATAATCAAATATACGGATATCCATATGTAATGTGCAAGTGAAGAATCGATCACCCTTACGCCAAACGGCCCATAACGACGTCCAATCGACCGTCCCGGTCGAGGTGATAGCGCTGCAGATCCCGCGCCAGCAATAGCTTGCCGGTGAAGTGCGCAGCGGCTTCCTTGTAGATGTCTTCGATGGACGGACTTCGCTCGGGATTGTCCTGGTAGCGTGCGCTGAAGTGGGTCAGAACCAGATTGGGAATGCCTGCCAACTCGGCAAAACGCGCGACGGCGGCGGCACTGCTGTGCCCGTAAGCCTCCTGATTGTGATCGATCAATGCCTGGGTGAAGGTTGCTTCGTGTACCAGCACATCCGCTCCGTCAGCCACCTCTGCCAACAGCCCGGGGGTATCGTTATCGCCGCAGATGATAATGCGTTGCGCGGGGCGTGCAGGGCGCAGAAATTGCTCGGCGCGAAACAGGCGCCCGGCGTGTTCAACATCACGCCCATGGGCCAACTCGCCCCACAGCGGCCCACGGGGAATCCCTTCAACCTCCAGGCGTTGAGTATCCAGTCGCGGATGAGGATCTGATTCGGTAAAAACAAAGCCCTGGCTCGGAACGCGATGGGAGAGGGCAACGCTGTTGACCTCAACCGTTGCATTTTGCCAGCCATCGAAGGTTTCGCTCGCATGCAGATGCAATTCGAAGGGCAGCCAGGACTTGCTGACGGTCAGGCTCAGGCGCAGCCAGGGATGGAGCGCAACCGGCATCACGATATCGAGTGCCTCGACACGCCCCGACATGCCGGCGCTGGCCAGCAAGCCGGGCAAGCCGAAGCAATGATCGCCATGGACATGGGTGATGAAGCATCCGCGCAGCGCTTGCAAGGACAGCGGGGTGCGCATCACTTGATGTTGCGTGGCTTCACCGCAATCCACCAGATACCAGCCCCTGCCAGAGGACTCTATGAGAGCGGTGCCACTCACATTTCGATTTCGGGCCGGAACGCCTGATGAGGTACCCAGAAATATCAGATCCATGGCCGTGCGCCCGGTTCATCCACCGCTGACTTTCCAGTGTTTGACATCATCGGCGAACATCATTTGCTTCATCTCGTGGGCGATGCCATAGGCCAGGGACTCATGTGCAGCGATGACTTTTTCTTCAGCTGAAAGGCAATGGAAAATGTCCAGCTTGGTCTCTGCCTCCGCCGTTTCGAGGGTGAAAATCTTCACGTAGCGCGCAAGGTCGTTGTCGAGGCTCGACAGGTATTCACGCAGGCGCTGATGGTCGACCGATTTTTGGCTGAAGTACCAGTTCATCGGGTGAATCAAGAAGCGCGAGTGGGGAGAGGTGATACGCCGGCCTGCCGCCAGGAACATGATGATGCCCATTGACTCGATATTGCCTGCGTTGATCGCGCACAGCGGTACCGGCAGTGACTTCAGGAAGGTGTAGAGGGTGAAGCCAAAGTTGGTGCTACCCCCACACGTCGACAGATTGAGGAGCAGGGAGGTGGCGCCTTGTTCGATGGCTTCGAGGCAGCAGTCGCGGAAGCGCTCAGTGGTGCCCTGATCGATTTGGCAATGAAAATGCACGATGTGTTCAGTCATCGATTGATTACCTGTGGGGCGTGGAAGACTTCCATGCGATATCAAGTCTAGTAAACATCGGGCGTCTGATCTTGAAACTGGCGCAAATGGCCTCCCTCACGTGGCTAACTCCATCGGCGCCTATACCAATGTTGGTGCATGCTGTCTGAGTACATATCCGTTGCTGCGGTAACGGCCACTTAGGGTTTCGCCCTTACGGCGACTCACTTTTTCAAACGCCAAAAAGTAAGCAAAAGGCTTTG
>NZ_AKJF01000161.1 GCF_000282475.1 Pseudomonas sp. GM78
GCTTTTACTGCAAAAACCGACTCGCCACCGAGATTCAGGGTGCAATCGGGCACTCCATCGTCCAGTACCGTGACTTTCTTCTGGCACAGCACCAGCGCGAACAAGATGTGCACGACACCACCTTAGTGGCGACTGACTTGCAACGCACGGTGCTGAACACACTCAAAAAAAACACCGAGCGGCATCCCATCGTCTACTCCCCTTATGGGCACCGCCGTGCTGAAAGCGGGTTGACCAGCCTGTTGGGATTCAACGGCGAGCGACCGGACCCGGTGACTGGACATTATTTGTTGGGTAATGGTTATCGAGCGTTTAATCCGGTATTGATGCGATTTAATACTCCGGACAATCTTAGCCCGTTTGATAAAGGTGGATTGAATGCATATGCGTATTGCAACGCGGATCCTATAAATAATATTGACCCCATGGGAACCTCTGCTTTTAGCTGGCTCTCAAAGCAGTTAGGCATGAAGTCAACATATTATGGAAACGGGCAATGGTCCAAGTCGGGAGTAACAGCCAGAAAAGGTAGATGGGCATATAATCGAGCGCAAGAAATGCGCCGAAAAATACAACAAATTATAGATGACGCCCAACTGGAGACATTCCTTAAGGACAGGGCTACTGTATTCGCAATTGGCAAGTCAGAGTATCGACCAAATGGAATTTTAGGGCAGGAAACCTACAAACGTATACAATCTTCAATCAAAAGCGATATTTTTGAAAATCCAAAAAAAATAGCAGAAAAATTTGACCGACCCTATTCAAATCTTATAGAGAAAGTGGCGAGAGCTGAACAGGCGAATTACCGAGAGCTGTTCGAAAGCATGGACAACTTTAATATAATTGGACGAAATACATCTTCCAAGCTTGAAATGCTAGAAAGGTCATTCCCTAACAAAAAACAAATTTTATCATACACTGACAGAATAAAATCCATTATACCTAAAGAGGCCTTAAAATTAAGAGAAGAGATGTATATAATCCGTGAAAAATACCTAATGAGTTGAGAGCGCAAGATACGCCCACAATCTAATTTTATTTAATCGCCCCCAGGACACGGGGACGATTAAATATCTACTCCTACACGGTCGCGAAATTGCGCAGCGGGTAAAGTTGCTCATCAAACTGCGCCAACTTCGGAAACACCAGCGGCTGGTCATCCCTCAGGTGCTGCAGTCGCTGGCCATAATCAACCAGAAACTGCTGCCGCGCCTCATCGCTGATATACGGCACATGCCACGCCACAAAAGGCTCCAGCACATCAAACCCGACATACGCCAGCGTCCCGCGCAAAATCGGCCGCAGCATGTCCTGCAACGGCCCATGGATCGCCTCTTCACCGAACATGTGTTCACGCCCACCCAATGTCACGGTGACCAGCGCCTTTTTCCCGGCGAGTCCACCCTGATCGTAGAAGCGCTTGCCGCCATAACAGATGCCCGACACCAGCACCCGGTCGATCCAGCCCTTGAGCATGGCCGGGGCGGAGAACCAGAAGATCGGGAAGTTGAGGATCAACAGGTCGGCCCACAGCAGTTTGTCCAGCTCGGCCTGGATGTCCGCCGACAGCGACTGGCTTTTAACGCCCAGACGTTGTTCCAGCGCGTAGACCAAGTACTCGGGATTTTCCCGCGAAGAGAAGTCATCAGCACTGGCCACCGGGTTCCAGTTCATTTTGTACAGGTCGCTGACCTGCACTTCGTGGCCCTGGGCTTCAAGTGTCACGACGGCCTGGTCGCGCAAGGCGGCGGTGAAGGATTGTGGCTCGGGATGAGCGTGGACGATCAGTACTTTCATGGGTATTCCTTAGACTTTTTCCAACATAGGGTTTGAATTCGGGGTGGCGCGGCTGGCCAGCAGGCGGTCGAGCCAGTCGGGGTCCATCTGCGGCTCGGAGGAAAACAGCAGGCCGGTGTAATCCTGGTGCGGTGGCGTGAAAATAGCACTGCGCGAGCCGTGATCCACCACCCTGCCCCGTTGCATCACCAGCACTTCGTCGGCAATCGCGCGCACGGTGGCCACGTCATGGGTGATGAACAGGTAGGCAACGCCGAGCTGTTGCTGGATGCGGTTGAGCAGCTTGAGCACGCCTTCGGCCACCAGTTGATCGAGGGCCGAGGTGACTTCGTCGCAGATGATCAGTTGCGGGTCGGCGGCCAGGGCCCGGGCGATGCAGATCCGTTGTTTTTGTCCACCGGACAACTCCCGGGGCTGACGTTCCATGAAGGTCGCGGGGTCCAGTTCGATCATCTCCAGCAGCTCGGCCACCCGCGCGCGCATGGCCTTGCCCCTGAGCCCCAGGTAGAAGGTCAACGGCCGGCCGATGATGTCGACGATGCGCTGGCGCGGGTTCAGCGCCGTGTCCGGGATCTGGTAAATCATCTGCACGCGTCGCAGTTGTTCCTTGCTGCGCTGGCGAAAGTCCGCGGGCAGCGGTTCGCCGTCATACAGCACTTGCCCGTAAGTCGGTGGCAACAAACCGGTGATCAGCCGCGCCGTGGAGCTTTTACCGCTGCCGGATTCGCCGATGACCGCCAGGGTCTGGCCGCGATACAGCTTCAAGGACACGTCATGCAGCACCGGTTGCTGCCCGTAACTGGCGCAGCTGTTGCGCAGTTCCAACAGCGGTTTTTCCTGTTGCGGGCAGGGTTTGGGTTCGGTGCGGAAACTGCGCACCGCCCACAACGACTTGGTGTAGTCCTCCTGCGGGTCACCGAGCATCTTGCGGGTCTCGGCCTCCTCCACCAGTTTGCCGTGGCGCAGCACCATGATGCGGTCGGCCATCTGCGCCACCACCGCCAGGTCGTGGCTGATGTAGATCGCCGCGCTGCCGTAGGTCTTCACCGCATCGCGAATCGCCGCCAGCACTTCGATCTGGGTAGTGACGTCGAGCGCGGTGGTCGGTTCGTCGAAGATGATCAGGTCCGGGTGGCAGGCCATCGCCATTGCGGTCATGACCCGTTGCAGCTGGCCGCCGGAGACCTGGTGCGGGTAACGCTGGCCGATCTGTTCGGGGTTGGGCAGGCGCAGCACGCGATACAACTCCACCGCCTCGCGCATGGCCTGTTCACGACTGATGCCGCCGTTCTTCACCGCCGATTCCACGTGCTGATCGATCAAGCGATGGGCCGGGTTGAACGAGGCTGCCGCACTCTGCGCGACGTAGGCGATGCGCAGGCCGCGTAATTTGCGCAGGGCTTCGGGTTTGGCCTTGAGCAGGTCGATGCCGTCGAAATGCACCGTGCCGCCGGTGATCTTGCAGCCGTCGCGGGTGTAGCCCATGGCGGACAGGCCCAGGGTCGATTTGCCCGCCCCGGATTCACCGATCAGCCCCAGCACTTCACCGCGCTGAAGGGTCAGGTCGATGCCCTTGATCAGTGGATGCCAGGCGTCCTCGTAGTGACCTTCGATGTGCAGGTTGCGGATTTCCAGCAAAGGTTTGGATGTCGTCATGTTCAGCATTCCTTGAGGCCGCTGGATTTGTGCAGCATCCAGTCGACGACGAAGTTGACGCTGACCGTGATCAGGGCCACGGCCAGGGCGGGCAGTAATGGACTGATGTCGCCAAAGGTGATCAGCACCGCGTTGTCGCGCACCATGCTGCCCCAGTCGGCAGTCGGCGGCTGGATGCCCAGGCCAAGGAACGACAGCGCACTGATGAACAGGAACACGAAGCAGAACCGCAGGCCGAATTCGGCAATCAGCGGCGCCGCTGCGTTGGGCAGTACCTCGCGGGTCACCAGCCAGCACAGGCCTTCACCGCGCAGGCGCGCGGCCTCGACGAAGTCCTGCACCACCACGTTCATCGCCACGGCGCGCGACAGGCGAAACACCCGGGTCGCATCCAGCAGCGCGATCACCAGCACCAGCGAGGTGGCCGTGGTGCCGACCACACTGAGAATCAGCAAGGCAAAGATCAATTGCGGAATGGCCATCAGGATGTCCACCACCCGCGACAGGCCCTGATCGACCCAGCCGCCTTTGATCGCCGCGATCAGGCCGCACGTACCGCCAAGCAGGAACGCCAGCACCGTGGTCAGGAAGGCAATGCCCAGTGTGTTGCGCGCGCCATAGACCAGGCGGCTGAACATGTCGCGCCCCAGGTTATCGGTGCCCAACAGGAACTGCCCGCCCCACGGCGCGAAGCCCTCGCCCACCACCTGGGTTTCGCCAAACGGCGCCAAAACCTCGGCGAACAGCGCCACCAGAATGTACACAACGATCACCAGCAATCCGAACTTCGCACTCAGCGGCGCCCGGAGCAATTGTTTAAGCAGGCTCATGGTCTATCCCTTTGGATGCATCAGGCGTGGGTTGCTGGCAATCGACAGCACGTCGGCACTGGTATTGAGCAGGATGTAGGTCGCGGCGAAGATCAGGCTGCAGGCCTGGACCACCGGGATATCGCGCTTGGCCACCGAGTCCACCAGCAACTGGCCGAGGCCCGGATAGACGAACACCACCTCGACTACCACCACCCCGACCACCAGGTACGCCAGGTTCAGCGCCACCACGTTGACGATGGGCGCCAGGGCGTTGGGCAAGGCGTGGCGGAAGATGATGCGCGACTGGCTGATGCCCTTGAGCCGGGCCATTTCGATGTACGGGCTGGCCAGCAGGTTGATCAAGGAGGCGCGGGTCATGCGCATCATCTGCGCGATCACCACCAGGCTCAGGGTCGCCACCGGCAGCACCGAACGTTCCAGTACCTCACCCAGGCTGGCGTTGGGCGACAGGTTGGAGATGCTCGGGAACCAGTTGAGCTTCACCGCGAACACCAGGATCAGGATGTAGGCGACGAAGAACTCGGGGAACGACACCGCGCTCAGGGCCGAGGTGTTGAGCAGGCGGTCGAACCAGCTGTTGCGATACAACGCCGCGAGCATGCCCAGCAACAACGCCAAAGGCACCGACACCAGCGCCGCCAGCAACGCCAGGCTGAAGGTGTTGCCCAGGCGGGTGCCGACCAGTTCGGCGATCGGCCGCTGGTTGGCCAGCGACACGCCGAGGTCACCGTGCAGCAATTGCCAGATCCAGTGCCCGAAACGGGTCAGGGGCGGCAGGTCCAGGCCCAGTTGCGCGCGGTAGGCCGCCACGGTTTCCGGGGTGGCGGACTGGCCGAGCATGGCCTGGGCGATGTCGCCGGGGAGCAGGCCGACGGCGAGGAAGATGATGACTGATACCGCGAACAGCGAAAGCAGGCCTAACGCGAGGCGCTGCCCTAACAGCTTGAAAATACTTCTCATCGTGCAGTTCCTTGGATTGGGCATGCCTTGGAAGACCGCGAATTTCCCCTGTAGGAGTGAGCCTGCTCGCGATGGCGGTGGATCAGAGGACATCAATTTTGACTGTGCCGACGCCATCGCGAGCAGGCTCACTCCTACAGTTGATCTTCAGTGGATTGACTGGCGCTTACGCCTGCCACCAGCGCTCGATTACGCGTAAGCCGTCGAGTTCGCCATAGGGCGCGGTCTGCCCGCCGTGCACCACCCGGTTGGAACGCGCCGCCACCGAGCTGGCGAACAGCGGCACGATCGCCCCGCCGTCATCCCGGCACAGGGACTGCATTTCGTTGTACATCTCGCGGCGCAGCGGGTCGTTCATCTCGCCCCGGGCGGCGTTGAGCAGCTGGTTAAACCTGGGGTTGTCCCAATGGGTTTCGTTCCACGCCGCGCCCTTGGCGTAGCCGATGCTGAACATGCGGTCGGCGGTCAGGCTGCTGTACCAGAACGAGGTGGTGAAGGGTTGCTTCATCCAGACGTTGGAGAAGAAACCGTCGGCGGGCTCGCGTACCACGTCGATGTCAATTCCCGCCGCACGGGCCTGCTCCTTGAACAGCACCGAGGCATCCACCGCACCGGTGTAGGCCGCGTCGGATGCCTGCAGGCGGACCTTGAGCGAATCCAGGCCGGCCTTTTTCAGGTGGAAGCGCGACTTGTCCGGGTCATAGGTGCGCTGTTCCAGCGCGGTGTTGATGAAACGGCTGCCGGGCTGGATCGGGTGATCGTTGCCCACCAGGCCATAACCGTACAGCACCGACGCCAGCAGGGTTTCGCGATTGATCGCGTGCTTCATCGCCAGGCGCACATCGTTGTTCTGGAACACCTGGCTGTCGGTGAGCATCGGGAAGGTGTAGTGCTGGGCGCCCTTGGTTTCTTCGATGACCAGGTTCGGGTTGCGCTTGAGCAGCGCCACGGTCTTGAGGTCGACCTTGTTGATCACGTCCACTTGCCCGGTGACCAGCGCGTTGACCCGCGCTGCGCCGTCGGCGATGGCAATCAGCTCGGCGCTGGCGAAGTGCGCCCGCCCTGCTTTCCAGTAATCGGGGCTGCGTTCCAGGGTCATGCGCACGCCCGGCTCGAAGTCCTTGAGGCGATAGCCGCCGGTGCCGACACCGGCCTGCCAGTCCGGCGTGCCGTCCTTGCTCGGCATGATCACCAGGTGGTAATCGGCGACCACATAGGAGAAATCGGCGTTGCCCGAGTGCAACTCGAACACCACGCTGTCGCTGCCATTGGCACTGACCTTGGCCACATCACCGAGCACGGTCTTGGCCGCCGAGGTGGATTTTTCGCCGAGGTGATGCTGGATCGACGCCACAACATCATCGGCGGTCAGGCTCTTGCCGTTGTGGAAGGTCACGCCCTGGCGCAGCTTGAAGGTCCAGACACGGGCATCGGGGGTCGAGGTCCAGCTTTCGGCCAGTTCCGGGATCGCCGTGCCGTCCACGGCAATTTCAGTCAGGGTGTTATAGACCGCCGAGAAGCCGACGAAGGTGAAGGTATCGCTCCAGGAACCCGGGTCCTTCGAGTCGGTGGTGCTGCCACCAGCCAGGCCCAGACGCAGCACGCCGCCGGCTTTTGGCGTCGATTCCGCGGCCATGGCGCCAAACGGCAGGCCCATGGAGAATGCCCCGGCCACCGCCGCAGCGGCTGCGCTGTACTTTAAAAAGTCCCTGCGCGGGAAACTGAATTCGTGGTTCGCTTGAGTAATCTTGTTTTTGTTATCGCTCATTGCATTGCCCCTGATCAAAAACTAATGGAATACCGGTTCAAAACCACGCAAGACACCGGGCCAGGGCCCGGTGCGCAAAACCTTTGAATCGCCAACAGTCACACCTGGATCGCCTTCACTTCGACGAATTCGCTGAGCCCCTCTTCCCCCCATTCACGCCCGTTGCCGGATTGTTTGTAGCCGCCGAAAGGCGCCTGATAGTTGAATGCCGCCCCGTTGATAAAGCATTGCCCGGCGCGCAGTTGTCGGCCCAGTTGCAGGGCACGCTCGGCACTGCCGGCCCAGACCCCGCTGGACAGGCCAAACGGCGAGTCGTTGGCGATCTGGATCGCCTGCGCCTCATCCTCATAAGGGATCAGGCACAACACCGGGCCGAAAATTTCTTCCTGGGCGATGCGCATGCTGTTGTCGACATCGGCAAACAGCGTCGGGCTGACGAAGTAGCCGCGCTCGAAGTCCGGCGTCGCGTCGCCACCGCACAACAGGCGTGCGCCCTCTTCCTGGCCGATCCTGATGTAATCGAGCACGGTGCGACGTTGCCCGGCGGAACACATCGGGCCGAGGAAGCTCTGCGAGTCCAGCGGATCGCCCATCTTCAGGCTCAGGGTTTCCTCCAGCGCAATCTCCAGCGCCTCGGCATAACGACTGGCCGGCAGCAGCATGCGGGTCAACGCGGTGCAGGTCTGGCCGGAGTTGATCATCACGTCCTGCACGCCGTAGCGCACCGCAGCCGCAAGATCCGCATCTGCGGCGATCAGCAACGCCGACTTGCCGCCCAACTCCAGGCATACGCGCTTCACCGAAGGTGCGGCTGCCTGTGAGACGCGAACGCCGGCGCCGGTGGAACCGGTGAACGACACCATGTCCACGTCCGGGTGTTTGGCCAGGGCTTCACCGACCTTGGAACCCGGTCCGCTGACCAGGTTGAACACCCCGGCCGGCAGGCCGATGTCTTCGATCATCTGGGCCAGCAAAAACGCGTGCAACGGGGTTTCCTGGCTTGGCTTAACCACAACCGTGCAACCCGCGGCGAGTGCCGGGGCGAGCTTGCCGATCAACTGATGCAGCGGGTAATTCCAGGGATTGATGAACGCACACACGCCCACCGCTTCGCGGTACACCCGCGAGTTGCCGACTTCGCGCACTTCGTCCATCAGGCTTGCGAGTTCGACGTATTGCTCAAGTCCCACGATCGGGCCGTCCACTTGCACGGAACGGCACCATTGCACCGGCATCCCCAGTTCAGTGGTGATCACCGAGGCCATTTCATCGGCGCGGGTCTTCAGTTGTTCCGCCAACGCGCGGATGTAGCCGGCACGCACGCTCGACGGTGTGCGCGACCATGGATCAAAGGCCCGGCGTGCAGCGGCGACGGCATTATCAACATCGCGTTCATCGCCCAACGGCACGCTGCCGGCGACTTCTTCGGTGGCCGGGTTGATCACCTCGGCGATGCCCTGGCCCGACGGGGTTTGCCAGCGCCCATCGATAAACAGTGACTTGTGGTTAAGCATGAAGCCGAGCCTCCATCAATTCATGGGCACAACGGGCGATGCGCTGGCAGGCATCGCGCAAAGGTTCAGGGCCAACAACCAGGCCGAGGCGAATGTGCCCCGCCGCACTCGGGCCAAAGGCTTCACCGGCCAGTACCGAAACGCCGTGGCAATCGAGCAGGCGATCAGCGAACGCCTGGGCGCTGAGCCCGGTTTCACGGATATCGAGCATCACGAACATCCCGCCATCGGGCTTCAAGGCGCGCACGCCCGGGCAATCGGCCAGGTGCTTACACACCAGGTCGCGACGCTGGCGATAGGCTTCGCGCATGGCGTCGAGTTCCGGCAGGTCGCTTTCCAGCGCCACGACAGCAGCGTCCTGAACGAAGTCGGGCGATCCGTAGAGCATGCACAGCGCGAGGTTTTCCAGGTGCGCGGACAAGGACGGTGGCGCCACCACCCAACCGACCCGCCAACCGGTCATGGCGTGGGATTTCGACAGGCTGTTGAGGGTCGCGGTGCGCTCGGCCATGCCCGGCAGGCTCGCCGGGCTGACGTGTTCGCCTTCGAACAGCAGCTCGCTGTAGACCTCGTCGGATATCAGCCACAGGTCGTGGGCGACGCACAATTCGGCCAGCGCTTGCCAGGTAGAGCGCGGCAGGCTTGCACCGGACGGGTTGTGCGGGCTGTTCAGCGCCAGTGCACGGGTACGCGGGGTGATGCGGGTAGCGACGTCTTCGGGCAACACGCGAAAACCGTTTTCCGAACGCACCGGCACCGGCACGACCTTGGCGCCGCAAGCGCCGAACACGGCTTCGTAGGTGACGTACATCGGCTCGGCAACGATCACCTCATCGCCCGGATTGAGCACGCACTGGGCCACGCTGAACAGCGCGCACTGGGCGCCAGCCAGTACCGTGACTTCGTCGGCTGTCACCGACTGCCCGCTGCGTTGGCGGTGACGCTTGGCGATGGCCTCACGCAAGGTGCGCTTGCCGCGAACCTCGGCGTAATGGGTGTTGCCGGCCAACAGGCTGTCGATGGCGCCCTGGACAATGGGTTGCGGCGTGTCGAAATCCGGGTCGCCCACCGACAGCAGCAAGATGTCCTTACCCTGCTCCAGCAGGGCCAGCGCGCGGTAATGAATATCCCAGGCGGCGGCGCCGTCACCGGCGATACGTTGAGTCAGATCGGAAAAGCGCATGGCTTCATCCCCTTGAAATACAGATCAGTGTGCGCAGGCATGCTTGAGTTCGATCAGGGTCACGCCGTTGCGCTTGAAGCCGTGACGCAGGTCCGTTTGTAACTCGGCCAGGCTTTGCGGTTGGTTCACCGTGCAACCGAACGCGCGACCGAGGGCGGCGAAATCCGGGTTGCGCGGCAGCACGCCGATGGGCTCGATATCCAGGCCAAGCATGTCGTCGCGGATCTGCCCCAGGGCGTCGTTGTTCCACAGCAACACCACCAGCGGGCTGTCCAGCTCCTCGACGGCCGTCGCCAGTTCCTGCGCGGTGTAGAGGAAACCGCCGTCGCCGACCAGCACCAAGCCTGGGCGTTGCGGTGCGCCGAACTTGGCGCCGATGCCGGCCGGCAGGCCGTAACCCAAGGTGCCGTAGCCGGTCGGGTGCAACCAGCTGCGCGGTGCCTGCGAGTCGAAGGCGTAGTTGCCGGTGTAGGCCAGTTGGGTCATGTCGGTGCTGATGAAAGCGTTTTCCGGCAGCTCCGCGCCAATGCGCTCAAGAATCGACTGATGAATCGATTGCAGCGGGCCATGGCTGGCCTTGACCGCTTCACGCAGTGCACTGACCGAAGCAATCGCAGCACCGGCATCACGCACCTCGGACGGCAGGCGCTCGAGCAAGCCGCAGAGGGTTTGTTGCGCATCGCCATGCAAGGCCACGGCGCATGGGTAGAAATCATTGAATTTGCGCGGGTCAATATCGACGCGCAGCAGTTCGGCGTTGAGCGGCAGACGCTCGCGCCAGAAGTCGGTGTCGGCCATTTCGGTGCCGACCGCCAGTACCACGTCGGCTTCGGCGATCAGCTTCCAGCCCGGTTCCACACACAGCGAGGAGCCGGCGTTGAGCGGCGCATTCGGTGGCAGCAAGCCCTTGCCGGCGACGCTGGTGAACAGCGGCGCAGCGAGTCGGGTGCTGATCTCTTGCAGCTGCGATGTGGCATTGAGTGCACCACCACCGGCGATGATCATCGGTCGTTTCGCGCCGTTCAGTTTGGCCACCGCTTGATCGATTGCAGTGGCGGATGCCGGACCACGCCCCGGACGACGCACCACATCGTTGCTCCAGTCACGAGCGATCGGCGCCGACAGCACATCCAGCGGCACCGAAATGTGCACCGGGCGCGGACGCTCGCTGTCGAACACTGCATAGGCACGGGCGATCAACTCCGGCAAGTCTTCGGCAGTCAAGGCCACCGCCGAGAAAGCGGTGATCGGCGCGGTCATCGCGCGCTGATCCTGACATTCGTGCAGGATGCCCCAGCCCTTGCCGAGGCTGGCCGTGTGGTTGACGCTGGAAATCACCAGCATCGGGATCGAATCAGCGTAGGCCTGGCCGATACCGGTAGCGGCGTTGGTGACGCCGGGGCCGGTGATGACAAAGCACACGCCGGGTTTGCCGCTGACCCGCGCATAGCCGTCGGCCATGAAACTGGCGCCCTGTTCATGCCGGGTCAAGACGTGGCGAATGCCGCTGCCGGGCAGGCCGCGATACAGCTCAAGGGTGTGTACGCCGGGAATGCCGAACACGGTATCCACGCCGTAGTTGGCCAGCAGGCGCACCAGCGCCTGGCCACCGGTCAAGGTTTTGCTTTGCATGTTCAGGTCCTCACGCATGGGCGATGCGAATCAACGCATCGACCGCGGTCGTGCCATCGGCACCGACCAACAATGGGTTCACATCGAGTTCCAGCAGCTGCGCGGCGTTTTCGCAGGCGTAGTCGGCCACGGCGCGAATCGCTGCTACCAGGGCGTCGTGATCCGCCGCTTCACGACCGCGGAAACCTTGCAGCAATGGGGCGCTGCGCAGGCTCAGCAAAGCCTGGCGAATCGCGCCGTCGGTGGTCGGCAGCAACAGGCTGCGACTGTCCTTGAGCAACTCCACCAGAATCCCGCCGGCGCCGATCACCAGGGCCAGGCCGAAATCGTTTTCGCGCTTGATGCCGACGATCAGTTCGGCCAGCGGTGGCTTGGCCATGGGTTCCAGCAGCAGTTGATCGAACGACACGCCCGGCGCGTACGCTTTGATGCTGGCGCGCATCTTTTCCAGCGCGGCGCTCAAGGCCGTGTCGTCCTTGAGGTTCAGTGCCACGGCACCGGCTTCGGTCTTGTGCGGCAGTTGCGCGCTGACGGCTTTGACCACCAGCGGGTAGCCCAGCGCTGCGGCGTCCTTCAGGGCATCTTCTGGTGTGCTCAACACGCCGTTGGGGGTCGGCAGGCCGAAGGCACGCAAGGCCTGCTTGGAATCCCATTCGTTGAGCAATTGCCCTTCGCCTTCCAGTGCTTGCGGGCACAGCGGCAATAAGGCCGATTCGCCGAGGTCCAACAGGGCCTGACGATTGCGTTGGTAGTTGGCGACACGGCCCCAAGCGGCCAGGCCGTCCTCGACACCCTGCAATGCCGCTACGCCTTGGGCATGCAGACGCTCACGGGCGTGAGGCGGCAGCAGTTCCGGGAACGCCGAGGTCACGAAACCGGTCTTGCCATGACGTTCCAGCGCCTTGCAGTACAGATCCAGCAACAGGTCGCACTCCTTGCGCTCGCCGGTGAACTGCGCCGGGTAGTCGAGCACCAGCATCGCCGCATCCGCTTCGGTGCGCAGGGCGCTGTCGAGCATGCGGTCCAGGGCTTCGCCGTCGCCCCAGATGGCGGTGGTGAAATCCAGCGGGTTGACCAGGTTGGCGTAAGTCGGCAGCACCTGCGCCAGTTCGCCGACTTGCCCTTCGTCGAGTTTGGGCAGCGCCAGCTCATTGCGTTCGGCATAGTCGGCAATCAGCCCGGCATCACCACCGGAGCAAGCCAGCGCGATCAGGCTGTTGCCCGCCGGCAGGTTGCCGCAGGCCGCCGCTTTCAGGGTTTCAACGAAACTCACCGGACCGCTGACGCGAATCACCCCGAGGCGATCGAACAGCGCGTCGTACAGCGCATCGGAACCGGACAGCGAGCTGGTGTGACTGAGGGCCAGTTCGGCACCGATCTGCGACACGCCGGTTTTCAGCGCGATGATCGGGATGCCTTTCTCCAGCGCCTTGTGCGCGGCACGAGCGAATCCCGGGACATTCTTCAGGCCTTCCAGGTGCAGGCCGATGGCGGTGACACGCGGCTCGTCGAGCAACACGTCCATCAGTTCCGCCACCCCCAGTTGCGCCTGATTGCCGACCGAAGCCATGTAGGCCACCGGCAGCGAGCGGTCGCTCATGGACAGGTTGTAGGCGAAGTTGCCGCTCTGGGTCAGCACCGCCACGCCCTTCTCCACCGCTTTGCCGCCATGGGCCACCGGCCACAGCGCGCTGCTGTGCAGGTAGTCGAGCAGGCCGTAGCAGTTGGGGCCGAGCAAGGCCATGTCGCCCGCAGCTTCCAGCAATTGCTGTTGCAGGGCCTGGCCTTCGGCGCCGGTTTCGGCAAAACCCGAGGCATAGCAGATCGCGCCGCCGGTACCGATGGCGGCGAGTTCAGCGACGCAGGTCAGGGTCAGGTCGCGGTTGGTGGCGATGAACACCGCGTCCGGCCCGGTTGGCAAATCGGCAATGCTGCGCACGCAGGGCACGCCTTCAAGGCTGTCATTCTGCGGGTTGACCAGCCACATCTGGCCTGGGTAGCCGCCCTCGGCGCAGCGCTTGAGGGCGCGGGCCATGCTGCGCCCGCCGACAAAGGCCACATGCCGTGGCGCGAGCATGCGCTTGAGGTTGTCACGAATGGTCTGGGACATGGGAATTCTCCGGGCGATCAGCGCAGCAGCGGCCGCAGCAGTTCGCGGGAAATGATGTGACGCTGGATTTCCGAGGTGCCTTCCCAGATCCGCTCGATCCGCGCGTTACGCCAGATACGTTCCACCGGACCTTCGTCCATCAGGCCCATGCCGCCAAAGATCTGCACCGCCTCATCGGCGGCGCGACCCAGCACTTCGCTGGCAAACAGCTTGGCCATGCCGGCCTCGCCGTCGGTCATGGTGCCCTGGTCCATTTTCCAGGCGGTGTGCAGGGTCAGCAGTTCGGCGGCGCGGATTTGCGTGGCCATGTCGGCCAACTTGAACGACACGCCCTGGTAGGTGCCGATCGGCTGGCCGAATTGCTTGCGATCCGCCGCCCACTGCAGCGACACGTCCAGTGCCCGTTGCGCCTGTCCGACGCAGTTGGCGGCAACCATCACCCGTCCTGCGGTGAGCCAGGCGTTGGCCACGTCCCAACCCTTGCCGACTTCACCCAGCACTTTGGAGGCCGGTACACGGCAGTCGTCGAAGAACATTTCGAAGGTGTGGTAACCGCGGTTGCTCACACACTTCGGTCCACGGCGAATGGTCATGCCCGGGGTGTTGCGGTCGACCAGGAACGAGGTCACGGCGTTGCGTTTCTTGCCGTTGTGCTCGTAGGTGTCGGTGACGGCAAAGACGATGGCGAAATCGGCATGGCCGGCGTGGCTGATGAAGTGTTTGCTGCCGTTGAGCACGAAGTCGTCGCCCTCACGCACGGCGCGGGTCTTGATCGCGTTGGCGTCGGAGCCGGCACCCGGCTCGGTCAGGGCGAAGCAGTCGATTTTCTCGCCCTGGATGCATGGGAACAGGTAGTCGTTGATCTGCTCGCCTTTGCAGGCCATGAGAATCTTCGATGGCCGTGCAACGAAGACGTGCAGCGCCCAGGAGACCTTGGACAGCTCACGTTCGATCAGTGCCTGGGACAGGTAATCGAGGCCACCACCGCCCACCTCTTCGGGCATGTTGAAGGCATAGAAACCGGCGGCGATCGCCTTGCCGCGGATCTGCGCGGCCAGTTCCGGGGAGACCTCATCGGCGCGGTCGACCTCGGTTTCATAGGGCAGCAGTTCCTTCTCGACGAAGCTGCGTACCGAGTCCACCAACATTTCTTGTTCTTGGGTCAGTTGGAAATTCATGCTGCTACCTGTTGTTCGTATGCTGTTAGAGGTTTGCCGAGGGCTTAGCGGCCGATAAAGCGTGCCGGGCGTTTTTCCGTGGCGGCGCGCAAGGCTTCGTTGCCGTCTTCGCTGCGACCGCACAACAGGCCGGCGGCCAGCTCCGCTTGCAGTTGCTCGGCCAGGCTGCGGTCGGCGCCTTCGCGCATGAGCTTTTTGGTCTGGGCGAAGGCAAAGGTCGGTCCGGCGGCCAGGCGGGCGGCGAGCTCGCTGGTGACCGTCAGCAATTGATCGTCGGCGCAGACTTCGCCGACCAGGCCGGCGGCCAGGGCGCGGTCGGCACCCCACAGTTCGTCGAGGAACAACAGGCGCTTGGCTTGCTCGGTGCCGATCAGCCGTGGCAGGTGCCAACTGGCGCCGGCGTCTGGCGAGTAGGCCATGCTGGTGTAGCCGGCCTTGAACCGCGCCGATTGCCCGGCGATGCGCAGGTCGCAGCACAGGGTCAGGTCCATACCGGCGCCGACCGCGGTGCCGTTGATGGCGGCGATGGTCGGTTTGTCCAGGCTGTGCAGGCGGGTCATCAGGGCGTGGGCGGTTTCGGTCCAGCCGTAGGTTTCCAGGGCGCCACGCGCCTCGGCTTCGGCCCACTCGGCCAGGTCGGCACCGGCGCAGAAGCTGCGACCGCTGCCCGTCAATACCACCACGCGCACCGCAGGGTCAGCGTTGAAGGCGTCGAGCAAGGCGTGCAGGTTTTTCAGGGTCGGGATGTCCAGCGCATTGCGCTGGGCGGTGCGATTGAGGGTGATCCAGGCAACGCCGGCTTCGACCTGACTGAGCAGAGAATCGTGAGTAGTCATGCGAGTCCTCGAATTATTGTGATTGGTCTGAGGTGATGCGACTTGAGGCCATACTAAACGAGTGTTCAGTAAGGCGGCAATTGCTGGCGAAATGAGCTGTAACAGACTCACTTATTGCTTAAATTATTGTTTTATATGGTTATTTTTAAGAAAGGTGATCTTTGGCCGCTTTCGCTGTTACAACTTCGAACAACTGCCCACAGGACGCCGCAAAACAACTGTAGGAGTGAGCCTGCTCGCGATGACGGCATCACATTCAACATCTCTGTTGACTGATACACCGCTATCGCGAGCAGGCTCGCCCCCA
>NZ_AKJF01000162.1 GCF_000282475.1 Pseudomonas sp. GM78
GGTTACTTGGGGCTTTTCCAAGTGACTCGCCGTAAGAGCGAAACCATAAGCGGCCGTTACCGCAGGAATGGATATGTACACCGGAAGAACAGGTAGATCAGGCACATCCGAGAGCCACCTGGCAGTACACGGATGCCCCCCGCGCATTTCACCGCTACAATGCGCGCCTCGACCGTGACAGCCTGACTAAAAAATATTATGTCCCTGCCCAAACATCACCTGGAATTGCTCAGCCCCGCCCGTGACGTGGCTATCGCCCGCGAGGCCATCCTGCATGGCGCCGACGCCGTTTACCTCGGTGGCCCGAGTTTCGGCGCTCGCCACAACGCCTGCAACGAGGTGAGCGATATCGCCGCGCTGGTGGAGTTCGCCCATCGCTACCACGCCCGGGTGTTCACCACGATCAATACCATCCTGCACGACAATGAACTGGAGCCAGCCCGCCAGCTGATCCATCAACTGTACGATGCCGGTGTCGACGCGCTGATCGTCCAGGACCTGGGTGTGATGGAGCTGGACATCCCGCCGATCGAGCTGCACGCCAGCACCCAGACCGACATCCGCACCCTGGAGCGGGCGAAGTTCCTCGACCAGGCCGGTTTTTCGCAACTGGTACTGGCCCGCGAGTTGAACCTGCAGGAAATCCGCGCCATCGCCGACGAAACCGAGGCGGCGATCGAGTTCTTCATCCATGGTGCGTTGTGCGTGGCGTTTTCCGGCCAGTGCAATATTTCCCATGCGCAGACCGGCCGCAGCGCCAACCGTGGTGACTGCTCCCAGGCCTGCCGCCTGCCGTACACCCTCAAGGACGAGAAGGGCGGGGTGATCGCCTACGAGAAGCACCTGCTGTCCATGAAGGACAACAACCAGAGCGCCAACATCCGCGCCCTGGTGGAAGCCGGCGTGCGCTCGTTCAAGATCGAGGGGCGCTACAAAGACATGGGCTACGTGAAGAACATCACCGCCTACTACCGCCAGCGCCTGGACGCTGTGCTCGAAGACCGCCCGGATCTGGCCCGCGCCTCCAGCGGCCGCACCGCGCATTTCTTCCTGCCCGATCCGGACAAGACCTTCCACCGTGGTAGCACCGACTACTTCGTCAGCGAACGCAAGATCGACATCGGCGCCTTCGACTCACCGACCTTCACCGGCCTGCCGGTGGGCGTGGTGGAAAAAGTCGGCAAGCGCGATCTGCTGGTGGTCACCCACGAGCCACTGTCCAACGGTGACGGCCTCAACGTACTGGTCAAGCGTGAAGTAGTGGGCTGGCGGACCAACATCGCCGAACCCAAAGGCGAGTTCGAAGAGGATGGCGAGAAACGCTATCGCTACCGCGTCGAGCCGAACGAGATGCCCAAGGGCCTGCACCAGTTGCGCCCGAATCACCCGTTGAGCCGCAACCTGGATCACAACTGGGCCCAGGCACTGCAAAAGACCTCCGCCGAGCGCCGGATCGGTCTGTCCTGGGTCGCGCGCCTTCGTGAGGAGCGTCTGGAACTGACCGCCACCAGCGAAGAGGGCATCAGCGCCAGTGTCGCCCTGGACGGTCCGTTCGGCGTGGCCAACAAGCCGCAGCAGGCCCTTGAGCAACTGCATGACCTGCTGGGACAGTTGGGCACCACCGAATACCACGCCACCGACATCAAGCTCGATGCTCCCCAGGCGTTCTTCATTCCCAATTCGCAGCTCAAGGCATTGCGCCGCGAAGTGATCGAAGCGTTGACCGTCGCCCGCATCCAGGCCCATCCACGGGGTGGCCGCAAGGCCGAGACCAGTCCGCCGCCGGTGTACCCGGAGTCGCACCTGTCGTTCCTGGCCAACGTCTACAACCAGAAGGCCCGCGACTTCTATCACCGTCACGGGGTCAAGCTGATCGATGCGGCCTACGAGGCCCATGAAGAGACCGGCGAAGTCCCGGTGATGATCACCAAGCACTGCCTGCGGTTCTCTTTCAACCTGTGCCCCAAGCAGGCCAAGGGCGTGACGGGCGTGCGCACCAAGGTCGCGCCGATGCAGTTGATCCACGGCGACGAAGTGCTGACGTTGAAATTCGACTGCAAGCCGTGCGAGATGCACGTGATCGGCAAGATGAAGGGGCATATCCTCGATTTGCCGCAACCGGGCAGCGTGCAGCAGGTCGTCGGGCACATCAGCCCCGAAGACCTGCTCAAGACCATCCATCGCGCGCCCCATTGAGTGACCTTCGAGCGCGCAGTCAAGGCTGCGCGCTCGTCAACTCACCCGGTGGGTCCGCTCACCTCAGGTCGAAGCGGTCAAGGTTCATCACCTTGGTCCAGGCCGCCACAAAGTCCTTCACGAACTTCTCCTCACTGTTACTGGCATAGAACTCCGACAGCGCGCGCAATTGCGAGTTGGAGCCGAAGACCAGGTCGACGCGCGTGCCCGTCCACTTTTTCTGGCCGGTCTTGCGGTCGACCGCTTCAAACTCTTCCTGTGCCTCCGACAGCGGTTTCCACTCCACGCCCATGTCCAGCAGGTTGGTGAAGAAATCCTTGGTCAACGCCTCGGGCCGTGTGGTGAAGACGCCGTGGGCAGTCTGTCCGACGTTGGTCTTGAGTACACGCATGCCGCCGATCAGCGCGGTCATTTCCGGCGCGGTGAGGGTCAGCAACTGTGCCTTGTCGATCAACAGCGACTCCGCCGACACGCGATACCGGCCCTTGAGGTAATTGCGGAAGCCATCGGCGATCGGTTCGAGAAAGCCGAAAGACTCGACATCGGTCTGTTCCTGGGAAGCGTCCGTGCGCCCTGGCGTGAAGGGCACCGTGATCGTGTGCCCGGCATTTTTCGCCGCCTGCTCAACGCCTGCAGAACCTGCGAGGACGATCAGGTCAGCCAGGGAGATTTTCTTGCCGCCGGCGTTGAACTCTTGCTGGATGCCTTCCAATTTTGTCAATACGCCCGCCAGTTGGTCGGGCTGGTTGGCCTGCCAGAACTTCTGTGGGGCCAGGCGCAAGCGCCCGCCGTTGGCACCGCCGCGTTTGTCCGAACCACGGAAGGTGGAAGCCGCTGCCCAAGCCGTCGAGACCAGTTGCGAGACCGACAGGCCCGAGGCCAGCAGCTTGCTTTTCAGGGCCGCGACGTCGCTGTCGTTGACCAGCGGATGATCGACGTCAGGGATCGGGTCTTGCCACAGCAGTTCTTCGTTGGGCATTTCCGGGCCGAGGTAGCGCGAAAGCGGGCCCATGTCGCGGTGCAGCAGCTTGTACCAGGCACGGGCGAACGCGTCGGCCAGTTGATCGGGGTTCTGCAGGAAGCGCCGTGCAATCGGCTCATAGATCGGGTCGAAGCGCAGTGCCAGGTCGGTGGTCAGCATGGTCGGGTTGCGACGTTTGGACGGGTCGTGCGCGTCCGGAATGATCCCGGCGCCAGCACCGTTCTTCGGCGTCCACTGATGGGCGCCCGCCGGGCTCTTGGTCAGTTCCCATTCGAAGCCGAACACGTTCTCCAGGAAGTTGTTGCTCCACTTCGTCGGCGTGGTGGTCCAGGTCACTTCCAGGCCACTGGTGATGGTGTCGGGGCCTTTGCCGGTGCCAAATTTGTTCTTCCAGCCCAGGCCCTGTTCTTCGAGGCCAGCGGCTTCGGGCTCGGCACCGACATTGTCGGCAGGGCCGGCGCCGTGGGTCTTACCGAAGGCGTGGCCGCCGGCGATCAGCGCCACGGTTTCCTCGTCATTCATGGCCATGCGGCCGAAGGTCTCGCGGATGTCCTTGCCGGCAGCCACCGGGTCGGGGTTGCCTTCCGGGCCTTCCGGGTTCACATAGATCAGGCCCATTTGCACGGCCGCCAGGGGGTTCTCCAGATTGCGTCCCTGCTCGGTGCGGCTCTCCTCGTTTTCCCCGGGTTCTGCGACGAGCGGGCCTTCGCCGGGTTCCTGCATGGCTTTTTGCGCTTTGTCGTAGCGCACGTCGCCACCCAGCCATTTGTTTTCCGAGCCCCAGTAGACATCCTCGTCCGGTTCCCAGACATCAGGCCGGCCACCGGAAAAACCGAAGGTCTTGAAGCCCATGGTTTCGAGCGCGACGTTACCGGTCAGGACGATCAGGTCGGCCCAGGAAATGCTGTTGCCGTACTTTTGCTTGATCGGCCACAGCAGGCGCCGGGCCTTGTCCAGACTGACGTTGTCGGGCCAGCTGTTGAGCGGGGCGAAGCGCTGCTGGCCAGAACCGGCGCCGCCTCGGCCATCGCCGGTACGGTAGGTGCCCGCGGCGTGCCAGGACATACGGACAAACAGCGGTCCGTAGTGTCCGAAGTCCGCAGGCCACCAGTCTTGGGAATCGGTCATCAGCGCGGTCAGGTCACGCTTGAGCGCGGCAAAGTCCAGGCTCTTGAACGCCTGGGCGTAGTTGAAGCCCTCGTCCGCGGGGGTAGACAGGGACGAGTGCTGGTGCAGGATCTTCAGATTCAGCTGGTTCGGCCACCAATCGCGGTTCGTGGTGCCACCACCCGCTGCGTGATTGAACGGGCATTTCGTTTCAGTTCCCATCTGTGAGCTACCTTTGGTCGTGTTCATTCAGCCAGCGTCCCTACAGGTTCGATGGCGGTGAGTGAAATCAATGACTCAGGCTGTTGGCCCAGCAAGTCGATCAACTGATCATCGTGGCCAAATGGGCATCACCGGCACTGGCAAAGCGTATTGCCAACGGGATGACCCACGGTGCGCCTAGTCGGTTTCTGACTCCTGCTTTATCTTCTTATCAGGTCTAGGCCGGCCAGACGGCACCGGCGTTAGATAAGGCTAGACCGCCCTTGGGCAGACGGCTAATAGCTGGAGTATTTGTAGCCGATAGGCGGAATCTTTCAAGGCGCCTTTGCAGCTATCGAGTTCGCCAGCGATGACTGGCGAACCTTCATCGGTGGGCGTCAATACTGCGCGCGCAGCGCCAGCGTCACGGTGCGTGGGTCGCCATAGAAGTTGGTGCCCCAGGAAGCGTCCACGCGATCGTAGTATTTGCGATCGAACAGGTTGTTGGCGGTCAGCGTCGTCGACAGGTTGTCGTTGATCTTGTAGCCCACCTGAGCCGTGGCGATGCCATAACCGCTCTGTTCGAATTTGACGTCACGCTGGTAGTACGTGTCGCTGACCACGCGCACGCCACCGCCGACACTGAAGTCCTTGAGCGGGCCGTCGCTGAACTCGTACTTGGTCCACAGGTTGAAGTTGTGTTTGGGGGTGATGGTGCTGAAGGTCTTGCCTTCATTGCCATCATCGGAGTTCAGGTATTTGGTCGAAGTGAAGGCGTAGCCGCTGACGATGCTCCAGTTGTCGGTCAGGTTACCGCTCAGTTCGGTTTCCCAGCCCTGGCTGCGCGCCTTGCCCTGAGCCTCGTAGGCTGCCGTGGCGTTGTTGTATTCGGCGCGATTTTCATCATAGATGCGGAACACCGCGACACTGGCGTTCAAGCGCCCGTCGAAGAACTCGCGCTTGAGGCCGATTTCGTACTGCTGGCCTTCGCGCGGGCCAATCGGCGTGTTGTCCGAGCCCAGTTCGCTTTGCGGCTTGAACACTTCGGTGTAGCTGGCGTAGGCCGACAGTTCCGGGGTCAGCTTGCCGATGATTGCGCCATAGGGCACGACCTTGCGGTTGATGCTGGTGTGGGCGCTGCCGAAGTTGTTGAAGAAGGCGTTGGCGTTCTTCGCGTCGCTCTCGTACCAGGTCACCCGGGTGCCGCCGATCACGTCGAGCCAGTCGGTGACGTTGAACTTGGCGCGGGTGTAGAGGCCGTATTGATCCGATTTGGACCAGTTGCCGTTGTTCTTCACGTAGTCCTGTTTCGGAATGTCGATGCTGCCCGGGTCGAACACGTTGATCGGGAAGTAGTCGCCGCCCCCGTAGGTGAAGTCCTTGTCCAGGTGCTGGTATTCGGCGCCCAGGGTGAATTCGTGGGTGCGTCCCAGGGCGTCGAAGGGTGTGGTGACAAAGCTGTCGGCACCGATGGACTTGATGTGGGTGTAGTAGTTGTACGCCACGGCCCAGCTGTCGCCGGTGTCTGGATCGACCGCGCCATCGGCCCAGGTGAAGTTGCGTTTTGGGGTCTCGGCATCGCGGTAGGTCAGGGTGGTCTTGAACTGGCCGCCGTTGTCCAGGGCGTGATCGACTTCGGCAAAGGTTTCCCAGACTTTTTCGTTCAGTTCGTTCCACTTGGCGTCGACGAAGGTCGAGCGCGGTACGTCCAGCAGTTTGCCGGTGGCGTACGCCGGCAAGCCGAACGCCGGGGTGGAGTGGTTCTGCTGGTAAGCGCCGCCGACCGACAGGGTGGTGGACGGGTCGAGGTCCAGTTCCAGGCGGCCGTACACCATCGGGCGTTCGTTCTGGGCGTAGTCGACAAAGGATTGGTTGTTTTCGTAGGCCGTGATGAAGCGCCCGCGCACGCTGCCCTGGTCATTCAGCGGGCCGGTGACGTCAACCGAGGAACGGTAGTGGTCGTAGGAGCCCGCGGCCAGTTCGCCACCCAGGGCGAATCGGCCCAGCGCCCGCTTGCGCACCACGTTGATGGTGCCGCCGGGTTCGCCCGCCCCTTGATACAGGCCCGAGGGGCCACGCAGCACTTCGACGCGGTCATACATCGCCAGGTCGAACGCGGTGGCCATGTCGCCCTGGCCGGTGGGTTGCGACACTCCGTCGACTTGCACCTGGTCGACCAGGAAGCCGCGCATGTACACATCGTTGAGGCTGGAGCCTGCGTTGTAGGTCTTGATCGTGACCCCGGTGACCTGGCGCATGGCGTCCTGCAGGCTGTTCATGTTCTGGTCGTCCATGCGCTGGCGCGTGACCACCGACACCGACTGCGGGATGTCCTTGAGCTTGATGTTGCCCTTGCCGATGCTGACTTCGCTGGTGGTGTAGGAGTGCGTGTCTTCGGTGGTCACGCCCAGGCGCTGGCCAGTGATCGAGGTCGCGCCGAGTTGCAGTGCGTCGCCGTGGCTGTCGCGCTCCAGGGTGTAGCTGGCGTCGGCGCGCTGGACCAGTTGCAGGCCGGTGCCGCTCAGCAGGCGGGTGAGCGCCTCGAGCGCCGAGTAGGTACCGGACAATCCGGGGCTTTGCAGGCCATCGGTCAGGCCGGGGTCGAACGAGAGCGCTATCTGGCTGTCGGCGGCGAAGCGCGACAGCGTCTGCCCCAGCGGGCCTGCCGGGATCTGATAACCACGGGCATCGACGATGGCTGGCGGTTGCGTCTCACCCGCCCAGGCGGGGGCGCAGGCGCCCGCGAGCATCAGGCTGAAGGCTGCGCTGCAGGCTGTACGGCGCAGGGGAGGGGTCAAGCGTAAAGAGCGTTCAACGGGCATCGAGGGGGGGTGATCCTGTCGGCAAGGGAGAGGGGGTGTCTTCCCTTGCCAGCCAGGCGCGAAAAAAGTATCACCTCTTTGCAATTATTTTTTGAGTGGGTCAAACGGCTGCAATCGTCACCCAGTATCCGCCCAGGTGCGTCGTCACTTGCACCGGGTAGGTCGAGGCCAGCATGCTCAGCGCGCGCCGGGTGTCGTCCAGGGGGAAAGCGCCGGAGATGCGCAGCCGGCTGACGGCCGGATCGCAGCGCACCAGGCCATGGCGATAGCGCGCCAGCTCTCTGGCGAAGTCACCCAGGTGCATGCCGTCGGCCACCAGCATGCCCTGGGTCCAGGCCGTGAGGGCGCTGTCGGCCTGGGTGATGGCGCCGATCGCAGCGTCCGAAAAGGTGGTTTGTTGACCGGCGAGCAGGATCACCGGCGCTGCATGGGGCTGCGCATAACGTTCGATTTGCACGCGGCCGTCGAACACCGCCAGGCGCGTGACGCCGTCGTCTTCGCGAACACTGAAACGGGTGCCCAGCGCCTGCAGGCGACCCTGTGCGGTGGACACCCGCAACGGTCGTGCGGGCACCTGAATGTCCGGCGCGGTCTGGATCAGAATCTCGCCCTTGCGCACCCTGATCAGGCGCTGCTGCGGATCGAAATCCACATCGATCGCGGTGTCGGTGTTGAGGGTCACCTGACTGCCATCGACCAGCGTCAACTGGCGACGCGCGCCAATCGGCGAGTGGTAGTCGGCGGTCCAACCCTGGCGCTCGTTGAGTTGCCATCCGGCCCAGGTGGCGGGTGCCAGCGCCAGCAGCGCCGCCAGGCGACCGAGCAGCGCGCGGCGTTGCGGGTTGGCTGGGCGGTCGAGCGCCGGTATCGCCAGCTCCGGAGGCAAGCCTCCCAGTTTGCCCAGCAAGCACTCCGCTCGCTGCCAGGCGCATTCGTGCTCGGCACTGCTGGCACGCCACTGTTGCCATTGCGCGCGTTCGTGCTCGCTGAGCGCGCCTTCGCCCAAGCGCATCAGCCATTCGGCGGCCTCATCCAGGACGGCCGGGCTGATCATCGCTTGGCCATTCATTGATGCATCAACGTCAGGCACTGCACGAAGGCCTGTTTCATGTAGCGCTTGACGGTGATGAGCGAGACGTCGAGTTGCGTCGCGATGTCCTCGTACTTCATCGCGCCGATCTGCGACAGCAGGAACGCCCGCTTGACCAGTGGCGGCAGGGCATCGAGCAGTGCATCGACTTCATGCAGGGTTTCGAGGATCAGGAAACGCACTTCCGGTGAGGGTGCAAGTGCCTCGGGCAATTGCGCCAGGGCCGACAGGTAGGCGCGTTCCAGTGCCTGGCGTTGATACCAGTTGACCAGGATGCCCTTGGCCACACAGGTCAGATAGGCCCGTGGCTCGGCAATCTCCGGCAGCGACCTGGCCGCCAGGATACGCGTGAACGTATCGTGCATCAGGTCGGCCGCGTCCACCCGGTTGCCCAGCTTGCGCAACAGCCAGGCGTGCAGCCAGCCCTGATGGCCAACGTACAGGGCTTCGACACTGCGCACGTGAAGTTGGTGAGTGGCGGATAGAGAGTCGCTCATCGCGTGATTGTTTTTTTGCTAGTGAGAATTATTAGCAATTGTAATGAGCGTCAATGATGACGGCAAGAGGGAGATCCGGCGGCCGGCCGCCGCATTCAAACGACCACCGGCATGGCGAACGGCGCCATCCTGTGCCTTACTCGGGAAGCGATCCTGGGGAGGGTAGTGAATGCGACATAGAGGCGCACAGTTCTGGCTTTGGCTCAATAAACGCCTGCCCGTCAAAACCTATGAAGACGTGTTGGGCGACGGCAGGCAAATCGAGGTGCAAGCGCGCATTACGCCACAGGGGATGACCCAGGTATTCATCGGTATCTACGCCGCCGAGGGGGCAGCGATTTGTGAAGAGTTTCATGACCGCGGCCTGCGCGAGCCGTTTGTGCTGGCCTTGAAGTGGGGCGGACAGCGGGCCAGGGCTATCCTGCTGGAAACCCAGCCTTTCATCGCGCCCCATCGAGCGCAATTGACCTTGAGTACAGTCATTACCGACGAAACGGTATTGGCCCTGCGCCGCCTGGAAATGACCGCAGGCGAGCGCTTGAAGATCATGGCCGGCGATGCCCTGGACGAATACCGCGCGGCGCAGTCGGCCATGCTCGAACTGATGCGTTCGCCCAAGGTCGACCCTCTGGTGTGGGCCGAACACAGCGAACGGTTGCGCCAGGCCATTGATCGGCGGGTCAGCGTGCAGCGCGGTTATCTGTCTTGATCCATGGACCCGGAGGGGCCGACAAGCCGGCGCCCGCCATTACTTGCGTCTGGGCAGTATCCAGTTCGGTCGTATGAAGTGGCAGGTGTAACCGTTGGGGTAGTGCTCCAGGTAGTCCTGATGCTCAGGCTCCGCTTCCCAGAACGGCCCGGCGGGCGCTATCTCGGTGACCACCTTGCCGGGCCAGAGGCCGGAAGCGTCAACGTCGGCCACGGTGTCTTCGGCGATGCGTTTCTGCTCGTCATCCAGGTAATAGAGTGCCGAACGATAGCTCGTCCCCAGGTCATTGCCCTGACGGTTTTGGGTGCTCGGGTCATGGATCTGGAAGAAAAACTCCAGGATCTGGCGATAGCTGATCTGCTCCGGGTCGAAGACGATTTCGATCGCTTCGGCGTGGGAGCCATGGTTGCGATAGGTGGCATTGGGCACATCGCCGCCGGTGTAGCCCACCCGCGTGGAGATCACGCCAGGGTAGCGTCGCAGCAGATCCTGCATGCCCCAGAAGCAGCCGCCGGCCAAGATGGCGGTTTCGGTGTTCGTCGTCATCGTTGCGCACCTCCCATCAAAGAGCGGCCTCCGTGGGGGAGGCCGTCAGACCCTCAATGCATCTTGCTGTGATCCATATTGCCATGATCCATCGTACCCAGTGCCTTTGCCGGCGCGTTCACCTGGATCGTTTCTTTCTCGCCCTTGGCGTTTTCCACGGTCAGGGTCAGGGGCACGCTGTCGCCTTCCTTGATCTGCCCCGTCAGGTCCATGAGCATGACGTGGTAGCCGTGGGGATCGAATTTCACCGGCTTGCCGGCCGGCAACGCCACGGATTGGACCTGCTGCATGCTCATCACGTCGTCTTTCATGCTCGACTGGTGAATCTGCACCATCTTCGCCACGGGCGACTGCACGCTGAGCAGCTTGCTGTCGGTGTCGGCCTGCAAGGTCATGAAGGCCCCGCTCGAAGGCTGGCCGGCCACCGTCGCCCTGACCCAGGCGTCGCTCACCCGGGTTTGTGCAGACACCTGCCACGCCATGCCAATCAGGGCCATTCCCAGTACAAGCTGTTTGATACGTGGTGCGCGGAACGAAGACATCAGCAGACCTCCATGACGGTGAGCAGGTCTTCTGCGCACTCTTGAGCGGTAAGGGACGCGGACAGGCCCAGGCGCAGATTGCCCCGGGAGTCGAACACGAAGCTGGTCGCGGTATGGGACAGGGTGTAGGTATCGCCGCTGGGGACTTTCTCGAAGAATACGCCGAACTCCTTGGCGGTGGCGGCGGTTTCTTCCAGCGTGCCGTACAGCGCCTCGAAACTCGGATCGAAGGCCTTGACGTATTTGTCGAGCATTTGCGGGGTATCGCGCTCGGGGTCCAGGGTGATGAAGACCACTTGCAGGCGCTCGCCATCGCGGCCCATCAGTTTCTTCGCCTGGGCGGCGCGGGCCAGCGTGGTCGGGCAGACGGCCGGGCATTGGGTGAAACCGAAGAAGATCATCGGCATCAGGCCCTGGTAGCTGCCGAGCATCCGGGTTTCACCGTCGGCGTCCTTGAGTTTGAAGGAACGGCCCATGATCTTGTCGCTCAGGTCCTTGCCGTACTTGAACGACAGCTTGCTGCTGTCATCGCAGCCGGCGAGCAGGCCGAGGCTCAACAGGCTCATGCCTTGCAGGACAGTGCGGCGGGAATACAACGTACTCATGGAAAAAAGCTTCCTGTGTGCAACAGAGAAAACACAGTGCCTGACGGATCAGGCGAAAAAAAGCGCAGGGATGTTAACAAACTGTTGCCCATTGGCGCTCAATCGATGGCCAGCCGGTCATGCGCCAAAAGGTCGCGGGGGCGTGAATACATGAAAATACAAATGGCCGGGAAGCGGACACATTGCAGATACAACAGTGGGGTTATATCGGGCTGTCCAAACCTCATCGAGAGCATTGCCATGATCCGCAAATTGCAGCAAGCCGCCAGTTTCCTTAGCCAGAGCGCGCGTTTGATGGTGGGCGTTCCCGATTACGACAACTATGTCGCACAGAGGGCGATCAGTCATCCGGGTGAGCCGGTGATGAGCTACGAGGCGTTTTTTCGTGAGCGTCAGGACGCGCGTTTTGGGCGTGGGAAATGTAATACGCGGTGTTGCTGACGCTGCAAACTACTCCGCCATATCGCCCACTGAGCTGCGGGTGTACCCGATCCCCTGTGGGAGCTGGCTTGCCAGCGATGGCGGCCTGACAGGCGACCCGATGATTTCGGCGTACATATCCATTCCTGCGGTAACGGCCACCTATGGTTTCGCTCTTACAGCGAGTCACTTGGAAAAGCCCCAAGTAACCA
>NZ_AKJF01000163.1 GCF_000282475.1 Pseudomonas sp. GM78
CGGCGGCCGCCGGCAAACTGGCCGGTGCGTTGATCTCCGTCGGCGTCGCGGGTGTTCGGGCGATCATCCAGGCCAACGACCGGCCGGACAGCGAGGCGTTGATCCGCAGCAGCCTGGGCAACACATTCGACAAGGCCTGGACGAAGCTGCTGCAGAACCCGACCACCGGCGTGATGGCGGGCACGCTGTACATGGCCTCGCAGATAGAAGGGAGCTTGGCGCAGAGCGCCCAACCGTCGGTCGATTCGAGCACGGGATCTGTCGATTGGAGTCCTTCCCAGTCGACTAATCAGCAGATCAACCCATGACCCAAGGAGAACACCCCATGTCATATGTCGATGGTTTTGTCGCTGCCGTGCCCACCGCCAACCGCGAAAAATTCAAGAAGCACGCCGAGATGGCCGCGGCCATTTTCATGGAGAACGGCGCGCTGAGCCTTGCCGAGTGCTGGGGCGACGACGTCCCTGACGGCAAGCTGACCTCGTTTCCGATGGCGGTAAAACTCAAGGAGGACGAAACCGTGGTGTTTTCCTGGATCGTCTGGCCGGACAAATCCACCCGTGACGCCGGGATGGCGAAACTGATGACCGATCCGCGGATACAACCCGACGTCAATCCCATGCCATTCGATGGTCAACGGATGATATTCGGCGGTTTTGAAATGATCGTGAAGGCTTGAACCGAATCGCCGGATCACTCCGCCGCCGGGGTGATCCGGCAACTTTTGCGGTTGCGGATTTCGTCATCGGTCGGTCGCTCGCGGACGAACTCGAAACGCGGCTCGCCTTCGCTGTAATGCACCAGCCAGCCCCATTCCAGCTTGAGTTCGTCCTGACCAGGCTCAGGCGGCTTCGCCCACCAGGGTTCCTTGCTGAGGATCTGTCGCATGCTTTCCTCCGGTTGCTTCGCTTGCATCAACTATAACGTGCATGCCGGCAGATGCCAGGAAGGGGCTTGCCGGTTGTAGACTCAAGGCAATCCCTGGCAGAGATACCTGGCATGAATGACGAACCCCATGAACCGTTCAAACGGTTGTTTTTCGCCCTGGACTGCGCACCGGCGCAACGCAAGGCCATCGCCCAATGGCGCAGCGCCTTGCAACTGCGCAGCGGGCGACCGGTGCCGGTGGAGAATTTTCATCTGACCTTGAAGTTTCTGGGGGCGGTGGGGATCGCGCAGATTGCCGATGTCTGCAAGGCTGCCGCGACTGTGCGCACGTCGGATAAACGCCTGGTCGTGGAGCTCGATCGCCTGGACGTGTGGCGCAGGGCAGGGGTCCTGGTGCTGGCGCCCGAACAGGCATCGCCGGCGCTGTTGCGGCTGGTGTATGACCTGGAGCAGGCCATGTTGCCCTTTGTCCTTGCGGATGCACCCCGGGAATTTCGCCCGCATCTGACCCTGGCGCGGGACTATCGGGCGCCGGTGCCGGAGTCTGCCACGCCACCGGAATTTATCCTGCGTGCCGAGCGCTTTACCTTGTTCGAATCGCACAAGGGCCGCTATCGGGCGTTGGCCGAGTGGCCGTTGGGCGGTGTTTGATCCAAAAAAAGGCGCCCGAGGGCGCCAAACTTCACCTTAACCGAGGAGCCAGGTGAGGGATGCAGCGGTGGTAAGGCGCTGCATGAATGTAAATCAGGCAATACTGAACCCTGTGGGAGCGGGCTTGCCCGCGATGAGGCCGGCACATCCGGCGTCTATGTCGTCTGACTAACCGCCATCGCGGGCAAGCCCGCTCCCACAGGGATATGTGTAGTGTCAGTTACTGACCCAACTTCACCTTGGTCCAGCCCCGGGTCATCACCCGCTGCACGCCAATCGGCTGGTCAGGAATGGCATACAAGGTCGCCATCACCGCTTCAGGCGGATACGAGCCCGGATCGTTGCGAATCGCCTCATCCACCAACGGCGTCGCGGCCGCGTTGGCGTTGCTGTAGCCGATGTTGTTGGTGATCTCGGCGATGATGTCCGGGCGCATCAGGAAGTTCATGAACAGGTAGGCGTTCTCGACGTTGGCGGCATCGCGCGGGATGGCAACCATGTCGTAGAAACTGCCGGCGCCTTCTTTCGGGATGCTGTAGTCGATCTTCACCTTGTCCCCGGCTTCCTCGGCGCGGGCCTTGGCTTGCAGTACGTCGCCGGAGTAACCGACAGCCACGCAGATGTTGCCGTTGGCCAGGTCTGAGATGTACTTCGACGAATGGAAATACGCCACCGACGGACGGATTTTCATGAACAGTGCTTCGGCTTCGGCGATGTGCGCCTTGTCCTGATCGTTCACCGGGTAGCCAAGGTAGTGCAGGGCGGCCGGGATCATCTCGGTGGGCGAGTCGAGGAAGCTGATGCCGCAGGCTTTGAGTTTTTCAGCGTTTTCCGGTTTGAACAGCAGGTCCCAGGAATTGGTCGGGGCGTTGGTGCCGAGCACTTCCTTGACCTTCTGCGGGTTGAAGCCAATGCCGATCGAGCCCCACATGTACGGGAAGGCGTGGGCGTTGTCCGGGTCGCTGGCGGAGGCGTTTTTCAGCAGCACCGGATTGAGGTTCTGCCAGTTGGGCAGCTTGGACTTGTCCAGTTCCTGATAGACCCCGGCCTTGATCTGCTTGGCCAGGAAACTGTTGGACGGCACGACGATGTCGTAGCCGGACTTGCCCGCCAGCAAGCGGGCTTCAAGGGTTTCGTTGCTGTCGAACACATCGTAGGTCACGCGGATGCCGGTCTCGTCTTCGAACTTCTTGACGGTGTCCGGCGCAATGTAATCCGACCAGTTATAGACGCGCAGAACCTTGTCATTGGCCTGGGCGCCCGAGGCGATCGCGCCCAATAAGGACAGTGTCAGCAGAGTCCTGCCAAACATTTTCATCGGTACAACTCCATTTCTTTTCTTATTCAAATTACGCAAAGCAAAATTGCGAACAGCATGAATCCATCTGACGAAGGAAAGGATCAATCACCCTGTAGGAGCTGCCGAGTGAAACGAGGCTGCGATCTTTTGATTTTTAGAAGCAAGATCAAAAGATCGCAGCCTGCGGCAGCTCCTACGTTAGGCGGTGGCTTCTACCATTGGCTTTTTCGGTTGTTGCCAGGATTCGCTTGCGGTCTGGTCCATCGCTTCCTGGATCGCACGTTTACGGCTGGCTTCGGCACGGCGGCTGAAGTACCAGACCATGAAGGTCACGATCGACACGGCCAACAGGATCAGGCTGGCCACGGCGTTGATCTCGGGTTTCACGCCCAGGCGCACCGCCGAGAACACTTCCATCGGCAGGGTGGTGGAACCCGGGCCCGAGACGAAGCTCGCCAGTACCAGGTCATCCAGCGACAGGGCGAACGACATCATGCCGCCGGCCGCCAGTGACGGCGCGATCATCGGGATGGTAATCAGGAAAAACACCTTGAATGGCTTGGCACCCAGGTCCATGGCCGCTTCTTCGATGGACAGGTCCAGCTCGCGAAGGCGGGCGGAGACTACCACTGCAACGTAGGCGGCACAAAACGTGGTGTGGGCGATCCAGATCGTGACGATGCCACGCTCCATCGGCCAGCCGATCAACTGCGCCATGGCCACGAACAGCAGCAACAGCGACAGACCGGTGATCACTTCCGGCATCACCAGCGGCGCGGTCACCAGGCCGCCGAACAGCGTGCGGCCCTTGAAGCGCGTGACACGGGTCAGCACGAACGCGGCCAGCGTCCCCAGTGCGACGGCTGCAATCGCGGTGTAGCAGGCGATTTCCAGCGAACGCACCACCGAGCCCATCAGTTGCGAGTTGTCGAGCAGGCCGGCGTACCACTTGAACGACCAGCCGCCCCACACCGTCACCAGCTTGGAGGCGTTGAACGAGTAGATCACCAGGATCAGCATCGGCAGGTAGATGAACGACAGGCCGAAGATCAGCATGAACTTTGAAAATCCTAAGCGTTTCATCCCCGTGCCTCCATCTCTTTGGCCTGACTGCGGTTGAACAGCAGAATCGGCACGATCAGAATCAACAGCATCACCACCGCCAGGGCAGACGCCACCGGCCAATCGCGGTTATTGAAGAACTCCTGCCACAGCACGCGGCCGATCATCAGGGTCTCAGGACCGCCGAGCAGTTCCGGGATCACGAACTCCCCGACCACTGGAATGAACACCAGCATGCATCCGGCGATGATGCCGTTCTTGGCCAGCGGCACGGTGATTTTCCAGAAGCTGTTGAAGGTGCTCGAACCCAGGTCCGACGCCGCTTCCAGCAGGCTCTGGTCGTGTTTGACCAGGTTGGCGTAGAGCGGCAGGATCATGAACGGCAAGTAAGCGTAAACGACCCCTATATAGACGGCGGTGTTGGTGTTGAGGATCTCGATCGGGTGATCGGTCAGCCCGATCCACATCAAGAAGCCGTTGAGCAGGCCGTTGTTGCTGAGGATGCCCATCCACGCATAAACGCGGATCAGGATCGCCGTCCAGGTCGGCATCATGATCAGCAGCATCAAGACGTTTTGCGCTTCCTTGCTCGCCTTGGTAATGGCGTAGGCCATCGGAAAACCGATCACCAGGCACATCAGCGTACTGAACAGCGCGACCTTCAACGAACCGAGGTAGGCCGAGAGATACAACTCATCTTCGCCCAGCAATGTGTAGTTGCCGATGTTGAGCAGCAGATTGAATTTCTGCTCGGCGTAGGTGTAGATCTCCGAGTAGGGCGGAATGGCCAGGGCTGCTTCCGAGAAGCTGATCTTCATCACCAGGAAAAACGGCAGCATGAAGAACAGGCACAGCCACAGGAACGGGATGCCGATGACGAGCTTTCGACCGCTGGGCACCAGGCGCAGGAATTGCTGATTGAAGGTTCTCATGCGCGCAGTACCACGCCGCTGTCGTCTTCCCACCACACGTAGACCTGATCGTCCCAGGTCGGACGTGCACCACGGCGTTCGGCGTTGGCCATGAACGATTGCACCACCTTGCCGCCAGGCAGTTCGACGTAGAACACCGAATGGCCGCCGAGGTAGGCAATGTCATGCACTTTGCCGCTGGACCAGTTGTAGCGTGCGTCGGGCTTGGTGGTGCTGACCAGCAGTTTTTCCGGGCGGATGGCGTAGGTGATCGACTTGTCCTCGACCGAGGTGCTGACGCCGTGACCGACGTAGATCTTCTGCTCCAGGTCCTTGCTGTGAATGATCGCGTGACCTTCCAGGTCTTCCACCACGGTGCCTTCGAACGCGTTCACGTTGCCGATGAACTCGCAGACCATGCGGCTGACCGGTGCTTCATAGATGTCGACCGGGCTGCCGATCTGGGCGATCCAGCCCAGGTGCATGATCGCGATGCGCTGGGCCATGGTCATGGCTTCTTCCTGGTCGTGGGTCACCATCACGCAGGTCACGCCGACGCGTTCGATGATCTCCACCAGTTCCAGCTGCATCTGCGAGCGTAGTTTTTTATCCAGCGCACCCATGGGTTCGTCGAGCAGCAGCAGCTTCGGACGCTTGGCCAGGGAGCGAGCCAAGGCCACACGTTGGCGCTGGCCGCCGGACAACTGATGGGGTTTGCGCTTGGCGTACTGGGTCATGTGCACCAGGCGCAGCATCTCTTCGACACGGGCGTCGATTTCACTGGCGGGCAAACGGTCCTGCTTGAGGCCGAAGGCGATGTTCTGCGCCACGGTCATGTGCGGGAACAGGGCATAGGACTGGAACATCATGTTGATCGGCCGCTCGTACGGCGGCATGTCGGTGATGTCCACGCCGTCGAGCAGGATGCGCCCTTCAGTCGGGCGCTCGAAGCCGGCGAGCATGCGCAGCAGCGTCGATTTACCGGAACCGGAACCACCGAGCAGGGCAAAGATCTCGCCCTGATGGATTTCCAGGGACACATCGTCCACTGCGGTGGTCTCGTCGAACTTCTTGGTGACGCGGTCGACTTTCACCAACACCTTTTTCGGTGCCTGGTGACCTTCAAGAGCCTTCCTGTAGATGCTGGAGGCGTTTGCCATGTGAAACTCCCAACAGGTTTCAGTCGCCGGGCCAACGTGGCCTGGCTTAATAGTTGATTGCAAACCCGGAGCCTTACGGTCGACGCGGCCTCTTCTGTAGGAGCGAGCATGCTCGCGATGGTCGCCAACGATAACGCTGGCAGTCTGAATGCCCGCGGTGTTCGGACATTCATCGCGAGCATGCTCGCTCCTACAGGGAGTTGCGTTTCCCCACCCCGGGTTTATCCGGTGCCGCCTTCCTGGCTGCGGTACTTGTTGTTATTGCAGTGTGTTGTTGTCGTGGGCGACGGGCGCGCAAAGGCACGCCCGCCGTTCACGGGGGCAGTAAATGGATTAATCGCTTGTTACGTCAGCGTGCGTTACGCAGCGCCGCCCGTTGTCGGCACGCGTCACCAAACGCCTGGAAAATTTTCAAATACGGCGGGTTATCAAGAACCTGCCATTCCGGGTGCCATTGCACACCGAGGGCGAAGGTCTTGCTGTTTTCCACCGAGACCGCCTCTATCAAGCCATCGGGCGCGAGCGCTTCGGCGCGCAGGCCGGGCGCGAGTCGATCGATGCCCTGGCTGTGAATCGAATTGACCTGGAACTGCGGGGGCAGGTCCAGCGCCTGGAACACGCCGCCGGGCTGCACGCTGACCGCATGTGCCGGTGCGTATTGCACCGCCAGGTCAGGATGATCGGCTTCGCGATGATCGAGGAAGCCGGGCAGTTCATGGACCTTCTGGTGCAGGCTGCCACCGAACGCCACGTTCATCTCCTGAAAGCCGCGGCAGATGCCGAGCACCGGAACGCCAGCGGCAATGGCCGCGCGGATCAGGGGAAGGGTGGTGCGATCCCGCTGGGGATCGTGTTCGGTGCCGGGCGCGCTGTCGGGGCCTTGATAGTGGAAGGGTTCCACATTCGACGGCGAGCCGGTCAGCAACAGACCGTCGAGCTGCGGAAGCAGGTCTTCGATTTCGGTCAGGTCGCCTAAGGAAGGAATAACGACGGGCAGCCCCAGCGCCGCAACGCTGACAGCACGCAAGTACTTGTCGCCGCTGACGTGGTAGGGGTGCAGGCCAATCTGTTTGACGCATGCAGTAACGCCGATCAATGGCTTGAATGCCATTTTTATCACCTCGAAGTTTCACACTTGAACGAGCTTTTCCGGAGCTTAGCCTTGTTGATTTTAATTAACAACTCTCATGTAAAAAATTCTAAACGCCGCACGTCCGAATGCGAGGATTTACGTGTGTTCCAGGGATGATCTGGCACTCTCGTACCCCTGAGAGGCCCGAAAATAAACGTTTAAAGGTGGGGTGTTCGCTATTGACTTCACTTTGCCTTTCGGATTGACTGGCTACGTGAAAGGGCGGTGAACATAATAATTAACAGCTAATAGGTGCATCATGTCGGTCCCTCTGCGTACCGTTCAACTCAACGAAGCAAACGCATTCCTTAAGAAATATCCTGAGGTTTTGTACGTCGACCTTCTGATTGCGGATATGAACGGTGTGGTGCGCGGCAAGCGCATCGAACGCACCAGTCTTCATAAGGTTTACGAGAAAGGCATCAACCTGCCAGCGTCGCTGTTTGCGCTGGACATCAATGGCTCCACGGTGGAAAGCACCGGCCTGGGTCTGGACATCGGCGACTCCGACCGGATCTGCTACCCGATCCCTGGCACCCTGAGCATCGAGCCCTGGCAGAAGCGCCCGACCGCGCAACTGCTGATGACCATGCACGAACTCGAAGGCCAGCCGTTCTTCGCCGACCCGCGGGAAGTGTTGGCCAATGTGGTGCGCAAGTTCGACGACATGGGCCTGACCATCTGCGCCGCGTTCGAACTGGAGTTCTACCTGATCGACCAGGACAACGTGAACGGCCGTCCGCAGTCGCCACGTTCGCCGGTGTCCGGCAAGCGTCCGATGTCGACCCAGGTGTACCTGATCGACGACCTCGACGAATACGTCGACTGCCTGCAGGACATCCTCGAAGGTGCGAAAGAGCAGGGCATCCCGGCTGACGCCATCGTCAAGGAAAGTGCCCCGGCGCAGTTCGAAGTCAACCTGCACCACGTGGCCGACCCTATTAAGGCCTGCGACTACGCGGTGCTGCTCAAGCGTCTGGTGAAAAACATCGCCTACGACCACGAGATGGACACCACCTTCATGGCCAAGCCGTATCCGGGCCAGGCGGGTAACGGTCTGCACGTGCACATTTCGATTCTCGACAAGGAAGGCAACAACATCTTTGCCAGCGAGGATCCCGAGCAGAACGCCGCGCTGCGACACGCGATCGGCGGTGTGCTCGAGACCCTGCCGGCGCAGATGGCGTTCCTCTGCCCGAACGTCAACTCCTACCGTCGTTTCGGCGCCCAGTTCTACGTGCCGAACTCGCCGAGCTGGGGCGTCGACAACCGTACCGTGGCGGTCCGCGTGCCGACCGGTTCACCGGACGCCGTGCGCATCGAGCACCGCGTGGCCGGCGCCGACGCCAACCCGTACCTGCTGATGGCTTCGGTTTTGGCCGGTGTGCACCACGGCCTGACCAACCAGATCGAGCCGGGCGCCCCGGTGGAAGGCAACAGCTACGAGCAGAACGAGCAGAGCCTGCCGAACAACCTGCGCGATGCGTTGCGCGAGCTGGACGACAGCGAAGTCATGGCCAAATACATCGACCCGATGTACATCGACGTGTTCGTGGCGTGCAAGGAAAGCGAGCTGGCCGAGTTCGAGAACTCCATCTCCGACCTTGAGTACAACTGGTACTTGCACACCGTTTGATGGCATTGGCGGCGTACACAAGATTTGTGTACGCCGCCAAACCTGTGGGAGCTGGCTTGCCAGCGATGGCGTCATCACAGTCAACATTAATGGCACCTGATACACCGCAATCGCGGGCAAGCCCGCTCCCACAGGTACTGCGGTTACTGATCCTCGACCGACTGGCTTTCAGTCCGACGATCACCTATTCCCCTGCGTCGAGTCACAACCATGACAATCACTCGCAGCGACTGGGAGCAACGCTTCCAGTCCCTCAACATCGAAAGCCGTGCCTTCATTGACGGCCAATACTGCGCAGCCGCCAGCGGCGCCACGTTCGAATGCATCAGTCCCGTGGACGGTCGTTTCCTGGCAAACGTCGCCAGCACCGACGAAGCCGACGCGAACGCCGCCGTAGCCGTGGCCCGCCGCACCTTCGAATCCGGCGTATGGGCCAACCTGGCCCCGGCCGAGCGCAAGCGCATCCTGATCCGCTTCGCCGACCTGATCCTGGCCAACCAGGAAGAACTGGCGCTGCTCGAAACCCTCGACATGGGCAAGCCCATCAGCGACTCCCTGGCCATCGACATTCCGGCGACCGCCAACGCGATCCGCTGGACCGCCGAAGCCATCGACAAGCTCTACGACGAAGTCGCCGCCACGCCCCACGATCAACTTGGCCTGGTGACTCGCGAACCCGCCGGCGTGGTCGCGGCTATCGTGCCGTGGAACTTCCCGCTGATCATGGCCAGCTGGAAGTTCGCCCCGGCCCTGGCGATGGGCAACTCGTTCATCCTCAAGCCTTCGGAAAAGTCGCCGCTGACGGCCATTCGCATCGCCCAGCTTGCGCTGGACGCGGGCATCCCCAAAGGCGTTTTCAACGTCCTGCCGGGCTACGGCCACACCGTCGGCAAGGCGCTGGCGTTGCACATGGACGTCGACGTGCTGGCCTTCACCGGCTCCACGGCGATCGCCAAGCAACTGATGATTTACGCCGGGCAAAGCAACATGAAGCGCGTCTGGGCTGAAGCCGGTGGCAAGAGCGCCAACGTGGTGTTCGCCGACGCGCCGGACCTGCGCTCCGCAGCGCAGGGTGCCGCCGCCGCCATTGCTTTCAACCAGGGCGAAGTCTGCACCGCCGGCTCGCGTTTGCTGGTGGAGCGCTCGATCCGCGATCAGTTTATCCCGCTGCTGGTGGAAGCCCTGCAAGGCTGGAAACCGGGGCACGCGCTCGATCCTGCGACCAGCGTCGGCGCGGTGGTGGATCAGCGTCAACTGGACAACGTGCTGCGCTACATCGACATCGGCAAGGAGCAGGGCGCCCAGTTGATCGCGGGCGGCAGTCGCACCCTCGAAGACACCGGCGGCCTGTACGTGGAACCGGCGATTTTTGACGGCGTGAGCAACGCCATGACCATCGCCCAGGAAGAAATTTTCGGCCCGGTGCTGTCGGTCATCACCTTCGACACCTTCGATGAAGCCCTGGCGATTGCCAACGACAGCATCTACGGCCTGGCCGCCGGCGTGTGGACCCGCAACCTGAGCAAGGCCCACACCTTCGCCCGTGGCCTGCGTGCCGGCAGTGTATGGGTCAACCAGTACGACGGCGGCGACATGACCGCGCCGTTCGGTGGCTACAAGCAGTCGGGCAACGGTCGGGACAAATCGCTGCACGCGTTCGACAAGTACACAGAGCTTAAAGCGACCTGGATCAAGCTCTAATAACAATAAAGCGGCGGTCGCCGGCAACCTGCGGCGGCCATCGGAGAAACTTATGAAACAAGCACATGTTAATAGCTACTACGCCGCCACCCGCAACTTCACTGGTGATTTCCCGGTGCTGGAAGGCGCGGTGGACTGCGACGTCTGCGTGATCGGCGCTGGCTACACCGGCCTGTCCTCGGCACTGTTCCTCGCCGAAGCGGGCTACAGCGTGACCGTGCTCGAGGCGGCCAAGGTCGGCTTCGGCGCCAGTGGTCGCAACGGCGGGCAACTGGTCAACTCCTACAGCCGCGACGTCGATGTCATCGAAGAGCGCTATGGCGACAAGACCGCCGAAATCCTCGGCAGCATGATTTTCGAAGGCGCCGACATCATTCGTCAGCGCATACAGCACTACGACATCCAGTGCGACTACCGTCCCGGTGGCATTTTCGCCGCGATGAACAAAAAGCAGCTCAAAGGCCTGGCCGAACAGAAGAAGAGCTGGGAACGCTACGGTAACAAGAACCTGAAAATGCTCGACGCGGCCGACATCAAGCGCGAAGTGGGTTCCAATGCCTACGTCGGTGGCCTGCTGGACATGCAAGGCGGGCACATTCACCCGCTGAACCTGGCCCTCGGCGAAGCCTCGGCAATCATCGGCCTGGGCGGCAAGATCTACGAGCAATCGGCGGCGGTGGAAATCACCTACGGCGAGCCGATCACCGTGCGCACCGCCAAAGGCGTGGTGAAGGCCAAGTACCTGCTGATCGCCGGTAACGCCTACCTGCCGCAGGGCCTCGACAACCGCGTGACCAGCAAGAGCATGCCGTGCGGTTCGCAGATCGTCGTAACCGAGCCGCTGTCGGAAAAGGTCGCCCGCAGCCTGATCACCAACAACTATTGCGTCGAAGACTGCAACTACCTGCTCGACTACTACCGCCTGACCCGTGACAACCGCCTGCTCTACGGTGGTGGCGTGGTCTACGGCGCCCGCGAGCCGGACGACATCGAACAACTGATCCGCCCGAAAATCCTCAAGACCTTCCCGCAGTTGAAGGATGTGAAGATCGACTACCGCTGGACCGGCAACTTCCTGCTGACCATGTCGCGCATGCCGCAATTCGGCCGTATCGAGAAAAACGCCTACTACATGCAGGGCTACAGTGGCCACGGCGTCACCTGCTCGCACCTGGCGGGCAAACTGATCTCGGAAATGATCCGTGGCGACGCCGAGCGTTTCGACGCGTTCGCCTCCTTGCCACACATGCCGATGATCGGCGGGCGCACCTTCTCGGCGCCGTTGACCGCCCTTGGCGCGGTGTACTACTCGCTGCGTGACCGTTTCGGCATTTAAGCTTTACCTCGCCGGCGGTTACCCCAACAGGTGTCGCCGGATTTTTATGCCGCAAATCGAGACTGGGAATACCGCAACCCCTGTAGGAGCTGCCGAAGGCTGCGATCTTTTGATTTTGCTTTTCAAGATCAAGATCAAAAGATCGCAGCCTTCGGCAGCTC
>NZ_AKJF01000164.1 GCF_000282475.1 Pseudomonas sp. GM78
GGGGCAAAGCCTTTTGCTTACTTTTTGGCGTTTGAAAAAGTGAGTCGCCGTAAGGGCGAAACCATAAGTCGCCGTTACCGCAGCAATGGATATCCCCCGAATCCAGATCTGAAATACAACCCCATGCTTAAGTGAACAGTATTGGGGCAGGAAGGTTCATCAGGCATCGCCCTTCCCCCTGCAGGAAAGGGCGAGCGCAAGTTTCAGGTGTGATGAATCTCCCGATCCTTGGTTTCCGGCAGGAAGAATGTCCCCAGGATGGCCGTCATCACCGCGATCACGATCGGATACCACAGCCCATAGTAGATATCACCGGTGGCCGCGACCATGGCGAAGGCCACGGTGGGCAGGAACCCGCCGAACCAGCCGTTGCCGATGTGGTAAGGCAGTGACATCGAGGTGTAGCGAATACGCGCCGGGAAGAGTTCCACCAGCCAGGCGGCGATCGGGCCGTAGACCATGGTCACGTAGATCACCAGGATGGTCAGCAGCAGGAGCACCATCGGGTAGTTGGTCTTCGCCGGGTCGGCCTTCTCGGGGTAGCCCGCGTCCTTGAGGGCGGTGCCGAGGGTTGCGACGAAGGCGTCGTTGCGGGTCTTGAAGTCGGCGGCCGGCATGCCGGTGCCTTCGAAGCTCTGGATCACTTTGTCGCCGATGCGCACCTGCGCGACGGTGCCGGGTTCAGCCTTCTCGTTCTTGTAGGGGATGGCCCTTTTCGCCAGCACGGTCTTGGCCAGGTCACAGGAGCTGGTGAATTTGGCTTTGCCCACCGGGTCGAACTGGAACGAACACTGGCCGGGATCGGCGACCACCGTGACCGGGTTCTTCTCCTGCGCGGCGAACACGTCCGGGTTACCGTACTGGGTCAGCGCATGGAAGATCGGGAAGTAGGTCAGCGCCGCGAGGATGCAGCCGGCCATGATGATGCCCTTGCGGCCGATGCGGTCGGACAGGCTGCCGAAGATGACGAAGAATGGCGTGCCGATCAGCAGCGAACCGGCAATCAGCAGGTTGGCCGTCTGCGCGTCGATCTTGAGCGTTTGCAGCAGGAAGAACAACGCGTAGAACTGCCCGGTGTACCAAACGACGGCCTGGCCGGCGGTACCACCGAGCAACGCCATGATCACGATCTTGAGGTTGTCCCAGCGGGCGAAGGATTCGGTCAAAGGTGCCTTCGAAGACTTGCCTTCGGCCTTCATCTTCAGGAACACCGGCGACTCGCTGAGCTGCAAACGGATGTAGACCGAGATGATCAGCAGCAGGATCGACAGCAGGAAGGGAATCCGCCAGCCCCAGGCTTCGAACGCCTCGGTGCCCAGCACGGTGCGGCAGGCGAGGATGACCAGCAGCGACAGGAACAGGCCGAGGGTGGCGGTGGTCTGGATCCACGAGGTGAAGTAGCCACGTTTGCCTTTGGGCGCATGCTCGGCCACGTACGTCGCCGCACCGCCGTATTCGCCACCCAGGGCCAGGCCTTGCAACAGGCGCAGGGTGATCAGGATGATCGGCGCCGCCACGCCAATGGTCGCGTAACCGGGCAAAAAGCCCACGACGGCCGTAGAGACACCCATGATCACGATGGTGATCAGGAAGGTGTGCTTGCGCCCGATCATGTCACCCAGTCGGCCGAACACGATGGCGCCGAAGGGCCGTACGGCAAAACCTGCGGCGAACGCGAGCAAGGCAAAGATGAAGGAGGTTGTCTCATTGACGCCGGCGAAGAAGTGCTTGGCGATAATCGCGGCAAGGGAGCCGTAGAGGTAGAAGTCGTACCATTCGAACACGGTGCCCAGGGACGAGGCGAAAATGACCTTGCGCTCCTCCTTGGTGATCCCGCGGTTGGGCGTGCTGCCCGTGGTAGTGTTGTCGATTGCGGCCATGAGTCTTCTCCGTCTTTCTCTTGTTATAGGCCGGAGTACCCCACTTTCTTGTTGCCGCACCCAGGCCCTGGGGCTGAAGTCGTCGGATTACGGATTGCGCAAAGCATGCACACAGGCTGACGGCCTCGCATCGCTGCAAGGTTTCTAGAAGCATAATCGGCTTCTTGCAGATATCCACTCGCCATCATGCGCGAACGAGCTGTCGCGAGCCTGCGATGGAGACACTGTGCCGTGGGAAGATTTTTAGTTGCGGGGGGAATTCAGAATGCAGACAGCAGCACTCGCGCAATGCGCGAATGCTGCTGGTCAGAAATATGGCAGGGGCGGCTGGATTCGAACCAACGCATGGCAGGATCAAAACCTGCTGCCTTACCGCTTGGCGACGCCCCTGTAGCTGCTGTGTGGAGAGCCGTGGAAGGCCCTCTGCAACAATGGGCGGCAATTTATCAACTTTCTTGCCGCCTGGGAACCCCCTTGCATCATTATTTTATTTTAAAACAGCGACTTACCATCAAGGATCGACCTGCCCCATCAGTTCGGGCACCGATTCCGGGCGATTGGCGAACCGCTGGGCAAGCACCGCGCAGACCATCAACTGGATCTGGTGGAACAGCATCAGCGGCAGAATCAACACGCCGATGGTGCTGCCGGCGAACAATACCTGGGCCATCGGCACGCCCGTGGCCAGGCTTTTCTTCGAGCCACAGAAGAGGATGGTGATGCGATCTTGCTGGTTGAAACCCAAGGCCTTGCCCAGCACGGTGGAGGCCAGCAACACCAGCCCCAGCAACACGCAGCAGGCGACCACCAGCCCGCCCAGGTCGAGCAACGGAATCTGGTGCCAGATGCCTTCGATCACCGCTTCGCTAAAAGCGCCGTACACCACCAGAAGGATCGAGCCCTGATCGACAAATTTCAGCCAGCTCTTGTTGCGCGCCACCCAGGCGCCGATCCAGCGGCGAGCGATCTGGCCGGCAATGAATGGCAGCAACAACTGCACGCTGATCTTCACGATCGCGTCGAGGGTCGAGCCGCCCTCGCCGTGCACATCCAGCAACAGGGTCACCAGCAACGGCGTGAGAAAGATCCCGAACAGGCTCGACGCTGCCGCACTGCAAATCGCCGCCGGGATATTGCCTCGCGCCAACGAGGTAAAGGCAATTGCCGACTGCACCGTGGCCGGCAACGCGCAGAGATAAAGCATGCCCATGTACAGGTCCGCGCCGATCATTGGCGACAGCAAAGGCTTGAGCGCGAGGCCCAGCAGCGGGAACAGGACGAAGGTCAGGCCGAACACCAGCAAGTGCAGGCGCCAGTGACCGGCCCCGGCAATGATCGACTCGCGGGACAGTTTTGCACCGTGGAGGAAAAACAGCAGCGCGATGGCGATGTTGGTCAACCAGCCGAAGCCCACGGCCACCTGGCCACTGGCGGGCAGCAGGCTGGCGAGCAGGACCACGCCGATCAGGGTCAGGGTGAAGTTGTCGGGCAAGAAACGGGGGCGGGTCATCAGAATCATCCAGGCGGCCGGAAACGTTGCGACCACTGTAGCGCTCCCCTTGATTGCCGGCTAACGCTAATAAGCCAGGAGATATCGCCTAACGGACAGAACGGCGATCACCTGATCCATTGTAGGAGCGAGCCTGCTCGCGATGGACATAAGGGCGCCGCGTTCAGCCAGAATACACGCGTCATCGTTAACGACCATCGCGAGCAGGCTCGCTCCTACACAAGGGACATCATTTAGGCTTCAAATCGACCGGTGCCCTCTCGGTCGTGCTTGTAGCGCCGTGCGAGTGGAAATGCCGGCAACCAGGACTCGCGCCGCACCGTCCAGCTTTCATAGGTTGGCTTCAACTGGTCAGGGGCATCCAGTGAGCCCAGGTTCACTTCGATTTCATCGGCGGTACGGGCAAACACCGACGAGCCACAGCGCGGACAAAAATAGCGCCCGACGTAATCCCGGGTTTCGCCCTCGATCGTCACCGCGTCCTCAGGAAAAATCGCCGAAGCATGAAAGAGCGCACCGTGATGCTTGCGACAGTCGAGGCAGTGACAGAGGCCGACCCGGTAGGGCTGCCCCGACGCCACGATCCGCACATTGCCGCACAGGCAACCGCCCGTAAATCGTTGCATGCCGCACCTCCTCTCCCAGGGTTTGAAAGTTGCCGCTCAACGACTGTAGAGGGTCACACACCCTGCGCAGCAAAAACTTGCGAAAAGCGACAGTAGGCTAAGCTTACGCTCAGCTTATTGCCCACGATGCTCGCGGCGGCAGTTGTTGGTTTTTCTGGAGAGCGTCTGCAACAGCTATCTCAGACAGGCCCAAACAACTTGCGCAGGATTGCCGTGATGACCGAGCCGTTACTCAGTTTTGACCAACTCAAGCGTGCTGCCGCCTCCGGCGAGATCGATACCGTACTGGTGTGCATGGTCGACATGCAGGGCCGCCTGGTGGGTAAGCGCTTCCAGGTCGAATTTTTCATCGACAGCGGCCATGAAGAAACCCACTGCTGCAACTACCTGCTGGCCGACGACATCGACATGGAGCCGGTGCCGGGTTATGCCGCCGCCAGCTGGAGCAAAGGCTACGGCGACTTTGTGCTCAAGCCCGACATGCGCACCCTGCGCAAGGTGCCCTGGCTTGAGTGCACGGCGCTGGTACTGTGCGACGTGCTGGACCATCATCATCGGCAGGACCTGCCCCACAGCCCGCGGGCGATCTTGAAAAAACAGGTCGAGCGCCTGCGTGAACGCGGCTACACCGGCATGTTCGCCTCGGAACTGGAGTTCTACCTGTTCGACGAGAGCTACGAGGCCATCCACAAGCGCAACTACCTCAAGCCGAAAACCGCCGGGCACTACATCGAGGATTACAACATCCTGCAGACCACCCGCGAAGAGCCGGTGCTGCGGGCGATTCGCAAGCATCTGCAGGCCAGCGGCATCCCGGTGGAAAACTCCAAGGGTGAATGGGGCCCGGGCCAGGAAGAAATCAACATCCGTTACGCCGACGCCATGACCATGGCCGACCATCACGTCATCATCAAGCACGCGTGCAAGGAGATCGCCCAACTGCAGGGCAAGGCGATCACGTTCATGGCCAAGTGGCGCTATGACGCCGCCGGCTCCAGCAGCCACATCCACAATTCGCTGTGGGACAAGAACGCGAAAAAGCCGCTGTTCTTCGATGCCAAGGCCGAGTTCGGCATGTCGAAACTGATGCGCGCCTGGGTCGCCGGGCAGCTCAAGTACGCCAACGACATCACCTGTTTTCTCGCGCCCTACATCAACTCCTACAAGCGCTTCCAGGCCGGCACCTTCGCCCCTACCCGCGCGGTGTGGAGCCGGGACAATCGCACCGCAGGCTTTCGCTTGTGCGCCGAGGGCAGCAAATCGATTCGTATCGAATGCCGCATCGGCGGTGCCGACCTCAATCCTTACCTGGCCTTCGCCGCGCTGATCGCTGCGGGGTTGGCGGGCATCGATGAAAAGCTCGAACTCGCTGCGCCCTTCGAGGGCGATGCCTACGTGGACGAACATTTGCCCGAGGTCTCCAAGACCTTGCGCGAGGCCAGCGCCGCCCTGCAGAAGTCGAGCATGTTGCGCGAGGCCTTCGGCGACGAAGTGATCGACCACTACGTGCATACCGCCGAATGGGAACAGAAAGAGTACGACCGGCGAATCACCGACTGGGAACTGCAGCGCGGCTTCGAGCGCTATTGAGAGCACCATGACCAACATTGTTCAACTCATCTCGCCGGTCGATGGCCGACTCGTCGCCGAGCGTCAGTACGCCGATATCGTGCAGATCGAGCAGGCGCTGGCGGCGGCCGCCCGCGCCCAGGCGCAATGGAAGCGCCGGCCATTAAGCGAACGCGCGGCGTTTTGCAGCGCCGCCGTGGACGCCATGCTGGCCATGAAGGATGAAATCGTCCCGGAACTGGCCTGGCAAATGGGCCGCCCGGTGCGCTATGGCGCTGGCGAACTGCGCGGTTTCGAAGAGCGTGCCCGGCACATGATCGCCATCGCGCCGCAAGCCCTGGCGGCGCTCGAATGCGATCCGGTCGCGGGTTTTCGCCGGTATATCAAGCGTGAGCCCATGGGCACCGTGCTGGTGGTCGCGCCGTGGAATTACCCCTACCTGACGGCGGTCAACACGATTATTCCGGCACTGATGGCCGGCAACAGCGTGATCCTCAAGCACGCTTCGCAAACGCTGCTGGTGGGCGAGCGTTTTGCCCAGGCCATGCGCCAGGCCAATCTGCCGGAAGGATTGTTCCAGAACCTGCTGCTCAGTCACATCCATACCGGAGTGGTCATCGGCTCCGACCAGGTGCAGCAGGTGAACTTCACCGGCTCAGTGGCGGCCGGCCTGGAAATGCAACGCTCTGCGGTCGACGGTTTCCTGCGCGTCGGCCTGGAGCTCGGCGGCAAGGACCCGGCCTATGTCCGGGCAGATGCCAACCTCGAGCATGCGGTGGAGAACCTGGTCGACGGCAGTTTCTTCAACTCCGGACAGAGCTGCTGCGCCGTGGAACGCATCTACGTCGATCAGAACATCTACCCGGCGTTTGTCGAACGCTTCGCCGAACTGACCCGCCAGTACGTGCTGGGCAACCCGCTGGACGAAGCCACCACCCTCGGCCCGATGGTGAGCCCGGGCGCGGCGGATTTCGTCCGCGATCAGATTGCCGATGCGCAGGCGCAAGGCGCGAAGGCGCTGATCGACCCGCGGGCATTCGCCGCCGACGCGCCGGGCAGCGCCTACCTCGCCCCGCAAGTGTTGGTCGAGGTCAATCATCAAATGTCGGTCATGCGCGATGAAAGCTTCGGCCCGGTGGTCGGCATCATGCCGGTCGCCTGCGACGACGAAGCCGTGGCCTTGATGAACGACAGCGAGTTCGGCCTCAGCGCATCGATCTGGACCCAGGACCTGGCGGCCGCCGAACGCCTGGGCGACGTTATCGACACCGGCACCCTGTTCATGAATCGCTGCGATTACCTGGACCCGGCCCTGGCCTGGACCGGCGTCAAGAACAGTGGGCGCGGCGTCACGCTGTCGGCCCTGGGTTATGAACAGCTGACCCGCGCCAAATCCTTCCATCTGCGCCACGAGACCTGAACCATGAGCCTGACTGGAAACTGGAACTACCCCACGAACATCCGCTTCGGTGTCGGCCGCATCGCGGAACTGGCCGAAGTCTGTCGCAGCCAGGGTATCCAGCGCCCGCTGCTGGTCACCGACAGCGGCCTGGGGCGAGCGTCGATCACCACCGCTGCGCTGGACGCTCTACGTAATGCAGGGCTGGGCGCCGCGCTGTTCTGCGACCTCAAGCCCAATCCGGTCGAAGCCAACCTGGCCGGCGGACTCGAGGCCTGGCGTGCGGGAAACCACGATGGCGTGGTGGCCTTTGGCGGTGGCAGCGGCCTGGACATGGGCAAGCTCATCGCCTTCATGAGTGGCCAGACCCGCCCGGTCTGGGATTTCGAAGACATCGGCGACTACTGGACCCGCGCCAATGAAAGCCGCATCGCCCCGGTCATTGCGGTGCCGACCACCGCGGGTACGGGCTCCGAAGTGGGCCGTGCGGCGGTGATCATCGACGATCGCACCCACACCAAGCGCATCATTTTCCACCCGAAAATGATGCCGCGCGTGGTCATCAGCGACCCGGCCCTGACCGTCGGCATGCCGGCCAAAGTCACCGCCGGCACGGGCATGGACGCCTTGGCGCACTGCCTGGAATCGTACTGTGCCCCCGGCTTCCACCCCATGGCCGATGGCATCGCGGTCGAAGGCATGCGCCTGGTGAGCAATGCCCTGGTGCGCGCCGTACACACCCCTTCGGACCTCGACGCACGCGGGCAAATGCTGGCAGCGGCGGCGATGGGCGCCACCGCGTTCCAGAAAGGCCTGGGCGGGATGCACGCCCTCGCGCACCCGATCGGCGCGCTGTACGACACCCACCACGGCATGACCAACGCCACCCTGATGCCCTATGTGCTGAAGTTCAATCGCCCGGCCATCGAGGAACGCATCACGCGCCTGGCCGCGTACCTGCACCTGCCCTCCCCGGGTTTCGACAGCTTCCTGGCCTTCGTCCTCAAATTGCGCAAGGACATCGCCGTGCCGCATACGCTGTTCGAGCTGGGAGTGGATGACAAGCAGGCCGACCTGATCGCCGACATGGCGGTGGTCGACCCGTCGGCCGGTGGCAACCCGTTGCCCCTGACCCGGGCCGGCGTGGCGGAAATTTTCCAGGCCGCGTTTCACGGCCGCCTTCTGTAGGAGCGAGCCTGCTCGCGATGGACGTCAACGATTACGCGGGGAATCTGACACCCCGCGTTGTCCTCAACTCCATCGCGAGCAGGCTCGCTCCTACAGAAAAGCAGGCAGGTTTCACCAGTTGCAAACAGGAGCAGTACGACAAGGGGTTGAAAGCCAACCCATCCGGAGACCCGGATGGCTGCGTATCAAAACCTGAAGGGGCACACCACGATGAACCCAGCAAGCCAGCCCGGCACCGACGCGCACGACGATGACGTCAAGGTGCTGCACAGCATGGGCTATGCCCAGCAGCTCTCGCGACGAATGGGGGTTTTCTCCAACTTCGCGATTTCCTTTTCGATCATCTGCATCCTTTCCGGCGGCATCAACTCACTGGCCCAGGGCACCTCGGGCGCCGGCGGTGCGTCGATCGGTATCGGCTGGCCGATCGGTTGCCTGATTTCCGGGGTGTTCGCCCTGGCCATGGCGCAGATTTCCTCCGCCTACCCCACCGCTGGCGGCCTGTATCACTGGGGCTCGATCCTCGGCAACCGGTTCACCGGCTGGCTCACGGCCTGGTTCAACCTGCTGGGGCTGGTCACGGTGCTCGGGGCGATCAACGTCGGCACCTATTACTTCTTTTTCGGCGCCTTCGGCCCCACGCTGGGTATGGAAGACACCACTACGACACGGGTGATTTTCCTGGCGATCCTCACCGGTCTCCAGGCCCTGTGCAATCACCTGGGAATCGGCCTGACCGCCAGGCTCACCGATTTCTCCGGCTACCTGATCTTCGCCACAGCACTGGCGCTGACCATCGTCTGCCTGATCTCCGCCCCCAGTTTCGAGTTTTCGCGGCTGGTGACCTTCGGCAACTACTCCGGCGCGGCAGGTGGCGGCGTCTGGCCGGAAGTCTCCAACGGCTGGATCTTCATGCTCGGCCTGCTGCTGCCGATCTACACCATCACCGGCTACGACGCCTCCGCCCACACCTCGGAGGAAACCCGCAACGCGGCCATGTCGGTGCCACGGGGCATGGTCATGTCGGTGGTCTGGTCGCTGCTGTTCGGCTGGGTGATGCTCAGTGCGTTCGTGCTGATGCTGCCGAGCATGGACGAAGCGGCCAAACAAGGCTGGAGCGTGTTCTTCTGGGCCATGAATACCCAGGTCAACCCGCTGCTCAAGGACGGGTTGTACGTGGCGATCTTTATCTCGCAGGTGCTCTGTGGCCTGGCGACCGTGACCTCGGTTTCCCGCATGATCTTCGCGTTCTCCCGCGACGGCGGCCTGCCTTGCTCGAAAGCGCTGGCTTCGGTTTCGCCGACCTTTCGCAGCCCGGTGGCAGCCATCTGGACCGGTGCCACACTCGCGGTGCTGTTCGTCTGGGGATCGTCGGTGATATCGATTGGCGAGACACCGGTCTACACCATCGTGGTCTCCTGCACGGTGATCTTCCTGTTCTTCTCCTTCGTCATTCCCATCGTGCTGGGCCTGTTTGCCTACGGAACCTCGAAGTGGCCAACCATGGGGCCGTGGAACATGGGGCGCTTCTGGTACACGGTGTTCGCCCTGCTCTCGGTCCTGTCGATGGTGATCATCTTCGTCATCGGCATCCAGCCACCGAACGACTGGGCGCTGTACATCACAATTGGTTTCCTGGTGTTGACGGCCATCGTCTGGTTCGGTTTCGAAGCACGACGCTTCCAGGGGCCGCCGGTGGGCGACATGATCGTCAAGCGCCAGGCTGAAATCGCGGCGGCGGAAGCGGCGTTGGACAAGCGCTGATGCGACCGACCTGACACACCGCGGAACATGATTCACCTGTAGGAGCCAGGCTTGCCGGCGAAGAACGAATACGCGGTGGGACAGATACACCGCAGCGTCTGGTTCGCCGGCAAGCCTGGCTCCTACAGTAGTGGGGTGTGATGGCTGGTTAACCAGGCGCGGGTCATCGTGAACGCTTGCGCCAATCGCTCAGGAGCGCCCATCGCCAAGCATGGGACTTCCACGCTCCAATGCACCTCTGGCGCCAGCACGTCGAGCAATCCAGCCAAGGGCAATTGCCCCTGCCCTGCCGGCAAGCGACCCTCGCGGGCTTCGCGGATGATGCCCTCCCCCGTGGGTGCCTGCGCCGGTGCATCGCACCACTGCAAGCCATGGATATAGCGCCCGTCCAGTTCAGCCACGGCAGCGGCGTTGCCGCCGGAGCGGAACAGGTGCAACGTATCGAGCAGCACACCGCCGTTGGCCTGGCCCGCCGCCGCGATCAACGCGACGGCCTGTTGCAGGTTGGCAATGTGACGCCAGTGCATGAACTCCAGATCGACACGCAAACCATAACCTGCTGCCAACTGGCACAGGGCGGCAAAATTATCCGTGAGCCGCGAATGCTGCGGATCGTCCCCCGATACCGTGAGGCAACGCGCACCCAGTTGCGCCCCGGACTCCAGCAGCGACGCAAGCCCGGCGACGTCCACCTGCGGCGTGAGCTCGACGAATTCGATCTCGTTGACCGCCACGCCCTCGGCATCCAGCGCAGTCTTCAACTGCCGCAGCGCCTGGCTGCCCGGCAACAGCGGGTAGGCAATGCCACCCGCCATGGCCGGGTGCAGTCGCAACCCGACTGAACTGAAACCGGCGCGTGCCGCCTCGCGTACCCATTCGATGGGCGCCAGTTCCAGCGCGGTCAGGTGCGCAACACCGAGGCGGCTCAATAGGTGGCCCTGCCGCCGCTGAGGTCGAACACAAAACCCGTGGTGAAGCTGCACTCGGGCCCGGCGATCCAGGTCACCATGTTGGCGATCTCCTCGATTTGCAGGAAACGCCCCATGGGGATCTTCGCCTTGCTCGCGGCAATGTGCTCGGCGGTCATTTCCGCCATCAGCCCGGTTTCCACCATGGCCGGGGCAATGCAATTGAGCAGCACGCCATCCTGGGCCAACTCCTTGGCCGCCGCCTTGGTAAACGCAATGACACCGGCCTTCGCCGCCGAATAACCGGAGATGTATTGCACGCCGTCCTTGCCAGCCATCGAGGCGACATTGACGATGCGCCCGTAGCCACGCTCGCGCATATGCGGGATGACGCTGCGGCAGCAATAGAACACCCCGGTCAGGTCGATGGCGATGACCTGGTCCCAGGCCTCTGGCGGGTATTCCCAGGAAGGCACCACCGGCCCGTTGATCCCGGCATTGTTGACCAGGATATCGACGCGCCCCTGTTGCTCAACGACCTCCTTGAAGGCCGCCTCCACGGACGCCAGCGAGGCGACATTGACGGCTTGGCGCAGCACCGGTTCAAAGCCGTTGGCGATGCTGTCCCAGCCATCGACCGCCAGGTCCCAGATGACGATCTGCGCGCCAGCGCTGTGCAAGCGACGGGCGATGCCCAGGCCGATGCCACGCATGCCGCCGGTGACGATGGCCGTCTGGCCTTCCAGGTATCGAGTCATCAAAGTGCTCCTTGTTGTACGGATTGGATTTCAGGCAGGCGGCGCAGATCGCGCACCATGAACAGGTAGCACAGCGCGCCCAGCACGGTGATCGAGGACACGAACGCCAGGGCCCAGACGAACGAGCCCGTAGTGGTGACAATCACGCCGATGGTCAGCGGGGTCACGATGCCGGCCGCATTGGCGAACAGGTTGAACACGCCACCGCTCAGGCCGAGCAGGCCTTTGGGGGCGATGTCGGACACGATCATCCAGGCCAGTGCGGACATGCCCTGGGCAAAATAGGCCACACAGAGAATGGCGATCACCAGCGCGTCGGAGTCCACGTAGTTGGCCAGCACGATCACTGATGCGGTCAACAGACCGGCAATCACCGGCAATTTGCGCGCGACATTCAGCGAGTAGCCGCGACGCAGCAAGGCGTCCGACAGCCAGCCACCGGCCAGGGTACCGAGGGACGCGGCAATGAATGGCAGCACCGCGACCCAACCCACCTTGAGCCAGGGCATGTGCCGCTCGGTGACCAGGTACGTCGGGAACCAGGTCAGGAAAAACACGTTCGTCGAGTTGCAGGCAAACTGACCCAGGCAGATCCCCAGCATGTTGCGATGCTTGAGCAATGCAGGGATCTGCGACCAACGAAAGCGCGTGGCCTTCTGCCCACCATCAACCACCCCACCGCCGGCGGCAATGTAGTCAAGCTCCGCCTGATTGGCCGTGGTCGACTCATGGGGCTCGTGGTACTTGCGCCACCACACCAGGCCATAGAGCACACCCAGGATGCCCACGGCTACCAGCAACATACGCCAGCCATAGGCGTGCAGCACCCAGAACAGCAGTGGCGTGAGGAACGCCAGCCCGACGTACTCGGCGAAGGTATAGATGCCGGTCGCCCGCGCCCGCTCGCTTTGCGGGAACCAGGTTGCGACCACCCGACTGTTGGTGGGAAAGCACGGTGCCTCGGTGGCGCCCACCAGCAAGCGAAAGCCCAGCAGCGAAAGAAAGCCCTGGGCGAGGCCCTGCAGGCCGGTGAACACCGACCATAGGGTCAGCGCCAGCCAGTAGGTGAACTTGGTGCCCAAGCGGTCGATCAGGATGCCGCCAGGAATCTGCGCGGCAGCGTAGGTCCAGGAAAAGGCCGAAAAGATCAGCCCCATCATGACCGCGTTCAGGCCCAGGTCGGCACTGATGCTGGGCGCGGCGATGCCCATCACGCTACGGTCCAGGTAGTTGATCATGGTGCCACCGGAAATCAGCGCCAGGATCATGAACCGGGTGCGGGTCCTGACGGTTTGCGCCGCCGGACAGGCGAGCGTTGCCGCTACGAATCGATTGTCGGTCGTCATTGTTTTTGTTCCTTGTTGTTATCGGGGGTATTGCGCCAGCACAGCCCGCCCGGGGGCGGATTCAACGCTCGCCGAAGCCGAACAGTCGGCGCGGCGTGTCCCACATCACCTTTCTGCGCACACTGGCATCGGCCATCAACTGCTCGGCCAACTTGAGCAGCGGCCCGTAGTCCAGGCGCGATTGCTCGCGAATGAACGGCCAGTCCGAGCCCCACACACAAGCATCCGCACCAAAGGCCCGGAGCAGTTCACGTACGTATGCTCCGGCTTGCTCCTGAAAATGATCGTGGGCGGCAAACTTATGCATGCCGGAAATTTTCACGCAGGCCCGGCCGCTGCCGGCCAGACCCAGTAGTGCCTGGAACCCTGGCTGGCCGACGCCTGCGCGGGCCTCGGGGCGGCCGCAGTGGTCGATGAGCAATCGTGGCGCAGTCGATTCAATCAAGCCCAGCAGCTCGACCAGTTGGTTGCCCTGCACCTGGATCTGGGCGAACAGGTCCAGCTCGGCGAGTCGGCCGAAGAGCCCTGCGACGCCATTCATGCTGGCCAAACCTTCCAGCGCCGGATTGAAAGCGACGCCCACCACCCCCTGTTCCTTGAGCGCTGCCAGCTCGTCCAGGCCGATGGCATGCTCGACGACGGCGATCCCCTTGAACCGGCCTTCGCCTTGCGCCAGTGCATGCAGCAGGCAACGGTTGTCCGTGCGGTAGCCACTGGTTGGCCCCACCAGCAACGCGTGTTGCACGCCATAGGCGTCCATCACCCGACCGAACTGTTCCAGGGTCGCGACCTCCTGCCCTGCGGGTGCGTAGATCGTGTCGGTGCGATAGGGAAAACGCGCGGGGTCGAACAGGTGGTTATGGCAATCGATCTTGGGTTCGTCGTAGATGCTCAAGGCTGCTCCTGCCAAGCGTCACTGCGCTTGCTCACTGAACTTTGTTATTGTTTCGCCGCTTTGGGCGATGCGTTGCAGTGACGATACGGCCAGGCGGTGAATAGCGCTCATACACAGATCGCTCGAACAATAACCAAAGGTTAATGACCCATGCCCAACGGCGAAGGCCCCGACGCCACCTCGATGGTGTTCAAGCTGCGGCACATGGAAGTGTTCCGGGCGGTGATGCTCACCGGCTCGATCAGCGGTGCGGCGAAAATGCTCTACGTGTCGCAGCCGGCGGTCAGCAAGCTGATCGCCTACATCGAGAGCCGGCTGGTCTACCGCCTGTTCCAGCGCATCAACAATCGCTTGGTGCCCACCGCCGAGGCCCTGACCCTTTACCGCGAAGTCGAGCGTGTCTACCAGGCCGCGCTGGCGGTCAACGAATGTGCCCGGGCCCTGGCCAGCGGCCCGAACCGCCAGTTGCGCATCTGCTGCAGTGCATCGCTGTCGACGGTGGTCATCCCGGTCGCCCTGGCCCGGCTCAAGCGGGAAATGCCGGCGCTGAACATCGAATGGCAAACGACCTTGATGGGCGACATGCCCAACCAGATCCTCTCTAAGAAAGTCGACCTGGCCATTTCCGCCCTGCCGCTGATCCACGACCACCTGCACTCGCTGGCCTTCATGCGCGCACGCATGGTCTGCGTGATGCCGGCTGATCACCCCTTGGCCGGCAGAGCTTCATTGTCACTGCACGAGTTGGTCGACCAGCCGTTGTTGCTGTTTCGCCCCGACATGCCCTTTGGCCGATTGCTGGCCGAGGAGATCGAACGCCAGGGCCTGAACCTGCACTCGATGCTGAATTTCACCAATGCCAACGAAGCTGTGGCCCTGGTCAAGCAAGGCATGGGCATGACCATCATCGATGAGTTCGTGGCCCAGGACAGCGGCCTGGTCGTGGTACCGCTGGTTGAGGCGATTCACTTCGACATCAGTTTCGTTTACTCGCGGTTCGAGCCGCTTTCCCAATCTGCCGCGCAGCTCATGCAGGTGCTGCATGGCCAGGCGGTCAAACTGGGGCGGGTGATCCCCGGGGTCGAGTTGCCGAACTTCGACTGATCAGCATGTGCTCCCTTCGTTCTTTCCTGCGTCGCAGACTTCACTGCCCGTTTTCCCCTGTCTGGAGTTTTCTCAATGCCCTCGCCCCAATCCCTGTCCGCCGCGTTGCTGGGCCTGGCCCTTGTCTGTCCGGCGATGGCCGAGGCCCAGGGTTTGGAGTTGGGACAAGTGCTGATCGGGGCCGAGGACCAGAGTGACGAAGACCAGGGGATCGAGGACGCCAAGGCGCGGCTCGACCAGGTGCCCGGCGCCACCAACGTGGTCGACATGCGCCGCCCCCTGCAGGGCCGGGTGGCGAGCAATCAGGATGTGCTGGCTTATCAGCCAGGCATCTATGCCCAGTCGGCGGGCAACGAAGGGGTGAAGATCTCGATCCGCGGATCGGGCATCAACCGTGCGCCGGGCGCCCATGCCTCGGGCCTGTACGCCATGCTCGACGGCCTGCCGCTGACCGGTCCCGGCGGCACCCCCTATGAGCTTCTGGAGCCGCTATGGCTTGACCATGTGGAGGTGCTGCGCGGCGCCAACGGTTTCGACCGCGGCGCACTGGCCTTGGGCGGGGCCATCGATTACGTCAGCCATACCGGCTACAACGCACCGCGCTTGCAGGTGCGCTATGCCACGGGCAGCCACGGTTATCAGCAACGCCAGGTCAGCTCCGGGCAGGTACTGGGCGACTTCGACTACTACCTGGCCCTGACCGACGCCCGCGCCGACGGCTATCAGGATCACACCGCCAGCGAGAGCCAGGGCGTCATCGCCAACTTCGGCTATCGCTTCAACCCGAACCTGGAAACGCGCTTCTACCTGCGCTACCGCCAGACCGACAACGACCTCGCCGGCCGGGTCACCAAGCACTCCATCGAGCACGACCCGCGCGCGGCCAACCCCGCGTACGTGGCGCGCGACGATCGCCGTGAACAGCCGGGCAGCACCTTCATCGGCAACAAGACCACCTGGTTCATCGATGACGATTCGAGCATCCAGGCCGGCCTTGCCTACCATGACTATCCCATGGACTTGCGCGAGGGTCCCAACCGCCTGAAGGTGGCGTACACGGATGTCAGCGGCACCCTCGACTACAAGCGTCGCGATACCCTTTGGGGCCTGCAGAGCCAGAGCACCCTGGGCCTGCGCGTGACCAAGCACCTGCCCAATGCCGGCGCCAGCGAGCAGGTGCGCATCCCCACCGGCAACACGGTCGGTTATGCCCCGGGCACACCCATGCGCAATTTCACCTACCAGGGTTCGGACAGCGTCCTGCATGTGGGCAATGACCTGGAGATCGCCGACGACCTGTGGCTGACCACGGGCCTGGCCGCCATCTACACCCGCCGGGAAAGCGCGGTGACTTACCCGCAAGGCGGTGGCAAGACCAGTCAGGGCGACTGGGACTATGCCCCGCGCCTTGGCCTGCGCTACCAACTGACACCCGACCTGCAACTGTTCGGCAACCTCAGCCGCTCGGTCGAGGCGCCGCACCCCTGGTCGCTGATCTACAGCTCCAACATTCGATTCCCGGCCGGCAGCGGCCCCGCCACGGGCACCCAGCGTGATCCAATCGAGCTGCAGAACCAGACCGCAACCACCCTGGAGCTCGGCGGTCGCGGCGACAGCGCGATGGGCCAATGGAGCCTGGCCTGGTACTACGCCCAGGTGCGCCACGAATTGCTCTCGGTGCTGCCGGATGCCAACGCCACCACACCCTACGAGCTCAATGCCAGCCCTACCGTGCACCAGGGCGTGGAAGCCAGCCTGCTGAGCAACCTATGGTCCGGCGACAATGGCGGTCAACTGAGCCTGCGCCAGAGCTATACCTTCAGTGACTTCCACTACCAGGACGACGAGCGCTTCGGCGACAACCGCCTGCCGGGCCTGCCGATGCACTACTACCAGGGCGAACTGCGCTACGACTGGCCCCAGGGCTTCTTCGCCGCGCTCAACACGCAATGGGTGTCCAAGGTGGCGGTCGATTACGCCAACAGTTACTACGCCGATCCCTACGCGCTGTTCGGCGCGACCCTGGGCTACAACGCGCCAAAGGGTGACTGGCAGACATGGGTCGACATGCGCAACCTGACCGACAAGCACTACGCCGCCACCGTCACGCCGGGCTACGACGACAAAGGGCTGGACGCAGCGCGGTCGACGCCGGGTGAAGGTATGGGGGTTTATGTCGGGGTGTCGTGGAGTCTGCTGTAAGCTACGCCCAACCGCCTACAGGATCGAGCGTATGGTCCCGCCTTCGATGCGCATCGCCATGCCATTGAGCGCCGGTGACGCCGCCAGGTGCAGTACGCTGCAGGCCACTTCGTCGGGGTCGATCATGCGCCGGATCAGTGAAGTCGGTTCGGTTTCGTCGAAGTAATCCTCGACCACCTGCTGCGCGGTGATGCCCTTTTGCCCGGCGATTTCCCGGTGATAGCGCTTGACCGCCTCGGTGGCGGTCGGCCCTGGCAGGATCGAATTGACGCGCACGGCCGTGCCTTTGGTCAACTCCGCCAACGCCCTGGAAATGCCCAGCACGCAGGTTTTCATCGCACCGTAGTGCACCATCCATGGCTGTGGCTTGACCGCCGATTCACTGCTGATGAACACGATCGAACCCTCACCGCGCTCAAGCATGGCCTTCATCACCAGGCGCGTCATGCGCACGCCGCTCATGACATTGACGTTGAAATAATGAAGCCACTGGGCGTCGTCGGTTGCAAAAAAGTCGCGCACCTCGAAGATGCCCACGTTGTTGATCAGAAAATCGATCGGCCCCGCCTCGCTGGCCAGGGCCGCCAGGCGCTCGGCAGCGGCGTTGTCGGTCAAGTCGGCAACCATGCCGCTGCTGCCCTCGCCCAGCTCTTGCAGTGCCGCACCGACCTCCTCCTCATTGAGCCCGCTGATGACCACGCGGGCGCCTTCAAGGATGAAACGCCGGGCGATGGCCTTGCCGATGCCCGTCGCGCCACCGGTGATCAGCGCGGTTTTTCCAGTCAGTTGGTAATCCATGGGTGCAGCCTTCTTTTGTCGTTATGCGCGCCATCATGCCCCAGACCCGATCCGACGATTTTCAAGGATTGCTGAAGACTGATTTAGCCAACGACTGAAAGCGCCTCACACCCGGCCATTCGCCAACTGTGCACTGACCTTGTCCAGCAGAAAGTCGATAAACACCCGCACGCGATGCGGCAACTGCTGGCCGGGGCCAATGAACACGGCATGAATCGCTTCGGTCTCGCCACTGTCGAAATCCTCCAGCACCGGCACCAGGCTTCCTGCCTGCAGATCGTCGTGGATGTGGAAGTTCGCCAGCCGGGCGATCCCCAGGCCCGCCAGTGCCGAGCGGCGCATGCTCTCACCATCGCTGAGCAGGACATTGCCCTTGGGCTCGATCTCGATGCGCTGGCCGTCGGCGCCGCGAAACACCCAGGCCTGGGAGTGTCGATGAAAACCGAAGCTGAGGCGGTTATGCCGTTGCAGGTCCTCAAGGTTCTGCGGTTGGCCGCAGCGCGCGATGTAACCGGGTGAAGCCACGGTCAGCATGCGGCTCTCACCCAGGCGGCGCTGCACCAGGCTGGACTCCTTCATTGGCCCGGTACGGATCGCAATGTCGGCGCGACGCTCGAGCAGGTCGACGACCGTGTCGGTGAGTTCCACGTTGAGGGTAATGTCGGGATAGGCCGCGAAAAAATCCGGCAGCAGTGGCAGCAGGCAATACAGGCCAAACGGCAGGTTCGCATTGACCTGGATCAGCCCGCTGGGTTTGCTCACGTTGGCGATATCGCGCTCGGCGCAATCGATCAGCTCAAGTATGCGCAGGCATTCACTGTTGAAGCGCTCGCCCTCGGCGGTGAGTTCCAGGCGCCGGGTCGAACGGTGCAGCAAGCGCGCTCCGAGCCGAGCCTCCATGCGTGCGATCAATTTGCTGACCGCCGAGGGCGACATGTCCAGCTGCCTCGCGGCTTCGGAGAAGGTGCCGGCGTTGACGACCCGGGTGAAGACTTCCATCTCGCCGGATCGATTGATGTCTTTGATGTTTATCACGAACTGAATTCACAGATGATTATCCTTCAAGCAGTCTAGCTCATATGCGGAGCGAATCGTATGGTGAAGCATTCCTGAAACTGGAATACCCGCCCGTTGCCCGGCAAAGGGCGGCAATCACATAAGCGACGAGGACAAGACATTGAAGATTTTCGTTACCGGCGTGACCGGCTACATCGGCGGCTCCGTGGCCAAATACCTGGTGGATGCGGGTCATGAAGTCCGGGGCCTGCTGCGCAACCCGGAGCAGCGCAGTGCCTTGCAGGCCCTGGGTATCGCCCCGGTGCTCGGCACCCTGGATGACGCCTTTATTCTCGCTGAACAGGCACGTTGGGCCGATGCGGTGGTCAACGCCGCGAACTCGGACCACCTGGCTTCGGTGCAAACCTTCATCAAGGCATTGAGCGGCAGCGGAAAAGTGCTGCTGCACACGTCGGGCTCAAGCGTGGTCGGTGACGACGCACGCGGTGCTTACGAGCGCGCCGAGATCTTCACCGACGAGACGCCCTTCACCCCGATGGACATCCGCAAGGACCGGGTCGAGATCAACCAGATCGTGCGTCGCGCAGGTGTCGAACAAGGCATTCGCAGCATCGTGTTCTGCCCGACCATGATCTACGGCGAGTCCTTGGGGATGCCGTCGAAAAGCGACCAACTGCCCAAGCTGTTCGCCCAATCACGCAAGTACGGCGCCGGCGCGTACATGGGTGCCGGCGTGCATCGCTGGTCCAACGTGCACATCGAGGATCTGGCGGAGTTGTATCGCCTGGCCATCGAGAAAGCCCCGTCCGCCTCGCTGTTCTTTGCCGAAAACGGCGAAGCTTCCTTCCTCGATATTGCCACTTCCATCAGCAAGTCTCTGGGTTTCGGTGGCGAGATCCGCAGTTGGCCTGCGGATGAGGCGATTGCGTTGTTGGGTGATTGGGCGCGCTTCGCCATTGGCTCCAACAGCCGCGTCCGCGCTGTGAACGCCCGCGTGTTGTTGGGGTGGAAGCCCAAGCGTGAGTCGATTCTGGAGTGGATCGAGAACAGTGGTGTGCAGTGGTGATATTGGCGCTGTGGCGTTTTTGTTAATTGTTCGGCGAGTCACTTGTAGAGCCCGGCTTGCCGGCGAAGGCGTCCTGACAGACGATGATTGTCTTTCAGGCGTACATATCCATTCCTGCGGTAACGGCCGCCTATGGTTTCG
>NZ_AKJF01000165.1 GCF_000282475.1 Pseudomonas sp. GM78
ACCATGTGTCCGGTCCGTACACTGAGGGTCCAAAATCATTAAGCCAGTTCAGCTTGCTGGCGGTGGCGTCGGCCAAGTCGACGCCAAGCCAGAAGACCATTCGCTGGCAAGCTCCTACAGGGTTATCCGACACAGGTAACCCGGTATTTCAATACGGAAACGCCCTACACCATCCTCAGAAACGTCCCATATTCAACTTCCTTCAAATTCACTAATGCTTTCACCCCTCAGGACCCGGGTGAAAGCAAAACCCTTCCTGCACGTTCCCTCCCCTACAGACCAGGAAGGCCTGACCATGAGCACCCAATCGCGCATCGTCTTCGATCACCACCGCCATAAATTCACCATCCACCGGTTCGACGCCAAGTTCGATGTCCTGGCCTTCGAAGGCGAAGAACACCTCAGCCAACCCTTCAGCTACCGCATCGAATTTACTTGCAGCGAGCAGGACCTCAGCGCCGAGCAGATACTCAACAAGGACGGCCGCTTCAGCCTGTACCCACCGCCGGCCAAACCACCATACCCAGGTTTGCCAACGCCCGAGGTCAAGCCGTTGCGTAGCCTGTACGGGATGGTCAACAGCTTACAGCGCCTGTCCGCCTCCCGCGACGAAGCCCGCTACGAAATCACCCTGCAACCGCGCCTGGCGCTGCTCGGTCGTGGCCGCCAGTACCGCCTGTACCAGCAGCAGTCGGTACCCGAGATCGTCGAGCACATCCTGCGCAGCCGCCACGACTTCCTCGGCCAGCACTTCCTGTTCCAGCTGGTGCGCGAATACCCCCGCCGCGAACAGGTCATGCAGTACGGCGAGAGCGACCTGGCGTTCATCGAACGGCTGCTGGCCGAGGTCGGCATCTGGTACCACTTCACTCACGACGACCGCCTGCAGATCGACGTCGTCCAGTTCCACGATGACCAGCGCCACTACCAGTTCGGCGTGCAGCTGCCGCTGCGTGCGCCAGCCGGTTTCGCCAGTGGCGAGGACGGCGTGTGGCAGCTGCAGACCCACCACCAGGTGGTGGAAAAGACCATCAACTTTCGCGCCTATCACCACCGCGACGCGCGGGCCTGGCTCGATGGCGAAGTCGACCAGACCCGCGGCACCACGAGCACCACCTACGGCGAGGCCTACCACTACGCCGAACCCTACCGCGTGCTCGGCGATCGCCTCGATCAGGACGAAGACCTGCAAAGCGAAAGCGGCTTTTTCTACGCGCGCCTGCGCCACGAGCGCTACCTCAACGCCCAGACCCACCTCAGCGGCGCCAGCAGCAGCGCCAGCCTGGCGCCGGGGCAGGTGCTGAAACTCACCGATGGCGATACCGTGACGCCAAAGTTCCCCAAAGACGCGCCTCAGGCCTTTGCCCCCGGCGCAGTAATCACCGGCCTGCGCACCCGCGCCGCCCGCGACCGCGGCATCGAAGTGCATTTCGAGGCCATCCCCTACGCCGAAATGGTCTGCTTCCGTCCACCGGTCCCGGCCAAACCGATCATCGCCGGCACCCTCCCGGCGCGCCTCAGCAGCCCCGACCGCAACGACCGCTACGCCGAAATCGACCTCGAAGGCCGCTACCGCGTGCGCTTCCTGTTCGACCGCGACACCTGGAAACCCGGCCAGGAAAGCGCCTGGCTACGCCTGGCCCGCCCCTACGGCGGCGACACCCACGGCCTGCACCTGCCGATGCTGGCCGGTACCGAAGTGGCGGTGGCCTTCGAACAGGGCGACCCGGATCGCCCTTACATCGCCCACGCCCTGCACGACAGCGAACACCCGGACCCGGTGACCCTGCGCAATCGCGACCACACCCGCAATGTGCTGCGCACGCCGGCGAACAACAAGCTGCGCATGGAAGACCTGCGGGGGCAGGAGCACGTCAAGCTCAGCACGGAATATGGCGGCAAGAGTCAGCTGAACCTGGGGCATCTGGTGGATGCCAAGAAGCAGAAGCGGGGGGAAGGGTTTGAGCTGAGGAGCGATGGTCATGGCGCCCTCCGTGCAGGCAAAGGATTGTTCATCAGCGCCGATGAACAACCAAAAGCCCAGGGGCAGGTGCTGGACATGCAAGCCGCGCTGGGCCGCTTGCAACAGGCCGGCGAGCAACTGCAAAGCCTGTCCAGTGACGCCCAGGCAGCCCATGCCGAACCCGCCGATGTGCAGGCGCAACTGTCACTGATGCGAGATCAGCTCGATGAGCTCGAGGCCCAGGTGATCCTGCTGAGCGCGCCCCAAGGCATCGCCCTCACCAGCGGCCAGCACCTGCAACTGGCGGCGCAGGAGAACCTGATGCTCAACGCCGGCGGCCAAGCCGATCTCAGCGTGGTCAAGCGCCTGTTCATGGGTGTGGGTCAGGGATTGAGCGTATTTGTGCGCAAGCTGGGGATCAAGCTGATTTCCAATCAGGGCCCGGTAAGCGTGCAGGCGCAGAACGACCAACTCGAACTGCTTGCGCGCCACGAGCTGTCGATCACCAGCACCGAAGACGAGATCCATATCACCGCGAAAAAGAAAATCACCCTCAATGGCGGTGGCAGCTACTACACCCTCGATGCGAGCGGCATCGAATCGGGAACGATGGGCGATCACAACGTCAAGGCGGCGTACGTCGAGTACAGCGGCCCGGCCAGCATGACCGCTACGCATCCGGATTACCCGCCACTTCAATCCAGACAAACCTTGCGCTTTTCGATACCGCAAGCCCCTAACGCCTCCGGCCTCGGCTGGGCGGGCATGCCCTATACGCTGTACGCCGACGGCGCCGTGCTCCAGCGAGGCGTGCTGGACAAGACCGGGCAACTGTCGATCGACCATCAGGTCGTCACCCGGGGTTATCGGCTGGTGATGGCCAACAGTGTGGTTTACCAGATCCCGACGCCCACCGATTACCGCAATCCCGAACAGGCGCACCTGGCCAATGCGGGGTTTCACAACCACCCATCGAAAAACCATTCCGAGGTTAGTCAGCCCGCCTCGCACACGGAGCTCCGCACCTTGTATTCCACCGTAATGGATGACCTCAGCCCCAAGGAAGAAGACAGCCAATGAACCCGTACGACATCGTGGCCCCCGCCGCACTCCAACACACCAGCCAGGTCACGTGCACTACGCCCTGGTACGTGCGCAACACTGAATACCCTCCCGCCATGGCCACCTATCGGCCCTTGGTCAACGGCGAGGAAGCATTTTGCGCCGTGCACCTGGCCATCGCCCAGGCCAGCCGGACCGTGGACATCGTTTGCTGGGGATTCCAACCGTCGATGTTCTTCATTCGCGATGGCAAGGCACCCAGCATCGGTGACCTGCTCCTGGCCAAGGCCCGCGAAGGCGTGCGCGTACGAATGCTGGGTTGGGAGATGCCATTCAATTCGGCAGGTGTTGGGGGTGAGGCCAACTTGCCCGGTAAAGGCTCGATTAGCATCAGAGATCGAGCACTACAGCGCTCCACCGAGGCGCAATACGCTGAAGACCGCGACTGGTTCGCCCGATGTGCGGTTGCGGACGACAAGGCGGCGCAGCAGGCCGGGAATAGCTTGCCGCAGTTCGTCAGCCGCGGCTTCAGCTGGGAAGAACGGGCGGAAATTTCCCATTGGGTGAAATATGAAAGCCTCGACCCGAACATCAGTACACAGATGCGGCAGGCCTTGAAGCTCACACCCTCGCACCACCAAAAAACTGTCCTGATCGATTACGAACTGCCCGACAGCGCCGTCGGTTTCGTCATGGGCCACAACATGCTCGACGAGTATTGGGACACCGATCGACATTCGGCGCTGAACCGTTCTGAGGACAGCAAGCCAGCACCCAACGCCGGCCCGCGCGGCGATACCCCACGCCAGGACATCTCCAGCCAGGTCAGCGGACCGATCCTGGAACACCTGCACCACAACTTTGCTACGGCCTGGCGCAAGGAAACCGGTGAGGACCTGCTCGACTCGCGTCAGGCCATGCAGATCGGGCCGCAGCTGCAATGCACTCCAGGCACGACCCGCCAGATAGCCCAGATCCTGCGTACCCAGGCCCAGGAAGGCAAACGCGATATCGAACAGCTCTACCTGAAAGCCGTCAACAACGCGACCCAGTTCATCTACATCGAAAACCAGTACTTTCGCTGGCCACCGCTGGCCAAGTTCATCAAGGCGGTCGCCACCGGCCAGACCGCGGCCGGGCGCGACCCCGGCGTGCATGGCGCACTGCACCTGTTCGTGATCACCAATGCCAGCCACGACAGCGTTGGCATCGGCAGCCTGAACACCCAGCGCATGCTCGCCAGTCTCGGACGGGCCGAGACCATTCCCGAAGTCACGAAGTTACAGCGCATCGAGGAGGTGAAAAAAAACGCCCCACCCCAGCCACGCCCCGAACCCCGCGACCGCGTCGGGCATCGGGAACTGGCCGAGTGGCAGACCAGCCTCGATCATCACATCCAGCGGGTCAAGGACAGCACCATTGTTCCGGAGGACATTCCCAACCTGAAGGTTCACGTGTGCTCGCTAGTCGCCCCCGACTCCCCGGCCGGCAAGGACTGGATGCCGGTGTACATCCATTCCAAGCTGATGATCGTCAACGACGTATTCACCACCCACGGCTCGGCCAATATCAATACCCGCAGCATGCAGGTGGACAGTGAACTGAACATTGCCCATGAGTGGGCGAGTGTGACCCAGGCACTGCGGCGGCGGTTGTGGGATCTGCATACGGATGGGAGAGGGGTGCAGGACGATGCGGACAAGGCATTTAAGGCTTGGCAAAAGATCATCGATGACAACAAAAGGCTCCAGGAAAAGAAGGATGTGCCCTGTGCTTCGCTGGTCGAGTTTTATTACGACAAAGCCAAGCTGAGGGACTTCGACTGATGCGTCGAATCCTCTTGCTGTCTTGCCTATTGCTGGCGGCTTGCGATAGCCGCACTGCCTTTACCTATACGAAGAAGGACCCTCATGTGAATCCACTGACTGAGATCAAAGCCAAACTGGCTTTCACCTGCGCCCACGAGAAAATTCCCGCCCCTAGTGCCGAGGCCGATGCGCTGTTCCAGTACGCGCGCTGGTTGCAGAACAACAACCAGCTCAAGCAAGACAAAAGCGTTGATGTCGAAATCGAACGGCTGTACCGCATCGCCGCCGAGAACGACCACTACAAGGCCAATATCAACCTGCAAAACGGCGCCATGCGTGGCCACTTCAATCTTCGTGGCGATGAGCATCTACGCCTGAGTCAGCAATTGATCAATGCCGGGGTGGCCACGGGAAATTACTTTGTCGGCATCTTCCTGCAACAAGGCTCAGCCGGATTGAAACAGGATCCGCAAATGGCCTTGCGGTACTACCGCAAGGCCGCCGATCAGGGTAATGCCCAAGCGCAGTTCGATGTAGGGGATAAGCTGGCACCCATCGACATTGCTCCTGACGTTGCCCGGCAAATGCGCCGTTGCGCTGCCGAACAGGGGCATGGAGGTGCTGCTGTCATGTTGTCGATTTATCTGAGAGATGAACAAAAATACAGCGAAGCTATCGAAGTCTTGCAAATGGGTGTTGCTGGCGGGGATGAACATGCTGCCGGCCGCTTGGACGATGCATTTCGTGGCCCTCCTTCGACCAATACGATGGATTACTTCGGTCAACAGGAAGATCTCGAACGCGCCGAGCGCTACGAGAAAATCTGGAAAGTGCTCTCTGGCTACTCCTACGCGAAACCCAAAGTCCCCGAAATCAACGACATCCTCCCGCTCCCCCCAGCCCAATTACCGCCATGGGACGGCAAGCTCCAATGGCTCGAAGAACGCCTGGCCAATGTCCCACCGGAAAAACCCAGCAACGCACTGATCAACCAACTGTCCAAGGCCAAACTCCTGGACCCGGCCACCGGCCAGGGACTCCCGGGATCCCCTGCATTCAGCCAGGCTCATTTATCCGCACCGTACTGCTATAGCGGGCAAGTCTGCCCGGTAAGTGGGTACTGGAAGATTGGTTGGCTTCCTCGCCATCATTCAGTGAAGGCCGGGAACGACACCCGGTATTTCAAGCAGGGCGAGATATTGCCGATGCAACTGGTCGAGCGTTACCACATGCGCACCTGGCCCTTCTCCGACAAGATCACACAATCTGAGCAAGCGGTTAAATGGTGCCTACTCTGATGAGAAATCAATTTCTCCCCACGCGTTGACTCTGGAGTTTGTTACTGCTGTCACGCTGAAAAAAACAACCAGCTCAAGCAGGACAGTATCGCCCCGCTCACACATCAATGAAGGAGCTAGCTTGCGAAAAACCCAGTGGTGTTTCCATCGTCGAAACCCCACCCAATGCAAGCTCACTCCTACAACCCCGGCGTCCTGACCTACTCCTGCGGATCTACATGATCCAGCACCCGGTTCACCGACAACTCCGCCAAAGCGATCATCTGCTGAATTCCCAGGGCCAAATTACATTTCGGGCCATTGAGATTAAATGCCAGCTCACTGGCCATGACACTGGCCGAGGCAAGGGTTTCACAGGCGTGGACCAGGAGGGTTTCAGTGTTTACGTTGGGAAGGATGGTGAAGATGGGGTTGGGGCGGCGGTTACGGGAAGACTCGGGACCGCTTTCTATCTGGCAATCCGCATCAGGGGGATTTGGCGTTGGTTTGAACATGGCGAAGCTCCTATGAAAGTGAGCCCCTCCCCATCCGCTACCACGCAAAATAGGGAGACGGCTGTACACAGGGTGGTAGACCGGTCATAGGAACCCGGCAGGCCGAAGCCTCCCATGCACAGCCGCCACAAAGCAGCCAGCATAAAAAAACGCCCTGAGGCGTTCTGGGTCTATGAAATAACCGGGCTACCACACCCGTTCGCTGAATTGGCAGCGACGCAAGAAGGTTAACGAGGCGAGGTCTTTAACGCAAGTTCTCCTGCGTCTGTTAGCAGCCGGAAAACCCGCCACTAAAAGCCCGGTGGCCTTCCCCGGTTATTGATCGTTCCCACGCTCCTGCGTGGGAATGCATCCTGTGACGCTCCGCGTCACCGTTGCGCACGGCTCACGTCATGCGTCGTCAGCGGAACGCGGAGCGTCCCTGGCGGCATTCCTTTGCTGCGCGTGGGAACGATCAGATCAAGCGCACGCACCCATCATCCAGAAGGGAAGCGTTATCGTTGACGTCCATCGCGAGCAAGCTCGCTCCCACAGGGGATCAGGTACAGCCGTAATAAGCCAGGTCGGCTTTAAGGCCGCCTAGCTTTTGATTTTGATCTGGGGTGCCCCGTT
>NZ_AKJF01000166.1 GCF_000282475.1 Pseudomonas sp. GM78
AAAAAAAAAAAAGCCGCTGACCGCGGCCAATGCCTGGCAGGCAGAGTTGTGGCGCGCACTGTTGCTGGATGTCGGTGAAGAAGGGATGGCGCAAAGCCGGGCCGGCGTGCATCAGCGGTTTATCGAACGCATCAATAGCCTTGACGTCGCGCCGAGCGGTCTACCGTCCCGGGTCATCGTGTTCGGCATTTCCTCGCTGCCTGCTCAAGCCCTCGAGGCCCTGGCCGGGCTGGCCCGGTTCAGCCAGGTTCTGCTGTGCGTGCACAACCCCTGCCGCCACCATTGGGCAGACATCGTCGCCGACAAAGACCTGTTGCGCCATCAATACAAACGTCAGGCGCGCAAGAGCGGCATGCCCGGCGTTCTCGACCCGCAAACCCTGCATCAACACGCCCATCCGTTACTGGCCGCATGGGGCAAGCAGGGGCGGGACTACATCAACCTGCTCGACAGCTACGACGATCCCAACAGCTATCGCTCGGCGTTTCGTGACGGGCGCATCGACCTGTTCAGTGACAGCCAGCCGCTGCACATGCTCAACCAGTTGCAGGACGACATCCTTGAGTTGCGCCCACTGGGCGAAACCCGCGACTACTGGCCGGCCGTGGATCTGCAGAAAGATACGTCGATCCGTTTCCACATTGCCCACAGCGCCCAGCGCGAAGTGGAGATCCTGCACGATCAGTTGCTCGCGCGCTTCAGCGCCGACTCACAATTGCGTCCTCGGGATGTGATTGTCATGGTCCCGGACATCGATGCCTATGCCCCGCACATTCGCGCAGTGTTCGGCCAGCTGGAGCGCCACGACCCGCGTTTCGTACCCTTCACCCTCGCAGACCAGGGGCAGCGCGGTCGTGATCCACTGCTGATCGCGGTGGAGCATCTGCTCAAGCTGCCAGACAGCCGTTTCCCGGTCAGCGAGATTCTCGACCTGCTGGACGTCCCCGCGCTCCGGGAGCGCTTTGGCGTAGAGGAACGCGACCTGCCAACCCTGCACCGCTGGATCGAAGGGGCGGGCATCCGCTGGGGGATGAATGCCGAGCAGCGTGCAGGCCTGGGCCTGCCGGAGGCACTGGAGCAAAACAGTTGGCGTTTTGGCCTGCGGCGGATGTTGCTCGGGTACGCCGTTGGCAGTTCCGGTGCCTGTGGCGGCATCGAACCCTACGACGAGATTGGTGGTCTGGACGCCGCGCTCATAGGCCCGCTGGTGGCGCTGCTGGATGCCCTGGAAATTGCTCATTACGAACTCTCTCGAGCGGCCTCGCCCCAACAATGGAGCCTGCGTTTGCAGGCGTTGGTGGCCCTGTTCTTCCGGGCCAGTAATGAGCACGACGAGTATTTGCTGACGCAGCTGGAAACGTTGCGCGAAACCTGGCTGGAGAACTGCGAGTCAGTCGGCTTGCACGACGAGCTGCCGCTGACCGTCGTCCGTGAAGCCTGGCTGGCGGGCCTCGATCAGGGGCGGTTGTCCCAGCGTTTTCTGGCCGGAGCGGTCAACTTCTGTACCTTGATGCCCATGCGTGCGATCCCCTTCAAGCTGGTTTGCCTGCTGGGGATGAACGATGGCGACTACCCGCGGGCACAGCCGCCACTGGACTTCGACCTCATGGGCAGCGACTACCGGCCCGGCGATCGCTCGCGGCGTGAGGATGACCGCTATTTGCTGCTCGAGGCCTTGTTGTCGGCACGCGACCAACTCTATGTGAGCTGGGTCGGTCGCAGCATTCGCGATAACAGCGAGCGCCCGGCATCGGTGTTGATCGGCCAGCTCCGTGACCACCTGGCCAGCGGTTGGCGATCGGCCGATGCCGAGCAAGACTTGCTTGAGTCCATGACCCAGGAGCATCCGCTGCAACCCTTCAGTGCCCGTTACTTCCACCAGGGCGATGCCCTGTTCAGCTATGCCAGTGAGTGGCAGGTGCTCCATCAAGCCAGCGGGCAAGCGCCTGTTCACGCGATGCTCAATGCCCACATCCAGGAGGAGCCGCTGAGTCTTGGGCAGCTGCAGGATTTCCTGCGCAACCCGGTGCGACATTTCTTCAGCCAGCGATTGAAAGTGTTCTTTGAAACGGCCGAAGCGCCTTTGGCCGATGAAGAACCCTTTGTCCTCGATGCCTTGCAACGCTATGGCCTGAGCGACAGTTTGCTCGGCGCGGCACTGGCAGACCTGGATAACACCGACCGGGTGCTGGAGGCGCACGCCAGTCGCCTGCAAAACAGTGGGCTGCTGCCCATGGCGGGATTTGGCGAATGCCTGCAACGCGAGCTGATCGAACCCTTGCCGGATCTGCTTGCTCGTTATCAACAGCTCCTGGCCCTGTGGCCAACCCCCCTGACCAGTGCCCTGCCAGTCAATCTGCAAGTGGATGACCTGCGTATCGAAGGCTGGCTCAGCGGCCTGCATCAACGTGCTGACGGTGGCTTGCTGGCGGTCACGACGATCCCCAACAGCATCGGTTCGATCAAGACTCGCAAATGGCATCGGCTGACACGGCCGTGGGTCAACCATCTGGTGGCGTGCGCCAGCGGTATGCCGATGACCACCGCCCTGGTGGCCAGTGACGACAGCCTGCTGCTCGACCCGATTGCACAGGACAGTGCCTTGCGCACCCTGGGCGACCTGTTGCTGGCCTGGCAATCAGGCATGCGCCAACCGCTGCCGATTGCGGTCAAGACCGCCTTTGCCTGGCTTGGACAAACCGATCCTGCCAAAGCCCAGGCTGCCGCTCGCAAGGCCTATGAAGGGGACGGTTTGACCACTGACGGCGAACGCCGCGAAAGCGTGGCGCTCGCGCGGCAGTTCGCCGATTACGACGCCCTGGTCGCCGACGAGACGTTCGTCGATTGGTGCGACGCCCTGTATCGACCGCTGCTAGAGGCGCCTTGGCGTTCAGTGTCCAGTGAGGAAACCCGCCCATGACCACCCAGACACCCTTGGCCCTGGCGTTCCCGCTGCGTGGCAGTCAACTGATCGAGGCCAGCGCCGGGACCGGCAAGACCTTCACCATTTCCGCACTCTACCTGCGCCTGGTCCTGGGCCATGGCGCAGACGCCAATGGTTTCGGACGTGAACTGCTGCCGCCACAGATCCTCGTGGTGACCTTTACCGATGCCGCCACCAAAGAACTGCGCGAACGTATCCGTACGCGCCTGGCAGAAGCCGCGCGCTTTTTCCGCGATGAAACGCCGGCCCCCGACGGGCTGATCGACCAGTTGCGGCAACAGTACGCACCCGAGCAGTGGCCAGGTTGCGCCAATCGCCTGGACATCGCCGCGCAATGGATGGATGAGGCGGCGGTGTCGACCATCCACAGTTGGTGCCAGCGCATGTTGCGCGAGCACGCCTTTGACAGCGGCAGCCTGTTCACCCAGACCCTGGAGACCGACCACAGCGATCTGCTGGGTGAAGTCCTGCGCGACTACTGGCGGCTGTTCTGTTATCCGATGCAGGGCGATGCGTTGAACTGGGTGCGCAGCAATTGGGGCGGGCCGGCGGCCTTGTTGCCGCGAATCCGCGGGCTGTTCGCCAGCGAGCGCGACACCCTCAGCGGTAAAGAGCCGGCGCAGTTGATCAGCGAATGCCTGCAGGCGCGGCGAGCCGCCTTGCTCGAGCTCAAGAGGCCGTGGCGCCAGTGGGCCGACGAGTTGCTGGCTCTGTGTCACGAAGGTGTCGCCAGCAAGAGCGTCGACGGGCGCAAGATGCAGGCGCGGTATTTCGAGCCCTGGTTCGAGAAAATCAAAGCCTGGGCCGAAGACGAGTCCCTTGAGCAACTGGACATCGGTACCGGTTTCACGCGCCTGACCCCCGACGGCATGGCCGAAGCCTGGAAGAAGGGCCCTGCCCCGGATCATCCGGGCCTGGACGCGATGCCCGCACTCAAGGCCTGTCTCGATGGCTTGCCGACGCCCGATGCCGCCGTGCTGCAACACGCTGCCCATTGGGTAGGCGCGCGTTTCGAAGAGGAAAAGCGCCGTCGTGCGGAAATGGGCTTCGACGACATGTTGCTGCGCCTGGATGCGGCGCTGCAAAGCGATGGCGGCGAGCGCCTGGCGAGCTTGATCCGCGAACAGTTCCCGGTGGCGTTGATCGACGAATTCCAGGACACCGACCCGGTGCAGTACCGGATCTTCGAGAGCATCTATCGCATTGAAGACAACAGCCCCGAGAGCGGGCTGTTCCTGATCGGCGACCCGAAGCAGGCGATCTACGCCTTCCGCGGTGCCGACATCTATACCTACCTGCGCGCCCGTCAGGCGACCACAGGCCGCCTGCATACCCTGGGCACCAACTTCCGTTCGAGCCATGGCATGGTCAGTGCCGTGAACCATGTGTTCGACTATGCCGAGTCTCGCGAAGCCGGGCGCGGGGCCTTTCTGTTCCGGGAAAAAAATGGCGACAACCCGGTGCCGTTCCTGCCCGTCGAGTCCCAGGGGCGTAAAGAAGTTCTGCGCATCAATCATCAGGCAGTACCGGCATTGAACATCTGGCACTTGTCCGCCGAGCAGCCGATGTCCGGCGCGGTCTATCGCCAGCAACTGGCCGCCGCCTGCGCCAGTGAAATCACTGCCTTGCTCAACGGCGGGCAACAAGGCCTTGCCGGATTCGTGCGTGAAGACCAGGCGCTGAAAGGCCTGATGCCCTCGGACATTGCCATCCTCGTACGCGACGGCAAGGAAGCCCAGGCGGTGCGTAGCGAGCTCGCTGCCCGAGGCGTGCGCAGCGTTTACCTGTCGGACAAGGACTCGGTGTTCGCCGCGCAGGAAGCCCACGACGTGCTGACCTGGCTCAAGGCCTGTGCCGAGCCGGACGTCGAACGGCCACTGCGCGCCGCATTGGCCAGCATCACGCTGAACCTGTCGTTGGTCGAACTGGAACAGTTGAACCAGGACGAGCTGGCCTGGGAAGCGCGGGTCATGCAGTTCCGCCGTTATCGCGAACTCTGGCGCAAACAGGGGGTGTTGCCGATGCTGCGACGCCTGCTGCATGACTTCAGGTTGCCCCAGGCATTGATGGCGCGCAGCGATGGCGAGCGGGTGCTGACCAACCTGCTGCACCTGTCCGAGTTGCTGCAACAGGCGGCCGCCGAACTTGACGGCGAGCAGGCCTTGATCCGGCATTTGTCCGAGCACCTGGCATTGTCGGGCCAGGCGGGTGAAGAGCAGATCCTGCGCCTGGAAAGCGATGAGCAACTGGTCAAGGTCGTGACCATCCACAAATCCAAGGGGCTGGAGTACCCGTTGGTGTTCCTGCCGTTCATTTGCTCGGCAAAACCTGTGGATGGCAGCCGCCTGCCGTTGCATTACCACGATGCCGAGGGCAAGGCCCAGGTGAGCTTGAACCCCACGGCCGAACTGATTGCCCTGGCCGATGACGAGCGCCTGGCCGAAGACCTGCGCCTGCTGTATGTGGCCCTTACCCGGGCGCAACACGCCTGCTGGCTGGGCGTGGCGGATCTCAAGCGTGGTAACGGCAACAGTTCGGTGCTGCACCTGTCGGCGCTGGGGTATCTGTTGGGCGGTGGTGCTTGCCTGAACGAGTCGGCGGGTTTGCTGGCCTGGTTGCGAGACCTGCAACAGGGCTGTCCGTCGATGGGCTATGGCGAAATGCCCGAGGCCACCGCCGAGCATTACCATCCACCGCAGAATACCGCCGCGTTGCTGGCGCCGTTGACGGTGCAACGCAAGGCCAGTGAAAACTGGTGGATTGCCTCTTACAGCGCCTTGCGCATCGGCGACAGCCTGAGCATTGGCAGTGACCAGGCACCCGAAAGCCCGCAGGCCCAGAAACTCTTCGACGACGAACGTCTCGACCCGCATGCCCCCCGGGAGATGGTGGCCGGCGGTGCCGATATCCATCGATTCCCCCGTGGCCCGAACCCGGGCACCTTTCTCCATGGCTTGCTCGAATGGGCGGGCAACGAAGGTTTTGCCGTCACCGCGCAAGCCGTGGAAGATGCGATTGGCCGTCGCTGCAACCGCCGTGGCTGGGAGGGCTGGATCAGCACGCTGAGTGAATGGTTGCAGCACCTGCTCAAGTCGCCATTGCCGCTGGGCAGCGGCGAGGCACCGGTGATATTCGGGCAGTTGGCCCAGTACCGGGTCGAGATGGAGTTCTGGTTCGCCAGCCACAAGGTCGATGTGCTCAAGCTCGATGCCCTGGTGTGCCAGCACACCCACAACGGCGTGCCGCGGGTGGCCGCTGAACCGGTGCTGCTCAACGGCATGTTCAAGGGCTTCATCGACCTGACGTTCGAGCATGACGGCCGCTACTACGTCGCCGACTACAAATCCAATTGGCTCGGGGTCGACGACGCGGCCTATACCGAACAGGCCATGGAGCAGTCGATCCTCGACAACCGGTATGACCTGCAATACGTGCTGTACCTGCTGGCCCTGCATCGCCAGCTCAAGGCCCGACTGGCCGATTACGATTACGACCGGCATGTCGGAGGGGCGCTGTACCTGTTCCTGCGCGGTACCCGTGCGCCAAGCCAAGGCGTATTTTTCGCCCGCCCGCCCCGGGCCTTGATCGAGCAACTTGACCGCCTGTTCCAAGGCAAGCCGGAGCCCAGGGTCGAACCCGCCTGGGAACAGGGAGTACTGCTATGAACCGTACCTTCGCCGATGTGCTGTCGACGCCACTGAGCGCCGACAGCCTGGCGCAACTGACCCCATTGAGTCGTGCCGAAGACTTGTTGCTGCTGCTCACGCGCTGGGTCGAGCGCGGCTGGTTGCGAGCACTGGACAAGGCCTTCGTCGGCTTTCTCCACGAGCTGGCCCCGGACGATGATCCGTTGGTGCTGCTGGCGGCGGCGTTGACCAGTCACCAGTTGGGGCACGGTCATGTGTGCCTGGATCTGTTCGAGACCCTCAAGGAGCCGGACTTCGCCCTGTCGCTGCCACCGGAAGGCGACCTGCAAGGTGGCGCGATGTTGCTGCCTTCGCAGTTGCTGGAAGGCCTGGATGGCGCCCATTGGTGCAAGGTGCTGGCCGCCAGCAGCCTGGTGGCATTGGCCGCGGACGAGCGTGACAGCGTGCAACAGCGGCCCCTGGTGTTGGCCGGCAAGCGCCTGTACCTGCGGCGCTACTGGGCTTACGAGCGACGTATCGACAATGCGTTGCGTGAGCGCCTTGCAGCGCATGAAGACGCACCGGATGATTTGTTGCAGCGCCTTACGGGGCTGTTCGGTCCGGCCAGGCCCGGTGAGGTCATCGACTGGCAGAAACTCGCCTGCGCCCTGGCGACGCGCAGTGCTTTCAGTATCGTCACCGGCGGCCCGGGAACCGGCAAGACCACCACGGTCGTGCGCTTGCTCGCATTACTCCAGGCACCGGCCGTAGAGGCGGGCAAGCCGCTGCGCATTCGTCTTGCCGCGCCCACCGGTAAGGCCGCGGCGCGGCTGACCGAGTCCATCAGTGCGCAAGTGCGCACGCTGAAAGTCACTGAAGCCATCCGCGATAAAATCCCCTCTGATGTCACCACCGTGCACCGCCTGCTTGGCAGCCGCCCGGGGACGCGGCATTTCCGTCACCACGCCGGCAATCACTTGCCGCTGGATGTTCTGGTGGTGGACGAAGCGTCGATGATCGACCTGGAAATGATGGCCAATCTGCTCGACGCGCTGCCGGCCCATGCGCGCCTGGTGCTGCTGGGTGACAAGGACCAGCTGGCGTCGGTGGAGGCCGGTGCCGTGCTGGGCGATCTGTGTCGCGACGCCGAAGCGGGTTGGTATAGCCCGCAGACTCGCCATTGGCTGCAAGCCGTTAGTGGCGAAAGCCTGGACGCCAGCGGATTGGAGGAAGATACCCAAGGCACCCATCCGCTGGCCCAGCAAGTGGTGATGTTGCGCCACTCGCGGCGATTCGGCGAAGGCAGCGGCATTGGCCAGCTGGCCCGGTGGGTGAACCAGCAACAGCCCGCTCAAGCCAGGAAATTGTTGGCGGCGCGAAGCCACGACGATGTGTTCTGCCTGTCCCTGCGCAATGAACAGGATCGCGCGCTGGAGCGCCTGTTGCTCGAAGGACATGGTGAGGGGCCGCAAGGCTACCGCTACTACTTGAGCCTGCTGCGCAACCAGCGTCCAGCCCTCGATTGTCCCCTGGAAGACGCGCGCTGGACCGATTGGGCCCGACAGGTGCTGCAGGCATTCGACGCCTTCCAGTTGTTGTGCGCCGTGCGCAAAGGCCCTTGGGGCGTGGAAGGCTTGAACCAGCGGGTGACCGACGCCTTGCTGAAGGCGCGGCTGATCGACAGTAACCAGCAGTGGTACGAAGGCCGGCCGGTGCTGATGACCCGCAATGATTACGGCCTGGGCTTGATGAATGGCGACATCGGTATTGCCCTCAAGCTCCCCGAGCGCGAGGGGCCCGAGGCCGGGAAACCAGTGCTGCGGGTAGCCTTCCCGAGGAACGACGGGCAGGGCGGTGTGCGTTTTGTGTTGCCCAGCCGCCTCAATGATGTCGAAACCGTGTACGCCATGACCGTGCACAAATCCCAGGGCTCGGAATTCGCCCACACCGCGTTGATCCTGCCCGACGCCCTGAACCCGGTCCTCACCAAGGAGCTGATCTACACCGGCATCACCCGGGCCAAGGACTGGTTCACATTGATCGAGCCTCGGGCAGGTGTCTTTGAAGAGGCGGTACGGCGCCGGGTCAAACGCTTGAGCGGGCTGATGCTGGAACTCAAGGAGGCGAGCGACTGACAGCGCTCGCAGCGCATCTGCCAAAAAATTGGACGATGCACTTCACGCCATGAAAGCAACGTCAAAAAACCAGTTATGCAGCCACTGGCTCGCGACAAAATTTCATCGTGGCGTGAAGTGTAAAGCTCAAAAGGTGGCCTAGACTTCAGGCTTAAATGGTCTGGCTTCAGAGATTTTTCACTGCTACGACTATTGGGTTTTCATATCCAAAGAGCGAATGCCAATATGAGTGATAGTTCCGTAGCAGGCTCTCGGTTAAACGTACTTGATGGATGGCGCGGCATAAGTATCTTGCTGGTCCTGGCGTGTCACCTGCTACCACTTGGCCCAAAGATTTTGCAGTTGAACTCCGCCGCAGGCGTCATGGGCATGGCTATATTTTTCACGTTGTCGGGTTTCCTGATAACAAGTTTTCTGCTCAATAACGACAGCGTCATTGATTTTCTGATTCGCAGGTTCTTTCGCATAGTGCCTCTCGCCTGGCTGTACATGGCAATTGTTTTGCCTATGATGAGCAGCCCTCCTGATTACTACATCGCGAACTTTTTGTTCGTTGCCAACTGGCCACCCATGTGGCTTGGCAATATAAACGGCCATCTATGGAGTTTGTGCATGGAGGTCCAGTTTTACGTGGCCATCGCGTTGCTGGTCGTTCTGATGAGGAAAAGGTGGATGGTGCTGATCCCTTTTCTCGCCATCGCCGTCACGACCTACCGTGTCATGAATGATGCCCATGTCGTCATCAATACCTATTACCGCATTGATGAAATACTGTCTGGCTGCATACTGGCGCTGATCTATCACAAAAGACTGGGTAGTAACCTTGTGAAAGCTCCTGCACAAATGCTGGTCGTGCAAATAACGTTGTTTGCCCTGTTTGTAGTGTCCAGTCATCCCGACGGCGGCTTCATGAACTACTTACGCCCCTATATTGCCGCAGCCATGGTGGGGAGCACATTACTCAGTGGCCGAACAGTCATTGCCAAGCTTTTAAACAATCGCATTCTGTTTTATATCGCCACCATCTCCTACGCGCTCTACGTAGTTCATCCGTTGCTGGCGCATACCTGGCTGGGAAGTGGAGATACGGTCGTTAAATACCTGAAGCGTCCGTTGTTGTTCGCCGCCATTTTCATCACCGCCCATATATCGACCTTCTATTACGAAAAATGGTGGATTGCTTTTGGCAAAACCTTGTCCAGGAAAGTGGCTGGCCGCCAACCGGTTACAACCTGACGTTTTTTGAAAGTCCTCAGTCGGCGAACTGCATTTGTCGACTGCCCCCCATCAACAGGGCCTGGTTCTGCTCGGTCACCGCGCGGATGTAATCCCACAACAGGGTGATCCTCTTGAGCTTGCGCAGGTCTTCGCGGCAGTACATCCAGAACTGCCGGGTGATGTTGATTTCCTGTGGCAACACCGGCAGCAAGCGTGGGTCCTGGGCGGCAAGGAAGCACGGCAGGATCGCCAGCGATCGCCCTTGCTGCGCGGCCACGAACTGCGCGATCACGCTGGTACTGCGCAAATTGGCGCTGGCGCCGGGGAGCACGTTGGCCAGGTACAGCAGCTCGGAGCTGAACGCCAGGTCATCGACATAACTGATGAACGCATGCTTGCCCAGGTCGGCGGGGCGGCGGATCGCCGGGTGCTTGTCGAGGTATTGCTGGGTCGCATACAGCTGCAGGCGGTAGTCGGTCAGTTTGCAGCAGACATAGGGCCCGTGCTCCGGGCGTTCCAGGGCGATGACGATGTCGGCCTCGCGCTTGGACAGGCTGATGAAGTGCGGCAGCGGCAGGATGTCCACCGAGATCGCCGGGTAGGCGTCGACGAAATGGCTCAGTTGCGGAGTAATGAAAAAGCTCCCGAAACCTTCGGTGCAGCCCATGCGCACATGGCCGGACAACGCCACCCCGGAACCCGATACCTGTTCGCAGGCCATGTGCAGCGTGCTTTCGATCGACTCGGCGTAGCCCATCAGGCGCTGGCCTTCGGCGGTCAGGACGAAGCCGCTGGTCCGCGATTTCTCGAACAGCAAGGTGCCCAGCGAAGCTTCCAGTGAACTGATGCGCCGCGACACGGTGGTGTAGTCGACGGCCAGGCGCTTGGCTGCGGTGCTGGCCTTGCGCGTGCGGGAGACTTCGAGGAAAAACTTGAGGTCATCCCAATTCAGCGAACCTAGAGACGTGATGTTTTTTTGCATGATGGACCGGCTTTTATGTGCGTTCTTATTAGAAGTTTGCACATCTATACTCCAAAAACAGCCCGATCACCAATTCGCGGCACACGTCTTATCACAGGGTGACTTTTCGCCCTGGCTCCTGGAATAAAAACAAAGATTCGGAGACCCACATGAACGCTTCGCTTACGCCAAACGAGACCACCGTGCAAAAGGTCAAACTGTTGATCGATGGCCAGTGGGTCGAATCCCAGACCACTGAATGGCACGACATCATCAACCCGGCAACCCAACAGGTGCTGGCCAAGGTACCGTTTGCCACCGCTGAAGAAGTCGACGCTGCCATCAGTGCTGCCCATCGTGCCTTCCAGACATGGAAGCTGACACCAATCGGCGCGCGCATGCGCATCATGCTCAAGCTCCAGGCGTTGATCCGCGAACATTCCAAGCGCATCGCTGCAGTCCTGAGCGCCGAGCAGGGCAAAACCATTGCCGACGCTGAAGGCGATATTTTCCGTGGCCTGGAAGTGGTCGAGCACGCGTGCTCCATCGGCAGCCTGCAAATGGGCGAGTTCGCTGAAAACGTGGCGGGCGGCGTGGACACCTACACCCTGCGTCAGCCAATTGGCGTTTGCGCTGGCATCACGCCGTTCAATTTCCCGGCGATGATTCCGCTGTGGATGTTCCCGATGGCTATCGCCTGCGGCAACACCTTCGTGCTCAAGCCGTCCGAGCAAGACCCGATGTCGACCATGCTGCTGGTGGAGCTGGCCATCGAGGCCGGCGTTCCGGCTGGCGTGCTCAACGTGGTGCACGGTGGCAAGGATGTGGTGGATGCGCTCTGCACCCACAAAGACATCAAGGCGGTTTCCTTCGTCGGCTCGACGGCGGTCGGCACCCACGTCTATGACCTGGCCGGCAAGCACGGCAAACGCGTGCAATCGATGATGGGCGCGAAGAACCACGCCGTGGTGCTGCCCGATGCCAATCGCGAACAGGCGCTGAATGCGCTGGTGGGCGCCGGTTTTGGCGCGGCCGGTCAACGTTGCATGGCGACTTCGGTGGTGGTGCTGGTCGGCGCGGCCAAGCAATGGCTGCCAGACTTGAAAGCGCTGGCGCAGAAACTCAAGGTGAATGCTGGCAGCGAGCCGGGCACCGATGTCGGTCCGGTCATCTCGAAAAAGGCCAAGGCGCGAATTCTCGACCTGATCGAAAGCGGCATCAAGGAAGGCGCGAAACTCGAGCTCGATGGTCGCGAAATCACCGTTCCCGGTTACGAGAAGGGCAACTTCGTCGGCCCGACCCTGTTCTCCGGTGTGACCACTGACATGCAGATCTACACCCAGGAAATCTTCGGTCCGGTGCTGGTCGTGCTGGAAGTGAATACGCTCGACGAGGCCATTGCCCTGGTCAACGCCAACCCGTTCGGTAACGGCACTGGCCTGTTCACCCAATCCGGTGCGGCGGCGCGCAAGTTCCAGAACGAAATCGACGTCGGTCAGGTCGGCATCAACATCCCGATTCCGGTGCCGGTCCCGTTCTTCAGCTTCACCGGTTCCCGTGGTTCCAAGCTCGGCGACCTGGGTCCATATGGCAAGCAAGTGGTGCAGTTCTACACTCAGACCAAGACCGTCACCAGCCGCTGGTTCGATGACGACAGCGTCAACGACGGTGTGAACACCACCATCAACCTGCGTTAAGGAGCCGGACATGAACATCGCTTTTATCGGTCTCGGCAACATGGGCGCGCCGATGGCGCGCAACCTGATCAAGGCTGGCCATTCTCTGCGCCTGGTCGACCTGAACAAGACCGTGCTGGCGGAGCTTGAGCAACTGGGCGGCAGCATCAGCGCTTCGGCCCGTGAGGCGGCGCAAGGTGCGGAACTGGTCATCACCATGCTGCCCGCTGCCGTGCATGTACGCAGCGTCTGGCTGGGCGAAGACGGTGTGCTCGCCGGTATCGGCAAGGGTGTACCTGCGGTGGATTGCAGCACCATCGATCCGCAGACCGCCCGTGACGTGGCCGCCGCCGCTGCCAAGCAGGGCGTGGCCATGGCCGATGCGCCGGTTTCCGGTGGCACCGGTGGCGCCGCGGCGGGGACCTTGACGTTCATGGTCGGTGCGACCCCGGAACTGTTCGCGACCCTGCAACCGGTGCTGGCACAAATGGGCCGCAACATCGTCCATTGCGGCGAAGTCGGCACCGGGCAGATTGCCAAGATCTGCAACAACCTGCTGCTGGGTATTTCCATGGTCGGCGTCAGTGAAGCCATGGCGCTGGGTGATGCCCTGGGTATCGACACCAAGGTGCTGGCGGGCATCATCAACAGCTCCACCGGGCGTTGCTGGAGTTCGGAGATGTACAACCCGTGGCCTGGCATCGTCGAAACGGCACCGGCTTCGCGCGGCTATACCGGTGGCTTCGGCGCCGAGTTGATGCTCAAGGATCTGGGGCTGGCCACGGAAGCGGCACGTCAGGCGCACCAGCCGGTGGTGCTTGGCGCGGTGGCGCAACAGTTGTATCAGGCGATGAGCCTGCGTGGGGAAGGCGGCAGTGACTTCTCGGCGATCATCAACAGCTATCGCAAGCCGCAATAATCGCGCTGAAAACCTGTGGGAGCGAGCCTGCTCGCGATAGCGGTGGATCAGTCACCACCTACGTTGAATGTGCCGGCCTCATCGCGAGCAGGCTCGCTCCC
>NZ_AKJF01000167.1 GCF_000282475.1 Pseudomonas sp. GM78
TTGCTTCCTTTTTGGCGTTTGAAAAAGGGAGTCGCCGTAAGGGCGAAACCATAAGTGGTCGTTACCGCAGCAATGGATATGTACTCCGACAACAATCGCCCAGCCGCACACATTCCCCTGTGGGAGCTGGCTTGCCGGCGGAGGCGTCCGAAAGATCACCGCAATACTTAAGGTCCCCTCCGCCAGAAAGTCGGATCGCCGCCCGGCAGGTGCCTACAACATGTAGGTCGCCCACGTTTGGCCTGCCTGACGGAAACCCCCTCACGCCTTACCCAACATCTCGATCAAGCTCTGCGGCCAGACCGTCTCCGTCGTTTGTTCCAGTTCGGCGATCGACCACCATTTGTGTTCAGTCATCACCTGCACTTCTTCGGCCGTCCAGCCATCGCGCGTCAGTTGCTCGCGTTCAGCGTGCACGACAAAGTACTGCTCCACCGCCATCACCGTCTCGCCACTGGGCAACATCATCGCAAAGCAGTTCTGCGCAACACTGGCGTCAAGTACATCAACCTGCATACCGGTTTCCTCAAACAATTCCCGAACCGCCGCGGCTTCGAAGGTTTCACCGGTCTCCAGCCCGCCACCGGGCGTCGCCCAGTAGTTGCGGCCGGCGAGGGCACCGTCCTTATGCTGGAAGCGAAACAGCAGAACCTGACGGTCGGGATTGATGACCAGCAGCCTGGCGGCGTTGCGTTGGCGCATGTGGATATACCTGTCCCAGAAAGCAGCAAGCCGAAGCATTGGCTTCGGCTCGCATTTAACAACTTACGTTAACTTAATCACGCAACCACTTGATAACACGGCACATAAGCCGCACCACCCGGCAATTTCATCCGGTGCTGGGCGACAAACGCCTTGAGCAGTTGATCCAGCGGCTGCATGACAGCCGCATCGCCACGGATCTGGTACGGACCGTGTTTTTCGATCAGGCGGATGCCCTTGTCCTTGACGTTGCCGGCGACGATGCCGGAGAACGCTCGGCGCAGGTTGGCGGCCAGTTCGTGGGGTGGCAGGTCACGGCTCAGTTTGAGGTTGGCCATGTTTTCGTGGGTCGGGTCGAACGGGCGCTGGAAGCCTTCGTCGATCTTCAGCAGCCAGTTGAAATGGAACGCGTCGTTGCGCTCGCGACGGAACTGCTTGACCGCCTTGAGGCCCTGGGTCATGTGTCGGGCGACTTCAGCCGGGTCGTCGATGATGATCTCGTAGTGCTTCTTGGCGTCTGCGCCCAGGGTGGCGCCGACGAACGCGTCCAGCTGCTCCAGGTAGGGGGCGGCATGTTTCGGGCCGGTGAGGACGACCGGGAAGGGCAGGCCTGCGTTGTCCGGGTGCATCAGGATGCCGAGCAGGTACAGGAACTCCTCGGCGGTACCGGCGCCACCCGGAAAGATGATGATGCCGTGGCCGACGCGGACGAAGGCTTCCAGGCGCTTCTCGATGTCCGGCAGGATCACCAGTTCGTTGACGATCGGGTTCGGCGCCTCGGCGGCGATGATCCCGGGTTCAGTCAGGCCCAGGTAGCGACCGCCGTGGATGCGCTGTTTGGCATGGGCGATGGTGGCCCCTTTCATTGGGCCTTTCATCACGCCGGGGCCGCAACCGGTGCACACGTCCAGGCTGCGCAGGCCCAGTTCGTGGCCGACTTTCTTGGTGTATTTGTATTCTTCGGTATTGATCGAGTGACCGCCCCAGCACACCACGATCTTCGGCTCGACGCCGGGGCGCAGGGTGCGGGCGTTGCGCAGCAGGTGGAAGACATAGTCGCTGATACCCTGGGAGGTGCTCAGGTCGATGCGTTGGCTGTCGAGTTCGTTTTCGGTGTAGACGATGTCGCGCAGGGCGCTGAACAGCATTTCACGGGTGCTGGCAATCATTTCGCCGTCGACGAAGGCGTCGGCCGGGGCGTTCAGCAGTTCCAGGCGTACGCCGCGGTCTTGCTGGTGGATGCGGATTTCGAAGTCCTTGTAGGCTTCGAGGATGGTCTTGGCGTTATCGACGTGGGCGCCGGTGTTGAGGATGGCCAGGGCGCACTGGCGGAAGATGTCGTAGGTACTGCCGGATCCGGCTTCGCTCAGTTGCTGGACTTCCCGTTGAGAGAGTGTTTCCAGGCTGCCTTTCGGGCTGACCGATGCATTGATTACTTGTCGTTGGGTCATTCAATGATCCTTAAAACGATGTCATTCACGCGCAAACAACGAATGGCATCCGAATAGAGAGTATCCATGAAAGAAGATGGCACGAACTGCGCGGTGTCGCCATGTCCTCCTTTTGATGATGTATAGATGAAAAGGAGCCCCAGCATAGCTAAATCCGTCGTAGAGGCGATAATGGCCCGCGGTCTTTTTACCCTGAGACCCTTTTTTTGCCATTGAAGCCAAGGAATCCCGACGTCATGTTCGAAATCCAGCCGATGAACGCCGACGACTATCGGCAACGGACGCGGCGCAGCACGTTGATGATCGCGCTGATCTTCCTCGCGCTGGCGATGGCCCTGTCCACCGCGGCGGTGACGTTGTTCGGCGAGCCGGGAGGGGACAATCTACGCTTCAACATCGGCGGGGTGTTTGCCGCCGTCCTGGTCATGGCCGCGTTGATGCGCAAGTTGTTCTGGCATCAGGAATGGATGGCGCCGGCGGTCTACAGTTGGCAACTCAAGCGCAGCCTGATGAGCATCACCAACGTCATGCACCACCTCAAGGCGGCTGTGGACGCCGGGAATCCGGACGCCATGAAGCTGTTGCGCTTCTATCACCTGGGATTGAGCCAGATGCACCAACTGGACGGTAACTCCAGCGATGATGCGCAATTGCACCGGGAAATGGAGCAACATCAGGCGCGGATGCAGGCGCAGGGCATCGACATCCGGCAGACGCGACTGGACCCGGTCTGGCTGGACGCGCTGAAGCAGGCAGAACGCTAGACCCATGGAGCAACAAAGGCCTTTTCATTCGATTCAAGGAGCGAACGTCATGGGGCAGCCGTCCATTCACGACCCTGTGGAACACAACCGGCAGGGGGTCGCCCGGCTCAAGACTCGCTCTGCCGTGACCCTTCTGATCGCCGCATGCCTGTCGATGGCGGTGATCGTGATCTGGGAAACCTGGAGCTCGCGCCAGTACCATCTGCATGACAAGGAAGTGGCGATGTCCAACCTTGCGCAGACCCTGGCCTCGCAGGCCCAGGCGGCGATCAAGCAAGCCGACACGCTGCTGTTCACCCTGGTCGATCGCCTGGAGAACGACGGTATCGAGCCGGGTCGGCTCAATCGCCTGCAACGCCTGCTCGGCGCCCAGCGCAGTGAGTTGAGCCAGGTGCATGGGCTGTTCGTCTATGACGAAACCGGCAAATGGATCGCCAATTCCAACGGTGCCGAGGTGGGGGTCGCCAACAATTCCGACCGCGAATACTTCATCTATCACCGCGATCATCCCGACCGCGGACCGCACATCGGCCCTTCGATCAAGAGCCGCTCCAGCGGCGAATGGATCATGACGGTGTCGCGCCGGATCAATTACCCGGATGGCCGTTTCGCCGGTGTGGCGCTGGCCACCCTCTACCTCAGTCATTTCCTGCAGCTGTACGATGGCATCGACATGGGCCGCAACGGCGTGATCAACCTGATCGCCGACGATGCCAGCATTATCGTGCGCCGGCCGTTTCACGAAGCGGACATCGGCACCAGCCTGGCCAAGAGTCCGTTGTTCACCAAGCTCCTGCCCCAGGCCAGTTCGGGCACGGCTACCGTGCGGTCCATCCTGGATGGCGTGGAGCGGGTCGTGGGCTATCGCCGGGTCGAGGGTTATCCGCTGATCGTCTTTGCCGCGCTCAACAAGGACGAGGTGCTGGCCGGCTGGCGCCAGGAGTCCTTGCTCAGTGCGGGGATCGTCGCGCTGTTGCTCGGGGTTCTGGGGGTACTCGGCTATCGCCTGATCAAGTTGATGAAGAAGCAGGATCGCATCCAGGGCGAATTGCTCTGCACTCAGGAGCGCCTGCTCGAACTCAATCGCAACCTTGAGTTGCTGGCGCTGGAAGACGCGCTCACAGGCCTGGCCAACCGGCGCCAGTTCGACCTGTTCATCCAGGCGGAAATGGGCCGCGCCCGGCACAACATGACGGGCTTGGCCCTGCTGATGATCGATGTCGACCACTTCAAGCCATTCAATGATCGCTACGGCCACCTGGCCGGTGATGAGTGCTTGCGCAAGATCGCTGCGCTCATTACCGAGCACATCAGGCGTCCTGGCGACCTGGCCGCGCGCTTTGGCGGCGAGGAGTTTGCCGTGGTGCTGCCGGGGACTGACTACGTCGGGGCATTCCTGCTGGCGGAAAAAATCCGCCATGCGGTCCAGGCCGCCAGCCTGCCGCACACTGAAAGCCCTGATGGCAAGGTGACGGTCAGCGTGGGGGTGTGCGGTTATGATCCGGCGTCAAAGGCCCAGACCAGCGAGCTGATCGGGGCGGCCGACAAGGCGCTGTACGTGGCCAAGGCCAGCGGGCGCAACATGAGTGTGATTGCCAACTGAGGCTCAGGCAAACCGGTCGCTGCCTTGTACCAACCGGGTGCAGAGGTAGGGTTGCTTGAGCTTTTCCAGCCACCAGCCCAACGCCCGCCCGTCGTGATCGCCGCGCCAGCCGGCATACAGGATATTCGGCTCGCGGGGGTCGGCCATCTGCTTTTCCACCAGCGTGCCATTGTCCAGTAACGAGGCGACGCGATGCCTGGGCAGCCAGCCCACGCCGAGGCCGTCGCACTGGGCGAGAATTTTCGCGCGCATGGTTGGCACCGCCAGCACCGATTGGCCACCGGAGACACCGTAGGTACTGCCTTCGCTGGCCCGGGAGGAGTCTGCCACGACAATCGCCCGGTGCTGCGCCACCATGGCGCGGGTGATCGGTTCGCGGGCCTTGGCCAGCGGATGCCTGGGCGAGACGGCAAACACCCATTGCATTTCCCCCAGTTGCATCCAGCGCAGGGACGCGATGGCCGGTGGCTCGTTGGTGGCGCCGATGATCAGGTCCGCGCGGCCTTCACGCAGGGCCTCCCAGACACCCCGGAGCACTTCCTGGGTAATGCGCAGCGGTACACCGGAACCCAGCGCATCGAACTCGCGGATCACCGGGATCAGCGTTTCGAACTCCAGCAGTTCGTCGGTGACGATCCACAGTCGGCTTTCCCAGCCGTTGGCCACTTGCTGCACCCGTTGGGTCAGGCGCGAGACGTCCTGCATCAGTCGCGCCGCTTCGTTGACCAGCAATTCACCGGCCGGGGTGAGTTGCAGGCGGTAGCGCCGGCGATCGAACAGCAAGGCATCGAAGCGTTCTTCCAGTTGCCGCGCGGCGTAGGACACCGTAGAGGGCGCCTTGCCGAGGTAAGCCGCGGCCCGCGACAGGCTGCCGGTCTCGCGGATCGCTTGCAGCAGTGTCAGGTCTTCAGTCGACAGCATGGGTCGCACCCTCGTGTTTGACGGTTACGATAGCCGCCGCCGTTTCCTGTGCCAGAACAATCGAAGATAGACCAGTACATTAACCAGCAGTACCGTGCTGCCCAACCCCAGCTGAATGGCCGGAGTCAGCCCGGCCGGGTAGATGATCGGCCACACGTAATGTTCGATAAAGCCACCGCCGTAACCGGTTTGCCCCGCCCCCTGGCGCATCAGGTTTTCCCAGTGTGTCAGCGGGCAAGGCAGGTGGAACAGCTCCACCGCCACGCCCCAGGCGGCGGCGGGCAGGTGCCACAGGATCAGGCGCGGCCATTTGAGGACCAGCAGCCCGCCGAACACAACGAACACAATGAACGCCAGGTGAAACAGCACCAGCCCGTCGGCGGCGATTCGGTAGAACATGTCGACCCCCTGGCGCGTCAGTCGAATCGTTCCATGGTACTCGGCCGGGCACCTGGTGCTCTATCGATTGTCACTGCCCAGCGCGCCGAGCACCTCCTTTAACCGCGCCACCATGGCATCGCTGCTGCGTTGCATCGGTGCGCGCAACTCATCCGTGATCAAGCCTTGCAGGGCCAGCGCGGTTTTCACCGGCGCCGGGTTGGGCTCGATGAACAGGCTCTGGATCAGCGGCAGTAACTGGAAGAACGTTGCCCGGCCGGCCGCCAGCTGGTTGTCGCGAACCTGACGGTACAGCGCCACGAAACGTTGCGGATGGACATGCGCCGACGCGGCAATCGCGCCTTTGGCGCCCAGGCACAGGGCATTGAAGATCTGGTTGTCTTCACCGCACAGCACATCGACCTTGCCGCTGGCCAGCAATGCCAGGGTGTTGCCCAGGTTGCCGCCACAGTCCTTGATCGCGACGATCCGCTCATGGGCGATGATGTTCAGCAAGGTCGCCTGCTCGAAGGTCACGCCGGTGCGGTAGGGGATGTCATACAGGATCAGCGGCACACTGAACGCGTCGGCCACCGTCTGGAAAAACGCTTCGAGCCCCGCCTGGGACGGCCGGATGTAATACGGCGGTGGCACCAGCAGGCCGGCCACCGGGCGCTTGAGGATCTCCTGCTGAAAGTGCAGCAGCTCGATCAAGTTGTTGCCGGCCAGGCCCATGACGACCTGCCGCGCCGGCACTTGCTCCAGCACCGCATCGAGCACCGCCAGCTGTTCGTGCTTGCCCATGGCCGCCGGTTCGCCGGTGGTGCCACAGACGATCAGGCCGTCGACGCCTTGTTCCAGCAGATGGCTGACCAGCCGGCGCAACCCGACGAAATCGATGGCGCCATTGTGGAACGGCGTGACGAGGGGAACCCAGATACCTTGAAACGATGACATGCACTTTCTCCTGATGGTTGACCGATTTCGTCACCGTCAGAAGCGTAGAAGGAAGTAAGCAAGGGGAGGGTGGTCCGTCGCGCTCAATGTCCTGTCAGCTCATCTGACGGGACAGCGCGCCCCGATCACATGAGCGACTGTTTCTTCGATTTGAGGGCGTGCGCAACGCAACCTTGGGCCTTGGCAGTCAAGCCAATGACACAAGCGTCGAGATTGAAGGTTGCGGACATCTTTGCTTACACCCTGAATGAGGCGCCCAGTTTTAAAAGCCGGCGCGCTGTTTGTCAATCGCGAGCATCAGGAAAAAACGGCGCCAGCCGGTGAAGGGTCCAAGTGCGCAAGATTGTTCAAGCCAGCGGCCGCGACTGCTGGCACAGTCTCAGGTCTTTCCCTGGTTGCAGAATGTTATGTCCAACTCACTCTTGCCGCGCAGCGCATTCTTGCGTGGCGCCGTGGCGATCATGCCGTTATCCCTGGCCACGGCACCCTGGGGCCTGCTGGCCGGTTCCATGGCCATCGAAGCCAACCTCACGCCCCTGCAAGGCCAGGGCTTGTCGAGCATCGTGTTTGCCGGCGCCGCGCAGCTGGTGGCCATCGGCATGCTCAAGGGCGGGGCCGGGATCTTTTCGATCCTGCTGACCACCTTGTTGCTGACTTCCCAGCATCTGCTCTACGGGATGAGCATGCGTTCGGTGATCTCGCCGTTGCCGGGTCGCTGGCGAGCGGGGCTGGGCTTCTTGCTTACCGATGAATTGTTCGCCCTGACCAGCCAGCACGACAAACAGCAGTTCGATCGCTGGTACGCCCTGGGTGTCGGCCTGACGTTCTACGTGGCCTGGAACCTCTTCACCCTGGCGGGCATCGTGCTGGGCAGCAGCATTCCGGGCCTGGAACACCTGGGGCTGGACTTCTCCATCGCCGCCACCTTCATCGCCCTGATCACCCCGGTGGTGCGCAACGTGCCGACGGTGGTCTGTGTCGCGGTTTCGCTGTTCTGCTCGGTGCTGTTCAGCTACTGGCAATGGGGCTCGGCCCTGGTGCTGTCGGGACTTGCCGGCATGACCGCCGGGTTTATCTGCAACAAATTCCAGGGAGCGCGCACATGATGGTCTGGGCAGTGATTATCGGCATGGGTGTCCTGGTGTTTCTCAACCGCTATGTGTTCCTGGAACCGCGCCTGCCGCTGCGGTTGAGCAGCAATGCCCGGCAGTTCCTCGGTTTTGCCGTGCCGGGCATGCTGACGGCGATCTGCGGGCCGATCGTGTTCATGCCGGACAAGCAACTGAACCTGCAATGGGACAATCCCTACCTGATCAGTTCGCTGGTGGCCGTCGGCCTGGTGCTGTACACCCGCAACACCTTGCTCAGCATGCTGTTGAGCATGGGCTTTTTCTTTCTGTTGCGTTGGTGGCTGTGAGCCGGGCAGGGGAAATTGTTCTACGCTTAGAGTTGATGACCGATCCCTTCAGGAAGAGAGGTGAACCCATGGCAACAGAGCAAAAGAAACCGGACCCCGATGAAGACATGGATGAACCGACGGAAGAAGAAATCGAAGAGCAAAAACATACGGAGCAGACGTGGAAGCATGACGACAGCAGAGAGTTGTCGGAACCTGACCGCAAGTTCTGAGTGACATATTGGATTGGGCGTATATCCGTTGCTGCGGTAACGGCCACTTAGGGTTTTGCCCTTACGGCGAGTCACTTGGAAGAGCCCCAAGTAACCAAGGGCTCTTGCCCCT
>NZ_AKJF01000168.1 GCF_000282475.1 Pseudomonas sp. GM78
GGCTGCGATCTTTTGATTTTTTCAAGATCAAAAGATCGCAGCCTTCGGCAGCTCCTACAAAGGGCGATGCGCGTTTATATCAATTGCTTTGCGGCATCTCGCCTTTGGCCAGGCGCTGGTTGATGTCGGCAATCACTTGCGGCAAGTCGGTGATGGTGTCGATCATGTAGTGCGGGCGCGAGCCTTCGAACAGCGCGTGAATGCGCTTGCGCTCGCTGTCCAGGGTGTCGCTGTCCAGGGCGCGATAGCCTTCGTAGTCCAGGCCCAGCGCGTTGCCCGAGCAGATCAGCGCCACGGTCCACATGCCGGCACGACGGCCTTCGAGAATGCCCGGCACGGTGTCGTCGATCTTCACGCAGGCGGCAACATCGTCGATGCCCAGGGCGATCACGTTGGCCAATGCCTGGGCGGGCCATGGGCGGCCGTTCGGCACTTCGTCGGTGGCGACCACGTGGTCGGCCACGTAGCCGTTGGTGGCGGCCAGCTCGACGACTTTGTCCATGACCTGTTTCGGGTAACCGGAGCAGGAGCCGATCTTGATCCCCTGCTGACGCAGGTTGGCGATGGTGTCCAGGGCGCCGGGAATCAGCGCAGAGTGTTCGGCGATTTTCTCGATCTGCAGTGGCATGAAGCGCTGGTAGATGGCGGTGACGTCATCGTCGGTCGGCGTACGGCCGAACACCTTGCGATAGCGCTCGGCGACTTGCGGCTGGTCGCACAGGGTGCGGATGTGGTCCCACTTGCCCATGCCCATCGGGCCACGGGCCTCTTCGATGGAGACCTGGACGTCGAACTCGGCGAAGGCCTCGACGAAAATCTGCGTCGGCGCGAACGAGCCGAAATCGACCACAGTGCCGGCCCAGTCGAGGATGGCGGCTTGCAGTTTGGTTGGGGTGGTGTAGTTCATGGTGATCAAATTCCTATGAGAACGAGCTATTCGAGAGTTCGGCGTTCCTGTGGGAGCGGGCTTGCCCGCGATGGGGGCCTGTCAGTCGACATCAATGGTGAATGTCAGACCGCTATCGCGGGCAAGCCCGCTCCCACAAGGATTGGAGGCGATTCAGATTTCGAGTACTTCCATCTCGCGAAGCACTTCGGCAATCGCCGCCACCGCTTCGCGCATTTCCGAAGGTTGCACATGGCCGATGCAGCCGACGCGGAACGTCTCGACCTGGGTCAGCTTGCCGGGGTAGAGGATGTAACCCTTGGCCTTGACCCGCTCGTAGAACTCCTTGAACTGATAACGCGGATCTTTCGGAGCATGGAACGTGGCGATGATCGGCGCCTGGATGGCGGCTGGCAGGAAGCTGCGCAGGCCAAGGTTGGCCATCTCTTCCATCAGGGCCTGGCAGTTGGCGGCATAGCGCTGGTGCCGGGCGGGCAGGCCGCCTTCTTCGTTGTATTGCAGCAGGGCTTCGTGCAGCGCGGCGACCACGTGGGTCGGCGGTGTGAAGCGCCATTGCCCGGTCTTGGCCATGTAGGTGTGCTGGTCGTGCAGGTCCATCGCCAGGGAGTGCGAGTTGCCGGCGGCGTTGGCCAGGGATTCTTTGCGAGCGAAAACGAAACCCATGCCCGGCACGCCTTCCAGGCACTTGCCGGAAGCGGCGATCAGCGCATCGAACGGCACCTGTTGGGCGTCCACCGGCAGCGCGCCGAAGGAGCTCATGGCATCGATGATCAGGCGTTTGCCGTGCTGCGCGACCACCTGGGCGATTTCCGGCAGCGGATTGAGGATGCCGGTGCTGGTTTCGCAGTGAATCAGTGCAACGTGGGTGATGCCATCATCGGCCCGCAGCAGACGGTCGACGTCAGCAGCGGTAGTCGGTTCGTCTTCGGCGGTTTCGAACGTGCTGAACGAGCGCCCCAGCACGTCGCAGATCTTCGCCAGGCGCTTGCCGTAGGCGCCGTTGATCAGCACCAGGACCTTGCCGTCGCGTGGCACCAGCGTGCCGATCGCCGCTTCGACGGCGAAGGTGCCGCTGCCTTGCAGGGGCACGCAGTGGTGGGTGGCCGCGCCGTTGATGATCGCCAGCAGTTGTTCGCAGAGGCCGGCGGTCAGCTGGTTGAAACGGTCATCCCATGAACCCCAGTCAACCATCATCGCCTGGCGGGTGCGGGCCGAAGTAGTCAACGGGCCGGGGGTGAGCAGGATGGGGGCGGCAGTACTCATTCTCGTGTCCTCGCAATCGATGGGATGAAGCTACGGGGCTTAACTTGCAATTTGCCGAGTTATCAATCAAATTGTTTGTTGTTATGCCAGCCATCAGTGAGAGTTATTCATGAACCTGTTTCAGCTCCGCGCTTTCGATGCCGTGGCTCGTGAGGGCAGTTTCACCCGCGCCGCTGCTCGACTGTTCATCAGCCAACCAGCGGTCACCGGGCACATCAAGGCGCTGGAGGAGCACTACCAGATCACCCTGTTGCGCCGCACCGCCCGCCGGGTGGAGCTGACGGAGGAGGGCACCAAGCTTGCGTCGATCACCCGGGCGATGTTCGGCCTGGCCGAGGAGGCGCAAGCGATGCTGGAAGCCAACCGGCAGTTACTGACCGGGCGCCTGGAGGTGGCGGCGGACGGCCCGCACATGGTCATGCCGATGCTCGCGAGCCTGCGTGCGCGTTATCCGGGGATCACCGTGAACCTGCGCCTGGGCAATGCCCAGGAAACTCTGGCGGCGCTGTTGTCCGAGCATGCCGACGTGGCGGTGTTGACCGAGATCGAGCCGCGCAAGGGCCTGCACTTGCAAGCCCTGAGTGAATCACGGATTTGCGCGCTGGTGCCCGAAGGACATCCCTGGGCGCGGCGGACCAAAGGGGTGCCGCTCAAGGAACTGGACCAGGTGATCATGGTGTTGCGTGAACCGAGTTCGATCACCCGACGCACCTTCGATGACGCCTGCGTCCAGGCGAAGGTCAATCCGCGGGTGTTGCTGGAGCTGGACAGCCGGGAAGCGGTAACCGAGGCGGTCGCTGCCGAGTTGGGGGTGGGTGTGGTGTCGTCGGTGGAGGTCAGCCATGACCCGCGGGTGACGGCGGTGCCGATCATTGGCGAGGGATTGGTCAACCGGCACATGATGGGGTGCATGGAGCGGCGGCGGGATTTGCGCTTGATCCAGGCGTTTTTCGGCTTGGCACCCACCTCTTAGACTGAGTTGCCCGCATCGCCAGCAGGCTGGCTCCCACAAGGGGTTTGCATTCGGCCCCAGGGACGACTTACCACCACTGTGGGAGCCAGCCTGCTGGCGATGGGGCCGGACCTGCTTACGCAAGACTCTCGCGCACCATTTCCAGAAACGTCGCCACAATCCGCCGCGAGCTCTGCTCGCGCAAGCACACCAGCGTTTCCGTCAGCCGCCGTTTGCAATCGGTGATCGGCAACGCGCACACCCGCGAGTCGGCGCCGAATTCAGCCGCCGACACCACGCCAATCCCGATCCCCACCACCACCGCCTCACGCGCCGCTTCCCGGCCTTCAACCTCGATCGCCGGGCGAATGCGGAAGCCGGCGCCGGCCATTTCTTCTTCCAGGGTCTGGCGGGTCACCGAACCGATTTCCCGCAACACCAGCGGCGTGTCGTCCAGGTCCGCGAGGGTGATGGATTGGCGATCCGCCCACGGATGATTGCGCGACACGAACGCCACCATCGGGTCATTGCGCAGTGGCAGCGAGATCAATCGTTCGTCGCTCACCTCGCGGCCGAGCAACGCCAGGTCGGCCTGATAGTTGAACAGTCGGAACAGCGACTCATCCGTGTTGCCGGTTTCGATCTTCACGCTGATGCCGGGGTAGCGTTCGCAGAACCGGGCGATCTGTGGCAGCACGTGCACCGGCGCATCCACCGCCAGAATCAGGCTGCCGGTCTGCAACGCCTGGGAATACTGCAGCAATTCCTGGGCCTCGGCTTCGATCACGAACAGTTTCTGGGTGACGCTCAGCAAGCGCTCGCCCAGGTCGGTGAGGCGTACCGAGCGTTTGTTGCGATGGAACAGCAGCACACCGTAGCGCTCTTCGAGTTTGCGCACTTGGTCGGAAATCGCTGGCTGGGTGAGAAACAACCGCTCGGCGGCTTTGGTGAAGCTTCCATGCACGGCCACGGCGTGGAAAGCTTTGAGTTGGGCGTGGGAAACCGACATGGGCATCTCCAGTAACAAGCAGTGCTTATTTTGGAAATACGATAAATCGATTTCACTTATTAAACATTAATTGTTTCTATCCACCTCAGGCTCCGTGACTGCTCAGTCGAACAGCGCGGTTGCCATGAGCCTGTACGTGTAACCACAGGACTCATCTGACCGCAATCGCCTACAGGGACAAGGTGATTGCGCTGTGCTCAACAATAAAAACACAGGCGTTTTTCAAATCTGCCGGCACACTCAGACCCTGAGGTCAGAACCACAATGAACAAGCATTTCGGCACCCTCAAGCGTTGGCGCGTGCAGATCTTCGCGATCACCTGGCTCGCCTACGCCGCGTTCTATTTCACCCGCAAAGCGTTTTCCGTGGCCAAGCTCGGCATCGGCGAAGATCCGACCTTCATGCTCGACAAGATGGCCATGGCCAACCTCGACGCGATTTACCTGACCGCCTACGCCATCGGCCAATTCACCTGGGGCATCCTGGCCGACCGCTTCGGGCCGCGGGTGGTGGTGCTGGGTGGCTTGCTGATTTCTGCGGCGGCGGCGCTGGTGATGGGCAGTTTCGCCACCTTGCCAATCTTCGCCACCTGCATGCTGATTCAAGGCCTGGCGCAGTCCACCGGTTGGTCGGGGTTGTGCAAGAACCTCGGCAGCTTCTTTCCCGCCCAACAGCGCGGGCAGGTATTGGGATTGTGGAGTTCCTGCTACGCCTTCGGCGGCCTGGTGGCATCGCCATTTGCCGGTTGGTGGGCCTATACGCTGATCGGCAGCTGGCATGCGGCGTTTATTTCCAGCGCGGCGGTGGTTGGGCTGGTCGCCGTGCTGTTTTTTATTTTCCAACGCAACAAACCTGAAGATGTGGGCTTGCCAGCCGTGGAGCCTCAACCCGAACTGAGCGTTGAAGAGGCCTATGCCCAAAGCAAAATCAGCGTGCTGGAGCCGTTAAAGGAAATCCTGCGCAACCGCACCGTGCTGATTCTCGGCCTCGCTTACTTCATGTTGAAACCGGCGCGCTACGCGATTCTGCTCTGGGGCCCGGTGATCGTTTTCGAACAGATGCCCTCGGTGGGCAAGGTCGGCGCAGCGATCATTCCCACCGCATTCGAACTGGCCGGCTTGCTCGGCCCGATCCTGATCGGCCTGGCCTCGGACAAGCTGTTCGGCGCCCGGCGCATGCCGGCCTGCGTGCTCAGCCTGTTGGCACTGACCCTGTCCCTGGCGTTTTTCATGGGTGCACTGCACAGCGGTAGCGTGGTGCTGGTGGTGGCCCTGCTGTTCGTCATGGGCCTGACGCTCTACGGACCTGACTCAATGATCAGCGGTGCGGCCGCCATCGATTTCGGCACCGCCAAGGCCGGCGCCACGGCGGCCGGTTTCGTCAACGGTTGCGGTTCGATCGGGGCGATTCTCGGCGGATTGCTGCCAGGCTATTTCGACACCGTGACCGTCTTCATCGTCTTTGCCGGCTGCGCGATGTTCTCTGCCCTGGTGCTGATCCCGCACTGGAACAGCCGCCCCGGGAGCCAGGGTACCCAGCATGCCTGCGTACCGAACCAGGCGATGATCATCAAACCCCTGCGTACCTGACCGATCCGGCAACCGCGGCTGATGCTCAAGGCGCGGGGTCGGTACGACTGATCAACCAGTCGAGCAGCAGGCGAGTGTCACTGCGTGGGGTGTCGGCGCGCACCGCTGGCGGGCGGCGACGCTGTCCACTGCTGGCGCAGAACACCGGACGGTCCGGGTCGCTGTCGAGAAAACTGACCCAGCCATCGCTGCCCGCCGTAGGCAGCGAAATCTCTTGCCCTGGGGCCTGGGGCATTGCCATCGCGACGGGTAGCCACAGCCCTGTGGCCGCCTCGGGATCGACATTCGTATCGGGCCACACACTCACTTGCAGGCGACCTTGATCATCCTGTTTCGCCTGCTGCCCGGCCAGGCCACAGACCCGGGCAGGCTGGAAACCGGGGATGCGCGGCCTGGCCTGGTCCAGGGGTGGGCGAAATATTGTCGACCACGGAATGGCCGTGAACTGATTGCGATAGCGCCGGGCAATGCTGTCCTCAGACAGGATCGAACCCTGCTGACCTTGATGCCGCGCCTGGCAGATCAGCCACTGGTCGTTGAACCCCGGCACGGGATGGTCGGCCACCTGCACGATGCGTGCGCTGCGTAACAGGCACTGATTACTTTGGCCGTGAAGCTGCAGTTGCTGGCAACGCATACGCTGCAGATCGCGGCGTTCGAGTTGATCCCGGTGGCGCTGCTCCTGGGGCGGGCGGGGCGTGTGGGAAAAGGCGTGATTGGCCGCGGCTTCATCGACCTGGATACCGCGATTTTTCGCCTCCACTCGTGGGTAAACGGCTTGTGAGTCATGGCGCTGGAACAGCTCGCTGATCACAGGTGCGGTGCTTTCGACCGATTCATCGCAGTGGAAAGGCATCAGCAGCGGCTCTTGGGGAAAACTCATGTTGTCGTCGGCCAATACCAGCACATGCCCGTGGCGCGAGTGTTCGAAGTGATAGTGAATGCCTTCCTCCTCGCACAGGCGCTGCAGCAAGGCCAGGTCGGTTTCCTCGTACTGGATGCAAAAGGGCCGCAGGGGATAGTGCCCGTCTGCCAGTTCCAGGCGATAGCTGTCGGCGTGCAAGTCATGTTCCTCCAGCAGCTGGAGCAGGATCATGGGCACGCTGAGGCGCTGGAAGACCCGCCGCGATCTGTATCGATCCAGCGCTTGAAGGGCGGGCACCAGGACCAGTTTATAACCGACCCGGCCGCGCCCTCGATGTTCGCAGCTGGCGCTGTGCAGCACGCCATGGATGCCCTGGCCTTGCCCAAGGTCGAGCAGTGCCTGTTGTTGCAACAGCCGTTCAAGGTTGAGGGCCGGTGCCAGGCCGATCACTTCGATATCGAATCGATAGGGTTGGTTGAGGGCCTCGTGCCCACTGAACTGCACTATTTGCAAACTCAGGTGGTCGTCGAGGAGTGTCAGGGTGAAGGGACTTTCCTTGTCGTTGTGCATCGGACGCGCTTCTGCCATGGAGTATGGCCGCAGAGAGTACGAAACCCGCGTGCCTTGTGGACATCGCCAACTGAAATTTCAGAATCGCCCTACAACCATCGGTAAAGATTTCGATCCGTGGATGAGCCTGAGATTTTTTGGTCGATTGCCAACTTTAGGCCGTATAAACTTGGCGGCATGCGTCGGCCAATAGATGTTTCGGCGCCATAGACAAGAGAGTGAGTAATGGGCGCACAGTGGAAGGTTAAACACAAAGAAGCGGCAGCCAACGCCAAGGGCAAGATCTTCGGCAAACTGGTGAAGGAAATCACCATTGCTGCGCGCAACGGTGCCGATACCGCCACCAACGCACACCTGCGTCTGGTGGTCGAACAGGCGAAAAAGGCCTCGATGCCCAAGGAAACCCTGGATCGCGCCATCAAGAAAGGCGCCGGTCTGCTGGGCGAAACCGTGCAATACCATCGCGTCACCTATGAAGGCTTCGCGCCGCACCAGGTGCCGCTGATCGTTGAGTGCGTGACGGATAATATCAACCGTACCGTCGCTGAAATCCGTGTGGCTTTCCGCAAGGGCCAACTGGGCGCTTCCGGTTCGGTGGCCTGGGACTTCAACCACGTGGGCATGATCGAGGCCTCGCCGGACACCCCGGATGCGGATCCGGAAATGGCCGCGATCGAAGCCGGTGCCCAGGATTTCGAGCCGGGGGAAGACGGCGCGACGCTGTTCCTGACTGAACCTACGGACCTGGACGCGGTACAGAAAGCCCTGCCTGAGCAAGGTTTCACCGTGTTGTCGGCCAAGCTGGGCTACCAGCCGAAGAACCCGGTCAGCGGCCTGAGCGATGAGCAGATGGCTGAGGTCGAAGCGTTCCTCGAAGGCCTCGATAACCATGACGACGTGCAGGATATGTTTGTCGGCCTGGCGGGTTAACTTCCGCCCTCACGGCGACTGAAAAACCATCCTTGTAGGAGCCAGGCTTGCCGGCGAAGGCGGCCTGGCATCCGACTAATCTCTCTCGACTTTACCCGATCCACTGTGGGAGCTGGCTTGTCGGGTCGCCGCATCGCAGCGATGACGGCCTAACAGCTGACCATTCTCGTTCAGGTGTACATATCCATTCCTGCGGTAACGGCCACCTGTGGTTTCGCTCTTACAGCGAGTCACTTGGAAAAGCCCCAAGTAACCAAGGGCTCTTG
>NZ_AKJF01000169.1 GCF_000282475.1 Pseudomonas sp. GM78
CAGGTGGCCGATTACGGCCTGGTGGCGGATCTTTTTGACGCGATTCCACAACTGGCCGCCCTGGCCTGAGCACTGACTGAACGGAGCAACGAACATGAGCAGCAGTTCCGATTTTTCCGCCTGGATTGGACGCCGCCAGGAAATCCAGGACCGGATCAGTTCCACACTCGTCAGGCGCATTGCCGCGACATTGGGCGAGCCGACACCCCAACCCGGAGAGCCGCTGCCGCCCCTGTGGCACTGGGCATTTTTTCAGGAGCCGGTGGTCGCCAGCGAATTGGGACCCGATGGCCATCCCGCGCTGGGGGGCTTTTTGCCGCCAGCCCATCAGCGTAATCGCATGTGGGCGGGTAGCCGCATCGAGTTTTACCAGCCGCTAAAGGTCGAGGCAGAAGTGACCTGTGTCTCGACCATTCTCAACGTCGAGGAAAAGCACGGTCGCACGGGTTCCTTGCTGTTCGTCACGGTACGCCATGAGTTTTTCCAGGACGGCAAACGCGCCCTGCAGGATGAACAGGACATCGTCTACCGTGAACCTGTGCCGCCCAAACTCAGCGGTACCGAAACGCTGCCCGAAGGCCAATGGCAGGAGCGGGTCGAGCCCTCCCCAACCCTGCTGTTCCGCTACTCCGCCGTCACCTTCAATGGTCATCGGATTCACTATGACTGGCCGTATGTGACAGAGACCGAAGGTTATCCGGGGCTGGTGGTGCACGGTCCGTTGATCGCCACGTTGAACTTGCGCGCCTTTACCAAAGCGCACCCCACCGCGCGCCTTGAGCGTTTCACCTTCCGCGGCGTACGGCCGCTGATTTCCCCGCAACCCTTCGAGGTGGGCGGACGTGTGATCGGGCACGGCAAGGCACAGGTCTGGGCTGGCAATCAGGACGGCACCGCACAGATCGGCGAGATCGAGTTCAGCCACGGAGCCACGCCATGAACACATCAATCGTTCGCTCCGCCCTTTTCGTGCCGGCCACTCGACCCGAGCGCATCGCTAAAGCGGTCGCCAGCGGCGCGGACCGGGTCATCGTCGACCTGGAAGATGCCGTGCAGGAAAACCTCAAGGAACAGGCCAGGGACAATCTTGAGACTTTCCTGCGCGAAACCCCGGATGCACGAATTCTGGTTCGGGTGAATGCCCCGGAGCACCCGGCACATGGAGCGGACCTGGAGCTTTGCCGGCGCCACGCTGGCGTCATCGGCATTCTGTTACCCAAGGCAGAAAGTGCGGCACAGGTCGCCACGGCTGCCGGGACCGAAAAACCGGTCTGGCCCATCATCGAAAGCGCCAGGGGCCTGGCCAGGCTTGACGAGATTGCCAATGCCCGGGCCGTCGAGCGTTTGTCGTTCGGCAGCCTCGATCTGAGCCTGGACTTGAACCTGACGACAGGCAGCCCCGGCGCTGAAGAAATGCTTGGCCACGCTCGCTACGCCGTTTTGCTCGCGACGCGAATTGCTGGACTCGCGCCAGCGCTGGACGGGGTTTTTCCGTCGATCCAGGACACCGACGGGCTGCTGGGTGCGATGCAAATTGCCCGGGACATGGGCTTTGGCGGCGCGTTGTGTATCCATCCAACCCAGGTCGCGATCATTCATCAGGCGCTGAAACCCGGCCTGGAAGAATTGCACTGGGCGCAACGCATTATCGAAGCCGCCCGTTCCGGTGAGGGGGTTTTCGTTCTCGATGGGCAAATGGTCGATGCACCGGTGATTGCTCGCGCGCAATCCATTCTGGCTCGTGCGACCTGACACCTGGAAGTCATGCACGCCGGGAGGCACACCACTCAAGAATGGCGCGGTGTGCCGAATTTACATCTGCCAATAATGGATCCTTTATTCACAAAATAAAATTATGACCGATAATCGAACACTTTGTTATTTTAACTAAGTATTTGATTTATATAGATTTAATTAAAAACTAATAAACGAATTGACAAAAACCAGATCAAAACCACTTTTCAATGGATCCATATATTGATTGACTGGCACTGCACGGTGTCAGGTACAGCGCCTGCCCGCTCATAAAAATAACAAGGGTGTCGGGATGAATGACTTCTCAATCGGGCTCAAGCTTCGGCTTGCACCCACCAACGCGTGCCTTTCTCGCTTTGCCTTTACCCAGCCTCTTCTCGAGGGGCAGCCATGAGTGTCGATCTGAAGAGCGTGGTAGATGAGCGCCCCATGGCGCACTTCCAGTGGCTAGCGGTGGGCATCTGTATTGTCCTGAACATGATCGATGGCTTCGACGTGCTGGTGATGGCCTTCACGGCCTCCTCGGTGTCCGCCGAATGGGGCTTGAATGGCGCCCAGATCGGGCTGCTGCTGAGTGCCGGGCTGTTCGGCATGGCGGCAGGCTCTTTGTTCATTGCGCCATGGGCGGATCGCTTTGGTCGTCGCCCTCTGATCCTGTTTTGCTTGCTGCTCTCGGGGATCGGCATGCTCTTGTCGGCCCTAAGCCAGACGCCGGTGCAACTGGCGCTGCTGCGCGGGCTGACCGGCCTGGGTATCGGCGGGATCCTGGCCAGCAGCAACGTGATTGCCAGTGAATACGCCAACAAACGCTGGCGCGGGCTGGCGGTGAGCCTGCAATCGACCGGTTATGCCTTGGGTGCGACCTTGGGCGGGCTGTTGTCGGTGTGGTTGCTGACGCACTTTGGCTGGCGTTCGGTGTTCCTGTTCGGTGGCGCCGTGACCCTGGCGGTCATTCCCCTGGTGCTGCTGTACTTGCCGGAATCCCTGGACTTCCTGATCGCCCGTCGCCCGGCGAACGCCCTGGCCCGCATCAATCGACTGGCCGCTCGACTCGGCCAGCCGGCACTTTGCGAACTGCCCATCGCCCTCTCTGCGCCGACTTCAGGCCGTGGGCGCCTGGCGCAGTTGCTCTCCCCTGATTCGCGGCGTACCACGCTGCTGATCTGGCTGTTGTTCTTCCTGGTGATGTTCGGCTTCTACTTCGTGATGAGCTGGACGCCGAAGCTGCTGGTCTCGGCAGGGCTGTCGGCACAGCAAGGCATCAGCGGCGGTGTGCTGCTGAGCGTCGGCGGCATCTTCGGCGCCGCGCTGATTGGCGGCCTGGCCTCACGCTGGCGACTGACCCGGGTGCTGTCGCTGTTCATGCTGATCACCGCAGGCCTGTTGGTGCTGTTCGTCGGCTCCGCTTCGTCGGTATCCATGGCACTCGGCCTGGGCCTGTTGATCGGGCTGTTCTCCAACGGTTGCGTGGCGGGCTTGTACGCACTGTCGCCGATTGTCTACGACGCTTCGGTGCGCACGACGGGGGTCGGTTGGGGCATCGGTATCGGGCGCATCGGCGCGATCCTTTCGCCGACCGTCGCCGGTCTGTTGCTCGACAGCGGCTGGCAGCCCCTGCACCTGTATGGGGTGTTTGCCGTGGTTTTCGTCATCGCCGCCGCTGTGCTTTTGGCACTGCGGCTTGGTGCCCAACCACAGCCTGGCGCCCAACTCAGCCAGGCCTGACACCTTTGCAAAGAGGTAGCGGGGGCCGCCCCCGCTACTGACTACATCCTCCCAGGAAAATAACAATAATGACCAGCTTCCCCCTCCCTCCCCGGGCCCTGCTCGGCGGTGCGATAGCGCTTGCCCTGCTACCTTGCGCCAATGCCGAAAGCAATGGCTTTTTCGAAGATTCCAAGACCAGCCTGACGCTGCGCAATTACTACTTCAATCGTGACTTCAACGATCCTGGCGCCAGCAAGAGCAAGATCGAAGAATGGGCCCAGGGCGCGATCCTCAAATTCAGTTCCGGTTATACCCCTGGGATGCTCGGTTTTGGCCTGGACGGCATCGCGATGCTCGGCGTCAAGCTCGACAGCGGCCCGCAACGCAGCGGTTCGGAGCTGCTGCCGGTGCACGACGATGGTCGCTCCGCCGACAACTACGGGCGTGCCGGGGTGGCGGCAAAAATGCGCTTGTCCGAGACGGAGCTGATGCTGGGTGAGCTCATGCCGGATATTCCGCTATTGCGCTATGACGACGGACGCCTGCTGCCACAGACCTTCCAGGGCACCATGCTGGTATCCCGCGAACTCCCTGGCCTGAACCTGCAGGCAGGTCGATATACCGACGTGAGCCTGCGCAACTCCTCGAACATGCAAGACCTCTCGGCCTGGGCGGCGCCTACCGTCATGTCGGACGGTTTCAACTATGCCGGCGCCGAATACCGCTTCAACGAACAACAGACGCTGATCGGCGCCTGGTATTCGCAACTCGAAGACATCTATCAGCAAAGCTATCTGAACCTGCTGCATAAACAGAAATTCGGTGACTGGACGCTGGGCGCGAACCTGGGCTATTTCATCGACAAGGATGACGGCAGCGCCCTTATCGGCAACGTGCAAAGCCATACCGCCTACGGGCTGTTCTCGGCCAACCTGGGTGGCCATACCCTGTACCTGGGGCTGCAAAAGGTCAGCGGCGACACCGGCTGGATGTCCGTGTATGGCAGCAGTGGGCGCACCCTGGGCAATGACATGTTCAACGGCAACTTCAGTAACGCCGATGAGCGTTCGTGGCAGGCTCGCTACGATTACAACTTCGTCGCCGTCGGCATCCCCGGCTTGCTGCTGATGACTCGCTACGGGCATGGCGACAACGCCACCACCAAGGCCGGCAGCAACGGCAAGGAATGGGAACGCGACACCGAGGTCAGCTACACCCTGCAAAGTGGCGCGCTGAAAAACCTCAGCGTGCGGATCAACAACGCCACCAACCGTCGCAGCTTCAACAGCGACTTCGATCAGACCCGCGTGATCATCAGCTACCCACTGTCACTCTGACCCTTCCCACCAGGGGCGCTAGTCGCCCCTGCATCCACCCCCTCCTTGCGTTACTATGGCGAACCACTCTCTGGAAGTCGCCTGCATGAGCAAACCGGGTCAAATGGTGCTGGTCGCACTGCGCAAAATGATCGCCTCGGGCGAGCTGGCGGCCGGCGAACGGCTGATGGAGATTCCGACGGCGGAACGGTTCGGCGTCTCGCGCATGCCGGTGCGCATGGCCTTCGTTACCCTGGAGCAGGAAGGCTTGCTGGTGCGCCATGGTGGACGGGGCTATCAAGTACGCTCGGTGAGTGCCGACGATATCGCCGGAGCCGTGGAGGTGCGCGGAGTGCTGGAGGGGTTGGCGGCGCGGCAGAGCGCCGAACGCGGCTTGAGTGAACAGGCGCAGGCGGCGCTGCGCGAATGCCTGGTGCAAGGCGATGCGCTGTTCGACAAAGGCTACGTGACAGAAGAAGACCTTGAGGCGTTCCATGACCTCAACATGCGCTTTCATCAGGTGATCGTCGAAAGCAGCGCCAACCCGGCCATTGCCGAAGCCCTGGCGCGCAACGACCACCGCCCCTTCGCTTCAGTGTCGGCGCTGGCGATCGATCGTGAAGACATGGCGCGCGAATACCGGCGCTTCAACTTTGCCCACATGCAACACCACTCGGTGTTCGACGCACTGGTCAGCCGCCAGGGCGCACGCGCTGAAGCCATCATGCGCGAACACGCTAATGCGACACTGCGTTACGCCGAGGTCTTCGGCGCAATCAGCCATGGCGAGCGGGTGAAAGTGATCTCACGCGGCGAATGATCGGCTCGCCTAAAGATCCAGCACCAACAGCGCCGAGCGAGACCTCGAACAGCACGGCGTGAACTGATCATTGGCCGCCTGCTCTTCCTCGGTCAGGAACAGGTCACGGTGATCGGGCACCCCTTCGAGCACACGGGTCAGGCAGGTTCCGCAGATGCCCTGCTCACAGGAAAGCGCGATCTCGACACCATGGCTTTCCAGCACCTGGACCACCGTCTTGTCCGCCGGAATGTCGAACACCTGGCCGCTACTGCCAAGCTTGACCTGGAATGCCCCATCGGCAGCGGTGTCCACCGGCGCTGCGGCGAAGTACTCACGGTGCAACTGCCCCTCGCTCCAGCCCTGGGCCCTGGCGCTGTCGAGCACGTGCTGCATGAACCCTGACGGGCCGCAGACATACAGGTGCAAGTCAGGCCCAGGACTCGCTAGAACCTTGGCAGCGTCCAGGCGCGAATCTTCCTCTTCATCGAAATGCAGGTGCACGCGATCGGCAAAGGATGCCCCTTTGAGTCGCTCGACAAACGCCGCACGCTCACTGGAGCGAGCGCAGTAATGCAGCTCGAAATCGGCACCGCTGTGGGCCAGTTGCTCGGCCATGCAGAGAATTGGGGTGATGCCGATGCCACCGGCGAACAACAGGCTGCGCCGCCCCTCGGCCACCAGCGGAAAAAGGTTGCGCGGCTCACTGATGAACAGCCGATCGCCACTGTTGATGTGCTCATGCAGGCTCTGGGAACCACCGCGCGAGGCGGTGTCCTTGAGCACGCCGATCAGGTAGCGATGGCGCTCTTGCGGGTGATTGCACAGCGAGTATTGGCGAATCAGTCCGCCGGGCAGGTGCACGTCGATATGGGCCCCGGCACTGAAGCCGGGCAATGCCCCGCCTTGTGCACAGGTCAGCTCGTAGCTGCAAATATCCAACGCTTCGTTGTTGCGGGATGTCACGACGACTTCAATCATGGCGCACCTTCAAGACCGGCCACCGCAGTGGCCGCGAACAGGATCAATGGGGGTGGACTCGCGTAGCGCTCAAGGGCGCTGCCCGTCGCTATTTGACCGCGGCAATCAGCTCGACAACCGGTGCCCGCTCACGGGCGATGAGGCGTTCCAGCACGCGCCTGGACTGCACGCCACCGGCATCGATATTGAGCTTGAGCAGGTTGCGCTCGGGATTGGCCAGCAGGTTTTTCTGCTGCTGTTCGAGCATGTCGAGGTCTTCGCTGAAAATCTTGCCCTGGCCCTCGCGGATGGTGGCGGTCAGGGCTTCGTCGTGAGGATTGAAATTGCGCGCCATGCCCCAGAAGTACCAGATCGACGTCTCGGTTTCCGGGGTAATGAAGTCGACCACGATGCTCGCGGCCTTGTGTTGCGGCTCGGCGTTGTACCCGCCCTTGCCGGCGTGGGCCACCCCCACCTCGATCAGCACGTGACTGGGCGGACTGAAGCGGCAGATTTGCCAACGGTCTACCGGCACGTCGTCGGCCAGATTGTTGCCACGCAGGGCCATGCGCCAGAACGGCGGCGCCATGATGTTTTCCATGTGCCGCGCGGTGACCACCTCGTCACCCTCGACGGTGGTGACCGGCGCCGCTTCATCGATCTCTTTCTGGCCGATGCTCGAGGCGTGCACGTAGGTTTCGTGGGTGAGGTCCATCAGGTTATCGATCATCAGTCGATAGTCGCAATTGATGTGGAACAGCCCGCCGCCGTAGGCCCACTCATCGCTGACCGCCCATTCCAGATGATGGATCAACGCAGGATCGGCCTTGTCCTGTTCCCCGGGCCAGACCCAGATGAATCCGTAACGCTCTTCAACGGCGTAAGTCTTGTTGCACGGAAAACCCCGTACGCGCTGACCTGGCATTTCGACGGTCTTGCCGTCACAGCCCATCACCAGGCCGTGGTAGCCACAGACCAGGTTGCCATTCTCGACATACCCCAACGAAAGGGGTGCGCCGCGATGCGGGCAAAAGTCCTCGACGGCGGCAACGCGCCCTTCATGGCCGCGATAGAAGACGATTTTCTCACCGCATATCTGCCGCCCCAGGGGCTTGGAAGCAATCTCGTCGGGGGTGCAGGCGACATACCAGGTGTTTTTCGGATACATAGGAATCTCCGGGACAGGCTTGTTTTTATGGATCCATTGAATCGGAACAACCCAATATCAGTCAAGCTTTTTACCGATAATCGGAGTTTAATGGATCCATTAAAGCCAAAACAGTCCTATCCAACCTTTCGAATCCTTGTGCAGGCGAAGCCCTCTGGCTGACCCCGCCGATGGCTGCACGGCGTCGGTACTGACTACGTGGATGACACTTTTGAAGTGAACCGCTTCAGCGCCTGCCTCGATAATCGATAGCTCACTGACGAACTGTCGAGGTCAAGCATGACGAGCACAACTACGGAACAAGTCAGCCCGAAAACCCTGAGAAGAGTGATCGTGGCTGCCGGCATCGGCAATTTCGTCGAGTGGTTCGACTTCGCCGTCTATGGCTTTCTGGCCACGACCATCGCCCAGCAATTTTTCCCCAGCGGCGATGCCAGTGCCGCGCTGCTCAAGACCTTTGCGGTATTCGCCGTGGCCTTTGCGTTCCGGCCCCTTGGCGGGATTTTCTTCGGCATGCTGGGCGACCGGATCGGCCGCAAGCGCACCCTGGCGATGACGATCCTGCTGATGGCCGGTGCGACGACCTTGATCGGCCTGCTGCCCACCTATGCCGCGATCGGGGTCACGGCGCCGGTACTTCTTTCGCTGATCCGTTGCGCCCAGGGTTTTTCGGCTGGGGGCGAATACGCAGGCGCCTGTGCCTATCTGATGGAGCATGCACCGAGCGATAAACGCGCCTGGTACGGCAGCTTCATACCGGTGTCGACCTTCTCCGCCTTCGCCGCGGCAGCCGTGGTGGCCTACGCGCTCGAGGCGTCCTTGTCGGCCGAAGCGATGGGCAGCTGGGGCTGGCGCCTGCCGTTCCTGATTGCCGCGCCGCTGGGCCTGGTGGGTCTTTACCTGCGCTGGAAGCTCGATGAGACACCGGCCTTCCAGGCGGTGACCGAGGAACATGCCGTCGCCCACTCCCCCCTCAAGGAAACCTTGCGCAACCATGGCGCGGCCATCTGTTGCCTGGGCGCCTTCGTGTCGCTCACGGCGCTGTCGTTCTATATGTTCACCACCTACTTCGCGACCTACCTGCAAGTCGCTGGTGGCCTGAGCCGCGCCACCGCGTTGCTGGTTTCACTGATTGCCTTGCTGTTCGCCGCGGTGATCTGCCCACTGGCCGGGCTGTATTCGGATCGGGTCGGGCGGCGAATGACGGTGATGACGGCGTGTGCCCTGTTGATCGTGGCCGTGTACCCCTCGTTCCTGATGGCCAGCTCCGGCTCGTTTGCGGCGTCCGTCGCGGGTGTCATGCTCCTGGCGGTTGGCGCGGTGTTGTGTGGCGTGGTCACGGCGGCCTTGCTCTCGGAAACCTTCCCCACCCGCACGCGCTACACCGCCTCGGCGATCACCTACAACATGGCGTACACGATTTTCGGCGGCACGGCCCCCCTGGTGGCGACGTGGCTGATCAGCACTACTGGCAGCAATTTGTCGCCAGCGTTCTACCTGATCGCGATTGCATTGCTGGCGTTGGTGGGTGGGCTGGCATTGCCGGAGACTTCGAGGATTTCCCTGCATGATGTGCAGGCGCAGGGGAAAGGTGCAGGTGTGCGGGCTGTGGCCTGAAACACTACCTGGCTGGCTTGACTGTGATCCCATTGTGGGAGCGAGCCTGCTCGCGATGGACGTCAACGATAACGCGCCCTGTCTGGATGATCGCTTTGTCTGAACGTCCATCGCCAGCAGGCTGGCTCCCACAGGGGATTTGAGGGGAGTCCGGAAAAGTCAGGTCGGCTTTAAGGCCGCCTCGCTTTGGCTTTGGATTTGGGTGCCCCGTTAACCA
>NZ_AKJF01000170.1 GCF_000282475.1 Pseudomonas sp. GM78
CCTCCAGAATCTGCCGTCAACCGCTATTTTCATAAAACTGTCATATAGCTAAAAAAGCCCCAAAAACAAAAGGCCGACCCCATGGGTCGGCCTTCTTTACCCTTCTACTTACAAGCTAGGGAAAGCGAACTGCGAAGCTTCATGGCTCGCACGCTGCGGCCAGCGCTGGGTGATGGCCTTGCGGCGGGTGTAGAAGCGCACGCCATCCGGGCCGTAGGCATGCAGGTCGCCGAACAGCGAACGCTTCCAGCCACCAAAGCTGTGGTAAGCCACCGGCACCGGCAGCGGTACGTTGACGCCGACCATGCCGACTTCGATCTCGTCGCAGAACAAGCGAGCCGCTTCCCCGTCACGGGTGAAGATGCAGGTGCCGTTGCCATACTCGTGATCGTTGATCAGTTGCATCGCTTCTTCCAGGCTGTTGACCCGGACGACGCACAGCACTGGCCCGAAGATTTCTTCCTTATAGATGCGCATTTCTGGCGTGACGTTATCGAACAGGCAGCCACCCAGGAAGAAGCCTTCCTCGTGACCAGCAACTGTCAGGCCACGGCCATCGACCACCAGTGTCGCGCCGGCGGCTACGCCGTCTTCGACATAACCGCTGACTTTGTCCCGTGCCTGGCCAGTCACCAGTGGGCCCATGTCCAGACCGCAGGAAGTACCGGCACCGATTTTCAGCGCCTGGATCTGTGGTACCAGCTTGGCCACCAGTGCATCCGCCACCTGGTCACCGACGCACACGGCTACCGAGATCGCCATGCAACGCTCGCCGCACGAGCCGTAGGCCGCGCCCATCAGTGCGCTGACGGCGTTGTCCAGGTCCGCGTCCGGCATCAGCACGGCGTGGTTCTTCGCCCCGCCCAGAGCCTGCACGCGTTTGCCGCGCTTGGTGCCTTCGCTATAGATGTATTCGGCAATCGGCGTCGAACCCACGAAACTCAGCGCTTTGACTTCCGGCGCCTCGATCAATGCGTCCACCGCAGTCTTGTCGCCGTGCACCACGCTCAGCACGCCTTTAGGCAGACCAGCTTCCAGCAGCAACTGGGCGATCAGCAGCGTCGAGCTAGGGTCACGCTCGGACGGCTTGAGGATGAAGCAGTTGCCGCAAACGATCGCCAGGGGGTACATCCACAGCGGCACCATGGCCGGGAAGTTGAATGGAGTGATACCAGCCACCACGCCCAACGGCTGGAAGTCCGACCATGCATCGATGTTCGGGCCAACGTTGCGGCTGTATTCGCCCTTGAGGATTTCCGGCGCCGCGCAAGCGAACTCGACGTTCTCGATACCGCGCTTGAGCTCACCCGCTGCGTCTTCCAGCGTCTTGCCGTGCTCTTCGCTGATCAGCTGAGCGATACGCGCTTCGTTCTGCTCCAGCAGTTGCTTGAAACGGAACATGACCTGGGCGCGCTTGGCCGGCGGCGTGTTGCGCCAGGCAGGGAATGCAGCTTTGCCGGCATCAATGGCGCTCTGGATGGTTTCGCGGGTCGCCAGCGGCAACTTGTGGATCGCCTGGCCGGTGGACGGGTTGAACACATCAACCGCGCGACCGTTCTCGGTCACCAGTTCGCCATTGATCAAATGCGGAATAACGCTCATGGAAGCTCCTGAAAAGTTGTCCACAGGCGCGCCGAATCGGCGCGCCCGTTGTTTGTAGGTCTATAGAAGAAGAAATCAGTCGATCTTGCCCAGCACTTCACCGACAGCATCGAACAGACGATCCAGGTCCTGCGGCTTGCTGTTGAACGTTGGGCCGAACTGCAGGGTGTCGCCGCCGAAACGCACGTAGAAACCGGCTTTCCACAAGGCCATGCCCGCTTCGAACGGGCGCACGATGGCGTCGCCGTCACGTGGCGCGATCTGGATCGCACCCGCCAGGCCATAGTTACGGATGTCGATGATGTTCTTGGTGCCCTTGAGGCCATGCAGCGCATTTTCGAAATGCGGTGCGACTTCGGCGACGCTCTGTACCAGGTTTTCCTTTTGCAGCAGGTCGAGTGCTGCCAGGCCCGCGGCGCACGCCACCGGGTGTGCGGAATAGGTGTAGCCGTGGGGGAATTCCACCGCGTATTCAGGCGTCGGCTGATTCATGAAGGTCTGGTAGATCTCGGAGCTGGCAATCACCGCACCCATCGGGATCGCACCGTTGGTGACTTGCTTGGCGATGCACATCAAGTCCGGGGTCACGCCGAAGGTGGTGGCGCCGAACATGGTGCCGGTACGGCCGAAACCGGTGATCACTTCGTCGAACACCAGCAGGATGTTGTGCTGGTCACAGATTTCACGCAGACGCTTGAGGTAACCCTGTGGCGGAACCAGCACGCCAGCGGAACCGGCCAATGGCTCGACGAATACTGCCGCGATGTTCGACGCATCGTGCAGTTCGATCAGCTTGAGCAGTTCGTCAGCCAGGGCGATACCGCCCTGCTCCGGCATGCCACGGGAGTAAGCGTTGCTTGCCAGCAAAGTGTGCGGCAGGTGGTCGACGTCCATCATCGCCTGGCCGAACAGTTTGCGGTTGCCGTTCACGCCGCCGAGGCTGGTGCCGGCGATGTTCACACCGTGGTAGCCACGGGCACGGCCGATCATCTTGGTCTTGGTCGACTGGCCTTTGAGGCGCCAGTAAGCACGAACCATCTTCACCGCCGTGTCGGCGCACTCGGAACCCGAGTCGGTGAAGAACACGTGATTAAGGTTGCCCGGCGTCAGGTCGGTGATCTTTTCCGCCAGCTGGAAGGACAGCGGATGGCCGTATTGGAATCCTGGCGAGTAATCGAGAGTGCCGAGTTGCTTGGCGACCGCTTCCTGGATTTCCTTGCGAGTATGGCCCGCACCGCAGGTCCACAGCCCGGACAGCGAGTCATAGACTTTGCGGCCCTTGTCGTCGATCAGCCAGCTGCCTTCTGCGCCAACGATCAAGCGCGGATCGCGCTGGAAGTTACGGTTGGCGGTGTACGGCATCCAGTGAGCGTCGAGCTTGAGCTGGCTGGCCAGGGATGTCGGAGCGTTCTCGGGCAAGTTCATGGGCGAAACCTCGCAAGGCAATAAACGGCGTAGGGGTTAAAAAACCGTAGTTGCAGCTAAGTTGCCACGGGGATAAAGTCGGTGAAATCCAACTTTTGTAACCTTCAGTCAGCCCCCCACTAAACTATCGAGTAAGAGCATGAGCAGCCGCCGCCCCGATCCACTGGCGCAAGTCAGCGACTTCGATATCCGCCTGCTGCGGATCTTTCGCAGCGTGGTTGAATGCGGCGGCTTCTCCGCGGCTGAAAGCGTGCTTGGCATCGGTCGCTCGGCGATCAGCCAGCAGATGAGCGACCTGGAACAGCGCCTGGGTTTGCGTTTGTGCCAACGCGGTCGCGCCGGGTTTTCCCTGACCGAAGAAGGTCGCGAGGTTTATCAATCGGCGCTGCAGCTATTAAGTGCGCTGGAAAGTTTCCGCACCGAGGTCAACGGCCTGCACCAGCACCTGCGCGGTGAGTTGACCATCGGCCTGACCGACAACCTGGTCACCCTGCCGCACATGCGCATCACCCACGCCTTGGCGCAATTGAAGGAACGCGGCCCGGACGTGCAGATCCAGATCCGCATGATCGCGCCCAATGAAGTCGAACAAGGCGTACTCGACGGGCGCCTGCATGTCGGCGTGGTGCCCCAGGCCAGCGCGTTGTCGGGGCTGGAATATCAGCCGCTCTACAGCGAACGCTCATTGCTGTATTGCGCGGTTGGTCACCCTTTGTTTTATGTCGACGACAAGCAACTGGACGACGGGCGCCTGAATAGCCAGGACGCCATCGCCCCGACCTTTCGTTTGCCCGCGGATATCCAGGCGCATTACCAGGCACTCAACTGCACCGCCAGCGCGTCGGACCGCGAAGGCATGGCGTTCCTGATCCTGACCGGGCGCTACATCGGCTACCTGCCAGACCATTACGCGAGCCTCTGGGTGCAGCAGGGTCGCCTACGCGCGCTGAAACCCAAGACGCGGTTTTATGACTTGAGCCTGGCCTCGGTGACCCGCAAGGGACGTCGTCCGCACCTGGTGCTGGAAAGCTTCCTGGAAAGCCTGGCCGCGACGCGCTGACAGGGGTTTTATCGTACCGGGACTTGTCTGGAACCTGTGGGTGCGCTATCAACGTCATGGCCCGCAACCCCACTTGATCGGAAGTGCCCATGACCTTTGAAGTCCCAGCTCACAGCGGCAAACCCGCCAGCCGTATTCGTCAGAAAAACGAAGAGACCATCATCAAGGCCGCCGAGGACGAGTTCGCCCGTCACGGGTTCAAGGGCACCAGCATGAACACCATTGCCCTGAATGCCGGCTTGCCCAAAGCGAACCTGCATTATTACTTCACCAACAAACTCGGTTTGTATGTGGCGGTGCTGAGCAACATCATCGAGTTGTGGGACAGCACCTTCAATACCCTGACCGCCCAGGACGACCCGGCCGAAGCCCTGACCCGCTACATCCGCGCCAAGATGGAGTTTTCCCGGCGCCAGCCGCAAGCCTCTCGAATCTTCGCCATGGAGGTCATCAGTGGCGGCGAATGCCTGACCGAATATTTCAACCAGGACTATCGCGCCTGGTTCCAGGGCCGTGCCGCGGTATTCCAGGCATGGATTGACGCTGGCAAAATGGACCCGGTCGACCCGGTGCACCTGATTTTCCTGTTGTGGGGCAGCACCCAGCATTATGCCGACTTCGCCACCCAGATCTGCCGGGTCAGCGGACGCAGCAAGCTGACCAAGCAGGACATGGAAGACGCCGGCAATAACCTGATCCGTATCATTCTCAAAGGCTGCGGCCTGACACCTTCCCTCTAAGATCACTATGCCTTTTACCCTCAGCGACTTTTGCGAATACCGCGAAGAGATTCGCAAAAGCCGCTTCATCACCTTCGCCGCGCCAATCGCCAGCCCCGCCGAAGCCCAGGCCTTCATCGCCCAACACAGCGATCCGAATGCCACGCACAATTGCTGGGCATGGAAGCTCGGTGATCAATACCGCAGCACCGACGACGGTGAGCCCGGCGGCACAGCTGGCCGGCCGATTTTGGCGGCCATCGAAGCACAGGATTGCGATCAAGTCGTCGTACTGGTGATTCGCTGGTATGGCGGCATTCAACTGGGCACCGGTGGACTGGCCCGAGCCTATGGCGGCGGCGCCAACAAATGCCTGCAAGCGGCACCCAAGGTTGAGTTGATCAGTCGGGTGCCGGTGCGATGCGCTTGTGCGTTCGGTGAGCTGGCGTTGGTCAAGCTGCGGGTTGCGGAACTCGGTGGACTGGTGGTGCAGGAGGATTTCACGGCCAATGGCGTTGAACTGCAACTGGCGGTGGGCGCCGGGCAGATCCAGACGTTGCAATCTCAACTGGCTGATTTGAGTCGCGGGCGGATTGTGTTGGAGCGCTGAAAGGCTGCGATCTTTTGGGGCGCTGCACTTTTCCCCATATTCCATAGTTGCCCACATCTGCTGTGCACCCGGCTGTGGATAACCTGAGCACATACCGCTGTAACCCTTCTGTCATGCGGCTTTGCGGGCTTTGTTCATTTTTCGTCCATTTCACCTATAAAACTGCTAAATCCAAATAAAAACAATCAGTTAGGTTGGTTTAGCACTTTTAGAAGAAAGCCGCCTCACGCTTATGCCCGTCCCTTGGGCTTGCGCACAAATACTGTGGAGCAATCTGTGGATAACCCGTTCATGGCTGGCGCGGCTGCATATCGGGCATGGCTTGCGCTCGAGTGCTCATTTTTTGATCAAAAACCCCGCGCGCGAAACAAGAGCAGATCAACGGCGTTGCACTTATGTGGTGCCTGGCTCGCGATGACCTCCAGTTCGACAGCTAACTCAACGCCCTGACATACGGGCGCCAGGAAGATTTCCTGACCTGATGGCCAGAAAATTGCTTTATCCACAGGCATCCATTCAATCGAATCGAGCCTGTCATGCCCACTGCCGATCCAACGCCCCGTTTGCAACTGAGCAACATCAGTAAACGCTACCCCGGCTGCCTGGCCAACGATGCCATCGACCTGACTATCGCGCCTGGTGAGATCCACGCGTTGCTCGGCGAAAACGGTGCGGGCAAAAGTACCTTGATGAAAATCATCTACGGCGTCGTGCATGCCGACGCTGGCGAGATGTTCTGGCATGGACAGCCCGTGAACCTGCGCAACCCGGCCCAGGCCCGCGACTTGGGGATCGGCATGGTGTTCCAGCATTTCTCGCTGTTCGAAACCCTGAGTGTGGCGCAGAACATCGCACTGGCCATGGGGCCGGCGGCAGGCTCGCCCAATCAGCTTGAACGCAAGATAAGTGAAGTGTCGCAACGTTACGGCATGGCGCTGGAGCCGCAGCGACTGGTCCACAGCCTGTCCATCGGCGAACGGCAACGGGTGGAAATCATCCGCTGCCTGATGCAGGACATCCGCCTGCTGATTCTCGACGAACCGACCTCGGTGTTGACCCCCCAAGAAGCCGAAGACTTGTTCGTGACCCTGCGTCGACTGGCCGCCGAGGGCTGCAGCATTTTGTTCATCAGCCACAAACTCGCCGAAGTGCGTGCGTTGTGCCACAGCGCGACCGTGTTGCGTGACGGGCGAGTGGCCGGGCATTGCGTGCCGGCCGACTACTCGGATCGGCAACTGGCGCACCTGATGGTTGGCGAAGCGGCGGAGTTGATCGCCGATTACCCAAAGGTGGTGGGCACCGCTGTTTTCTTGAACATACAAGGTTTGTCCTGGCACAACCCGGACCCGTTCGGTTGCTCGCTCAAGGCCATCGACCTGGCCGTGTGCAGCGGTGAAATAGTCGGCATCGCCGGTGTCGCCGGCAATGGTCAGGATGAGCTGCTGGCATTGATCAGCGGCGAAGAACGGCTGGGCCGCAACGAGGCCGCGACCATCAGTTTCGGCGGCGAACCGGTCGCGCATCTACGTGCCGACGCCCGTCGCCAACGCGGACTGGCCTTCGTCCCGGCCGAACGACTGGGGCATGGCGCCGTGCCGGATTTGAGCCTGGCCGACAACGCCCTGCTCAGCGCCTTCCAGCAAGGGCTGGTGAGCAAGGGGCTGATCCAGCGCGGCAAGGTCCAGGCGCTGGCGCAAGCGATCATTGACCGCTTCGGGGTCAAGGCTTCCGGCACCCTGGCACCGGCCCGCAGTCTGTCCGGGGGCAACTTGCAGAAATTCATCCTGGGCAGGGAAATTCTTCAACAACCGAAATTGCTGGTGGCCGCGCACCCGACCTGGGGCGTGGATGTCGGCGCAGCCGCAACCATCCACCGAGCGCTGATTGCCCTGCGCGATGCCGGCGCGGCAATCCTGGTGATTTCCGAAGACCTCGACGAACTGTTCCAGATCAGCGACCGCCTCGGTGCTTTGTGCAGCGGCCGGTTATCGCCGCTCAAGGCTACCGTCGACACCCGCCTGACCGATGTCGGTGGCTGGATGGCCGGCCAGTTCGATGCCCCTCAATTGCCTGCCTGCGCAACACGTTAACGGAGTCTCACATGCTGCTTTCCCTTGAACCCCGCGGCCAGCAATCGAGCCTGATGCTGTGGTGCTCGCCGTTGTTGGCGGCAGTCCTGACCCTGGGCTGTGGCTCATTGTTGTTTATCGCACTGGGTCACGATCCGTTGCTAACTTTGCATACGCTGTTGATCGCGCCGATCAGCGACCTGTATGGCCTCTCCGAGTGGCTGGTCAAAGCACTGCCAATCCTGCTCTGTGCGTTGGGCCTGGCCGTTGCCTACCAGGCGCGGATCTGGAACATCGGCGCCGAAGGCCAACTGCTGCTCGGCGCCTTGGCTGGCAGCGCGTTGGCGGTGAACTTCATCGAGATGCAAAGCCGCTGGGCACTGGTCCTGATCCTGCTTGCCGGGACCCTGGCCGGCGCCGCGTGGGCGGGGCTGACGGCGTGGTTGCGCACGCGCTTCAACGCCAATGAAATCCTTACCAGCATCATGCTCAACTACATCGCCCTGAACCTGCTGCTGTTTTGCGTTCACGGCCCGTTGAAAGATCCGGAGGGGTTCAATTTTCCGCAGTCGGCGATGTTCGGCGACGCCAGCCGCTTGCCGCTGCTGATGGAGGACGGCCGGGTTCACACCGGCGTGTATTTCGCCCTGCTCGCCCTGGTGGCGGTGTGGGTGCTGTTGCACAAAAGCTTCGTCGGGTTCCAGATCAAGGTGCTGGGGCTGGACAAGCGCGCGGCCGGCTTCGTCGGTTTTCGCGAAAAGCGCCTGGTCTGGCTGGCGCTGTTGATCAGCGGAAGCCTGGCGGGCCTGGCGGGTGCGTGTGAGGTGACCGGGCCGATCGGCCAGTTGGTGCCGCAAGTGTCGCCGGGCTACGGCTATGCGGCGATCACCGTGGCGTTTCTCGGGCGGTTAAACCCCATCGGCATTGTGTTTTCCAGCTTGTTGATGGCGCTGCTGTACATCGGTGGCGAGAGCGCGCAGATGAGCTTGAACCTGCCGCAAGCGATCAGCCAATTGTTTCAGGGGATGATGCTGTTTTTCCTGCTGGCCTGTGATGTGCTGATTCTCTACCGACCCCGCCTGAACCTGCGCTGGGCACGCCGCGCACCCGCTACCACCGTACAACAAGTAGGTGCGCTGTGATGGATATCGATCTGCTGAGCAACATTTTCTACGCCATGGTTCGCTGCGGTACGCCGCTGCTGCTGGTGGCGCTGGGCGAACTGGTCTGCGAGAAAAGCGGCGTACTCAACCTGGGACAGGAAGGCATGATGCTGTTTGGCGCGGTGATGGGTTTCATCATCGCGTTCAGCACCGGCAACCTGTGGCTTGGCGTGTTGCTGGCGATGCTCGCCGGAATGCTGTTGTCATCGCTGTTTGCCCTGGTGGCGCTGGTGTTCAACGCCAACCAGGTGGCCACCGGGCTGGCCCTGACGATTTTCGGCGTGGGACTGTCGACCTTTGTCGGCGCGGCATGGGTCGGCAAACCGTTGGCGGGCTTCGAACCGGTGGCGCTGCCTTACCTGAGCGAGATACCGCTGATTGGACGTATGCTGTTCGCCCAGGATCTGCTGGTGTACCTGTCATTCGCACTGTTTGCGCTGGTGGCCTGGGTGACCCTGAAAACCCGTGTCGGGCTGATCATCCAGGCGGTCGGCGAAAACCCGGATGCCGCCAGTGCCATGGGCTTGCCGGTGTTGGCCGTGCGGGCCTTGGCGGTGTTGTTTGGCGGCGCGATGGCCGGGCTGGCCGGTGCGTACCTGTCGCTGGCCTACACACCGATGTGGGCGGAAAACATGAGCGCCGGCCGCGGCTGGATTGCCCTGGCACTGGTGGTGTTCGCCAGTTGGCGGGTATGGCGCTTGCTGTTGGGGGCTTACCTGTTCGGACTCGCCAGCATCCTGCACCTGGTGGCGCAGGGGCTGGGGCTGGCGATTCCATCGAGTTTGCTGGCGATGCTGCCATATGTGGCGACCATCGTGGTGCTGGTGCTGCTGTCCCGGGACAAGGTGCGCACGCGATTGTATGCGCCGGTTTCCTTGGGGCAGCCTTGGCAGGCTGGGCACTAAGCGTTGAATGGACGGGCCTCTTCGCGGGCAAGCCCGCTCCCACAGGGATCGCTGGCGTGGCAACAATTGATGTCACACAGCAGAACCCTGTGGGAGCGGGCTTGCCCGCGAAGGGGCCCGCACAGGCAACACTTGAGCAATGCCCCACGCCAACTCAAAGAACAGAAAAATCACCAGCAATGAACTTGCACCATGGGCCAGGGCATACAGCTGCCAAGCCGAAAACAGAAACCTGGCCACGGCGTCATACCGCCCATAAACCGGCTGCGGATCACGAATCCGCAGCACCGACCAGACGCAGACAATCGACCCCAGCAGATTCGCCATCAACATGTGCACCGGTTCGAACGGTGGCAACTCACCGGGCAAACTCAACGCCTGGCTCACCCCCGTCAAAACCCCGTGCAACGCGGCAAAACTCCAGGGTGTGACAAACGCGGCCGTCACAATCAGGTCGTACCAGGCACTGCCGCGAACCAGGCGGCGATACTGTGTTGAAGTCCACATCGACATTGCTCCATCAATTTCCGGGAGCAACCAGGCTAAAGCCTGGAGTATGCTCCAGGGTCAAGCCCTCGATGAGATGTGATGATGCGCATCGGTGAATTAGCCCAGGCCAGCGCCGTCAGCCGCGACACGCTGCGATTCTATGAGCAGCGCGGATTGATCGCCGCACAACGCAGCGCCAATGGTTATCGCGACTATCCGGCCGACATGGTGCAACTGGTGCAGTACATCAAGACCGCTCAACGGCTGGGCTTTACCCTCGGTGAGATCGGTCACAGTGTCGGGGCCATCTGGCAGTCGCCCGATCCGGACAGTGCCGTCACACGATTGCTGCAAGACAAGCTCAAACTGATCGAAGCGCGCATGGCCGAACTGGGCGCATTGCGCGATGAGTTGCAACAACGGCTTGGACAAGCTTGTCCATTGAATCCACGTCTCTGAACTTCAAGGAAGCCACACATGTCCAGAAACGCACTGATCATCGGTGCCTCCCGCGGCCTTGGCCTCGGCCTGGTGAAAACCCTGCTCGCCGACGGCTGGCAAGTCACCGCCACCGTGCGCAATCCGCAAAACGCCGAGGCGCTGAAAGCGCTGGGCCAGGTGCGGATCGAGAAACTCGACATGGACGATCAGCAAGCAGTGATCATGCTCAGTCAGCAACTCAAGGGTGAAGTGTTTGACCTGCTGTTCGTCAACGCCGGGGTAAAAGGTCCTGAGGTGCAGACGCCAGACGGTGGCGCAACCCTGGCCGAGGTCGGGCAACTGTTCTTCACCAACGCCGTAGCGCCGATCAACCTGGCGCAACGCTTCGTCGGGCAAATCCGCCCGGACGGCGGCGTGCTGGCCTTCATGAGTTCGGTATTGGGCAGCGTGACCATGCCTGACGCGCCGGAACTGGCGCTGTACAAGGCCAGCAAGGCTGCACTCAATTCCATGACCAACAGCTTCGTCACCCAGTTGGGCGAAACCCGCCTCACCGTGCTGTCGCTGCATCCGGGATGGGTGAAAACCGACATGGGCGGTGAAGGCGCTGACATCGATGTAGACACCAGCACCCGCGGGCTGGTTGACCAGGTGAATGCGTATGCCGGCAAAGGCGGGCATCACTTCATCAACTACAGGGGTGAAACCATTCCCTGGTAACACCACCCACACCTTTGTCGGGGAAGGCTTGCCCGCGAAGCCCTTTTGATCGACACTTCGCACCTCGCCTCCCCGGCGACCCTGGATCAGCAGACAGGGCAACACTGAGCTGGCAACCCTGAACCCAACTTTCAGAGGAGCCGGCCAACATGCCTGCGACCCGTACCTGGTTAAAAAATCCCCTCGCCATTTTCACGGCCAACGATCTCGATGCCCGTGGCGGCCTGGTGCTGCAAGACGGTGTGATCGTCGAAGTGCTTGGCCTCGGCCAACAGCCCTGCGCGCCTTGCAATGAAGTGTTTGACGCCCGCGAGCACGTGATCCTGCCGGGGCTGATCAACACCCATCACCACTTCTATCAAACCCTGACCCGCGCCTGGGCACCAGTGGTCAACCAGCCGTTGTTTCCGTGGCTGAAAACCCTGTACCCGGTCTGGGCACGCCTGACCCCGGAAAAACTCGCCTTGGCCACCAAAGTCGCGCTGGCCGAACTGCTGTTGTCCGGTTGCACCACGGCCGCCGACCACCACTACCTGTTCCCCGAAGGCCTGGAAAATGCGATCGACGTACAGGTCGAGAGCGTCCGCGAACTGGGCATGCGCGCCATGCTGACGCGCGGCTCCATGAGCCTGGGTGAAAAGGACGGTGGCCTGCCGCCGCAGCAAACCGTACAGGAAGGTGAAGTGATCCTGGCCGACAGCCAGCGCTTGATCGCCGAGTACCACGAACGTGGCGAAGGCGCGCAAATCCAGATCGCCCTGGCGCCTTGCTCACCTTTCTCCGTCACCCCGCAAATCATGTCCGCCAGCGCCGAACTGGCGAACAAACTCGACGTGCGCCTGCACACGCACCTGGCCGAAACCCTCGACGAAGAAGATTTCTGCCTGCAGCGCTTTGGCCTGCGCACCGTCGATTATCTGGACAGCGTCGGCTGGCTCGGCCCGCGCACCTGGCTGGCACACGGCATTCACTTCAACCCGGACGAAATCGCCCGCCTCGGCGCCGCCGGCACCGGCATTTGCCATTGCCCGAGCTCGAACATGCGCCTGGCTTCCGGTATCTGCCCGACCATCGAGCTGACCGATGCCGGCGCGTTGCTTGGTCTTGGCGTGGACGGCTCTGCCTCCAACGATGCGTCGAACATGATGCTCGAAACTCGCCAGGCGTTGTACATTCAGCGTCTGCGCTACGGTGCCGAGAAAATCACTCCAGAGCGCGTGCTGGGTTGGGCGACCAAAGGCTCGGCCAGTTTGCTCGGACGCAGCGACATCGGTGAAATCGCGGTGGGCAAGCAGGCTGACCTGGCGCTGTTCAAACTCGACGAGCTGCGTTTCTCCGGCAGCCACGATCCGGTATCGGCGCTGCTGTTGTGCGGCGCAGACCGCGCGGACCGGGTGATGGTCGGCGGCAAGTGGCGAGTGATCGACGGGCAGGTCGAGGGGCTGGATCTGAAGGGGTTGATTGCCGATCACAGCCAGGCGGCCCGGCAGCTGATCGCGGGCGTCTGATCGGACGCCTTCGCGGGCAAGCCCGCTCCCACAGGTTCAGCGCTAACCCTGTGGGAGCGGGCTTGCCCGCGATGCTTTTAAAGGCCAAGCAGCGACAACATGATGAACGTCGCAAACAACACAAAGTGAGTCATCCCTTCGATGGCGTTGGTTTCGCCATCGTTGAGGTTGATCGCACTGACGATCAGGGTGATGAAGATCATCACGGTTTGCACCGGGGTCATCGCCATCTGGAACGGCTGCCCGGTGTAGAGCGCCATGGCCTCCATCACCGGCACCGTCAGGATCACCGTCGACAGTGACGCTCCCAACGCGATGTTGACCACCGACTGCATGCGGTTGGCCAGAGCCGCGCGCAATGCCGTCAGAATCTCCGGTGCGGCCGAGACGGCCGCCACCAGAATCGCCGTGACCACCGGCGGAGCGCCCGTCCCTTCCAGCCCCAGGTCGAGGGTCTTGGACATCACTTCGGCCAAGGTGCCGATCACCACCACACCGAACACCAGGATGCCGATCGACAACGTCAGGCTGATGGGTGCCGGCTCCTGCTCCAGCGGTTCCTTCTTGCGGCGTTTTTCCGGATAGCTGTAGCTGAAAAAGTAACTGTGCGGCCCGACCTGCATCCGCAGGAACAAGGCGTAAAGCACCACCATCGCGCCAATGGTGAACGCAGAATAGAGCTTCCAGTCGCCTTCGGGAATGAACTCCGGTACCACCATCGATACGCCCATGGCGGTCAGGATCATCACGCTGTAGCTGCGCGCCGAATCATCGTTGTAGGACTGTTCGCCGTGCTTGAGCCCGCCCATCAACGCCGCCAGGCCGAGGATGCCGTTGATGTCGAGCATGACGGCTGAGTAAATCGTGTCGCGCACCAGCGTGGCCGACGCTTCGTTGCTCATCATGATCGCCAGGATCACCACTTCCACCAGCACGGCGGCCAAAGTCAGGATCATCGTGCCGTAGGGGTCGCCGACCTTTTCCGCGAGCAGTTCGGCCTGATGGGCGACACGCATGGAGGCGGCGACGATGAATGCGATCAACACCAGGCCGCCAGTCAGCGCGACTGCCTGGCCGCTGTGCAGCAACCAGTGTTCCAGTGGGAACGCGACGAGGGCGGCGATCAAGGCCAGCAGCAGAAAGGTTTCTTGCTTGAGGACGAAGAGCATGTCGGGCCTTTTACCGTTGATGAGCGGATAAGCGACTGACTGCGGCGCGGCGCTAACGTTTCGTTTCACCTTAGCGCACCAGTGGGTGGCAGCCGCGCAAGCCCATGCACTTTTATCGGCCTCAGGGCCTCATCGCGGGCAAGTCGAATCGTCGCACCGCCGCTCCCACAGGGGGCGCGTTGATCCTGTGGGAGCGGGCTTGCCCGCGATGGCCGTTACGCGGTTTCAGAATGTTTGTTGTCCTGTTGGTCAGCAATTTGCATTGCCCCTGCCAACCACAACAAAAGGGAGTTCGAATTCATGCAAATACGTCCACTGCACAAACTGCTGTGCGCCGCCATCGGTCTCGGGATCAGCCTGAGCGCCTCTGCCGCTGACCCACTGAAAGTAGGCTTCGTCTACATTGGCCCGATCGGCGACCACGGCTGGACGTATCAGCATGAACAGGGACGCAAGGCACTGGCGCAACAGCTTGGCGACCGGATCACCACCAACTATGTGGAAAACGTTGCCGAAGGCGCCGACGCCGAGCGAGTGATCCGCAACATGGCCAAGGACAAGTACGACCTGATCTTCACGACCTCGTTCGGCTACATGAACCCGACACTCAAGGTCGCCAAACAGTTTCCCGATGTGACGTTCGAACACGCCACCGGCTACAAGCAGGACAAGAACCTGGGCACCTACCTGGCGCGCACTTACGAAGGTCGCTACGTCGGCGGTTTCCTCGCGGCGAAGATGACCAAGAGCAAAAAAATCGGATACGTCGCCTCATTCCCGATCCCGGAAGTGATCCGCGACATCAACGCCATTCAACTGGCCCTGAACAAGTACAACCCGGGCACCGAAATCAAAGTGGTGTGGGTCAACTCCTGGTTCGATCCGGGCAAGGAAGCCGATGCCGCCAACGCGCTGATCGACCAGGGCGTGGACGTGGTGTTCCAGCACACCGACAGCCCGGCGCCGATCCAGGCCGCTGAGCGGCGCGGCGTGTATGCCGTGGGCTACGCTTCAGACATGGCGCACTTCGGCCCCAAGGCGGTGCTGACCTCCATCGTCAACGACTGGGCGCCGCATTACCTGCAAGCGACCCAAAGCGTGATCGACCACAGCTGGAAAACCCAGGATTACTGGGGTGGCCTGAAGGAAGGCACCGTTGAACTGCCGATCAGCGACCTGGTGCCGACGGCGGTGAAAACCGAAGCCGAGCAGATCATCGCCGACATCAAGAGCGGCGCGCTGCAGCCGTTTACCGGGCCGATCAAGGACCAGGCCGGGGCCGAAAAAATACCCGCGGGGGTGAGCGCGACGAATACGGAACTGGCATCGATGAATTATTACGTGGAAGGCATGAAGGCTGACATGCCGAAGTAATACACCGCCCCCTGTAGGAGCTGCCGCAGGCTGCGATCTTTTGATCTTGATCTGATGCAAAATCAAAAGATCGCAGCCTGCGGCAGGTCCTA
>NZ_AKJF01000171.1 GCF_000282475.1 Pseudomonas sp. GM78
TGTGCTTGAGTTCTTCGGCAGCTACTGGCGCCAGCTCGGCGTCGTCCAGCAGGTTGACCAGGGTCACGATGTTGTAGCCGCCCTGCATGGTGCCGAGCAGTTCAACAGCGCGCTTCTTGTCGATCAGGGGGGATTGGGCTTCGCCTTTGGCGATGGCGGACAGGAAGCCGGCCTTGACATAGGCTGCTTCGTCCACTCCAGGCGGAACGCGATTGGTGATCAGGTCAACGAGGAATGCTTCTTCGCCAGCCGGGGGATTCTTCAGCAGCTCGACCAGGCCTGCAGTTTGTTCGGCGTTAAGCGGCTGGGGAACGATACCCAGTGCTGCGCGCTCTTCGATATGTTTGCGGTAGGCTTCAAGCACAGTTATTACCCTCATCAGTGGTCCCAAATGGGTGTCCGGGACGCTCATCCCGAAATTGCCGTACTCATGCGCTGCATGGCGTTGTGAGCCACTTAGCCAGAATTACCGACAATTCCTTACAGAAGCTGCTTTCAAAGTTTTACGCCTGCAGAACGGGAGCTGATGAGGGTTGGCGCAAGGCTTTTCCCCGCTGGAAAAACCCTTCGCCAACACCGCTCTGAAGGAACGACTGTGCTCGTGACGCTTTGAAAACAGCTTCTAACGGACATTGGCGCCTAAAAAGGCAGGCTGATTCTACGGCAAAAAAAAATTAAAGGTAAGTTGGCGACTGAAACTTTGAGGGGTGATCAATGTTAGACAAAGGGCTAACATGCCGTCCTGTTTTGCTTTTCGCGTTTTGCCTACCTATGCCCAATCAGACCATCAAGACCCCCTGCGTCGGCCTTTGCTCCACTGTTTACGGTGATTTGGTGTGCCGTGGCTGCAAGCGTTTCCACCATGAAGTGATTCACTGGAACGGCTACAACGAGGAAGAAAAACGTGCGGTGTGGCTGCGTCTGGAGCAATTGTTGTCCCAGGTGATGGCCGCCAAGGTGGAAATTTTCGACCCGGCGCTGCTGCGCACGCAGCTGGAACAGCGCAAGATCCGCTTCGTGCCGCATCAGTCCGAGTATTGCTGGGCCTACCAGTTGATCGCCCGGGGCGCGCGGGTGATCAATAACCTGCAAGCCTATGGGATGGTGCTGTTGCCGGAGTTTCGCGACTGGAACCTGCCGGAACTGCGCGATGCCATCGATCGGGAATTTTTCCTGCTCTCCGAGGCGCATTACCAGCGCTACATTGCGCCGGGGTTTCTCAAGGATGCGTTTGGCGGGTGATTTTAGAAGCTTCGCGGGCAAGCCCGCTCCTACAGGATTCTCACCGTCTGTAGGAGCGGGCTTGCCCGCGAAGGCGATTTACCTGGCGCTGCAAATCTCAATGCTTGACCGCCAACTCCTCCAGATGATCCTCGACCTCCTGGGGCTTGAGCACCAACACATCGCTTTCCACGGCATCGAGCACCACTTCCGCCGTATTGCCAATCAACGTCCCCGATAATCCGCTGCGCGCCACGGTGCCGATCACCGTCACCGCTGCCTGCAGTTTGTGCACCATGAACGGAATCAGCACATCCGCCGGACCCTCGGCGATGTGCAGGTGTTCATTGTCGATGTCGAACTCGGCCTGGAACGCCTTGCACTGTTCGCGATAGCGCGCCTCGATGGTTTCGCTCAGCTGCAGCGTCGGGTCGGCCGCCGACAGCATGGGCGACGGATGAGCACTGATCACATGCAGATGGGCCTTGGCCAGGCTGGCGATGTCGTAGCCGTAGTCGATGATGGTGTTGTGCAAATGGCGGTGTTCACTTTCCATGTTGCCGACGTCAACGGCCGCCAGGATCACTTTGTCCTTCCACGAACCTGCGGTTTTCACCAACAGCACGGGGGTAGGGCAGTGGCGCAGCAGTTTCCAGTCGACCGGGGTCAGCAGGGCCTTTTTCAGCGAGCTGTCGGGGAAATGCTGCTTGATCACCAGGCCGCAGCCTTCGGCCTGCTGCACGTCGACGATGGTTTCGTGCAGACTTTCATTCCAGGCCTGCTCGGTTGTGACGCTGTATCCGTCCTGCAACAGGGCCGCCTTGAGGACACCCAGCATGGCGCTGTGGTCGTGCTTGCGGTCACAGACCAGCAGGTGCAGGTGCGCCTGGGTCACGCCGGCAATCAGTTTGGCTCGTTTGAGCGCCAGGCTTTCCGAATGCTCGGGGTCGATGACCACCAGAATGCTGCGAATGGCTTGCATGATCGGGATCTCCTGAAAATGAAAAAGCATGGCGTTGCACAACTATAGTTCCTGTGCGGCATTCGGTGGCTTGATGCATATCAACGGTGTGACTGGTGGTCTTCGGGCAGGCCGGTATAATCGGCGCCCTTTGTTTCATACCTATTTCCGTGAGCCCCATGATCCTTCCCGAAATTCACGAGTTCCTCGGCTGCCGTACCCCGGATGGCTGGGTTCAGGCCGCTTTGGCCGATCAGGACACCTTGTTGATCGACCACAAGAATTGCGAGTTCAAGGCGGCCAGCACGGCGCTTAGCCTGATTGCCAAATATCACTCCCACGTCGATTTGATCAACATGATGTCGCGTCTGGCCCGGGAAGAGCTGGTGCACCACGAGCAGGTCATGCGTCTGATGAAAAAACGCAAGATCGGGTTGCGTCAGCTGTCCGCCGGGCGCTATGCCTCGGGGTTGCGCAAGGTGGTACGCAGTCACGAACCGGTCAAGCTGGTGGATACGTTGGTGGTCGGCGCGTTCATCGAGGCCCGCAGTTGCGAACGTTTCGAGGCGTTGGTACCGCATCTGGACGAGGAACTGGGCAAGTTCTACTTCGGCCTGCTCAAAAGCGAAGCCCGGCACTTCCAGGGCTACCTGAAACTGGCATACCAGTACGGGGACGCCAAGGACATCGCCCAGGTGATCGACAAGGTGCGGGCCGCCGAGCAGGAACTGATCGAATCGCCGGATGTGGAGTTTCGTTTCCACAGCGGCGTACCCGTCGCGGCGTAAGGCTCTTTAACGGCTCAAACCCAGGCGTTCATGCCACTCGGCGATCGATTCTTCGGGATAGCCCTCGAACTGTTTATCGCCCGGCTGTACTTCGGCCTCGACCCAGGGGGCCTTGGAGTCCAGCAGCAAATGCGTGTGCTGCGGCGGCACCGGTAGCGGGGTGTCGATGGCCGAGGCGAAGGGGTGGATCAGTTCCGGCCATTCGGGGCTGAACAGCCATAAACCCGAGCCGCACAGCGAACAGAAATGCCGTTCGGCGCTGCTGCGATGGGCGCGCTTTTCGCCTTCGCCCTTGAGCAGGGCATGGTAGATCGCGACGTTCTTGCGCCCGCGCACCTTGAGGCTATTGGCGTCACCGGCAATATTGATCGCATAACCGCCACCGCCCTGGGTCTTGCGGCAGATCGAGCAGTAGCAGCGTTGATAGGGGTAGGGATGGGCGCTGGTCAGGCTGAACGACACCGCGCCGCAATGGCAGGAGCCTTCGAGATGCATGGGGGGGCCTCCAGTGGCTGAAGTGATTCGGATTAGCCTAGAAGATTTGTAGCGCGATTTCCGACGCCTTCGCTGGCAAGCCAGCTCCCACAGAGTTCGTGTAAGCATAAAAAATTTGAATACGAGCGGGATCCCTGTGGGAGCTGGCTTGCCAGCGATGAACGATAAAGCAGTCCCACTGGACGCCCACGCTACACCGGGGCAGCATGACCGCCTCCAACCCCGGACCTGACCCGATGCGTCGATTACCCTCCCTGGCAGCCCTCAGAACCTTCGAATGCGCCGCCCGTCACGCTCATTTTGGCCGGGCGGCTGCCGAGTTGTGCGTGACCGACAGCGCCGTCAGCCATCAGATCCGCCAGTTGGAAGAACAGTTGGGGGTCTCGCTGTTTGTGCGCGAAGGCCGGCAGATTCGCCCAACCATGGCCGCCGGGCGCTTGATGCAAAGCTTGCAGCAAGCCTTTGAGCTGATCGGTGATGCCTGCGACGAACTGCGCGACCCTTCGTCCCTGGCGGTGTTGCGCCTGGCGGTCACCGCCGAGCTCGCGCAAAAGTGGTTGATGAGTCGTCTCTCGGATTTTTATGCGCGCTACCCGCACATCACCTTGCACCTCTACGAGCAACCCATCGACGCCACGGCGCCGGGTGAAGACATCGACCTGGCCATCACCTACGGCACAGGCCCGGTGGACAGCAGTGCGTATTTTGTCCGGCCATTGCCGGCGCTGCAGTTTTTCCCGGTGTGCAGCCCTGGTCTTTTCAACCAGGGCACCTTGAAAACCCCGAAGGATCTAGCCCGCCACTGCTTGTTGCATGACGATCAGGACGGCAAGACCTGGACCGCCTGGCTCACCAGCCATGCCGGTGATCAGCGCCCCGAACGGCAACTGTATTTCGCCCACGCCGGGTTAGCCCTGGAAGCCGCCGCTCAAGGGCAGGGTGTAGCCATGGGTGATAACCTGACAGCCCAGGAGGACTTGCTCAGCGGTCGCCTGGTTCGACCATTCACCTCAAACATGACCGCCTTGGGGCAATACGCGCTGGTGTGCGAGCGGGTTCGCCTGGAGCGGCCTGCGGTGGCGCAGATGCTCGAATGGTTCAACGATCAGCTGGTCGATTGATGAGTTGAATTCAAGTATTCCGAAATAATCATCGTTGGCGAGGAGGGCGTGCGCGACCTTAGCCTGTGGTCATTCCAATCCCCGCTGATGAGGTTTGCCCATGGCACGTTTGCTCGACTCCACTCCCAAACTCGACGGGTTCCGTTTGCCCGGCGAATTCGAAACCAAGTCCGGCTGCTGGCTCGGCTGGCCTGAGCGTACCGACGTCTGGCGCAATGGCGCCAAGCCTGCGCAGAAAGTCTGGGTGCAGATCGTCACCGCCATCAGCCAAAGCGAACCGGTCACCGTCTGCGCCTCGGCCACGCAATTCGCCACCGCGCGCCGCCAGTTGCCGCCGCAAGTACGGGTGGTGGAAATGACCTGCAACGACACCTGGTTTCGCGACAGCGGGCCGTGCTTCGTGGTCAATGACCAGAGCGGTGAAGTGCGCGGCGTCGACTTTGAGTTCAACGCCTACGGCGGCCTCGACGGCGGCTTGTACTACCCGTGGGACAAGGACGACCAGATCGCGAGCAAAATCCTCGAAATCGAAGGCTTCGACCGCTATCGCGCGCCGTTGATTGCCGAGCTGGGCGGCATCCAGAGCGACGGCCAGGGCAGCATTCTCACCACCGAGCAATGCCTGCTCAACCGTAACCGCAATCAGCATCTGGGCAAGGATGAAGTCACTCGCCGCTTGACCGATTACCTGGGTGCCGAGCAGGTCATCTGGCTGCCACGGGGTTGCAAATTCGACGAAACCGACGGCCACGTCGACGACCTGGCGTGCTTCGTGCGCCCCGGCGAGGTGGTGCTGCAATGGACTGACAATCGCGACGACCCGCAGTGGGAAATCTACCAGGAAGCCTACGACATCCTGCGCAGCACCCGCGACAGTCGTGGTCGCGAGCTGATCGTGCACAAGCTGCCACAACCGGATGTGCTGGAGTGGACGGCCGATGAGGCCGAGGGTCTGGATCAACAGGACAGCACGCATACCCGTCAAGCTGGCACGAAGATCTGCGCGTCCTATATCAATTACTACGCCGGCAACACCTCGATCGTGGTGCCGCTGTTCGGCGATCGCAACGATCAGGTGGCGCTGGCGACCCTGGCCGAACTGTTCCCGCGGCACAAGATCGTCGGCATCGAAAACTCCCGGGAAATTCTCCTCGGCGGCGGCAACGTCGCGTGCATCACCATGCCGCAGTACGCCGGCACTGCCTGCAACAAAAAGGGAGTGTAAACATGGGCCTGCACAAACTGACTCAAGCAATATTGCTGGTGCTTGCACCCCTGTGTGTGCAGGCCGCCGACACCGCCAAATCGGTAGTGAACCTGTATATCTGGGGTGAGTACCTGGCCCCGGACACCTTGAGCAACTTCGAGAAAAAAACCGGTATCCATGTGGTCGCCGATCACTTCGATTCCCTGGAAACCGTCGAAACCAAACTGCTGACCGGTCGCAGCGGCTACGACCTGGTGCTGACGGCGGGCCAGCATCTGTCGCGGGCAATCCAGAGCGGCGCGATCCAGACCGTGGACAAGCAGCGGATACCGCACTTTGCCGGTGTCGGCGAAGAGTTCCGACAGCACATGGCGGTGTTCGATCCGGGCAACCGGCATGCCGGGATCTACGCCTGGGGCACCACCGGCGTGGGTTATCAGGAAGAGGCGGTCAAGCAGCGCCTGGCCGATGCGCCAACGAACAGCTGGGCAATGCTATTCGACCCGGCGGTGGTTTCGAGATTCGCCGATTGCGGGGTCAGCCTGCTCAACGACCCTAACGAAGTGTTCGCGGCGGTCATGAAGTACATGGGCCTGGACATCAACCGCCAGAGCCTCGATGACCTGAAACTGGCCGAACAGCAGCTGGCGAAGATTCGCCCGTACATTCGCTACTTCGATAACGACCTGAACATCAGCGACCTGGCCAACGGCAATACCTGTGTGGCGATGTCGTGGAACGGTAACGTGGCCATTGCGGCGGGCCAGGCACAAGCGGCTGGAAAGCCGTTTTCATTGCAGTACCGGATACCCAAGGAGGGCACGCTGATCTGGTTCGATGCCATGGTCATTCCCAAGGACGCCCCGCATCCCGAGGCGGGGCTGGCCTTGATGGATTACCTGATGACGCCTGAAGTGATCGCGCCGATCACCGACACCATCCACTATGCCAACGCCATCACGGCGGCAGATACCTTGATTGACCCGGCGATCCGCAATGATCCGGGGACTTATCCGGCGCCGGCGGTGCGGGCGTCGTTGTACAGCAAGAATGACAATGGCAAGGCGTTCAACCGGGCCTTGATTCGGGCGTTCAGCCGGTTGAAGTCGGGGTTGTGATTGGGTTTGGATGATGTGTTGGCGGGTCCGACGCCATCGCGGGCAAGCCCGCTCCCACAAGGTTCTGTGGTGGAACATAGATAGCATTCACACCAGAGATCACTGTGGGAGCGGGCTTGCCCGCGATGAACGATAACACGGTCTACTTGCCAGGCACCCGCCACAAATACCACGCAGCCACCGTCCGATAAGGACTCCACGCCAACCCGATCTCGATCATCTGCTTGCGCATCGGTTGTACCTCAAGCCCCTTGAGCCGCCGATAACCCTCGCGCACGCCAAAATCGTCGGCCGGCAGGATGTCCGGCCGCTCCAGGCTGTAGATCAACAGCATCTCGACGGTCCAGCGCCCCACGCCGCGCAGGGTGACCAGGCGTTCGATCAGTGCTTCATCGTCCATGGCCAGCGCCGTGGCGTAATCGGGCACCACGCCCTCCAGTGCAGCCTGGGCGATACCTTGAATGGTGGCGATCTTGCTGGCGGAAAAGCCGCAACTGCGCAGTCGATCAAAATCAGTCGCGACAATCTGCTCGGGCCGTGGAAACGCCACCGATGGGTACAGCGCCAGCAACCGGCCGATTATTGCATCCCCGGCCTTGGCGTGCAGTTGCTGGTAGGCAATCGCCCGCACCAGGGATTCATAGGGATCGCGGGCCGCGTGGGGTTGATGCAGGCATGGGCCGACGGCGGCGATGTGCCGACGCCAATCCTCATCAAGAGACGCTAGAAACTCGGTGGCGGGTAAGTAATCCTCCGGCATGGGCTCAGGCTTTCCCCGGCGGTTTCAGCAGCGCGTTGACTTCGCCATAGGTGAATGCCTTGAGGTCATGGCTGTCGAGCTTGCCGGTCTGCAAAAAGTTTTTTGCCAGTGCGGCCATGGCGCCATAGAGGAACTCGGCGATGCCGGAGCCGGCGCTCAAGCGGCGCACGCCCAGTGTTTGCAACTCTTGCAGTGACGGCAGACCGGGGACACCGAGGACATTGAGTGGCAGCGTGGTGCCCCGGCACAGCGCCGCAATCTCGTACTCCGATGTAACGCCAGCCGCGAACAATCCGTTGGCACCCGCCGCTTGGTACAACGCGGCGCGCCCAAGGGTTTCCGCCACGCGATCTTCGGCGGGGACCAGGCTCCTGAGGTACACGTCGGTGCGTGCGTTGATGAACAGGTTCACGTTGCGGCGATCAGCAACCTGCCGCGCGATTTCAATCTTGTGCACGAGCAATTCAGGCGGCGCGGCACCGTCTTCGATATTGATCCCGACCGCACCGGCGGCGATGACCGCATCCACCACCTCGGCAACCCGTGCCAGATCGTCGGAGTAGCCAGCCTCGATATCCACGGTCAACGGCACCGAAATCACCCGGGCGATGGATTCGACCGTCGATACCAACCGCTCAAGGGGCAGGGTGTTGCCGTCCGGGTAACCATGGACCCAGGCCACTGCCGCACTGCTGGTAGCCACGGCCTTGTTGCCCAGTTGCTCCACCAGCCGCGCCCCGACAGCGTCGGCGACGTTGGTGAGGATCAGCAGACCGTCGTGATGCAGCTTATGAAGTTGATCATCAAGCCTGTCCATCGAGATTCCTTCCTTTTGCAATGCGTGGGATCAGAACGCGAGTTGTTGGGTGATCTGCACTGCTGCGTTTTCCAGTCTGAGCAGGAACGCTTTGCGCGGTTGGCCTCCAGCGTAGCCGGTCAGCGAGCCATCGGCGCCGATTACCCGATGGCAGGGCACGACAATCGAGAGGCGGTTATGACCGTTGGCCAGGCCCACCGCACGACTGGCGTCGGGCTTGCCCAGGCGGGCAGCGATTGCGCCGTAGGTGGTGGTCTGGCCATAGGGGATGTGTGCCAGTTCGGCCCATACCTGGCGGGAAAATTCGCTACCGGGCATGTGCAGGGCAACGCTGAATTCAGTCCGTTCGCCGGCGAAATACTCAGTCAGTTGGTGTTCGATTTGCTGCAGATGCCCGTTATGCCCCGGCGCCACGGCGTAACCAAAGCGGTTTTGCAACGCTTGCACTTCCCGGGTCAGGCTGGGCTGGTCGAGGAATTCCAGTAACACCAGTCCGCGACGTTCGGCCATGGCGATCATCGGCCCCAGGGGAGTAGTCAGGCGCGTGAACAGCAGCGGCTCACTGTTGGCGGCGCGGCCCGGTGTAATGTGAAAAGACTTCTGGAACGCATCGCGAAAGCCGCTGAGGGATTCGTAACCGGAGTCGTAGGCGGCGTTGTCGATGGAATCCCCCTGCTTGATCCCGCCCAAGGCCACGCCCAGGCGCCGGGTGCGCAGCCAGGCATGAAAGGTCATGCCGAAATGCTGCTTGAACCAGCGGCGCAGTTTCAGCGGCTCGATGCCTTCGGCCAGCAGCTGGGCGTCGGTCCAGCGCTGCTCGGGATCGGCGTCCACCGACTTGAGCAACCGCTGCACCCAGTGCGGCGCAATTGCAGCGGCGTCCGTGGGTTTGCAGCGCAGGCAAGCGCGATATCCCGCCGCCAGGCACTCATCGGCGTGGGCAAAGAACTCGACATTCTCAGGCTTCGGGCTGCGTGCGGTGCAACCGGGGCGGCAGAAAATACCGGTCGTCTTGACCGCGGTAAAAAACACCCCCTCGTAGGCGGTGTCTCGTTCGAGCATGGCGCGAACCATCTCGGCGTGGGGCGGCAGTAGCGTGTCTTGTAGGTTCATGGGTTGAGCTTAAGCTGCATGGCAGAACCCCTCCACCGGAAAATCGACAGAGAATTGCCCGCGTTCGCCGTCAGGTTCGCGAAGGGTCGCGATCCGCCAGTGCTTCCAGCAAATCCGCCGAGGGAGCGAAAAACAAGCCACCGGTGACTGCCGTACTGAAATCCAGCAAACGGTCGTAATTACCCGCGGGATTGCCGACAAACATGTTCTCGAGCATCTGTTCTAGAGGTTCGGGCGAGCGCGCATAGCCTATGAAATAAGTGCCGAATTCTCCAGCGCCTGGCCGCCCGAAGGGCATGTTGTCGCGCAGGATCTTCACTTCTTCGCCGTCCTTGGTGATGGTCGTCAGGGCGCTGTGGGAATTGCTCGGTTTGACCGAGTCGTCGAGTTCGATGTCGGACAACTTCGTTCGCCCGATAATCCGCTCCTGCGCCTCGACGGATAACGCGTTCCAGGCATTCATCTTGTGCAGGTATTTCTGCACCAGCACATAGCTGCCTCCGCTAAACAACGGGTCTTCATCGCCCACAATGGTGAAACCGACAGCCTTGCGTCCGACGGGGTTTTCGGTGCCATCGACAAAGCCGATGATGCTGCGCATGTCGAAATAGCGAAAACCCTGGACTTCATCGATGACCGAAACCGCACCGCCCAGCGCTGAGAGTAACTGCGTGGCCAATTCGAAACACAGGTCCATATGCTCCGCCCGAATGTGCAGCAAGAGGTCGCCAGGGGTGGCAATGGCGCGACGTTCCGCAGGTCCCAATTCACGGAAGTCGTGCAGCGAGGCAGGGCGCGGGTGGCCGAACAAGGTGTCCCACGCCGCGGAGCCAAAACCACAGATGCACGACAGATTGCCGGAGGGCACGCGTTTGCCGACCGAGCGCGTGAGGGCCGCGATGTCTGCGCACCAGCCCCGCACTTTGCTGGCGGCGTCACTGCCGGGAACCAGGGTTGCCACGATAAAAATCGCGCTGCGGGTGATGGGGCTACAGATGGGTTGAGCGTCCGGCGTTGATTCGTCCATTGGTATTTACGTCCTGCTAAGCAAATGTTGGTTCAGGCCCGACGCGCCATCAGCAACACTGAAGCCGCCGCCGACAACAACCCCGCGCAGCAGCGATTGAACATCCGCTTGCCCGACGGTTTGGCGAACCAGCGGCGCATGTGCAGGCCCATGTAAGCGTAGGTGCCGATGGCGATCCATTCCAGGATCAGGAACAGTGCACCCAACACCGCGAATTGCGGTGCGATGGCATGGGTCGAGTCGACGAATTGTGGCAGGAACGCGGTGAAGATCAGGATCGCCTTCGGGTTGCCGGCTGCCACCAGAAACTCTTGCCGGGCCAACGCCAGCATCCCCACCGGCGGGGCGCTCGTTGCGGTTTCCACGCCGGGCTTGGCGCGCCACAGTTGCCAGGCGAGATAAAACAGGTAGGCCGCACCGAGAATCTTGATCCCGTAGAACAACAATTCCGAGGTTTGCAGCACCACCGCCAGGCCGGCTGAGGCGAGAGCGATCATCCCGGCGAATGCGAGCAAGCGGCCAATGCCGGCCAGGCACGCGGTGCGGTAGCCATAGCGGGTCGAATTGCTGACCGACAGCAGGTTGTTCGGGCCTGGTGCCATGTTCAGGGCGAAGCAGGCCGGAAGGAAAAGGGTGAGGGTGGTGAGTTCCATGATCGGCTCCAACAGCAGGAGCGGTATTTTTATCACAGCTGCCCAGGGGCTTGACCCATACAGTCATGGACGCAGGCAGCGTACCAGTGGCTAGCGCGCGAACTTTTTCGCCCCGGCCACACACAGGATCACCGCCACGGTGACGCCGAGCATGCCCAGGCTGACGTGTTCATGCAGCAAGGTGGCGGCCAGTGCCAGGCCGAAAAATGGCTGCAACAATTGCAGCTGCCCGACGGCGGCGATGCCCCCTTGCGCCAGCCCGCGATACCAGAACACAAAACCGATCAGCATGCTGAACAGCGACACGTAGGCCAGGCTGAACCAGGCCGGCAGGCTGATGTTGGCCAAGGTCGCCGGCATCCGCCACCAGGTCAGCGCGGCCATGAACGGCAGCGCCAGCACCAGCGCCCAGCAAATCACCTGCCAGCCGCCAAGTGTCCGAGAGAGCTTTGCGCCTTCGGCATAACCCAGGCCGCAGGCCAGGATCGCCAACAGCATCAGGATGTCGCCTTGGGGCGAAGCCGTCAGGCCTTGGGCAACGGCAAACCCGACCACCAGCAGGCTGCCCAGCACCGAGAAGATCCAGAACACCGGCCGCGGGCGCTCGCCACCGCGCAAGACGCCGAACACCGCCGTCGCCAGTGGCAGCAGGCCGACGAACACAATGGAATGCGCAGACGTGACGTACTGCAGCGCCAGCGCGGTCAGCAGCGGAAACCCCACCACCACGCCCAGCGCCACGATGGTCAGCGACACCAGTTGATGTCGCCCGGGGCGCTTTTCCTTGAACAGTAACAACAGGGACAGAGCCAGAATCGCGGCGATGGTCGCGCGGGCGACCGTGAGGAACACCGGATCGAATTCGAGTACCGCCACCCGCGTCGCGGGCAGCGAGCCGCTGAAGATCACCACCCCAATCAGGCCGTTGATCCAGCCGCTGGCATTTGTATCCAGCGCCCGTTGTTGCAGGTTAGAAGTCCGTTCCATCTCGCTCACGCTCATTGTTTGATTGCACGAAACCATCCTATGGCCGACTATCCATACAATCAAAAAATTGTCATGGATACATCTGTACATGCCTCGATCCCGCTACAAAACGCTGGTTGACGCCTTTGCCGCGGATATCCGCTCAGGGCGTTTGTCCCCCGGTACACGCTTGCCGACCCACCGGCAACTGGCCACGGAGCATGGTTTGGCGCTGGTCACCGCCAGCCGGGTGTATGCCGAGCTTGAAAGCATGGGCCTGGTCAGCGGAGAAACCGGGCGCGGGACTTTTGTCCGGGAGACTTCACTGCCGCCGGGCCAGGGCATTTCGCAGGCGGTGGTGGCAGCGGGGATGATCGACCTCAACTTCAACTACCCGTCGTTGCCAGGCCAGGCTGATCTGTTGCGCAACGCCCTGCGCCAGCTCGCGTTGTCCGGCGACCTGGAATCCCTCCTGCGTTACCAGCCACACGCCGGGCGCCTGCATGAGCGGGCTGCGTTCGCCCGTCATCTGGGCGAGCGTGGCCTGAACGTGCCGGCCGAACAGGTGCTGATCGTCAGCGGCGCCCAGCACGGCCTGGCGGTGGTGATGATGACCTTGCTCAAGCCCGGCGATGTGATTGCCGCAGACGCCTTGACCTATCCGGGCTTCAAGACGCTGGCTGAAACGCTGCATCTCGAAGTCCTGCCCATTCCCGTCACGGACAAGGGGCCTGACCTGCCTGCCCTGGACAAGCTGTGCCGGATTCGATCAGTGCGGGCCGTGTACTCGATGCCGACCTTGCACAATCCGTTGGGTTGGGTGATGGACGCCGATCAGCGCGAGCAGCTGGTGGCGATTGCACGCCGGCATGACCTGACGATCATCGAGGACGCGGCCTACGCATTCCTGGCCGAAAACGCACCGCCACCCCTGGCTGAAATGGCGCCGGAAAGAACGGTGTACGTCAGCGGCTTGTCGAAGAATGTTGCCACCGGGTTGCGCGTCGGTTTTGTCGCCGCGCCGGCGCCATGGATTGGCGGGCTTGAACGCACCATCATGGCGACCACCTGGAACACCCCCGGGGTGATGACCGCCATTGCCACGGCCTGGCTCGAGGACGGCACCGTCAGCAGGCTCGAGGCGCAAAAGCGCGCGGATGCACAGGCCCGGCAAGCCCTGGCCCGGGAGGTGCTGGCGGGGCTGCGGACCATCAGCCATCCGTCCTCGTATTTCATCTGGTTGCCCCTGGCCGAAGATGCCCGGGCCGACCAGATCGCCATGGCGCTGATGCGCGAGCAGGTGTCGGTGTCGCCCGCCGAACCCTTTGCGATTACCCCGCATGTTCCGCACGCGATACGCCTGGCGCTGGGGTCGGTGGACATGGACGCGCTACGCCAGGCGTTGGTGAAGGTGAAGAAGGTGGTCGGCTATTACTCATGATGGGAACCGCCGAGGGGTGTTTTCTTCAATACGCGCACCCCAAGGCTCCTTACATTGACGCCTGGTTCAATTGACTGAGCAGGTGTGCGATGAGTTTGATCATGTCCATGGCGGCGTTTGCATTGGCCGCTTCAATCACGCCGGGGCCGGTGAATATCGTGGCGCTGGGTTCGGGGGCACGCTTCGGCTTTCGCGCCAGTCAGCGGCACGTGGCTGGGGCGACGCTGGGGTTCGTGTTGCTGCTGGTACTGATGGGGTTGGGCTTGCATGAGTTGTTGCTGTTGTTGCCGGCCCTGACGCAAGTGGTGCAGTGGGCCGGGGTGGCGTTCCTGTTGTACATGGCGTTCAAACTGGCCGCCGATAATGGGCAATTGGAAGCCAAAGACTCGGGCCGCGCGCCGTCGATGCTCTACGGCGCGGTCATGCAATGGCTCAACCCGAAAGCCTGGCTGGCCTGCGTGGCCGGCATGGGCGCGTTCGTCGCCGATGGCGAGGCGCGCCTGGTGTGGCAGTTCGCGGCGGTGTACCTGGTGGTTTGCTATCTGTCGGTCGGTTGCTGGGCCTACGCCGGGACCTTCTTGCGCGGCTACTTGCACAACCCGGCGGGCATGCGCTTGTTCAATCGGGTGATGGCGTTGTTATTGGCGGTGAGTGCGGTGTATCTGGTGTTGCCCTAGTCAACCGCGATACTGCCCTGGCGTTGCCGCCAGATGCTGTTTGAACGCCCGCTGGAAATGCGCCTGGTCGGCAAACCCTGCTTCGAGCGCCACATCGGCGATCAGCCTGCCATTGCGCAGTTGATCCTGGGCGAACTGGATGCGTCGGTTGACCAGGAAGGCGTGGGGCGTCATGCCGTAATGCTGCTTGAACGCGCGGATCAGGTAGGACGGCGACAACTGCGCCGCTTCGCAGATATCTTCGAGCTTGAGCATTTGCGTGCAGTGCTCGCGGATGAAGTCGGCCGCGCGCTCGAGCTTGAAGTTGGGCTCGCGCAGCGTTTGTTCGGCCGGATTCAGGCGTAGCTGCACCTCGGTGAAAAACTCCACGGCCGCGCTGTGTTTGCGTAACACGTCTTGCTCCGCATCGACCAGTACCTGATACAGCGCCTGCAAGCCAACGAACAGCGCACGGTCCGTAGTATGGGTGATCGCGAACCGGCGAAACGCCTGATCGTTGCCGAAACCGAGCTGATGCTGCAAATCGGTGAGCCACGGGGTGTCGACATACAGCATCAGGTATGACCAGGGCTGATCATCGATCGGATTGCAGGCATGCACGTCACCGGGGTTCATCAGCACGACGGTGCCCGTACCGACCTCGAAGTTCGATTGCTCATGGACATAGGTACTGCGCCCGGCGGTGATCGCACCTATGGAAAAGTGCTCGTGGGCGTGCCGGGTGTAGCAGACCTCGCGCCCGTCGGCGATGGAGCGGGCTTCGATGAAGGGCAGGGCGTCATCGCGCCAGAAGCGCGGGGCCTTGTCGGCGTTCCTGAACCTGGAGGGCTTCATGGTCAATCCTTGGCAGATCAGCGCCTGAGTGTATTAGCTCTCGCCGTCAAAGGCTCGTTTCAGTTCGGCGATATCAAGTTTTTTCATGTGCATCATCGCCAGCATCGCGCGTTGGGATTTTGCCGTGTCGGGGTCCTTGATCATGTCCATCATGGCCACCGGGACGATCTGCCAGGACACGCCGAATTTGTCCTTGAGCCAGCCGCATTGCTGTGCCTCGACCGGCCCGCCAGCGGACAGGCGTCCCCAGAAGTGGTCGACTTCTTCCTGAGTCTGGCAGTTGACCTGGAACGAGATCGCTTCGTTGAAGGTGAAGTTCGGGCCACCGTTGAGACCGGTAAACGTCTGCCCGTCGAGTTCGAAGCTGACCGTCATGACCGAACCGACTTCCCGGCCGTGGAACTCCTTACCAGCTTCGCCGTAGTAGGTGATGGCGGTGATTTTCGAATGATCGAAGATCGCACAGTAGAATTTTGTGGCCTCTTCGGCCTGACCATCGAACCACAGGCAGGGGGTGAGTTTTTGCACATGTAGCATGGCGGGTCTCCTTGGCAGGTTTTTGCATGCTGGATTATCAGCGTAGCCAGCCTCCGGCGGTCTGGCCGTGCCGTAGATCGCCGAGTATGTAAGGAGTTTCTACTGGAAGTTGTCGATATGACTTCTTTAAGAGTCATAAAGACTATTTTCACGATGAGTCGTTATGACACGCACATCTTCACGTGCCTGATTTACAAGGGCTAAATACCTGGCACGCGACTTGATACATCCAACGTACAACTGAACGGCTACAGGAGTACGTAAAGTGTTCCATTTCTTCAGCAATCCTCAGAATGTTCTGCACCTCTCCAGTCGCGTGTTGGGCGTCGGCCTGGCAATGTTGCTGGCAGGCATCTACGGCGCTTACCTCTATGGCGGTCATCTGTCGATCGTGGCGCTGGTGTCATTGCACGCCATGACCATCGTCGGGCCGACCCTGCTGAAAATCGGTTACGTCATGCGCCTGCTGGCGCAACACCGGTTGAGCAAACCTCTGTCCGCGGCGGTGGCCTGATGCGCAAACTGGCCGCTGCTCCCGTCTTCAGCCTCGGTTTTCGCCCGTTCTTTCTCGCGGGTGCCACATTTGCCGCACTGGCAGTGGCGATCTGGGCCTTGTGGTTGTACGGTCGCTTGCCCGGCGCGCAACCGCTGGGCGGCATGCTCGCGTGGCATCGTCACGAAATGCCGTTCGGCTTCGCCGTGGCAATCATTGCTGGGTTCCTGTTGACGGCGGTGCCTAACTGGACTGGCCGCAGCGGGCTCAACGGGTGGCCACTGCTCGGGCTGGTGCTGATCTGGCTGCTGGCTCGTCTGGCCTGGTTGCTGCCAATTTCTCCTGTCTGGTTGCTGCTTTTGCAGCTGCCTTTCTTGCCGTTGTTGGCCTGGGTGCTGGGGTGTGATCTGGTGGCCGCCGGCAAGCGTGAAAACTATCCGATCCTGCTGATGATCACGTTGTTGGCCGGTTGTCAGGTTATGACATTGTGGGGGTTCTGGGCTGATGACGCTGGTTTGCAGAGGCGTGGTGTATTGGCGGCCTTATGGCTGGTCGGCGCGCTGATGAGCGTGATTGGCGGGCGGGTGATTCCGTTCTTCATTCAGCGCGGCTTGAATCGTCCGGCAACGCCTGCGGCCAATCCATTACCCACCAAGGTGCTGCTGGTGAGCGGGTTGCTCGCTGCGGTGACGTTTGCCGTCGGTTTGAATGACGTGCCCAGAGGTTGGCTGGCGGCGTTGTTTTTATTGATGGGCAGTTTGCATCTGCTGCGCCTATGGCGCTGGCATGACAGTGGTATGTGGCGTGTGCCGCTGTTGTGGTCGCTGTATCTTTCTTACGCCTGGCTGGTGGTGGCGGTGTTTGCCATGGCGCTGTGGCATCTGGGCCTGATGCCGCAACAGAGCCTGGCCACGCATTCGTTGGCGGTGGGCGGTATTGGCGGGTTGATCCTGGCGATGATTGCGCGGGTCAGCCTGGGGCATACCGGGCGGCCGTTGGTGCCCTCGAAAGTCATCGTCGTGGGGTTTGCCCTGGTGCTGCTGGCGGGTCTTTCACGGGTGTTGCTGGTGTCGTTTTACGGGTGGGGATTGGGGGGGTCGGCGTTGCTTTGGTGTGTGGCGTTTGGGCTGTTTCTGTGGCGTTATACCGGTATTTTGTTCAGGCCGAGGGTGTAGGAGTCTGGCTTGCCGGCGAAGGCGGCCTGACAGCCGACCTTTATTTTTGTCGGAGTACATATCCATTCCTGCGGTAACCG
>NZ_AKJF01000172.1 GCF_000282475.1 Pseudomonas sp. GM78
GAGCCCTTGGTTACTTGGGGCTCTTCCAAGTGACTCGCTGTAAAAGCGAAACCGCCAGACGCCGTTACCGCAGGAATGGATATGTACACCTGAAAGAGATTGGTCGGCTATGAGGCCGCCTTCGCGAGCAGGCTCGCTCCCACAGTAGATCGGGCACAGCCGCGAGAGATCGGTCGGCTGTCAGGCCGTCATCGCTGCGATGCGTCGCCCAGACAAGAAAGCCCCCATAAAGAGAAACTCGTACGACTCCCCTCGCCTTGCCGCTCGTCCGCCACTACGCACCTTCCCATGAGTCGGCCTTCCAATGCAGTACATCCCCTCGCACGGAAGACTCCAACGATGAACATAACCCTTGCCACCCTCATGCTCACGGGCTTGCTGTCGGCCTCGCCGCTTTACGTGCAGGCCAGCGAGAAAACAACCGAGGATGCAACGATTCCACCTTCGGCACTTCCCGGGCTCAACCAACCTGAATCCAACGAGGAAAAGGCCGATAAAAAAGGTGAGGAAGCGGCGGGTTCAAACGCCGGCGCCGACGCGCACGCCATAAAGAAAGACGCAGCATCGGAGGATGACGGGGAGAATCAAAGGGGTAGCAAGTCGGGAAGCTGACCAACCCCTACCCCTCTTTCAAAAGACCCCGGTGTATCAGTCGTCCCGGTCGTCACGATCGCGATAACGACGGTTGTCGCGGTCATCGTCACGACGATCGTATCGATGGTCATACCCTCGATCATCGTCATCCCGGTCATAGCCACGGCGATGATCGTGATCGTGATATCGACCGTACCTTTCTCCGTCATCCCAGTGAGGTCCGCAGCCTCCCAGCAAGAGCAGGCTGGAAAGGGCCAGGGTCATCATTACTGCGCGTTTCATTTGAGCATCCTGAAGGTTCGGGGGGGTGAGAGGGCTTCGGCCGTAGGAAATCCCCCATGGCGTTGAAACCCTGTCTATGACCATTCAGTAACTCAATGATTCCGTTGGCAAATGCAACAGGCAGATGTGCGCGTGGCGCGGGCTTTTTCGACCCTGAAAAAAATCGCCCTCGGAGCGCTCACTCAACTTGCAGAATACAGCCTGCGCAACAAAAATTCTTACAATCCAATAATGTACTAAAGTATGGGGTTGAGTGTTCTAATGGGCCTTGAAATGCCAAAGGCTCAATCATGCGCATCAAATTTCCCGGCATTCCTGCATTCGGCATCTACTTTGCCCTGGTTTGCCTGTTCGCGGCTGCATGGATCACCCACCCGGCCCCCGAGCATTCGCCCTTTGCCCTGATCAATCCGGCCTCGGCTGTGGCGGACAAGGAAGTCAAGCCCATCTATACCAGCCGTTTCGCCTCCTCCGGGCTGGTGGATTTCGTGCATTCCGCGGCGGTCACTGCCTTGCCTGACGGTAGCCTGATGGCGGTCTGGTTCGCCGGCACCCGCGAAGGCGCAGCCGATGTGCAGGTGCGCTCCGCCCGTTTCAACCTGAGTACTGGCGAGTGGGGGGAGGAACAGGTCATGGCGACCCGGGACTCGACCCAGCAAAGCACGCGCAAGTACATCCGCAAACTCGGCAACCCGGTCATTGCCCTCGCGCCGGACAACCGCCTGTGGCTGTTCTACGTTTCCGTATCCATGGGCGGCTGGGCCGGTAGCGCGGTCAATGTGATGGTTTCAGACGACTTTGGCGGGCATTGGTCGGCGCCGCGCCAATTGATCACGTCACCGTTCCTGAACATCAGCACCCTGGTCCGGTCGGCACCGGTGTTTCACGCCGACGGCTCCATCGGCCTGCCGGTCTACCACGAATTCCTCGGCAAGTTTGCCGAATACCTGTACTTGAGCGCTGACGGTGTGGTGATCGATAAATTCCGCATCAGCCACGGCAACAACTCATTACAGCCGGCGATCGTTCCGCTGGATGGCCAGCGCGGCATCGCCTTGTTGCGTTATGCCGGTGACACCCACCACCGGGTCCTGGCGAGCCGCACGGAAGACGCCGGGCAAAACTGGAGCGAACCTTATCCGCTGGTTCCTTCGAATCCCAATTCCTCGTTGGCAGCCGTTGCCACGCCAGACCGCGGGTTGCTGGTAGCGCTCAATGACCTGCAGGAGGGGCGTTTCAAGCTGAGCCTGTATGTCACCGATGCGAAAATGGACGACTGGCGCCTGTTGCACGACCTGGACAAATCACCGGATCCAGAAGGCGATCCGTATACACCCCTGGTCTACAAGGAAATCATCGGCAAACAGTTTCGTGGTTCCAGTGGCAAGCTGCGCCAGGCGCTGGAGGCGCAATTCCTCGCCAACCTCGACAAACGTGTGTGTAAAAGCCAGGAATGTGAGTTTGAATATGAGTACCCCTACTTCATCCGCAGTCCCGACGGGATGTATCACCTGGTGTATTCCTGGAACAACACCTTCATCAAGCACGTCACCTTCAACGATGCCTGGCTGGCCGAGCGTCTCCAATGATTAATCTGTGGCAGGCCCATGCCAGCTTCGCGATGATCATCTTCCTGTTGCTGCCGTCTTTTGGCCTGAACAGGGGCTGGCGTATCGCCCTGCTGCTTGCCTTGCTGGCCGCCAGCTTCATACCGCTGGGCGGGTTGTCGCTGGCCGCTTACCTGCGCAGCCATATCGATGACCTTGCGATCACCTCATTGGTGTTCATGGCATGGGGGTGTTTACGCAGGCTGGGTGTGTTGCCGCCTGAGCGGCAGGGTCAAGCCAGCGTATTGATCCTCTTCGCCGCGCTGGCCCTGGTGCTGTACCCGGCAACCCTGGGCCTGAGTGACCTGGACCCTTACCGGCGGGGTTACAGCCCGCGGCCCCTGTTGTTGTTCGTCGCACTGATGACGCTGGGCCTGTTTTACCTGCGTCATTACCTGGCCGTGGTGATGTTGACCTGCGCGACCCTGGCCTTCCTCGTCGGGATCAAGCCTTCCCACAACTATTGGGATTACCTGGTCGATCCGCTGCTGGGCCTGTATTGCTGCCTGGCGCTGCTGATACTAGGGGCGCGCTGGGCGTATCGCCGGCTCATCACCCTGCGCGGCGCTTGAAATTCAACGAAATCTTAATAAGGAAACTGGCATGGGCTGGCTGAAATCGAGACGTCTGCATTACTGGCTGGGCGCAACAGCGATCGCCTTTGTGCTGTTTGCACTGCTGCGGGTGGTGTTCTTTTTCGGCTTTTCCGGTTTCGACGCCAAAGCCCTGGGCGACGATCATGTGCTGACAACCCTGGGCATCGGCTTTCGGTTCGATTTGCGCCTGGCCATCCTGGTCATGCTGCCGCTGGCGTTGCTGGCCTGGATCCCGCGCTGGAACCTTGTCCGCAGCCGCCTCCTGCGCGGCATCGCCCGCCTTTACCTGGTCGCCGTCCTCAGCGCTGTGCTGCTGATCTACATCATCGATTTTGGCCACTACGCCTACCTCGGCGTGAGGATCAATGCCACGGTGCTGCGCTTCATCGAGGATGCGCAAATATCCCGTGACATGGTCTGGCAAACCTACCCGGTCATCTGGATCTCACTGGGCTGGCTGGCAACCGTCGCGTTGGCGACACTGGCCCTGGTGCGTCTGGAACGCGTCACGCTGGACCGCCCGCGCCAAACCATTCACCCGCTCTCCGCGACATGGGGCGGTGCGGTGATGGTGGTGCTGGTGCTGCTGGGTATCCTGGGTCGTGTCGAACACCTGAACCTCGAAAACCCTGTGCCGCTGCGCTGGAGCGATGCGTTCTTCTCAGGCAATAACCAGATCGCCGCGCTGGGCCTGAACCCGGTGATTTTTTTCTACGACACCGTCAAGGTCGGCCAGTCGCGCTATGACGAAGCACAGGTGCGCGAACATTACGCAGTGATGGCCCACTATCTGGGCGTCGACAAACCTGATCCGCAGACCCTCGACTTCGTTCGCCACCAGGCGCCACAACCCTACAAGATCAACGGCTCTCGACCACCGAACGTGATGTTCGTCATGCTCGAGTCGCTGGGCACCAGCGCCGTCGGGGCCTATGGCAACCCGATCAACCCAACGCCCAATATCGATCGCCTGGCCACGCAGAGCTGGTTCTTCAAGCACTTCTATGTACCGGTCACGGGCACGGCCAAAACCGTCTGGGCCAGCATTACCGGGGTACCTGACGTCACCCGACAGGAAACCGCGACGCGAAACCCATTGATCACCCGGCAGAACACCCTGATCAATGCCTTCACCGGCTACGACAAGATCTACACCATTGGCGGTAACTCCGGCTGGGCCAACATGAATGCCCTGATCCGGCAAAGCATCGACGGCGTTCGCCTGTTCGACGAACGCGACTGGAAATCACCGGTGGTGGATGTGTGGGGCATCTCGGACCTGGACCTGTTCAAGGAAACCGACCAGATCCTGCAAGCGCTGCCCAAGGACAAACCGTTCTTCGCCTACGTGCAAACGGCCGGCAACCATCGCCCCTTCACGATTCCAAAGAGCAATGACGGGTTCGAGGTCAAGCACCCTACCCTGGAACAAGTCCAGGCGGCTGGCTCGCGCAGTGTCGAGCAATACAACGCCGTGCGCCTACTGGACTTCAACATCGGACGCCTGATGGAAATTGCCAAGGCCGGCGGCTGGTACGAAAACACCATTTTTGTGCTGTTTGGCGACCACAACACCCGTATCGCCCAGATCCCCTTCCTGGCACCGGCCTACGAGCAACTGGGCCTGGAAAGCAACGCGGTACCGATGATCATCCACGCGCCAGGCCTGATCGGGACGCGCAAGGTCGAGGAAGCCGTCGGCCTGGTGGACCTGCTGCCAACCGTAGCGGGCATGGCCGGCCTGGAGTTTCGCAACAGCGGCATGGGCCGCGATATCCAGCAGCCCGCGCCCGAAGGCGAACGTGTGGTGCCACTGGTGTTGCGTGAAGGCACCTTCCCGCTGATTGCCGGCGTGACGCAACACTACATGGTGCAGATGGAGCACGACGGCAGCTCGCCAACCCTGCACGACCTGGCCTCACCGACGCCGCTGGACAACGTCGCCGAGCAAAACCCCGAGGAGTTCAAGCGACTGTCACGGTTGACCCGCGCCATGCATGAAACTTCGCGGTTGATGCTTTACCAGAACGTACGCCAGTAACCCGTCGACGATTACGGTTTTACCGCACGACCATCGTCAGCGTGAGGGGTGGCAGCGGGTTGCTTGTCCGGAACCGTAAAACTCACTGTCGTGCTGGTGAGGATCCTGTGCGTCGGGTCGGCCACTTCAAGCAGAACCTTGTGGGCGCCGGGAGTCAGTCCGACCAGGATGATCGGGTCTTCACTGGTGTGCGCCCATGTACCCTTCCAGTCGTCGACGGTCACGTGAAGGTGACCCAAACGTGGGGATACATCGGCAGCCGCCTTGCCGAATACCGGCATGATCCTGGCCTGCTCTGTCCGATACTGGATAATGACCACGCCGCGGGCGAGCGGCTCGGCAAGCGGCGGATAGGCAATAAGTCTTGGGGCCGTCTCGGATTCCAATGGCAGTATTGCCGGTGGGTGATCGGTGTCTGCCGCCCCTTGACCGAACGCTGCCGTGCAAAACAACACACCCCAGGCAAGGACCAACAGTTTTCCGGGAGGCATGACGTTTTCCTCTCAAGGACCCAGCTTGCGCTTGAGTTCGGCTTCGCTCCAAAGGCCGCTGAGCGGGCCGCCCGGCAAACCTTCATTGGCTCGCGCCAGCGGGAAAATCACCGGTAAAAAACCGGCGTCGCGCACCAACCGGGCGCCCATGTCCCGGGCCTGGGCGTCGTCGGCGAAAACCGCAATCGCCTGGTCTTTGCCCGACTGGTCTTTCATCGAGGCATAGCCTATGGCGTTGAATGCCCGCACCAGGCGTATGCCGGGCAGATATTGCTGGTCCGCCGTGGCGACGCCCATCTCCAGCGCCTTGCGCCCGACCTCTGCGTCACGGCCGCTGAACGGGTTGCTGGTGCTCAACACCACCTTGCCGTCCAGCTTGCCCTGGAGCTGTTCGGACAACTCTGGCATCGCGCCATAGGGAACACTCAACACGATCACCTCGCCCCATGCCGCGGCATCGCTCACCGAGCCCGCCTGGGCGTTGGGGCCGGCGCTCTTGACCAGATCCGTCAGCTCCTCGGGGTGGCGTGAGGAAAACATCACCGAGTGCCCGGCCTTTACCCAGAGCGTACCCAGCGTGCCGCCGACGTTACCGGAGCCGATGACGCCGATCTTGAGGGTGTCCGCCATCACCTGGCTGGCGCACATGACCATGCCGGCGAACATCAAAATGAGGATTCTGGACATACGCTGCGCTCCTGCGTTGGAAAGCAGTCTCCTGTCCACACGGCAAGAGCCTGCAACACCAAGGTGAAGACTAGCTGCTTATTGCTGATCCTCGAGGGCGCTGGGTAAAACGCTTACCGCCCTGCGTTACAAAAAAAATCCCGGAGACAGGACGTCTCCGGGATTTTTTTGTAGAAACCTGGCCGCTAGAAAGTCGCTTGCCTGGCAGTTTCTGCTCAATGGGATTTTTTGGGCGCGCCGGCTTTACTCAGTCCCTTCGAGTTGTGATCTCCCGGCGTCGATGTCGAAATTGCCCTGGCTTTATCGATGCCGCGCGTGTCTTTGGAGTGTGCAATGCCCGAAGTCGTGGTGCCGTGACCCTTGTCACTATTACGATCACTGCCGAAATGGTTGCCACTTATGCCATGGTCGCGAACCGCCTTGCCAGCATGATCACTGCTCAAACCCTCGCCGCGGCCGTTACTGCCAGAGTGACCGGAACCGCTGTGACCGCCACCATTACCGCCGCCATGACCACCGCCGTTTCCGCCGCCATGGCCACCGCCATTTCCGCCACCACCACCACCACCACCACCACCACCACCACCACCTTCTTTGGCATAGGCGGCGTTCATGATGGACAGGTCAGCAGGGAGTAACGGGGCGGCTGCAAGCATCATGGCGAATGACATTACAGCAACGAGACTCTTGTTTTTAAAAAGCATGGTAGCTTCCGTGAGGGTTGATTTCGCGTACCTTATGACGCGTAAAAACCCTGACAGTTCAAGTCCCACGACGGACGGGATGCGCCAGCCATCGTCAATCGAAAGCGCCGTTGAGCACCTCATAGATAAGACCGGTAGCAATCGCCACCAGAATCAAGTCGGTACCCGCCTGCTGCCATTCATACCCGTCATAATGAGGCAGACTGCCGATCAGCCGGCCATCGAGTTTTTTGGCAATCCCCGGCGGCAGCGGTTTACCGCGGGCGAGGTTCTTTTGAATGCCGGGTGGTAACGCAGGTCCGGGGCTCCAGTAGTCCCGATGCCCGTCGACAATGCCAATAATGCTTCCCCGATTGATGCTGGGGCCATTATCCCAATCACCGCCCCCTGAATGCTTTCCTTTGCTGCCCTGGTTGCCATGCTCCTGGCTGTTTGGCGAATTGCCCTTTGCATTTCCCTGCCCCTTGCCATTACCTGGATCGGCCAATGCCGGCGCGGAGCCAGAAACCAATGCAACACAGGCAATAGCGGCAATCAATGAGCGATGTATGGACATATCCATTCTCTCGATAAGGGAATACTCCCTCGAATGTAGACGCTTCGAAGCGAAGCCATGCCAATTTTTAAACAAACCACTGTGACACAGGCCACAACCCTGGCGCATGCTAAAGGGATGATCGAGCAGTCACAAAAGCAACGCCTTCTGCCGCACCGGAGTACCCCATGACCCCAACCATCGAGGTGCCGCGCATCCAGCGCTTCGCTGCAAACACCGCTGGTCGGGATTTCGCGGCTGGTGACATTCATGGCCACTTCACCCGGTTGCAGGCTGCGCTGGATACGGTCGGTTTCGATCCTGCCGTCGACCGCCTGTTCAGTGTCGGAGACCTGATCGATCGTGGACCCGAGTGCCGAGACGCCCTGGGCTGGCTTGCCAAGCCATGGTTTCACCCGGTGTGCGGCAACCATGACGACTTTGTGGTGCACTTCGACACGTGCGACGTCTTCAGCTGGATCTGCAACGGCGGGTCATGGTTCACCGAGCTGTCTCCGTTCGAGCAGCAAGCGTTCGCGCTGCAGTTCGCCGAGCTGCCGATTGCCATCGAGATCGAGACGCCTGGTGGACTGGTCGGGATCATTCACGCCGATTGTCCCGTGCCGTCATGGGATCTGCTGCGCAACGAACTCGAATCGCCTGAAAGCGACAAGCAGCTGCGACTGGTGCAGCTGCGCTGCATGTGGTCACGCACCCGGATCCAGATCGGGGACAGCGGAGGCGTCGAAGGACTTCGCGCCCTGGTAGTCGGCCATACTCCACTCAAGCAAGCTGTAGTGCTCGGCAACGTGTACCACATCGACACAGGCGGCTGGATGGACGGTCATTTCACATTGCTGGATATCGCAACGCTGGAGTGCTACCCGCCGATTGATCCTGAACCGGGTTTCGATTGGGAGTGTTGAAAGCCTTCCGGTCTAGACCAGACTCGCCGTTCGTCCAAAGCCCGGCACTCGCAATGCGCCGCTGTCTCTCATGTACAAGCACGGACATCCCGCGCATCAGAACGGAGAACCAGCATGGACATTGACGAGAATGCACTGGGCAACAGGTCGCAGCAGGACGTAACACGGACAACGGACAACGAAACCGGCCATGACCCAAGGAAGGATGAGCACGAGGTGCCATTGCCGCCGGACGATGAAGCGCCTGTCGATGAAGAGATGACAGATGTGAATGCCAATGACTCAGTGTCGGGTGAGCATCCGGTCGCAGGACAAAGCGGTCGCGTCGACTATCCTGACGCCGCCCCACAAATGAACGATCAGGACGAAAATGACAAGGAGGCTCGCGGCTTGCCCGCGAGCGACCCTGAATCAGGTGCCTGAATCGGTTCGGAACATTCAGATGCCCGCTCAGCGCGGGCTTTTTTAAGTCCCGGATTCCTCAAACTGTTAGATATTGTCGTCCTGGTCTTCTTGATCAATCGAATCAAGGTAGTCCAGGTCATCCTCTTCTTCGTCTTCATCGTCAAGAATGCCTTGAGCGTCTACTTCAACCCAGGTTTCCTCATCGTGGAATTCGTGATCGAGCAGATGGTCGTGCTCGGGCTCTGGAATATCAATCTCATCGCTCATCTACATTTCCTGCATTGACTAAATTGCGCGTAGGGCACCGGAGCGCCTTTTGCAAAACTCTACAAACCGAATCTCTCTGATCCTGCTCGCAACTATGCCACGTGGCGGCCTTGCAAGGCATCATGGGGATTCAAGGATGAATTCGGCACCACCTGACAGCAACCCAGCTTATCCTTATGGGATGTGCGCCGAAAATTCAGGATCGTCGGCGTTGTCGATCCCTTACTACAGAAATTTTGACCATGTCAAAGAAGCGCCAGACAGAAACTCCAACAGCAACTGCTGCGGACATTGAAAGAGCTATCCAGGCCCTGAACAAAATGGCTGAACGATTATGGGGGGATGACAGGGAAGCTGAGGCCAAAGCCCTCCTCGATGCCTTGGACGCATTGAACCGGGCGCTTGACCGGATCAGGATTGGAGAGAGTCGCAAGACTCTCCATTGAGACAAAATCTGGCCTGCACGTGATGTGCACACTCCCGTCACGCCTTCGTCACACTTGCCATGCACACTGCAGTCAGCCAAAGGGATTTGGCTACGTGATTGGAAAGCCCGACCCAGTGTCGGGCTTTTTCTTTTGCGGTCGCGCCTTGGATCCTTCGCCCAGGTCATGCGAGACATTTTGCCTGCTAAGCTTTCCTCACATAAAGGAGGCCCACCCTCTGGAGGAACGGCCATGCCTGACGATCCCACCCCCGCCCTGCTCTATCGTCTCAACCAGAACATCATGGCCTTGAGCTGCGCCGTTGAGGAGATCAGCATCTGGATTGATCAGCGCGGCGCTTCGCAAGTGTCCAACCGTATCGAGGAAAATCTGGCGGTGATTACCGGAAACGCGAACTTCATAGCCGAAACCCTCGCAGAGCTGATTGCCCGGTGTAAACCTGAAGAAGAGACTGACCCTGAAGACTGAAGTCCATGCTCGCGGCAATCGTTGATCGGATCAGTGAAATCAAACTTTTGAAGCAGCCGATCTCACTTGGCAATCGTTCCAGACCCCACGCATCAGCTCCTTCAACATCAATGCCTCCGCCCAGCGATCCGTGATGTCATGCCCATCTGCCCCCGTGATCGCATAAGGCGGCGGGCCGAGTTCGCAGGTGAAAGACAGGCTGGCGGGCGTGTCTGGTCGGGCCAGCCAATCCTCGATTCCGTAGCGCCACCAGCCCAGGAACCGGTCCAGCCAGGGTCGATGCCGGGCGAAGCTCAAGGGCACCTGGACCTGCTCGCCGTTGGCGACCCGACCGTGAAAACCCCAACTGTGGCGCAGGATGGCAAGGATCTGTTCCTCGTCTTCAGCGGTAGCCGACTCAGGCAATTCCCGGCCCACGACGTAGTGGGACAAGTCGGCCAACAGCTTGAGATCAGGCATTTGCGCGAGAATGTCGAGGGTGAACAACAGGTCGCTGGTGAGGCGATATCGGTGGGTCTCCAGCAGGATTGGAAAGTCCACCTGCTCGGCCAGACGTTGCCAGCCTTCGATCAGCTCGATGGCTTGCGCCAGCGTACGCGGTCGGACGTCTGCCTGTAGCGTGAGGTGGTGGCAGCCGTAGCGGGAGACGACATCGAGCGCGGCCGCCAGATCATCCACGGTCCGGGGGAACAGTTGACCTTCGATTTGCAGGCCTTGCGCCCTGGCCGCGGCGCTCAGGCGTGCCGCCTGTGGTGCCACCCAGAAATGGTCGGTGATCCCGTCGAAACCGGCGGCGGCGATTTTCTCCAGTTGCGCTTCAAGGGAAAGGTCGCATTGGCCACGGTGATCTTGCATGGCCCACAAGGACTGAAACACCAGGAATTCGCGCATGTCAGTTCCTCAACAATTGCTTGAGCGATATATCGGCATCGGCTAAAGCGACCACCGAGAGCGCGGTTTGGCTGGCGATCAGCCGTTCGCACAATTTGATGTCCTTGGCCACGCCATTGCCCTGACCCCAGCCGCAAGCCCCTCGCAGGCGTTGTTCGGCATCGAGGTAGAACAACAGGAAACCACCGCCCGGGGTTGCCCGGCTCGCCGTCGGTTCAGTGTTGGCGATGGCGCCTACGGTTTGCAGCCCCCAGTCGTACTGATCGGACCAAAAGCCGGGAATGACCTCGAACGGTCGCTCGCCCCCCAGCAGGTTCAGCGCGGCGTGACGGCCCTGGGTTTCGGCGTTGCGCCAGGTTTCCTGACGCTGGAATCCCCCTTGCGGGTGCAGAGGAAATTCACAGACATCGCCTGCTGCAAAGATGTCCGGCGCACTGGTACGCAGCTGCGCATCGACGCGAATGCCCTGACCCACTTCCAACCCGGCAGCCACGGCCAGGTCGGTGTTGGGTTGCATGCCGATGCCCACCACGACCAGGTCGCAGGGCAACAGCTGGCCGTCGACCAGTTGCACGGCTTCAGCGCGGGTTAAGCCCTGCACCGTTTCAATCGCCACGCTCAGCCGAACATCCACGCCCTGACGGCGATGCAGTTCCAGCAGGACACTGGACAATCGCTCCGGCAGCACACGACCTGCCAGGCGCGGCCCGGCTTCGAGCAAGGTCACCGTGCAACCCAGGGCACGGGCTGTCGCGGCGACTTCAAGGCCGATAAAGCCACCGCCGATAATCACCAGTCGGGCGTCTGGCCGCAGCGAATCACGCAGTGCGACCGCCTCGTCATGGGTGCGCAGATAAAGGACGTTGGGCAGATGCCCGGGCACCGAGGGCAGCAGCCGCGCCCTGCCCCCGGTTGCGAGCAACAGACGGGCGTAAGACAACCAACTGCCGTCGGCCAACTGCAATCGATGCTGCGCCGGGTCGAGTTTTTGCACCGGGTTGCCGGCCAGGTGCTCGATGTCCAGTTCGGCGAGTTGGGCGCTATCGCACAAGCTGCAAGCCGCCAGTTCAACGGTACCCTGTAACAAGCCTTTGGACAGCGGCGGACGTTCGTAGGGCGGGTGGGATTCGTCGCCGATCAGGATCAGGCGACCGCGATAACCTTCAGCCCGCAGGGTCAGCGCCGCGCGGCCACCCGCGTGCCCGGCGCCGACGATGACCAGTGGAGCATTGATGGAACTCATGGCGCAGACTCCCTGCAATTAAACGGTGATTGCGAGCAGGACACGCCCCGCCTCGACCCGCACCGGATAGGTCTTGAGGTTGACGCACACCGGGGCACCCAGGGCTTTGCCGGAGCGGTAGTCGAAGCGCCCGTTGTGCTTGGGGCACTCGATGACATGCTCCATCACCAGGCCATCGGCGAGGTGGATGGACTCGTGGGTGCACAGGCCTGCGGTGGCGAAGAACTCGTCGTCTGCGCTGCGGTAGACGGCATAGGTGTGCGGGCCATGGTCGAAACGAATGACGTCCTCTTCATTTATTTCGCCCACGGCACAGACATCGATCCATTGATCGGTCATGGCGTTTTCTCTTGTAGTGGTACAGCCAGGAAGGTGTCAGGCCGCCGTTGTTTCAGCGGGTGGCTGAACGGTTGCGGCAGCTTCTGCACGCGGCGGTAAAGGCCGGCGAATGTGATAATTCGGGTCTTTGCGCTGTTTCAGGATCGTCGGGATGATTTCCCGGAAGGCCTCATACAGGTTGGCGTAAGGCGGCGGGCAGTCGAGGCGGATTTCTTCGTGAAGCTGCGCCAGCGCATGAAAAGGCACCATCGGATACATGTGGTGTTCCAGGTGATAGTTCATGTCGAGGTACATGAAACGCAGTACCGGGTTCATGTAGATCGTGCGGCAGTTGCTGCGGTGATCGAGCACGTCTTCGGCCAGACCGACATGCTGCGTAAGGCCGAACAGGTAGGAAAGCCAGCCGCCATAGAGCGTTGGAAGGCCGATGAACATCAGCGGCAACCAGCTCTGCGAATACAGCGCCGCGCCCACGACAAGCCCATAGATCACCAGCCAGACGCGCGCGTCCCTTTGCACCTTGGGCCACTCGGATTCGGGGATGAAGGTCTGCTCTTCCTCAGCCATTCGCCCGGTCGCATGCCGGCACACCGACCACATCGTCTTGATTGCATAAGGCATCCTGAAGAGGCTCAGCACCATCATGATCAGGCTCGGCGGACGCGGCTCGACAATCTCGGGGTCGCGACCGACGATGATGGTGTCGGTGTGGTGCCGTGCGTGGCTCCAGCGCCAGACCTGGGGTTCGAACATGAACATGAAGCTCGACAGCTGGTAGACCGCATCATTCATCCAGCGGGTTTTGAACGCCGTCCCGTGACCGGCTTCGTGCCAACGGGCATTGGACGCGGTCCCGTAAAGCAGGCCATAGACGAAGAAGAACGGAACACAGGCCCAAGAACCCCAGAACCAATAACCGCCGAACCCGGTCGCGACCATCGCCAGCAGCCAGATCGCGGTATCGCGCAAAGCCGGGCCGTCGCGGCGCTGCATTAACTCCTTCATGCGTTTACGGGGAATGGGGGATTGATACCAGTTGGCCGAGACCAGGCCTTTTTGCGCGGCTTTAGCCGCTTCGGGCCCCGTCAACCGATAATCCCGAGGCACGGCTTTAGCGGATTTTCCAGATGCTGCGTGTTGTTCAGGCATTTTATTGTTCTCCGCAAGCTTGATGGTTTAAGGCACTTGCATCGATGTGCAATCACATCGCCTGGGAAACGATAGAGAGCCCAAAGATTGCCCTCAAGCCCTTGAATACATTCCCTATCAAGCTATCATCCAGGCCCATTGAAGCTTGATAGTTTTCTATCAAGGCGCTTGCGGGGGCCGCCATGAACAACACTAAACGCCCAACCATCGCCACTGTCGCCGAGCGTGCCGGCTTGAGTGTCGCCACCGTCGACCGGGTGCTCAATGCCAGGGCTGCGGTGAACCCGGCTACCGCCGAGCAGGTGTTCCAGGCCGCCGAGGCGGTCGGCTATTTCGCCGCCAGGCTGATCGGCCAGCGGATCCGCGAACGGCGCCCCAGCTATCGTTTCGGCATCCTGCTACTGGGCACCGCCCAGGCGTTCTATGCCAACGTTGCCGCCGCCATCACCGAAGCGGCGCAGCGTCAGGCCGGCGCCAACCTAACCTGTCAATTCGAGTACGTTTTCGATCGCACCCCCGGCGCCATCATTGCCCAGATCGAACAACTGGCGGTGCAGTGCGATGGCTTGGCGGTGGTCAGCTTCGCGCACCCGTTGATCAATGCCGCCATCGCCCAGATCAGGGCTGCGGGCGTGCCGGTGATCGCGCTGCTATCCGACATCCACGAGGCGGCAAATGAGCCTTACGTCGGCCAGGATAATCATGTCGTCGGGCGCACCATGGGATGGCTGCTGGCGCATACCTGCGGTGGCCGGAAAGGCAGCGTCGGAGTACTGCTGGGCGGCCACCGGTTTCTCGGCCATCAGGCGCGGGTGGAGGGGCTGCACAGTTACCTGGCGGAGCACGCACCCGGGTTGAAGCCACTCGAAGCGGTGATCAACCTGGACAACTGTGACGTGACCGAAGAAGCCACGCTGGAACTGTTGGCGCGCCATGACGACTTGCGGGGTTTGTGCGTGGTCGGCGGGGGCGGCGATGGCATCATCAGTGCCCTGTCGCAGTTACCGAAGCGGCCGAACCTCTGTTGCATCCTGCAGGAATCGACCGAGCTGTCGCGCCAGGCTCTGGCTCAGGGCTTGATCAGCGTGGTGATCGACTCCCAGCCGCGATTGCTGGCGGCAGCGCTGGTGGACTTGCTGGTGGAACTGCAGACCACGCCGGACTTCGATCCGGTCCGGCATCGAGTGCATATTCCGTTGCAGATCATGACCTCGGAAAACGCTCGAGGCTGAAGGTGGAGCGGCTCCGTGACGCCCTGAGCCATCGGCGCCTCTACCACCGTTGATCCATGCCGCATCAAAGCCTCTGGGAGATTGTTGTCTGAGTACATATCCATTGCTGCGGTAACGGCGGCTTATGGTTTCGCCCTTACGGCGAGTCCCTTTTTCAAACGCCAAAAA
>NZ_AKJF01000173.1 GCF_000282475.1 Pseudomonas sp. GM78
TGCGTTCGGCCATCGTGGTTAACGGGGCACCCAGATCAAAAGCCAAAGCGAGGCGGCCTTAAAGCCGACCTGACTTTTACGGCTGCATCTGATCCCCTGTGGGAGCCAGCCTGCTGGCGATGGACGTCAACGGTAACGCGTACTGTCTGGATGAACGCATTGCCTGGTAGTCCATCGCCAGCAGGCTGGCTCCCACAATGGGATCGCGGACACACCTGCAATCAGGTCGGCTTTAAGGCCGCCTCGTTTTGGCTGTTGCTCTTGATCTGGCTTTTGATTTTCTTGCCCCTCGAGAGGCCGAGTGGAGGTTCTCTGTAGGAGCGAGCCTGCTCGCGAAAAACCTGAGAGCACCGCGGGGTTTCAGGCTTCACGCGTCATCGTTGACCTCCATCGCGAGCATGCTCGCTCCTACAGTAAGGGCGAAACCCTAGGTGGCCGTAACCGCAGGAATGGATATACACCCAATCCCAACAGCCCCTCCCAACCTAAAATCAGGGCGCGCCAAAATACGGCCGGATCCCGCGGTCGCGGAAATACCGTTCGATGACCTTCGGGTCCGAGCAGGTTTCGGCAATCGCCACGTACGTATCCGGCCGTAGCAGGTAGAACCCGCTACGCCCAAGGCCGGCCGCTTCGAATGCCGGGCGCCAGCCGAATACATGCAACGGCAGATGGTGTTCGTGGCACCAGGCGATCATTTCGTCGCTGGTGTCGCCATACACATGCACCTGCCAGGTCGGGCATTTGAGCGATTCGAAATTGTCCCCTTCACCGTCGTGCGCCCAGGGCAGGCGGTCGCCGCCGTGCACGTGCCCGGCAACGCCTGTGCTCAAGGGCATCGAGCGATAGTTCAGGGTGATTTGCGACACCGTGCGGAACAGGAACTCGCGGGTGGTTTCAAACGAGGCCATTTTCGGGATCAGGAAGGGTGCCAACCGCGTGCGCAACACATCCGCCAAGGGCCCGTCGGCGGTGACGAACGTGAACACCCGGTCGGTGGTGGCCACCAGCTTGCGGGCGAAGGCGATGCGTTCGGTTTCATAGGTGTCGAGCAGTTTCGCCTCGGCGGCGCCGCTCAGGACCGCCGCGAGTTTCCAGGCCAGGTTGATGGCATCGCCAATCCCGGTGTTCATGCCCTGGCCCCCGGCGGGGCTGTGCACATGGGCGGCGTCGCCCAACAGGAAGGCGCGGGCGCTGCGAAAGTGATCCGCCACCCGATGATGCACACGGTAGGTCGAGAACCAGTTCAGTTGTTCGACCTTGACCTGCATATGCTCGATGGCCCGACTGCTTACGTCATCGAATTGCAGGGTTTGTGCCTGTTCGGCGCGTTCGTCGCGCACGGTGCCGATCAAGCGCGCGCGGCCGCTGCCGGCCAGCGGGAATACCGCGAGGAAGTCCGCCTCATCGAGATCCACATGCAGTTCGCCATTGAACGCCGGGCCGCTGGCTTGCACGTCGGCGACGTAGAAAATCTGCTGGTACGTACCCCCTGGAAAACCGGTGTCCAGGGTCTTGCGCACGATCGAACGGGCGCCGTCGCAACCGGCCAGGTAGCAGGCCTGGCAGCTTTCCTGTTGGCCGTCGGGCAGGCGCAGCGTGGCGCTGATGCCGTCAGCGGTTTGCTCGAAACCTTCGAGCTCGGTGTTGCGCTCCACCGTGATGCCGAAGGTTTGCAGGCGGTCGATCAGTAGCCGTTCGTGTTCGTCCTGGGGGTAGATTTCGAGGAAGGCGTAGGGCGTCAGGCCCTCGCCGACGCGGCTCAACGGCAGGCGCGCCACGGGCTGGCCTTTGACCCAGAAATTGGCGGCCGCGACCCGATGACCGTCACGCACGATGGCGTCGGCCAGGTCCAGCTGGCGATACAGCTCCAGCGTGCGCGCCTGCACCGCCAGTGCCCGTGAAGTGGTACCCGGTGCAGAGGTCTTGTCGACGATCCGCACGCGCACTCCCAGTTTGCTCAGCCATAGCGCCAGGACCAGCCCCGTAGGGCCGGCGCCGATGATCAACACATCGCTACGCTGCATGAACCCGTCCTCTTGCCGTGTGCAGCAAGTATGGTCCAGCCATGCGCAGCGGCCAGGCTGGCCGCTGAATGGATAAAACTTGTAGGAGCGATTCAAAGCCCCGCAAGAATCAGAAGTCGATGGTCCCCGACAGCTTGGCCACCCGCGGTTCGCCCTGGGTCAGGAAGCCGCCCTGGGCCGATTCCCAGTACTTCTTGTTGGCCACGTTTTCGACGCCAAAACGCAAGGTCACGTCCTTTTCCTGCACCTTGAAGGCGTAGCGGGCACCGGCATCGAAGCGGTTCCAGGTCGGCAGGCTGAGGTTGTTCGCCGCGTCCGCGTATTGACCGCCGGTGCGCAGCATCCGACCGTTCAACGCTACGCCTTGCAGGCCGGGCACGTCCCAATCGACGCTGGCATTGAACTGGAAGGTTGGCACGCCGATGGCCCGGTTACCGTCGTTGAGACCGCCCTGGGTTTTCTTCAGTTCGGTGTCCATCACGGTCACCCCGCTGAGCAGGCGCAGGCCGTCGAGGGGTTCGCCGAAGACGTTGAGTTCTACGCCTTTGTTGACCTGCTCACCCTTGTGCACGAAACGCGCGGTGCTGGCGTCGATGACTTCGGTGTAGCCATCGGCCGGTTGTTCGATGCGATAGACGCCCAGGGTCGCGCCATAGGTGCCCATATCGACTTTCACACCGGCTTCGATCTGTTTGGAGCGGGCCGGGGCAAAGACTTCGCCGCCGTTGACCACCACGCGCGAGCCGGCGGTGTTGGGCGCTGTCGGACCTTCGGCCAGGCCTTCGATACGGTTGGCATAGAACGACACATGTTCCCACGGCTTGAACACGATGCCGTACACCGGGGTGGTGATCGATTCGTCGTAGCTGGAGGTGCGGGTTCCAGTGCCGTAGGCATAACCCTGGACCACCAGTTGCTGGCGACGCACACCGACGGTGACCAACAGGCGATCATCGAAAAAGCCCAGGGTGTCGGACACCGCGCCGCTGCGCACGAAGGTTTTACCGGTGATGCCCGGATCGTGCAGGTCGCCGCCGGAGAAACCACCCTGGGGTGCCGGCACGTCGACCGGGTGGTAGATGTTGTTCGGGTATCGGGTCAGGTCGAAATCGAAGGCGTTGCGCTGCTGGGTCCAGATCCCGGCCAGGCCGAAGTTGAGTTGGTGACTGACCGGGCCGGTGGTGAATTTGCCGTTGAGGCCGGCCATGGCGCTGCTGTTGTCCTCGTCATGGGGAATGAACGAGCCGGTGGTCACGGAACTGCCATCGTTGCCGACCAGGGTTGTGCCGTCGTAGTTGCCGACTTCACGGGTGTGCTTGGCGCCGGCGGCGGCGTAGGCGGTCCAGCTGTCGTTGAGGTCGTACTCGGCGCGGAGCATGCCGAAGGTATCTTCGATCTGGCTGAAGCCCCATTTCTGTGCATAGTTGGTGTCGGCCGACGGCGCATCCGGGATGTGCGTGGCAGTGCCGAGGTTGACCGAGCTGCGACCGCCGTTGATGCGCTCCTTGGAATAGATGAAGTCGCCGGAAACGCGCAGTGCGTCGCCACGGTAGTCGAGGCCGATGGCGAACAGCTTGGAACGCTGGTTTTCATCGTCGATGGCGGTGTCGCCTTCGCGCTGGGACAGGTTGATCCGCGCGCCGAAGCGGTTGTCCTCGCCGAAGCGCTGGCCGACGTCCAGGTGTTCGCCGATACGCCCCTCATCACTGATGTCGGTGGTGAAGCGGCGCAACGGCGCATCAGCGGCGCGCTTGGGTTGCAGATTGACGCCACCGCCGATGCCGGAACCGCTCGGGGTCACGCCATTGATGAAAGCGTTCGGGCCCTTGAACACTTCGACGCGCTCCAGGGCATCGGTGGAAATGATCTGCCTGGGCAAAATGCCGTACAGGCCATTGAAGGAGATGTCGTCGCCGTTGAGCGGCAGCCCGCGGATCATGAAGGTCTGGGCCTGGTTGGAAAACCCCGAGGCCTGGCGCACCGACGAGTCGTTGAGCAGCACATCACCCACGGTTTCGGCTTGCTGGTCGCGGATCAGTTCTTCGGTGTAGGCGGTGACGCTGAACGGCACGTCCATGATGTCCTGGTTGCCCAGCACCCCCAACTGCCCACCGCGCGCTATCTGGCCGCCAGCGTACACCGGGGGCAGGTCCGACGGTGAGGGGGCCTGGGCATTGACGTTGACGTTGTCCAGCACCAGCGGGGTCGAGTTGGTGGGCGCGGGTGTCGCGGCGTGGGCCGTGACGGACAATGAGCACAGCAAGGCCAGTAGCGTCGGCCGATAGGGTATGCCGGTTCGGGCTGGAGTCATCATGGTGGGTTCCTGGGCGGCGCCGCCGCAAATAAAAAGGTATGACGGCGCGGAACTCCTTGCGCAAATGCGACTCCAGGCGCAAATGATAAGAGTTCGCAGTCATGTAGCGCAATCAGTTTGTATGACGAGCTGCAGGTAATGAGTCCCGGGAGGAAAAACCGCAGCGGCCAGCGATTTTCGCGGCTGCCTGAGGAACAGTCGGGTTCGCGCCCGGTCATAGCCTGCGCCCTGTCATTGGTCGTATGGTTAACCCGGTTCAACGAACGCCCTGGAGCAACATGCAAGCCCATCGATTGATCATGAGCATCGCCGCGTTACTGGTGCTGGCCGGTTGCAGCAGCCAGCGGCCCCAGGAACCCGCGGCGCGCAAGCCCGCCGAGGTCAAGGCGCAAATCGTGCGCCTGCTGCCGGCCAAAACCGTCGACCGTCAGGGGTGGGCCACGGACATCTATGCCGCGTTTGCCGCGCAGAACATTGCACCGACCACGCAAAACCTCTGTTCGGTGCTGGCGGTCACCGAGCAGGAGTCGACCTTCCAGGTGGATCCCGGCGTGCCGGGGCTGGGCAAGATCGCCCGGGACGAGATCGATCGCCGGGCGTCCAAGGCGCATATCCCCGAACTGTTGGTCAGCGGTGCACTGCGGGTGAATTCGCCCAACGGCAAAACCTACAGCGACCGGCTCAATGCGGCGCGCAGCGAAAAGGAACTGAGCGCGATTTTCGATGACTTCATCGGCATGGTGCCCATGGGCAAGACCCTGTTCGCCGGCTTCAACCCGGTGCACACCGGCGGGCCGATGCAGGTCAGCATCGACTTTGCCGAACAGCAGGCCAAAAGCTATCCGTATCCGGTGGACGGTTCGATACGGCGTGAAGTCTTTACCCGGCGCGGCGGCATGTACTTCGGCATCGCGCACCTGCTCGGTTATCCGGTGAGCTACAAACAGCCGTTGTACCGCTTCGCCGATTTCAACGCCGGTTGGTACGCCAGTCGCAATGCCGCCTTCCAGAACGCCGTGAGCCGGGCCTCGGGCATTCCGCTGGCGCTGGATGGCGACCTGGTCCGCTACGATTCGATCATGCCCGGCACCACGGAACGGGCGGTGCGCACCCTGGGCAAGCAGCTGGGCATGCGCAATCCGACGATCCGGGATCAACTGGAGGAGGGCAACACCCTGGCGTTCGAGGACAGCGAGCTCTATCAGCGAGTCTTCGCCTTGGCCGAACAGGCCGAAGGGCGTTCCCTGCCGCGGGCGGTACTGCCGGGGATCGTGCTGCAAAGCCCGAAAATCACCCGCAAGCTCACCACTGCCTGGTTTGCCAAACGGGTCGACGAGCGTTACCAGCGCTGCATGGCGCGTAGATGACCTGGATACAATGCATGAAAAAGCCCGGCTGATCAGGCCGGCTTTTTGTTTGTGCGGTGCAGCGATGGGGTCAGGCTACGGTGTTGCCTTGGAGGCGGTCGGAGCCATCGGCAGCGACAGTGTTGCCTTGCAGACGGTCGGAGCCATCGGCGGCGA
>NZ_AKJF01000174.1 GCF_000282475.1 Pseudomonas sp. GM78
AACCCTAGGTGGCCGTTACCGCAGGAATGGATATGTACTCATTCAACAAACCACAGATCGGCTGTTAGGCCGCCATCGCGAGCAGGCTCGCTCCCACAGTAGATCGGGTACATCAGCAAGCGACTGGTCGGCTGCCCAGTCCGCTTTCGCGAGCAAGCCAGCTCCCACAGTGGATCGGGCGCAGCCGCAAGAGATTGGCCGGCTGCCAGGCCGCCATCGCGAGCAGGCTCAATCCCACAACAGACGCGATATCAGTAGGGCTTGGGCGGGACAGCGTCCGTCGGGGCTTTTGTCGAACCCTGCTTCTGCGCGCGCCACGTCGCCGGTGGCATGCCGAACTGGCTGATGAACCAGCGCGTAAACGAACTCGCCATCGAGTAGCCCAGCATGTCGGCAATGCGACTAAGCGAGTAATTCGGGTTGTCCAGATAACGCAGCACCAGGTCGCGGCGCACGTCGTTGATCACATCGTTGAACGCACAGCCATCGTCCTTGAGGCGACGTTGCAGGGTGCGTACGTTCATGCCCTGGCTCTGCGCGACTTGCTCGATGGTGGCGCGGCCCATGGGCAGCAGCAGGTAGATGGCCTTGCGCACTTCGAACAGCATCGACGTGCCTTGGTGGCCTTGCAGCGAATCGAGGTAGCTCTGGGCGTAGCGGGCCATGGCCGGGTCGGCGTTGGGGTTGGTCATGTCCAGGCTGGCGCCAGCGCAGACGATGCCATTGAACTCACTACCGAACTCCAGGGTGCAGCCGAACAGGCGACGGTGCAGTTGCAGGTTGTCGGGAGGCTGGTGGGTGAAATTGACGCTATAGGGATGCCAGTGTGAGCCGAGCAGGGCGGCGCACAGGCGGAACATCACGCCGATGGCAAGCTCGGTGGCCTGTCGGCTGGGCAGCGGCGATTCGGTGACCACCTCTTCGCGAATGATCACCATCTTGCCGGCCTCTTCGATGAAGATAGCCAGCGAATCATTCATCAAGTGCCGGTAATGCACCACCACCTGCAAGGCATCGCGCAACGTGCGCTGGTGGCTGAGCAGCAGGCTGACCACGCCGAAGTCCGAGAGCTGGCGTGATTCGGCCATGCTCAGGCCGAAGGTCTGGCAGCCGCTGGCCGCGGCTGAATCTTCCAGCAGGCGCACGGCGGAATCGATGGGGATGCGGTGTTCCGGCGCCTGCAGCAAGGTCTTGGTCAGCCCGACGCCGGCCAGCACATCGCGTGGGTTGAACCCCAGGTATTGAGTGACCTCCAGATAGTTGGTCAAGACGGCGGCGCGAACAAGCTTGGTCATGCGAAGGTCTTTCCTGGGCCGATTGCGATTCAAAAAAAGCGTGGCGACTATATCCAGCACATCAGCAATTGAACAGTTGTGAAGTGAGCGGAGTCACTCGCCCATTGCTGTCCGATTTACCACTCTTGCGCAAACCTCGTCTAGGCTCACCCATTGATTACAGTGACCCGCACAGAACCTGCCGGGATTTTAGACCGGTGGTCGCACCGCGCCACCAGCGGAGCATTTGTCATGAAAAGAAAAGTGCATGACGTCCAATGAAAAGCACCTCGGGTGGCCGCTCTTTAATGTCAGTCCTACAAAAAGCCCCTGGCGACAGAGCCAGTCGAGTCATCGAGAAAGCGTAGGTGTTGAAGTGAACAAACTGCAAACTGCCGCAACCATTCTGATCGTACCGGGCCTGCGCGAGCACGTTGCCGAACATTGGCAGACGTTGCTTGAAGCCAGGCTCAGCAAGGTACGTAGTGTGCCGCCGCAGGAGACCGACAAGCTCGATTGCAACAAGCGCGTGCAAGCGATCCAGCACGCCCTGGAGCAGATCGACGGGCCGGTGATCCTGGTCGCCCATAGCGCTGGCGTACTGATGGTCGCGCACTGGGCCGCGCAGCACAGCCGGCCGATCAAGGGCGCGCTGCTGGCCGCTCCACCTGACCTCGATGCCCCTTGGCCGTCAGGCTATCCATCGCCTGAAACCCTGCGTAGCCAGGGTTGGGATCCGCTACCCAAAGGCCCGCTGCCATTTCGCAGCCTGGTGGCCGCCAGTACCAACGACCACCTCGCCAGCCTGCAAGCCGTTACGCACCTGGCCGAAGGCTGGGGCAGCGAACTGCTCAACCTGGGCGACGTCGGTCATCTCAATCCTGCTGCCGGGTACGGGCACTGGCCACAAGCCGAAGCCCTCATCCTCGAGCTGGATCGCTGATTCAGGCGCCGGTTGGCCCGCGCCATCCGGCATTCACCCCCACCCCTGAAAACGTAAATCCCTGGAACAAGGGGTTACGCGGGGACTGCTGCGCTTAAAACAAATACAAAAAGGCGGAGAAACGCAATGCACAACAACAAGAGTCACGGGTTCACCGCTTCACGCTACACCTTGCTGGCTTCGGCCATTCTCGCGGCAACGGTGCCGATGGCCCATGCGGTAGAGATCGAGACAGGTAGCCCGGACTGGACCGTTCGCCTGGATAACACCATCAAGTACAACTATGGCGTACGCACTGAAAGCGCTGACAAACGCATGTTGGGCACGCCCAACAACAACGACGGCGACTACAACTTCCGCAAGTCCGGCACCAACATCACCAACCGTGTCGACCTGCTGACCGAGATGGACGTGGTCTACCAGAACCACATGGGCTTTCGCGTCAGCGCCGCCAGCTGGTACGACAAGGCCTATGAGAACACTGGTTCCAATTCCAACCCGTTCGTCAACGGCAACGGTTCGACCTCGGGCCTGATCGCCAACGACCCGCGCCTCGCCGGGGTCACCAATGACAACGTCGGCAACGGCAGCCCGCACCTGAGCAACTATGCCCAGCGCTACTACACCGGTCCGTCCGGTGAAATTCTCGACGCCTTCGTGTTCTACAGCACCGAAGTGGGCGAGGAGTCGATGCTGAGCTTCAAGGCTGGCCAGCACAACGTGTTCTGGGGCGAGACCATTCTCAACCCGGTGCATTCGATCAGCTACGGCCAGTCCGGCCTGGACCTGGCCAAGCTGGCCGCGTCGCCGGGCACCGAAGCCAAGGAACTGTTCGTTCCGCGTAACCAGCTGTCGATGTCGTTCACGGTCAACCCTGAGTTGACCCTGGCCGCCCAGTACTTTCTTGATTGGGACGCCGCACGCCTACCGGAAGCCGGCACTTACTACGGCGGCTCCGACCTGGTCGGTTTCGGCGCACAGTCGTTCCTGCTGGGTAACACTAATGCTGTCGTGCCTGGCAGTCCTCTGGGTTGCGGCCTGGCACCGTGCAACGGCTTGACCAACGTGCGTCGCGGGCATGACCTGACGCCGGACAAGCGCGGCGACTGGGGCCTCATGGCCAAGTGGTCGCCCGCCTGGCTGGACGGCACCCTGGGCGTTTACTACCGCGAAACCTCGGAAATCCTCCCGCAAGCCTGGCTGGATGCCCGGGGCCTGAGCTCGGCCAACCCGAACGGCACCCGGCCAGCCGGGCAGGTGCCCGCGGTGATCAATACGCTCAACTCGCTGAGCACCGCCACCTATCAAATGGCTTATGCCGACAACATCAAGATCGTTGGCCTGAGCCTGTCCAAGGACGTGGGCGGGGTGAGCGTGGGCTCGGACCTGAACGTTCGGCACAACATGCCGCTGGCCAGTATTCCGGCCGTCGTCAGCTCCACCAGTCCGTTGGGCCTGGGCCAGGGTCTCGGCCTGTTGCCGGCGCGCACGCCCGGCACCGGCGTGATCTATGACACCCCGGACAAGGGCGACAGCATGGCCGCCACCGGCGACACCCTGCACTGGACGATCAACGGTCTGATGACCATGCCGAAAACCCCGGTGTTCGATTCGGCGACCCTGCTCGCCGAGGTGTACTACAGCAACTTGCTCAAGCTCGATAGCAAGAACGAGGCGCTCTACAAAGGCAAGGACACCTACCGCGGCATCGACCAGCCGACCCGGGACAACTGGGGTATTGCGGTCAACTTCACACCGACCTGGTACCAGGTGTTTCCCGGTGTCGACCTCAACGCGCCGATGTCCATCAACCTCGGTCTCGATGGCGTGTCACCGGTCTCCGGTGGCGGTGCCAAGGATACCGGTAACTACGCCGTCGGCCTCGGGGCCGTTGTGTACAACAAATACTTCGTCGACCTGAAGTACGTGGACTCTTTCGGCAAGGCCGACAAGTGCAATGTCAGCGGTGTGAGTACTGGCCCGAACGGCGGTGACGGCGCTGCGCCAAACGCCTTCAGCGGCAACGAAAACTACGCCTGTTACGCCGGTGGCTATTCGTCCTTTTCCGGAGGGGGTGCCACGACTGAGGACCGTGGCGCCGTGTACCTGACGATGAAAACAACCTTTTGATGCACCACTGATTTGCTCAAATGCAAGCAGGAGAATAACAAGATGAAATTCGTGAAAACCGTGTTGGCCGCTTCGCTGGCCATGGTCCTTGCCGCCCAGGTACAGGCCGCTGTTTCAACCCAGGACGCTGCCAAGCTGGGCAGCAGCCTGACCCTGGTAGGCGCCGAAAAAGCCGGGAACGCTGATGGTTCCATTCCGGCCTATAACGGTGGCCTGACCACGCCGCCGGCCAGTTTCAAATCCGGTGACAGCATGCGTCCGGATCCGTTTGCCAGCGAAAAACCCTTGCTGGTGATCGACGGCAAGAACGTCGACCAGTACAAGGGCTTGCTAAGCGCCACCACGGTTGAACTGGCCAAGCGCTTCCCGACGTTCCGTGTCGACGTGTTCCCGACCCACCGTACCGTTTCGCTGCCCAAGGCCATCCTCGACAACGGCGTGAAGAACGCCAGCGGTGCCAAGTCCTTGGAGGGCGGGTTGGCCATCGACAACGTGCTGCCGGGCGTGCCGTTCCCGATTCCGCAATCGGGCAACGAAGCGATGTGGAACTTCCTGTTGCGTTACCAGGGCGTGAGCATCAACTCCAAGTACGACTCCTGGAACGTCGACTCCGCCGGTGTGCCAAGCCTGGCCACCACCGGGCAGGCGTTCATTTCCTACCCGATCTACGAAAACCTTTCGCAGCCGATCAGCAGCGCCGACGTGTACTACCAGATGAAGCTGTCGTACACCGGCCCCGCACGTCGAGCCGGCGAAGCGGTGATGCTCAAGGACGCCGCCAACCCGCTGCAGCAACCGCGCCGCGCCTGGCAATACCTGCCTGGCCAGCGTCGAGTCAAACTGGCGCCAAACCTGGCGTACGACACGCCGAACCCAGGCACCGCGGGCGCGGGTACCTACGATGACGTGTTCGTGTTCAACGGTGCGCTGGATCGTTACGACTGGAAGCTGGTAGGCAAGCAGGAAATGATCGTGCCCTACAACACCTACAAGCTGACCTACGCCCAGGATCCCAAGTCGCTGACCACCGCCAATCACCTGGCACCGGACTTCGTACGTTGGGAAAAACACCGTGTCTGGGTCGTCGAAGGCACCCTCAAGGCCGGTGCCCGGCACATCTACGCCAAGCGCCGCTTCTACCTCGATGAAGACAGCTGGACCGCTCTGGCCTCGGATCAATATGACGCCCGTGGTCAGCTCTATCGTGGTTCCTTCGCCTTCCTCAGCCAGAGCTATGACAAGCAGATCCCGGACTCTACGCCCTTCATGATCTATGACCTGGTCGGTGGCTCGTACAACATCAACGGTGTAGTCGGCCCTTACGGCGGCATCAAGTACATCGATCCGCTCTCCAAGGCGCAGTGGTCGTCGGAATCCCTGGCCGGCAGCGGCATTCGCTAAGCCAACCGCAAGCAGACGCTC
>NZ_AKJF01000175.1 GCF_000282475.1 Pseudomonas sp. GM78
TCAAGTGGTGACTTTGAATGTGTGTGGGGTTCATGGAGCGCTTACGATGATTGGCCTTGACCGTCTGCAGCACCGAACGCTGCTGATCGGTAGCCAGCAGCGTGGTTTCAGGAGCATCACCCTCGCGTCGTTGTTGCGCCAACAACTGGTCATCTTGCTGGACGATTGAGTAGCGCATCGCACCCTGTATCTCGGTGGTCAGCCTGCTTTTACAGTAGAAGCGCTGGCGCCCGGGGGTGTCTGCCAGTGCATGACTGATCACGCGATCGAGGGGGTCGTAGTAGTAGTAGTAGTGGCAGAGATCGGTTTCGCGCGGTGATGATGTCATGGGTGGTTACCCCAAGGTCCGAAGTGTGGGAGCTCAGTATTGGCCTCTTTACAAAAGTTGGGAACTAGCAGAACTGATAGGTGTGCTGGGGTTGCGTCTTCGATTTGCGGGTCGTTTGTGTGATTTGCGAGATGCTCGGTGGCAGTGCCGGCCTCTTCGCGGGCAAGCCTCGCTCCTACAGTGATTGGGGTAATCGCGAAATCAGCAATAGACACGAAACGGTGTGGGAGCCGCGCGAAAAGGGGACAGATTTATTTGACCACCGAGCGCGAAAAGGGGACAGATTTATTTGACCACCGAAAAGGGACAGACCGGAAAGGAGCGAAAAGGGCACAGATTTATTTAACAGGGAGAAAGAAAGGAAAAGTGGGGATTTATTTAAAGGAAGAAAAATGGCAAGAAAATGGGGCGAATTTTTTTACATTGAAAGGAGCAGATTCTGACCATTTTGCTAATCTTTGTTGAGGTTTTTCGTTGGTCTGCCTTGGCCTCGACTTGTTATTCGAAGCCCTGTGATTTGCTCTATTTCTTCGACAAAGCGTGAGGATCCTGTCAGTTGTCCTCGCTGTAGCGCACTTCTGATTAGGTCCAGTTCTCCATTCGGAGCAACCTGCTCTACAAATTCTTTATAGCGTTCTCGTCGAACGAGTTCTGTTGAGCCAAGTGCTTCAAAGCATGGATCAATGTCCAGCCAGTTGTTTTCTGTTGGCTCTACTACACGAAGACTATAGCTTGACCACGGATAGTGTTCCGCTTTTAACACAATGTGAGCTCTTACGGGGTTTAGCTCAATGTATCGGCTGCACGCCAGAAGATAAGTGTCCGATTGAACGATGCTGGACTTGTAACGACTCTCCCATAGAGTGCCTGAGCGTCCTTCCAGCCTATTTCGATAACGAGTCATGCGAGCGGCGAGCGCTTTCATCAGTCGTCCTAAGCTTGCGGGCGTGTCGCCAGGTGAGAGTAAAAGATGGACATGATTGGTCATTAAGCAATAGGCGTACACCCTCAAGCCGAGGGCCTCTTTTAACTCGCGTAGGTCTGAGAGGTAGTACTCAAAATCACGGGCATCAGCGAATACGACCTGCCGATTGTGACCCCGCTGTACAATGTGGTGGGGGTAGTTAGGCAGCACTACGCGTCCGATTCTTGCATATTTCTACGTCCTTGCGATGAAGGGGAGAGTCTAGTCGTAGCGGAAAGAATCACTCCTGTTTGTTGTAAGCAAATCTATCGCTTCATTGTTGTGCGTGGCGCTTAAATAAATCTGTCCCCTTTT
>NZ_AKJF01000176.1 GCF_000282475.1 Pseudomonas sp. GM78
AGAGTAGGTCATCGTCAAGATTCAATTCCGAAACCCCTGTCTGCTACCGCAGACAGGGGTTTTGTCGTTTTTGGCTGCCAAAAAGCGTAGATGTAAAAACCAGTCTGAGTCATGTTGAGCGGCGTTATCGTTCTTCGCGCTGCATTTACTACGAGATTATTCTGTTCTTGGCTTCTGGACTGTCGAGGTAACGGGTGATGACCTCAACTCCACGATTTAGATGGTTTACCAGCAACTTTACCGACCCTTCGACATCTCGCGCCTCGGCGGCCCGCCACATGGCCCGGTGATCTTCCTGGGACAACTTGCCAAGACCCATGGCTTCGAGGTTGAAGCGCAGGAAGCGCTCCTCTTCGTTCAGTCCGTCCTCCACTAGCTTCAGCAAACGGCGATTGGGTGCCTTGCAATAGAGCGACATATGGAAGAGGCGATTGAGCCGGCCGATTTCGGTGTAGTCGTGTTCTGTCTCCAGCTGGTCGATATAACGCGCGGCCTGTTCGAGATCCGCCGCCTCAAGCAATGGCACCGACAGGCGCAGGGCTTCGGACTCCAGTAAAATCCGCAGGGCGTAGGTTTCCACTGCGTCGCCCTGGACCAGCGGAGCGACCACAGCACCTTTATGGGCGACCACGTTGAGCAATGCCTGGGCTTCGAGTTGGCGCAACGCTTCGCGCACAGGCATGCGGCTGACACCGAAGAGATCGGCCAGGTCTTGCTGGCGCAGTGCGATGCCACACGGCAGGCGACCGTCCAGGATAGCCGCGCGTAAGGTTTGTTCGATGACCGAGCGCGCCAAGTGCGCCGCGATGGGACCGTTGACCTTGATGCTGCTGAGTGGGTTGGGTTTTTGTGTCACTACGACTCACCCTGAATGACTGAATATTTTTTGGATCCAACTGACACTAGTGACTGCCTGAAATCTTGTCAAACGGTCAGCACAGTGCCCTATTTCAAGTTTAGCGCGCCATCGATGATCTCACGGTGCCATTGTTTTTTGCCGTACTTACGTACACCATCAACCGACTCCAACGGCCTACCCTGGATGCCTCGCATTGGCGGCACGTTTTTTCCTGATTCCACGGATGCTGCGCTGGCTGTCCTGCGCATTGCTGCTGGCCGGCGTGATGCTTGGCGGGCTGCATGCCGATTGGGATTTTTCCCTGATCAGTCGTCGGGCGCAGGCATTGTACGGACCTTTGGGCGCAGGCCAGCAGCGCATAAATGATTGGCAGCATTTGCTGGTCAGCCAGAAGCAGCTCGGCGAGCTGGAACAGTTGAACGTGGTCAACCGCTTCGTCAACAAGCAGATGCGCTACGTCGAAGACATCGACTTGTGGCAGCAGGTCGATTATTGGGAAACGCCAATCGAAGCCCTGTGGAAAGGTGCCGGCGATTGCGAAGATTACGCTATCGCCAAGTATTTCAGCCTGCGCCACCTTGGCGTCTCCAGTGACAAATTGCGCATTACCTACGTCAAGGCCCTGCGTCTGAACCGGGCGCACATGGTGTTGACTTACTATTCGAGTCCAGAGGCGATGCCGTTGGTCCTCGACAGCCTGATCGACACCATCCAGCCCGCCAGCCAGCGAACGGATTTGCTTCCGGTCTACTCCTTCAATGCAGAAGGGCTGTACTTGCCCGGCGCCAAGGGTAACAAGAAGGTCGGTGATACCAAACGGCTGTCCCGTTGGCAGGATGTGCTGAAAAAAATGCAGGCCGAAGGTTTTCCGGTCGAGACGACTAACTAGGAGCTCACGCTCAGATGTCTTTGTTCAAACAGCTGTTGATCGCTATCTGTCTGTTCCTGGTGGTCGCCTTTACCGGCAGCTTCATGGTCAGCCTGGAAAGTTCGCGCACCCAGTACGTCAACCAGTTGCGTTCCCACGCCCAGGATGGCGCGACGGCATTGGCGGTGTCCCTGACGCCGAACATCGATGATCCGGCGATGGTCGAGTTGCTGGTCAGCTCGCTTTTCGACAGCGGCTATTACGCGAGTATCCGCGTGGTCGATTTGAACGACAACAAAGTCATCGTCGAGCGCAGCGGTATTCCTGCGGTCAACAATGTGCCGGACTGGTTCATCAAGCTGATCGGCCTGGAAGCGGCCGGTGGCGATGCGATCGTCAGCCGTGGTTGGGAGCAGGCCGCGCGGGTCGAGGTGGTCAGCCACCCGATGTTTGCCTTGGCCAAGCTTTGGCAGAGTGCACTGGGCAGTCTCGGTTGGCTGCTGCTCTGCGGTGCGGTGAGCGCCGCATTGGGTGCGTTGCTGTTGCGTCGGCAATTGAAGCCCCTGGATTACATGGTCAAGCAATCCCATGCGATTGCACGCCGGGAATTCCTTAGCCTGCCGGATTTGCCGCGTACGCCTGAATTGCGCCGTGTCGTCCAAGCGATGAACCAGATGGTCGAGAAGTTAAAGGCTCTGTTTCAGGAGCAGGCCGAGCGCAGTGAAAAGCTGCGGGTCGAGTCTTATCAGGACAACCTGACAGGACTGGCGAACCGTCGTTATTTCGAGATGCAGTTGAACGCACGGGTGAGCAACACCGAACAGGCCAGCTCGGGTTATCTGCTGTTGCTGCGGGTTAATGATCTGGCGGGTTTGAATCAGCGCCTCGGTGGTCAACGAACCGATGAATTGCTGAAGGCGGTCGGGCTGCAGTTGTCTCGCGAGTGCGCCAAGTACCCGGAAACGCAAAACCTGGTCACGCGAATTCGCGGCGGTGAGTTTGCCGTTTTGGCACCCGGGCTGGTTCGCGAAGAGGCGTTGCAACTGGCACGCAGCCTCGACAGTGCCTTGGCGAGCCTGCATGCCACCGGTGCCACGGACGTTGCTTCGGTGGCCTCGATCGGACTGGCCCCCTTTGCCCATGGGGACTCACCGCAAGCAGTGCTCGGGTTGGCGGATCAGGCATTGGCCCAGGCGCAGAGCCAGGGTGAGCCGAGCTGGGCGTGCCTGGACCAGGGCGCGTCGACTCGTGTAGGTGATGACCATCATGCGTGGCACAACCTGCTCGACCAGGCCATGACTCAACGACGTTTCGAATTGTTCTTCCAGCCGGTGGTGGCTGCCCAGGACACCCAGCTGGTGCTGCACTACAAGGTGCTTTCGCGTCTGATTGATGCCGATGGCCAGATCATTCCCGCCGGGCGCTTCCTGCCGTGGCTGGAGCGTTTTGGCTGGACTGCTCGGCTGGACCGCCTGATGCTCGAGTTGGTGTTCGAGCAGATGGCTGGCCATGAAGAGTCGCTGGCACTGAACCTGTCTTCGGCAACCCTGTCTGACCCGCAGGCGCTGAATAAGGTCTTTGACCTATTGCGCTCGCATTCCAACCTGGGGCCGCGGCTGACACTGGAGATCGGCGAGGAACAATTGCCAGAACAAACGGTGCTCGAGGAGCTGACACGGCGCCTGCGTGAGCTGGGGTTCTCGTTGAGCCTGCAACGTTTCGGCGGCCGTTTCAGCATGATCGGCAACCTGGCACGGCTAGGGTTAGCGTATCTGAAGGTCGATGGTAGCTACTTCCGCGCGATTGATCGCGAGAGTGACAAGCGTTTGTTTATCGAGGCCATCCAGCGGGCGGCGCACAGCATTGACCTGCCGTTGATCGCCGAGCGAGTCGAGACAGAAGGGGAGTTGTCGGTGATTCGCGAGATGGGGCTTTATGGGGTTCAGGGGCAATTGTTCGGTGAGCCCAAGCCTTGGTGCTAACGCCTGTAGGAGCGAGCTTGCTCGCGATGGAGGGGAGCGATGACACGGGACACCTGACGCCCCGCGGCTGCCTCAGGTTTTTCGTCGGAACGCCGCCCGGGGCATGCACACTCCTACAGGGGGTGCAGCAAGCCTAGATCAGTCCTGCCTCATCATCATCGATCAAATGACTTAATCCGCCCAACGCTTCACGGGCCTGGGTTCGGTCCATCAGCTTGGCCTGTGCGGCCGGCGGCAAGTCGGTCACCCGGATCACGCCTTTGCTGGTCAGCACCTGGATCAAGTCGTCGAGTACCCGGATCATTTCCAGGTCGCTTTGCTTGAGCTGCTTGAGGCTGACCTCCATCGTTTCGTTGGCGTACCAGGCCTGGATTTCATGATGGTCGGCCGGCAGCGTTTCCGTGGCTTCGGCATAGGCGGCGGCTTCCACGCGAACCAATTGGCCTTGCGCATCGCGTTGCACGTAAAACATTTGGCATCCCTCAGAAATGGACCAGCATCATGCTGTCAGCAGCATAGGCCAACTGCAGGCGAGTATGCGGTGTAGTGACGAAATCGTCACCGGGGTGATTGTTGCAAACGTGACGGCCGCCCGCTCTGGGCGACCGTCCGTTAGCCATCAGCTGTTGTTGTGGTCGATCTTGATCGTCGGATCGCTACCGGCAATCAGATTGTGCAAGTTGGCGCTGGACCAATTGTTACCTTCGAGCTTGATCGTCACGTCCGGCTTGGCCGCTGCAGCGTTGGTACTGTTGAAGTTGCCAGCGGAATTGACCTGCAGGGACGATACGCCATCCACTGTGGTGATCTTCAGGTAGTTGTCGATGGTGCTGCCACTTTCACCCTGCAACAGATCACGCAGGTCGATGCGGTCGCCCTGGTTGGCATTGAAGTCCTTGATCACGTCGTTGCCGGTGTCGCCGGCCTTCCACACGAAGGTGTCGCCACCCAGGCCGCCAATCAGCGTGTCGTCACCTTTGCCACCCAGAAGGGTGTCATTGCCGTCGCCACCATCAAGCAGGTCTTTACCGGTGCCACCGAGCAAGAAGTCATTGCCGCTGCCGCCATAGAGTTTGTCATCGCCACCCAGACCGAAAATGATGTCGTTACCCGCACCTCCCAACAGAGTGTCGTCCCCGTCGTGAGCACCAGACACATCGAACAGGTCGGTGTGCTCGGTAATGTACTGGTGCACGTTGCTGGTCGTAACCTTGCTGACATCAACACCGGTTTCCCTGGCAACGAACGCCTGCATGGCCTGGTAGCCCTCGCCGGCAATGCCGTTGAAACTCACCAGGTCACCGAAGATGATGTCATTGCCATCGCCCGCATTGACCGTGTCGGCACCCGGCAGGGTCGCCTCGGTGTGGCCGATGATGGCATTGGCCAGGTTGCTCGGATCGATGTTGGTTTGTGGCTTGCTGTCCGTGTCGAACGGAATCAGGTCAGCCGGCTTTATCGCGCCGTTCAGACCGATCGCTTCGACCTGCGACAACTTGCTGAGCAACAGGAAGCTGCTGCTGGCGTTATCGGCCGTATCGTCGTCGGTGTAGCTGCCTCTGCCGGCGGTGGACGAGATCTCATAGGTGCCGTCACCCTGCGCACGGATCGTGCCGATGGTGCCGTCCTTGCTCCAATTGCCCTGCGAGTCTTCGGACCACTTGTTGACCTTGCCGCTGCTGGTAATCAGCTGGCGGCTGATTCCACCCAGGGTGATATAGGCGGTATCGCCCAGCTTGTAGTTATTGACGTTCAGGTAGTCATCCAGCCTGCCATCAACTGCTTTGGAGTTTTTGTAGTCAACCACTATCGGGTTGGTCGATTCGCCGGATTGGTAGTAGGTGGGCACCCCGTCAGTGATGAAGTAGGTCAGGTTGGTGGCGCCGACATTGCCCTTGGCTTGAGTACTCTGGAAGAAGTTGGCCGTGGTTTTGAACACGTCCTCGTAGTTGGTACCACCGCCAGACGCCATCGATCTGACGATAGCCTGCAGTTGATCCAGCGCGCCGGAGTCATTCAGGTTGACCGTAACGGTGGTGTTTACGGTGTCATCGAAGGTCGCCAGGAAAATGTTGACCGTCCCCGAAGTGTTCGCACCCAGGCTTTGCTTGAGGGTGCTGAACATCAGGTTCAGCGAGTTCTTCGCCGCCTGGATCGAGGTGTCCATGCTGCCGGAAGTGTCGACCATGAACGCGATGTTGTAATTCTTGCCCTGAACCACGTTCAGGCCAGCGATGTCGGCAACGATAATGTCGTTGCTGTCGGTGCCGGCGATATTGTCGCCCTTGGTCGTGCCCATGACCGGGTTGTAGGTCGCTGGATAGATGGTCACCGGAAGCACGGCCGACGATGGTGCAGAGCCGCCCAGCATTTCGGTGGAGGTCGAAGTCACCGTCAGGTTGAACGAGGTGCTGTGGTACGGCGGCGGGGTGATGGTCAGCGTGCCAAGGTTCCAGCCGGTGACATTCGCCTCGCCATTGCTCGCGGTGGCCGTGAAGGTATGTCCCGCGCCATCGCTGAGCACGGAGCCCGCCGGAATCCCGCCGATCTTCACGCTCAGGCTTTCGGAGCCGTCGCGGTCGGTCAGTTCGGTGCTGATGGCCGACAGTTTGATGCTGCCGCCCTCTGGCCCGGTGTTGAGCTTGTAGCCGTCGTAGTAGCCTTCGCCATCGCTGCCATGCAGGTCGGAGACCGTCACGCCGGCATTGATCAGGTCGTTGACGCCAGTGTAGATCGGCACGCCGGCATTGTTCAGGTCGAGCACCGGACCGTTGTCCACCTTGAGGTTGACGTCGTAGCTACCCGGGCCGCTCTGGTTGTGGTGGTAGATGTCCAGGGTGTAGTAGCCGCTGGTGGTCGGCGTGAACGAGCCACTGATCGTCCCGCCGGTACCCCACAGGGCGCTGGCCACGTTTTTGCCGCCAATCGTCACCAGCAGGCTGTCGTCCGCGGTGCCGCTGAAGGTGTAGACCTTGCCGGCTTCAAGGTAGATCAGGCCGGAGGTTTTCGAGGCGATACCCGCCGTCACACTGCTTTCCTGCACATCGGTCACGGTGCCTTTGCTGTTGGCAGTGCCAGCCGCATCGATCACCGACTTCAGGGTGTTGGTCGGCGCACCGCTGCCCGCGCCGTTGTAGCCGGTGTTGAGGGCGGTCAGGCCAGTCCAGATCTCCTTGATCAGGCCTGTCGAGTTCACGTTGTTGCCCGCGATACTCAGTGTGGGTGCGTCGGCTTGCGGGGTGATGTCGACTTTCAGAGTCGCTTCGTTGCCCAGGTTGAAGCCGTCGGTAGGCTTGAACTTGATCTGTGCGTAGTCCGCTGCCTTGTTGCCGACTCCGGTGCCGCCATAACCATCGGCACCCGACTCGTTGCGTGCCGGCACGAAGGTCAGTTTGCCCAAGGCGATATCCGCCTGGCTGATGGTCTGCCCGACCACCACTTTCACGCCGTTGAACAACAAATCGCCACCGCCCGTTACCTGGGTGATGGTGATGCCCAGCGGGCTGTCGTTATCGACATCGGTGACCTTGAAGTTGTCCCAGGTCAGGGTCAGGGTCCTGTCTTCGAGGCCGGTAACTGCGCCGCCAGTGGTCACCGGTGCATGGTCGTTGTCGACGATGGTGGTGATGACATAGGTTTTGCTCGAGTCGATCACCAGGTTCTCGAAGTTGCCGCCGATGGCTTTGTCGATGGTGATGATGAAGTTCTCGGAGCCTTCGACCAGCTTGTCATCGATGGTGCTGATGTCGAAACCGACGCTGTTGCTGTTGGCCGGAATCTTGACTGTGGTCACCCCGGCAAAGTCCACGCCATCGGCCGCAGTGCCGCTGTAGGTCAGGGTCACAGTGACTTCTGCGTGAGAAGGATTGCTCAGGGTCAGGGTGTAATGCGCCATCTGGCCTTCGGTAATCGAGGTGTCACCGGTGATACCGACTGTGGTGGTGTTGACCACATCAGTCACTTTGGTTACGGCCGGCTTGTCGCTGACGAGCAGGTTCTCGTACTTGTCGCCGCCACTGACAACAGTGGTGATCTTGGTCGAGACGTCAGGCGCGCCGGTGTACACATCGTTCGGTGCCTTGACGTTCACGGAGTTGGAACTTTGGTCGTTGCCGATGGTGATGATCTGGTCGTTGGAGAGCTTGATCACCAGATCAGAACCGACGTTGGTCACAGGCTTGCCGTCTTTATCGACCAAGGTGGCGGTGTAAACGATTTGGCCGCCTTCAGTCACGCTGCCAGTGGCGGTCAGGATGACTTTTACATCGTCGATGGTATCGGTGATCTGGGTCACCGCTGGAGTGGCATCGGTACCAGGCTCTCGAAATTACCGCCGGTGGCGCTGGTAATGGTCGGGCTGACGGTGCTGCCGTTGTTGTAGACGTCGTTGATCGGTGTCTGGAACGGTGCGCT
>NZ_AKJF01000177.1 GCF_000282475.1 Pseudomonas sp. GM78
GAGCCGGCTCGCTCCCACAGGGACTACAACTGGATCACGCTTTTTTAGCGGCAGCCTTGGCTTTGACACTGCGCTGACGCTGCGCTTCGAACAGGCACACACCCGTTGCCACGGAAACGTTGAGGCTGCTGACGCTACCGGCCATCGGCAGGTTCACCAAGTAGTCGCAATGTTCACGCGTCAGGCGACGCATGCCCTTGCCTTCGGCACCCATGATCAGGATGGTCGGGCCGGTCAGGTCCTGGTCATAAAGACTGACCTCGGCCTCCCCTGCCGTGCCGACAACCCACAGGCCACGCTGCTGGAGCTTTTCCAGGGTGCGCGCCAGGTTGGTCACGGCCACCAGCGGAATCACTTCCGCCGCACCGCAGGCGATTTTTCGCACAACCGGCGTCAGGGTAGCCGACTTGTCTTTCGGCACGATCACTGCCAGCGCGCCCGCCGCATCGGCTGAACGCAGGCAGGCACCGAGATTGTGCGGATCGGTCACGCCGTCGAGCACCAGCAACAACGGAGCGCCTTCGGTGCGATCGAGCAGCTCGTCAAGCATCGCCTCGCCCCAGACCTGGCTCGGACTCACGTCCGCGACCACACCCTGGTGCACGCCTTCAACCCAGGCATCCATTTCGCGGCGCTCGGCCTGGCCGACCTGGACCCGGTTTTCGTTGGCCAGCTCAATCAGCGTCTGGACCCGAGGGTCATTCCGACCCTCGGCCAGCCAGATCTGCTTCACGCGTTTCGGGTGATGACGCAACAACGCTTCTACAGCGTGTACGCCATAGATCTTTTCCAACTGACTCATGACTTGGCCTTAGGTTTACGCGCCCCGCCAGTCTTGGCTGGAGCCGAGCCCGCTTTCGGCGGACCTTTACGATGTTTAGTCGGCTTGGCTGGCTTGCCGCCGGCAGCCTTTTCAGGCGCCGACCGGCTGGTCTTTCCCCCAGACGCCGCTTTACCGCCGCTTTTCGCGCCGGCCAGCAACGCCTGCTTCATTTCACGGCTCTTGCGCACTTCGGCGTTTTTCGCCGCCGCATCGCTTGGGCGATAGGCCTCGACAGCTTTTTCCTTGGCAGGACGACGGCCGGTTTTCGCCGGGACCGGCTCTGCTTCGGCTTTAGCTGCAGGAGCTGCCGTTTCGCTGCCACGTTTTTTGCGGCCGATCGGCGCGCTGATGGTTTTTTCGGCCATCTCGAAGTCGATCTTGCGCTCGTCGAGGTCGACGCGCATCACCCGCACTTCAACCGTATCGCCAAGGCGGAAGCTGCGACCGGTACGCTCACCGGCCAGGCGGTGGTGCACAGGATCGAAGTGGTAGTAATCGCCCGGCAGCGCGGTGACGTGCACCAGGCCTTCGACGTAGATGTCGGTCAGCTCGACGAACAGGCCAAAACCGGTCACTGCAGTGATCACACCCGGGAACGACTCGCCTACGCGATCCTTCATGAACTCGCACTTGAGCCAGTTCACCACGTCGCGAGTCGCTTCGTCGGCACGGCGCTCGCTCATCGAGCACTGCTCGCCGAGCTGCTCCAGGGCCGCCTCGTCGTACGGATAGATGCGCGCCTTCGGAATGGTCATCGCACCGGCACGGCGAACGTGCGGGGTATCTTGCTTCGAATGGATCACGCTGCGGATCGCCCGGTGCGTGAGCAAGTCCGGGTAGCGGCGGATCGGCGAGGTGAAGTGGGTGTAAGCCTCGTAATTCAGGCCGAAGTGGCCCTGGTTATCGGCGCTGTACACCGCCTGGCTCAACGAACGCAGCATGACGGTCTGGATCAGGTGGAAATCCGGACGATCCTTGATGCCGGCCAGCAACGCCTGGTAATCCTTCGGCGACGGGCCATCCTTGCCTTTGTGCAGGGACAGACCGAGCTCGCCGAGGAACGCGCGCAGTTTTTCCAGGCGCTCCGGCGGCGGGCCGTCGTGAACGCGGTACAACGCAGGAATCTCATGCTTCTTCAGGAATTCGGCGGTGGCCACGTTGGCCGCCAGCATGCATTCCTCGATCAGCTTGTGCGCGTCGTTGCGGATGGTCGGACGGATTTCCGCGATCTTGCGCTCGGAGCCGAAGATGATCCGGGTTTCCTGGGTTTCGAAATCGATCGCGCCGCGCACGTGACGAGCGGCCAGCAACACCTTGTACAGCGAATACAGCTGCTTGAGGTGCGGCACGACGTCAGTGTATTCGCCACGCAACTTGCGCGCTTCGGTGGCTTTCGGCGTTTCCAGCATCGCGCTGACCTTGTTGTAGGTCAGGCGGGCGTGGGAGTGGATCACCGCTTCGTAGAAGCAGTAGTCGGTCATCTCGCCGGATTTGGAGATTGTCATCTCGCAAACCATGGCCAGGCGATCGACCTGCGGGTTCAGCGAGCACAAGCCGTTGGACAGCTGCTCAGGCAGCATCGGGATCACGCGCTCGGGGAAGTACACCGAGTTGCCGCGCACCTGGGCCTCGGCGTCCAGCGCCGAACCGAGCTTCACGTAGCTGGAAACGTCGGCAATCGCCACGTACAACTTCCAGCCACCGGAGAACAGGCGCAGCTTGCCTGGACGGGCTTCGCAGTAGACCGCGTCATCGAAGTCGCGGGCATCTTCGCCGTCGATGGTGACGAACGGCAGATGACGCAGGTCGATGCGCTTCTCTTTGTCTTTCTCTTCGACTTCCGGCTTGAGCTTGGCGGCTTCCTTAAGCACGGCCTCAGGCCAGACGTGAGGAATGTCGTAGGTACGCAGGGCAACGTCGATCTCCATGCCCGGCGCCATGTAGTTGCCCACCACTTCAACCACGTCGCCTTGCGGCTGGAAGCGTGGTGTCGGCCAGTGAGTGATCTTCACTTCGACGAACTGACCGATCTGCGCGTTCGCGTTACGGCCCGGCGTCACCAGCACTTCCTGCTGGATCTTCGGGTTATCCGCGACAACGAAACCGATACCGCCCTCTTCGAAGTAGCGGCCGACGATGGTCTCGTGAGCACGGGACACCACTTCGACGATCATGCCTTCGCGGCGACCGCGGCGATCCAGCCCGGAAACACGCGCCAGTGCACGGTCGCCGTCAAACACCAGGCGCATTTGCGCCGGGCTCATGAACAGGTCGTCACTGCCGTCATCCGGCACCAGGAAACCGAAGCCGTCACGGTGACCGCTGATGCGGCCCAGGATCAGGTCGAGCTTGTCCACCGGCGCATAAGTGCCACGGCGAGTGTAAATAAGCTGTGCATCGCGCTCCATGGCGCGCAGGCGGCGGCGCAGGGCTTCGATCTGGTCTTCTGTGGTCAGACCAAACTCTTCGACCAGTTGCTCGCGGTTAGCGGGCGAACCCCGATCAGCAAGGTGCTGAAGGATCAGTTCGCGGCTAGGAATGGGGTTTTCATATTTTTCCGCTTCACGAGCGGCCTCGGGATCGAGGGACTGCCAATCGGCCATTAGAGAGTTTTCACCTTGTCTATATGCGGGTTAGTTTGGCATAGGCGTAATGAAACGGGAAATTTCAGGCTAATACGCCTCATCTAAAGCCCTTTATCGACACCAGGATTTTGATTTGAAGACCGCTGGTGAAATTTTTCAGGTTTTTTTGGTGTCGGGGGTTTACAGTTAAAAAGACGCTCCGTATAGTGCGCGCCATCGACGACGGACAACGTTGCCGATACTGCCCAGATGGTGAAATTGGTAGACACGCCAGCTTCAGGTGCTGGTGACCGCAAGGTCGTGGAAGTTCGAGTCTTCTTCTGGGCACCAATTTCGAGCTTGAGATTAGTTCAATTTCAAGGCTCACACAAAAACCCGCGAAAGCGGGTTTTTGCATTTCCGGGGTTCTGATCCGCATTTCTGAGGTTCTGATTTATTAATTTCAAATCAGGGGTTTACAGATCAAATTGCGCTCCGTATAGTGCGCCACATCAACAGCGGCAACGCTAGCGATGAAATGCCCAGATGGTGAAATTGGTAGACACGCCAGCTTCAGGTGCTGGTGACCGCAAGGTCGTGGAAGTTCGAGTCTTCTTCTGGGCACCAATTCAAATTCAAGGTTACGGCCTTGAATTTCACAGAAACCCGCGAAAGCGGGTTTTTGCGTTTCTGGCCCATCCAAAAAACAACACACAGGACCTCTCAAGGCTCATTTGAGAAACAATATCGTTTATCATTGTTGCAAGATTTTGCAATGCGACAGTGAGGAACCCTGCGAATGATGTTTCGAAATACCCTGCGCCGCGGCCTGACCACCACGCTTCTCGGCCTGGCACTCGCCACTCCCCTCACCCAGGCTGCCGACCCAGTCTCCCTGACGCTCTATAACGGCCAACACAAGGAAGTCGGCGATGCGGTCGCCAAAGCCTTCGAAGCCAAGACAGGCATTCACGTCAATGTGCGCAAAGGCAGCAGCAACCAGCTCGCCAGCCAGGTCGTCGAAGAAGGCGATCGCTCCCCCGCCGACGTGATCTACGCCGAAGAATCGCCGCCACTGAACAAACTCGGTGAGCAAGGCTTCCTGGCCAAGGCCGATGACACCACGCTGGCAGTCCTGCCCAAGGACTATGTCGCCGCGGACGGCACCTGGATTGGCGTCACCGCTCGGGTGCGCGTCGTCGCGTTCAACCCGAAACTGATCGAGGAAAAAGACCTGCCGAAATCGGTGATGGAATTCTCCGATCCACAATGGCAGGGCAAGGTCGGCTTCGTACCCACCAGCGGCGCGTTCCAGGAACAAGCCGTGGCGATCATCAAGGTGCATGGCATGGAGGCTGCGGAAGAATGGCTGACCGGCCTGCGCGCCTTCGGCAAGACCTACAGCAACAATATGGTTGCCCTCAAAGCCGTGGAAAACGGCGAAGTGGCGACGGTGCTGGTGAACAACTACTACTGGTTCGCCCTGCAACGCGAAAAGGGCCAGCTCGACTCGAAACTGCATTACTTCACCGGCGGTGATGTCGGCGGCCTGATTACTGTATCGAGCGCGGCCGTACTGAAATCCAGCAAACATCCAAAAGAAGCCCAGCAATTGCTCGCCTACATGGCCAGTGAAGAAGGCCAGCGCGTGATCACCCAGACCACCGCCGAATACCCACTGCACAAAGGCATGCAATCGGATCGCGGCCTCAAGCCTTTCAGCGAACTGCAAGCGCCGAAAGTCACGCCCGCCGACCTCGGTAATGCCGAAGAAGCCCTGGAGCTGGAACGCGAGGTTGGCCTGAACTGATGAGCGCATCGCTATCCGCCTCCGCCACGCAGGGCCGGTATGTGCCAGGGCGTAAGCGGCCTTCCATCTGGCTGGTGCTGCCGGTGCTACTGCTGGTCGTGCTCAGCTTGCTCCCCCTGGCGTACGTCGGCCTGAAAGCCTGGCAAGCGGGCTGGGCCCAAGCGCTGCACTTGCTGTGGCGACCTTATGTGTTTGGCCTGCTGCGCAATACCCTGGCGCTGATGATCGGTGTGACGCTGGCATGCGGCGTGATTGGCCTGTCGCTGGCATGGCTGCTGGAACGCAGCAATCTGCCGGGGCGGCGTCTGTGGGGCGTGATTCTGTGCTTGCCGTTCGCCGTACCGGCGTTTGTCAGCAGTTTTACCTGGGTGTCGCTGAGCGCTCATTTCGAAGGGCTCGGCGGGGCGATCCTGGTGATGAGCCTGTCCAAATACCCGCTGATCTTTCTGCCGGTGGCCGCCACCCTGCGCAATCTCGACCCCTCGCTGGAAGAGTCTGCCCGCACCCTGGGACAGAATCGCTGGGGGGTGTTTTTCCGCGTCACCTTGCCGCTGCTCTGGCCTTCGCTGTTGGCGGGGTCGCTGCTGATTGCCCTGCACATGCTGGTCGAATTCGGCGCGCTGTCGATCATCGGCCTGCAAACCTTCACCACCGCGATCTATCAACAGTTCGAGCTGGAGTTCAGCAACGCCAACGCCGCGATGCTCTCGGCGGTGTTGCTGGCGCTGTGCTTGATGTTGCTGTGGCTGGAACTGCGTGTTCGCGGCAAAGGCCGGCACGTGCGCACAGGCCAGGGCGCGGCGCGACAAGCAGAACAGGTTCGCCTGGGGCCGTGGGTGTTCGCGGGACAGCTTTATTGCCTGTTGCTGGCGATCATCGGCAGCGGCATTCCGCTGGGGATGCTGGCGTACTGGCTGGCCGTGGGCTCGTCGGCCGCGTTCCCGATCGCCGCGATCAGCGAGGCACTGCTGTCCTCCCTGGCCCTGTCCCTGGGCGGCGCGGCGTTTTGCCTGGTGCTGGCGCTGCCGGTGGGGTTGTTGGTGGTGCGCTATAAAGGGCCGCTGGCAATCTGGGCCGAGCGCTTGCCGTATCTGCTGCACGCGCTGCCAGGGCTGGTGATCGCGCTGACCCTGGTGTATTTCGCGCTGCACTATGTGCCGGTGCTGTACCAAACTTCGACGCTGCTGCTGATTGCTTATGCGCTGCTGTTTCTGCCGTTGGCCCAGGCGCCGATTCGCACAGCGCTGAACAAGGCTGCGCCGCAACTGGAAGAGGCGGCACGCACGCTGGGGGCGTCTTCGTTCAGTGCCTTTTGCCGGGTGACCCTGCCAATCATTTTCCCGGCGTTGGGGGCGGCGTTTGCGCTGGTGTTTCTGGATGCGATGAAGGAGCTGACGGCGACCTTGCTGTTGAGCCCGACCGGGCTCAACACACTGGCCACCGAGGTATGGGCGCATACCGCGAATGTGGAATTTGCGGCGGCGGCGCCTTATGCAGCGTTGTTGATATTGGTGTCGGGGTTGCCCGTCTACCTGTTAACGACCCGGATGTATTTGAGCCGCTGAGACCGCTATCGCGGGCAAGCCCGCTCCCACAGGTTCTGTTGCGAACACATACTCGCAGGCAACCTCAAACACTGTGGGAGCGGCGGTGCGACGATTCGACTTGCCCGCGATGGCGTCATCCGTGACAACACATCACGCCCTGAACTGCCCCAGGCTCGCTTTCAATTGCGCCGCCAACCCATCCAGTACCTTGCCGCTGGCCGTGGTTTCCACCACCGCCTGGGCCGCCTTCTCGGCTTGCACATGAATGGTCTCGACCCGACCGCGCACCGCCTGGGCTCCCCGGGCCTGATGCTCGGCGGCCTGGGTCGCCAGGCCGATCGCCGTGTGCACCTGTTCGACCGAAGCCTGCACCGATTGCTGCAACCGCGCGCTGTCACGTAGAACCAAAAGGCCTTCACTGGCCTGACGCCCGGCCTGACCGATTGCCGCCACGGCTTCGCGTGCACCTTGCTGCAACGCCACGATATGCGCCTGGATGTCGCCGGTAGAGCTTTGCGTCTTGCTCGCCAACGCCCGTACTTCGTCCGCCACCACCGCAAAGCCGCGACCGGTTTCGCCGGCGCGTGCCGCTTCAATGGCGGCGTTCAGCGCCAGCAGGTTGGTCTGCTCGGCAATCCCGTGAATCACTGTCAGTACCACCTCGATCTGCTCACTCTGCTGTGCCAGGCGCTCGATCACTTGCGCCCCGGTTTCTACCTGGCCAGCCAACGCCTCAATAAGGTTGCCGACTTTCGCCGAGGTCCGGGTGTTTTCGTCGGTGGCCTGACGAATATCCACCACCTGCTTCAAGGCCGCTTGCATGGCCTGGCTTTCAGACTGTGCCTCATCGGCCATTCGCGACAAGGCCCGCAGACTTTCAGCCACCTCATCGCGCTGCATGCCTGCCGCCGCATCGGCCCCGGCATTGCGCAACGTCATGGCACCGATTTCCACACCGGTACGCTGAGCGACATCACCTGCCTCGCGCACGATCGGCTGCAACTTGTCGACAAAGCGATTGACCGCCGAGGCCATGTCGCCAATCTCGTCCTTGCTGCTGATTTGCACGCGTTTGGTCAGGTCACCCTCACCCGCCGCCAGATCATCCATGGCGACAATCAACATCCTCAGGCGGTTGACGACTCGGCGCCCGAGCACGACTGCCAGCAACAGCAGGACACCAAAGCCCACCACCGCCAGACTCAAACCAATACGCCAGCGCAGGGTTGCCGCGGCTTCCTGCACGGTAGCGGTGGTATTGGCTTTCATTTCAGCAGCGGTGGACTGCGCCGATTGCAGACGCGCGCCCATGGCCGCTGCGCTGTCGGCCGCCGCGCCTTTGAGGCTGTCACCCACCAGCTGGTCGCCACTGGCAATCAACGCTGAGAAGCGCTTGTCCAATGCCGCCAGGTCGGCCTCTACCGACGCCGTCGAGACGCCCATCAGGACCTTACCGATTTCCACGCCATTCGGGTTGATCGAGGCCTCGATGTAGAAGACCGACGGATCGTTCTTCGCTGCATCCAGCACCTTGTCCAGCGCGCGCTCGCCCTGGCCTTTTTCCAAAAGGGCCTTGTTGATCGGGTTTTCGCGGTTGAGGTAACGCGTCAGATGCTGGCCCGTGGCGTCGTCATACACCACGAACAGGACGTTGGGGTTGCGCTGGGCCCGACGGGCGAACTCGGACAAGGTCGGAACGTCGTTGTCCCACATGGCGCGAGGCGCCACCGACGCCAGAAGCTGCGCCATGTCGCTGGCGGAGTCCTTCAGGTCTTTTTCCAGGGTCGAACGCAACTGCGCCTGCTCATCCTTCAGTCGCGTAGACAGGCCAGCCGTAAGGCGCTGACGCGTACTGGCGGACAGGCTGTCGAGGCTCGACGTGACTTCACGCCCCGCCTGCTCGAGCTCACCGGAGAGTTTTTGACTGTCCGCGCCCAGGCGCTGAGCGAGATCGGCTTCCAGCGCCGTCACGGTGCTTCGGGTCAGCGCGACCGCCACCAGTACCTGCACCAAAAGGGCGATACCAAGGGTAACGAACACGGGCCGCAACAAACGGCTTTGTAACAATGAGAGAACGGCCGACACTTGAAATCCCTCTGCTTGTGCGCCATTAAATTGATGGCACGCCCAAAAGTGACACTCTAGGCAAAGCTAATAGCAAAGGTCATGCCGTTCGGCAGGCATGAATGACAAAGGCCCCTATGAAGGGGCCTTTGTGTTTTACATCAACAGCTTATCAAGCGAACGGATGACGCAGAACGATGGTTTCGTTGCGGTCCGGACCTGTCGAAATAATGTCGATCGGCGCGCCGACCAACTCTTCAACGCGCTTGATGTAGTTACGCGCAGCCTGCGGCAGCTCTTCCAGAGTCTTGGCACCGAGGGTGGATTCTTTCCAGCCCGGCATCTCTTCGTACACTGGCTCCAGGCCAATGTAGCTGTCGGCATCGGTCGGTGCGTCGATCACTGCACCATCAGCGTTTTTGTAGCCAACGCAGATGTTGATGGTTTCCAGACCGTCCAGCACGTCCAGCTTGGTCAGGCACAGGCCCGAGATGCTGTTCACGTCGATGGCGCGACGCAGGATGACGGCATCGAACCAGCCGCAACGACGGGCACGACCGGTGGTTGCACCGAACTCGTGGCCACGCTTGGCCAGGAACGCGCCTACGTCATCGAACAGCTCAGTCGGGAACGGACCCGAACCCACGCGAGTGGTGTAGGCCTTGGTGATGCCCAGGATGTAATCCAGGAACATCGGGCCAACACCCGAACCGGTGGCGATGCCGCCAGCAGTGGTGTTGGAGCTGGTGACGTACGGGTAGGTACCGTGGTCGATGTCCAGCAGGGAGCCCTGGGCGCCTTCGAACATGATGTCCTTGCCGGCACGACGCAGCTCGTGCAGCTCGGCAGTGACGTCGAGCATCATCGGCTTGAGCAGCTCGGCGTATTCCATGCACTCGTCCAGGGTTTTCTGGAAGTCGATGGCCGGCTCTTTGTAGTAATTGACCAGTACGAAGTTGTGGTAGTCCAGCAACTCGCCCAGCTTGGCGGCGAAACGCTCACGGTGGAACAGGTCACCGATGCGCAGGCCACGGCGTGCAACCTTGTCTTCGTAAGCCGGGCCGATGCCGCGACCGGTCGTACCGATCTTCAGCTCACCACGGGCCTTTTCACGGGCCTGGTCCAGCGCAACGTGGTAGGACAGGATCAGCGGGCACGACGGGCTGATGCGCAGGCGCTCACGCACCGGTACGCCTTTCTCTTCCAGCTTGTTGATTTCCCGCAGCAGGGCGTCGGGTGCAACCACCACGCCGTTGCCGATCAGGCACTGCACGCCTTCGCGCAGTACGCCCGACGGGATCAGGTGCAAGACGGTTTTTTCACCGTCGATCACCAGGGTGTGGCCAGCGTTGTGGCCACCCTGGTAGCGCACTACGGCGGCAGCATGTTCGGTCAGCAGATCAACGATCTTGCCTTTGCCCTCATCACCCCACTGGGTGCCCAGGACTACGACATTCTTACCCATAACACTTGTCCTCATTCGCGCAAACTTGGTGCCGGCGGCAGCCGGCAGGAAAACTCAAGAAGCCAGTGGCGATACTTGCCAAAGCCCGTTCTGCTGAATCAATTGCCGGTCGCAGTCCGCTTCACGGGCGGCGGCCAAAGGTTGTCCAGGCAAGGCCTGGACGACACGCTGACCCTCACTGCGCAACTGGCAAACCTGCTGCCAGAGTGCCGCATCCGTACTGTCAGGCATCCAGATACCGCCAGACGGTAGCTCGATCTCAGCACGCCCCAGGGTCACCAGGGTTTTCAAATCGGTAGAGAAGCCGGTTGCCGGACGGGCGCGACCGAAGTCAGCGCCGATGTCGTCGTAACGACCGCCCTGGGCAATGGACTGGCCAACACCCGGCACGAACACGGCGAACACCACGCCGGTGTGGTAGTGGTAACCGCGCAGCTCGCCCAGGTCGAAGTACAGCGGCAGCTCCGGGAAACGCACGGACAAACGCTCGGCGATTGCCAGCAGGTCATCCAATGCAGCCAGTACCGCGGCAGGGGCCTTGGCCAGACGCTCACGCGCAGCCGCCAGCACTTCACGGCCGCCACACAGGTCGACCAACGCGCGCAGCATGCCCGACAAGTCAGCTGGCAAGCCTTCGGTCAAGGTAATGACCTCATCGATGGCTTTACGTTGCAACGCATCGAACAACTGTTGTTCAACTTCACCGGACAAACCGGCGGCGCGGGCCAGGCCGCGGTAGATACCGACATGCCCCAGGTCCATGTGCACATCCGGCACATCGGCCAGTTGCAGCATGGCGAGCATCAGGCTGATGACTTCCACGTCGCTGCTCGGGCTGGCATCGCCATACAACTCGGCGCCCAACTGGATCGGGCTGCGCGAGGACGACAAGGCACGCGGCTGGGCATGCAGCACACTGCCGGCGTAGCACAGGCGGCTCGGGCCTTCGCGGCGCAGGGTATGCGCATCGATGCGCGCCACCTGCGGCGTGATGTCGGCACGGAAACCCATCTGCCGGCCCGATTGCGGGTCGATGACCTTGAAGGTACGCAGATCCAGGTCCTGGCCCGCGCCGGTCAGCAGGGATTCCAGGTACTCGATATGGGGAGTCACGACAAACTCGTAACCCCAGCTCTGGAACAGATCCAACACCTGGCGACGCGCAACTTCAATACGCGCCGCTTCCGGTGGCAGTACTTCTTCGATGCCATCTGGCAGTAGCCAGCGGTCTACCGTTGCCATTACGCCTTCCCCTGTATCCGGGCGGCCAGCCCTGGGCCGAGCCCTTGAGTGAAGCAGAAAATGATTGTTCCGCGCAGGAACAACGAAGCGAAACGCCTATTACCGGCTTCGCCAATCACTTTCCTCGAAAAACCTGTCGAGCATTCAGCTCGGGCACCTGCACAAAACAGCATTCAAACATGCAGACGCAAAAAAGCCGGGAATTTCCCGGCTGCCGCATCATACACACGTTTTCCCAAAGGATCACCCCGCCAGAGGTATTAGCCGCCCGGCGGGATGAATCAGGTCAACGCTGTATCAAGGCTTGGCTTTTTCCAGGTAATGGAAGAAGTCACTGCTTGGGTCCAGGACCATGACGTCGGATTTGTTCGCGAAGCTTTCACGGTAGGCACGCAGGCTACGGTAGAACGCGTAGAACTCCTGATCCTGACCGTAGGCCTTGGAGTAGATCGAAGCGGCCTGGGCGTCACCGTCACCGCGAATCTCTTCGGATTCACGATAGGCTTCAGCCAACAGCACACGTCGTTGACGATCGGCGTCGGCACGGATGCCTTCAGCCAGCTCGTTACCCTTGGCGCGGTGCTCGCGAGCTTCACGCTCACGCTCGGTGCTCATACGCTCGAACACACTGCGGTTCACTTCCTTCGGCAGGTCGATGGTCTTGACCCGAACATCGACAACCTCGATGCCCAGCTCCTTTTCAGCCATCTTGTTCAGCGAAGCGGTGATATCCGCCATCAGCGCATCACGCTCACCGGACACGACTTCGTGCAAGGTGCGCTTACCAAATTGGTCACGCAGGCCCGATTCGAGACGACGGGACAGACGCTCGTCGGCAATCTGCTTCAGACCGGAAGTCGCAGTGTAGAAACGCTCGGCGTCCTTCACCCGCCACTTGGCGTAGGCATCGACCATCACGGCTTTCTTTTCCAGCGTCAGGAAGCGTTGCGTCGGTGCATCCAGCGTCATCAGGCGTGCGTCAAATTTACGCACCTGGTTAACGTAAGGCACTTTCACATGCAGGCCTGGCTGAACATCGGTCTGGACCACGCGACCGAACTGCAGCAACACCGCACGCTCGGTCTGAGCCACGATGTAGAAGCAGTTCCAGGCAGCGATCGCCACGACGACGCCGACAATAAGGGCGATCAGCGATTTATTGCTCATCAGCGACTCTCCCTGGTACGTGCTTGCTGTTGCTGCAGATCAGCTGCCGCACGTGCATTCGCTTCATTGCTGGTGGCTGCCGCGCCGGTCACCTGAGTGCTGGTGCTGCGACCACTGTCGACCATTTTGTCCAGCGGCAAGTAGAGCAGGTTGTTCTGGCCATTCTTGTTGCCGGTCACGAGAACCTTGCTGGTGTTGCTGAAGACTTCCTGCATGGTGTCCAGGTACAGACGCTGGCGGGTGACTTCAGGTGCCTTGCGGTACTCGGCGACCAGCTTGGTGAAGCGATCGGCCTCACCCTTGGCGCGCGAGACGGTTTCGTCACGGTAGCCATTAGCGTCTTCAAGGATGCGCTGGGCCTGACCACGGGCTTCCGGCACGACGCCGTTGGCATAGGTTTCAGCCTGGTTGCGCGAACGCTGCTCGTCTTCACGGGCGCGGATCACGTCATCGAAGGCTTCCTGCACTTCACGCGGTGCCGCTGCGCTCTGTACGTTGACCTGGGTGACGGTGATACCGGTGCGATAGGTATCCATGAAGCGTTGCAGGCGCTCCTTGATTTCGCTGGCCATCAATTCCCGACCTTCGGTCAGCACCTGGTCCATCGCGGTGGAACCCACCACATGGCGCAGGGCGCTGTCGGTCGCGTGCTGCAGGCTGATTTCCGGCTGATCGACGCTCAGCACGAAGTCCTGCAGGTTGCTGATCTTGTACTGCACGGTCAGCGGCACTTCGACGATGTTTTCGTCTTCAGTCAGCATTTGACCCTGCTTGGTGTACGCCCGCTCACGCGTGACGTTTTCCATGTACTTCTTGTCGATCGGCGGGAAGTAGATGTTCAGACCCGGGCCAACGGTTTCGTAGTACTTGCCGAAGCGCAGCACCACGGCTTGCTCCTGCTCGTCGACGACATAGACTGCGCTGTACAGCCACACGGCCGCCAATACGACCAGGCCGATGCCGAGCAGGCCGCCGAAGCCGCCACTCTTGCCCGAACCACCACCGTCATCACCACGTTTCTTTCCACCACCGAACAACCCGTTCAGGCTTTCCTGCAGCTTTCGGAAGGCCTCGTCGAGATCTGGCGGCCCCTTGCGATCGCCGTTATTACGACGCTTGCCACCCCAAGGATCCTGATTATTCGAGTTGCCACCCGGCTCATTCCAAGCCATAGCGCTCTCCATCTGATAAAGCAAAGACGCACCCACGGCGCGCCGACCAATGCTACAGAATGCCTGTCACCACGACACAACCGCTTTCTCAGGCTTTTATTGCAAAGTGTGTTGCTCGATGAATTCCACCGGTTGCAAACCTTCGCGGCTCACCAGCCGATTCAACTCGGCGCGTGGCAAACGAACGGCCAGCAAACTGATGCCCTCATCGTCATGTTCTTCCTTCTGTACCGCACCGAGTTCGAAGAACTGCGCACGCAGTCGAGCAAATCGGTTCGGCAAGCGCAAGGTGCCAACAAACAAATCATCCCCAAGCAGTTCGGCCACGGCCTGCCTGAGCAGGTCCAGACCTGTACCGTCCTTGGCCGACAACCAGACCCGTTGCGGCTTGCCATCGGCATCGCGCTGGATCTGCGGCTCCACCCCCTCGAGCAAATCGAGTTTGTTATAGACCTCGAGGATCGGCAAGTCCTGGGCCCCGATCTCGCCAAGCACTACCATGACCTGTTCAATCTGGGCCATGCGCTCGGGTTCATGGGAGTCGATCACATGCAGCAGCAGGTCGGAGTTGCTCGACTCTTCGAGCGTAGCCCGAAATGCCTCGACCAGTTTGTGCGGCAGGTGACGGATGAAACCCACGGTGTCGGCCAGCACGATCGGCCCGAGGTCATCGAGTTCGAGTCGACGCAGGGTCGGGTCGAGGGTGGCAAAGAGTTGGTCGGCGGCGAAAACTTCGGAATCGGTCACCGAGTTGAACAGCGTCGATTTGCCGGCGTTGGTGTAGCCCACCAGTGAAACCGTCGGTATGTCAGCTCGTTTGCGGCCACGACGCGACTGCTCGCGCTGGCTGCGGACCTTTTCCAGGCGCCCCTTGATCTGCCGCAGGCGAACCCGCAACAGACGCCGGTCGGTTTCCAGCTGGGTTTCACCCGGACCGCGCAAGCCGATACCGCCCTTCTGCCGCTCAAGGTGAGTCCAGCCGCGAACCAGTCGCGTGCTCATGTACTCAAGCTGGGCCAGTTCTACCTGGAGCTTGCCTTCATGGGTACGGGCGCGTTGGGCGAAGATATCGAGAATCAGGCCCGTGCGGTCGATCACGCGACACTCGAAAGCACGTTCGAGGTTACGCTCCTGACTGGGCGTGAGGGTGTGATTGAAAATCACCAGATCTACCTGCTCGGCTTTGACCAGGTCGCGTAATTCTTCGACCTTGCCGCTGCCAATCAGGTATTTGGCGGATGGCCGATGACGCGGCACGTTGAAAAACGCGACGGTCTCGGCGCCAGCCGAAATTGCCAACTCCTGAAACTCCTGCGGATCTTCGCGCGCCTCAGGGTCCTGTCCATCCAAGTGAACGAGAATGGCCCGTTCACCACCACCGTGGCGCTCAAAGAACAAAGGAGACTCCTATCAGGCGTTACCTGGCTCAGCATCACCCGCTTCGGATTCGGTTGCGCTAGGCAGACGAATTGGACGAACCGGCACTACTGTAGAGATAGCGTGTTTGTAGACCATTTGGCTGACGGTGTTTTTCAGCAGGATAACGAATTGGTCGAAAGACTCGATCGTACCTTGCAGTTTGATCCCGTTGACCAGGTAGATAGACACCCCAACTTTCTCTTTACGTAAAGTATTCAAGTAAGGGTCTTGTAGCGAATGCCCTTTTGACATGTGCCGCACTCCTTTAAGGATTCAATATAAAAAAATAGGTAATCAGATGGCTTCGGCCGCCCCACCCCCAAGGATAGACGGCAATTGCAAGGACTCAGCTCAATATGGAGATGGTCCCAAGGTATTTCAAGGCGCGCGGCAGATTGTCGCAATCGAGACTGTCCAACCAGTGTAAATCAGCCCAACTGCGAAGCCAGGTGAACTGGCGCTTCGCCAATTGGCGCGTGGCAATGATTCCACGCTCCTGCATCTCGGCTGACGTCAGCTTGCCATCCAGGTAATCCCAGACTTGGCGGTAGCCCACCGCACGTATAGACGGCAACCCGGTATGCAGGTCACTTCTATTACGCAGGGCTAGGACCTCGTCGATGAATCCCTGTTCCAACATTAAGGTGAATCTTTGTTTAATTCGCTCGTGCAGTACCTGGCGATTCGCCGGAGCAATGGCCAAGTTCGCGACAGTATAGGGCAATTGTTGCCGTCCCGAAGCGGCTGCTTCAGTACTTTGCGCAGATTGTTGCAAGCGAAGCTCAGTCATGCTCTGACCGCTGACACGATAAACTTCCAGCGCTCGACTCAATCGCTGCGGATCGTTCGGATGAATACGTGCCGCGGAAACCGGGTCAATGACCGCCAATTGCTCGTGCAACGCCTGCCAGCCAAGGCGTGCAGCCTCTTCCTCGATCTGCGCGCGGACAGCCGGGTCGGCGGCAGGCATATCCGCAAGCCCTTCGACCAACGCCTTGTAATAGAGCATTGTGCCGCCGACCAGCAGCGGAATCTTGCCCCGCGCAGTGATGTCGGCCATGGCTTGCAGGGCATCGCGACGGAAATCCGCCGCTGAATAAGCTTCGGCCGGATCGAGAATATCGATCAAACGGTGTGGAAACTCTGCCAGCAGTTCTTTTGACGGCTTGGCGGTGCCGATGTCCATGCCGCGGTAGACCAGCGCGGAATCGACGCTGATCAGCTCGCAAGGCAGGACCTTGGTGAGCTCGATGGCCAGGTCGGTCTTGCCGGCGGCGGTCGGGCCCATCAGGAAAATCGCAGGAGGGAACTGGCTCATCAACGACCGCGCAAGAACAGTTTGTCCAGATCGTCCAGGCCCAATTGGGTCCAGGTCGGTCGGCCATGGTTGCATTGACCGCTGCGTTCGGTGTTTTCCATGTCACGCAGCAGACCGTTCATTTCCGGCAGGGCCAGGCGCCGATTGGCCCGGACCGCGCCGTGGCAGGCCATGGTGCCGAGCAGTTCGTTCAGGTGCGCCTGAATCCGGTCGCTGGTGCCATATTCCATCAAGTCGGCCAATACGTCACCCACCAGGCGGTTGGCCTCAGCCTGCTTGAGCAAGGCCGGTATCTGCCGAATGGCCAGGGTTTCCGGGCCGAGGCGCTGCAGCTCGAAGCCCAGGCGCTGGAACCAGGCGACGTGCTCCTCGGCGCAATCGGCTTCACGCTGGCTGAGCGCCAGGGTTTCCGGCACCAGCAGCGGTTGCCCGCTCAAGCCTTCGCTGGCCATTGCGACTTTCAGGCGCTCGTACATGATCCGCTCGTGAGCGGCATGCATGTCCACCAGCACCAGCCCCTGGGCGTTTTCCGAAAGGATGTAGATGCCTTTGAGCTGCGCCAACGCATAGCCCAGCGGCGGGATGTCGTCCTGACCGGCTGGCAGCGCTACCGCGTTGGCCTCGGGCAACGGCGCGAAGAACTCGCGATAAGCGGCCTGTGCCTCGGCAGCTGGAACAGCCGACTGCGGACGCGGGGTGTATTGATACTGGTATCCGGCGCCAGCACCGGAACCAGCCGGCGCATTGAACGAAGGCTGGGCCTGAGGCTGCTCCAGCAGCGCATTGGCCGCCAGGCGCATTTCACCCTGCGGGCCGAATTCACCGGCCTCAAGGCCGGTAGGCCGCACTACGGCTGTCGCAACCGGGGCTGCCAGGTGATCGTCCGGTCGCACATCGCCCAAGGCACGGTGCAAGGTGCCATAAAGGAAATCGTGAACCATGCGCCCTTCACGGAAGCGCACTTCGTGCTTGGTGGGGTGCACGTTGACGTCGACGCCCGTCGGATCGACCTCGAAAAACAGCACGAATGTCGGATGCCGACCATTGAACAGCACGTCGCGATAAGCCTGGCGCACGGCGTGTGCCACCAGCTTGTCGCGCACGGCACGGCCATTGACGAAGAAATACTGCAAGTCCGCCTGGCTGCGGTTGAAGGTCGGCAACCCTACCCAGCCCCACAGATGCAGGCCATTGCGCTCGATTTCGATCGGCAGCGCCTGCTCCAGGAAACCTGGCCCGCAAATGGCCGCCACGCGCCGGGCGCGAGCCGCGTCATCGCGGGCTTCGTGCAGGCTGAGGATGGTCTTGCCGTTATGGCGCAGATGAAAGGCCACGTCGAACCGCGCCAGGGCCAGGCGCCTGATGACTTCCTGCAGGTGATCGAATTCGGTTTTTTCGGTCTTGAGGAACTTGCGGCGTGCCGGGGTATTGAAGAACAGGTCGCGCACTTCGACCGACGTACCCACCGGATGGGCCGCAGGCTGCACCCGTGGAGCCATGTCACGGCCTTCGGTTTCGACTTGCCAGGCCTGCTCGGCATCGCGGGTGCGCGAGGTCAGGGTCAGGCGCGCCACCGAACTGATCGACGCCAGGGCCTCACCGCGAAAGCCCAGGCTCATGACCTGTTCCAGATCTTCCAGGTTGCGGATCTTGCTGGTGGCGTGTCGCGCCAGGGCCAGCGGCAGGTCATCGGCGGAAATGCCGCTGCCATCGTCGCGTACCCGCAGCAACTTGACGCCGCCCTGCTCCACATCGACATCGATGCGCTTGGCGCCGGAATCGAGGCTGTTTTCCAGCAGCTCCTTGATCACCGAAGCCGGGCGCTCAACCACCTCGCCGGCGGCGATCTGGTTCGCCAGCCGCGGGCTGAGCAGCTCGATGCGGGCGCTGTTGTTCACGACCTCGTTCATTCCTTGGCCGCCAGTTCAGTGCCCGGAATGGTCAAATGTTGACCGATCTTGAGCTCATCGCTCGACAGGTTGTTGGCGCTGCGCAGGGTCGCCGGCGACACCTGATAGCGCACCGCGATCATTGCCAGCGTCTCGCCCGGGTTTACCCGATGGTCACGCGGGCCTTGAGCGATTTTTCCGGAATCACGCAGCCAGGCGATGTAAGTGCCCGGTGGCGGATTTTGCTGGAAGAACTGGCGCACGCCGCTGCTGATGGATCGCGCCAGCGCCTGCTGGTGGCTCGATGCAGCAAGCTTGGAGGCTTCGTTGGCGTTGGAGATAAACCCGGTTTCGACCAGGATCGACGGAATGTCCGGCGACTTCAGCACCATGAACCCGGCCTGCTCGACCCGCTGCTTGTGCAGGGGCGTGACCCGGCCAATGTTACTCAGCACTTTCTGGCCGACGTTCAGGCTGGAGGTCAGGGACGCGGTCATCGACAGGTCGAGCAATACGCCGGCCAGCATGCGGTCCTTGTCGTCGAGGCTGACGTTGCCGGCACCACCGATCAGGTCGGAACGGTTTTCACTGTCGGCCAACCAGCGCGCGGTCTCCGAAGTGGCGCCGCGATCGGACAAGGCGAACACCGAGGCACCGAACGCCGCGGCAGAAGGCGCGGCGTCGGCGTGAATCGAGACGAACAGGTCGGCGCCTTTCTTGCGGGCGATTTCCGTACGGCCACGCAGTGGAATGAAGTAGTCGCCGGTGCGGGTCAGTTCCGCACGGAAGCCTTTCATGCCATTGACCTGGCGTTGCGTCTCGCGGGCGATCTGCAGCACCACGTCTTTCTCGCGCTGACCACGGGAGCCGGAGGCGCCCGGGTCTTCACCACCGTGACCGGCATCGATCACCACAACGATGTCGCGCTTGCCGGCCGGGGCCGGAGGCAGCTTGATCGCAGGTTCGGCAGGCGTGACCGGAACGGCCGGCACCGTGGCCACCGATGGCGTCGGTGCTGGCGGCGGTGCGGCATCGGCCGGATTGTCGAACAGATCGACCACCAGGCGATTGCCATACTGGGCGTTGGGCGCCAGGGAGAAGCTTTTTGGTGTCACCGCCTTTTTCAGGTCGATGACCACCCGCAAGTCGGTCGGCGTACGTTGTGCCGAGCGCATCGCGGTGATCGGGGTGTTGGACGAATTGACGTTCAACGGCGCACCGAGGCTCGCGCCATTGATGTCGATGACCAGGCGATCCGGGGACGTCAGCGTAAAGACGCTGTGCTGCACGGGGCCGGTCAGGTCAAACACCAGCCGCGTGTTATCCGGAGCCCGCCACAGGCGAACGCTGTTGACCTTCGTCTCGGCCACAGCGTCGACGGTCACCGCCAGAAACAACACCCCTACGGCAGCAACCAACGCGCGAAAGCGCATACCTAACCCCATCATTTATTTGGATTCCAATGCCAAAGCGGCACACCAGGCCTCGCCACGCGAGCCCCTGGGTAAAATTTTCAGCGAACGCCCGCTGTCTTGCGGGCTAATGGTAATGGTCAGGTCGGGCTTTGGCAAAAAGCCTGCACCTTTATCGGGCCACTCGATCAGGCACAGGGCATCGTCTTCGAAATAGTCGCGGATGCCGAGAAACTCCAGCTCCTCCGGATCGACCAGGCGATACAGGTCGAAATGGAAGGCGCGAACGTCACCGATCTCATAGGGCTCGACCAAGGTGAAGGTCGGGCTTTTGACCGCCCCCACATGCCCCAGGCCACGGATGATACCCCGGGACAAGGTGGTTTTCCCCATGCCGAGATTACCTTCAAGGAAGATCAGGCCATGCCCCTCGGTGATACGGGCGATACGTGCGCCAAAGTCGCTCATGGCCTGCTCATCGGCCAGGTACAGGGTTACTTCAGACACGGTGCTTGCTCCTCCAACAACTGACGAATGGCTGGTATCAGATCACTGGCCGCCAGCCCGCGGCCGAATTTACCTTGGTGTTCACCGGCATTGGCGTGCAGCCAGACCGCCAGGCACGTCGCGTCGAACGCTGCCATGCCCTGTGCCAGCAGCGCACCGACCAGGCCGGCCAGCACGTCGCCCAGCCCGGCGGCGGCCATCGCCGGATGGCCCTGATGGCACACGGCAAGCCGCCCGTCAGGACAGGCGATCAGACTACCGGCACCCTTGAGCACCACCACTGCTGTGTATTTTTTGCTCAACGCATGGGCCGCCGCAGGGCGATCCGCCTGAACCTGGGCCGTGCTGAGCCCCAGCAACCGCGCGGCTTCCCCCGGATGCGGCGTGATCACACACTCCTTGGGCAAGTTCACCCGGCCTTCGGCCAGCAGGTTCAGCGCATCGGCGTCCCAGACTTGCGGCAATGGTGCGTTGGCGGCGGCCGACAACAGGCTGCGCCCCCAGGCACCCTGCCCGAGTCCAGGGCCGACCACCAGTACGGACACCTTTTGAAGCAAATCCATCAGCTGGTTGGCCGACGCAGTGCCCAACGCCATTGCCTCGGGAATCCGGGCCAGCGCAGCGGGCACATGCTCGGGGCGGGTCGCCAGCGACACCATGCCCGCGCCGCTGCGCAATGCACTTTGCGCGCTCAACAGGATCGCCCCGCCCAGCCCACGATCGCCACCGATCAGCAATACGTGGCCGAACTGGCCCTTATGGGAAGCGCCGTTGCGGGCGGCCAGGCACGGCAGGTTGCCGGCCGTCAGGCGCCGGGCGGTAATCGGTGCCCCTTCGATCAGCCGGGGATCGGCATGCAGGTCATTGAACACCCGCTCGCCCACCACATTGGCCGCGTCGCCGGTGAACAACCCCAGCTTCAAGCCGATAAAGGTCACCGTCAGATCGGCTCGCACGGCACAACCGAGGATGCGACCGGTATCGGCGCATAGCCCGGAGGGGATGTCCACCGCCACCACCGGAAGGCCGCTGGCGTTGATCGCCGCAATGACACTGGCGTACGGCTCGCGCACGTCACCGGTCAGGCCGGTACCGAGCAAGGCGTCCAGGACGATGCCACGGTACCCCGATTGCGCGCTCCACACTTCGATCGCAACGTTTTCGGCCACCGCTTCGGCATGGGCCGAAGCCGCATCACCGCGCAGTTGTTGCGGATCGCCCGCCGCCAGCACCCGTACCGTCCAGCCGCCGCGCTTGGCCAGCACGGCGACCAGGTAACCGTCGCCAGCGTTATTGCCGTGACCTGTGACCACCGTCAATTCATTCGCCGCCGGCCAATGTCGGACCAGTGCCCGCCAGGTGGCCCGTGCGGCACGCTGCATCAATTCGAAGCCCGGCGTACCGGCCGCAATCAGGCTCGCATCGAGCCCTCGCACTTGCGCGGCGCTATACAGCGCGTCGGGTAAATCATCTTTAGTGTGCGGCATGCGTCTACGGGCTCCGATGTCTGGCAGAATTATACGCACCTCAGCTCCGGTTTCTCTCGCCTCATGCCCGCTATTACCACAGACCTGCCTGCCCTCGCCCAATCCATCAAGGACTGGGGCCGCGAGCTGGGCTTTCAACAAGTCGGCATCAGCGGCCTGGACCTGGCCGAGCATGAGCAGCACCTGGAACGCTGGCTCGCCGCCGGCTACCACGGCGAAATGGACTACATGGGCGCCCACGGCAGCAAACGCTCGCACCCCGAAGAACTGGTGCCGGGCACCTTGCGCGTGGTGTCGCTGCGCATGGACTACCTGTCAGGCGATACCAGAATGGCGCAATTGCTCGCCCAACCGGAAAAAGCCTACGTCTCGCGTTATGCCTTGGGCCGCGATTACCACAAACTGATCCGCAAACGCGTGCAACATCTGGCGGAAAAAATTCAGGCCGAGATTGGCCCGTTTGGCTATCGCGCGTTCGTCGACAGCGCTCCCGTCCTGGAAAAAGCCATCGCGGAGAAAGCAGGCCTGGGCTGGATCGGCAAAAACACCCTGGTCCTGAATCGCAAGGCCGGCAGCTATTTCTTCCTCGCCGAACTGTTCGTCGACCTGCCGCTGCCGGTGGACCCACCCCATGCCACTGAACACTGCGGCCGCTGCAGCGCTTGCCTCGACATCTGCCCGACCAATGCCTTCGTCGGCCCCTATGTGCTGGACGCCCGGCGCTGCATTTCCTATTTGACCATCGAACTCAAGGGCGCCATCCCCGAAGAGCTACGGCCGCTGATCGGCAATCGGGTGTTCGGTTGCGATGACTGCCAGATCGTCTGCCCGTGGAACCGCTTCGCCCGCCCGTCTGGCGAAAGCGACTTCAAGCCGCGGCACAACCTGGACAACGCCGAACTGGCCGAGCTGTTCATGTGGGACGAGGATAAATTCCTGAGCAGCACCGAAGGTTCGCCCTTGCGCCGGACCGGTTACGAAAACTGGCTGCGCAACCTGGCCGTGGGCTTGGGGAATGCGCCCTCAACGATTCCGGTACTGGAAGCGCTGAAGGCACGACGCGAACATCCGTCCGAATTGGTCCGCGAGCATGTCGAGTGGGCGTTGCAGCAGCACGCCGACCGTCAGGCCTCGTCGTTATAGACGAACTTGGGCATTTCCCAATGGAAGCGGATCGCCAGCAGACGTAGCAGGAAACCGCCGAACAGCGTGATCAGGATCGCCTGCTCCCCAGGCAGATTCAGGTACAGGCAGAGCATGTAGCACCACGCCGCCGCGAAGGAGACGCTGGCGTATAGCTCGCGCCGAAAGATCAGCGGAATATCGTTGCAGAAGATGTCCCGCAGGATGCCGCCAAAAACCCCAGTGATCACACCGCTGACCGACGCGACCAACATGCCATGCCCCATTTCCAGGGCGGTCATGCAGCCGATCAGCGTGAACGCCACCAGGCCGACGGCGTCGAGCACCAGGAACAATGAACGCAGATGGCGCATCCAGCGTGCGGTAAACACCGTGATCATGGCTGCAATGGTGGTCAGCACCAGGTATTCCGGGTGTTTGACCCAGGTCAGCGGGTAGTGGCCGAGCAGCACGTCGCGCACCGAACCGCCGCCCAGCGCCGTGACGCACGCGATCAGCACCACGCCGAACCAGTCCATGCCGCGACGCCCGGCGGACAGGGCACCGGTCATGGCCTCGGCGGTGATGGCGATCAGGTAAAGCATCAGCAACATGGTGGCGATCCTTGCGAAAAGGCGCGCAGTCTACGCACTTCGCCGAAGCACCAAAAGGGGGCAAAGTGTCAGCGTTTATGCCACCCGATCAAACCTTGATGAAATGCTGGCGATAGTGCTGCAGCTCGGCGATCGACTCGCGGATGTCGTCCAGCGCCAGGTGGGTGCTGCCCTTCTTGAAGCTGTCGCGAACGTCCGGCGCCCAGCGAGCGGCCAGCTCCTTGAGGGTCGAAACGTCGAGGTTGCGGTAGTGGAAATAGCTTTCCAGGGATTTCATGTGGGTATAAAGAAAGCGACGATCCTGGCAAATGCTGTTGCCGCAGATCGGCGACTTGCCCTTGGGCACCCACTTCTCCAGGAAGGCGATGGTTTGCGCTTCAGCTTCGGCCATGCTGATGCGGCTCTCGCGCACGCGCTGGGTCAGGCCCGAACCGCCATGTTGACGGGTGTTCCACTCGTCCATGCCGGCGAGGATTTCGTCGCTGTGATGGATCGCGATCACCGGACCTTCGGCCAGGGTGTTCAGGTCGCTGTCGGTGACAATGGTGGCCATTTCGATGATGACATCGGTATCCGGGTTCAGACCGGTCATTTCCAGGTCGATCCAGATCAGGTTCTGCGGGTTTTGCATGTGTCGGCTCCTAGGCAATGCTGCGCAGTTTAGCCTAGGCCGGCGGCCGGGCGTGCTAAACTCGCGGCCGTTTTACCTAATCGCTGCATTATTACTACGGAACACCCATGGCCAAACGCCAACTCAATCGTCGTCAAAACTGGCGCATCGAAAAGATTCAGGGCGAACGCGCTGCCCGCGCCGCCAAACGCGAGTCCTCGGCTGTCGAGGCACTTGAGGGCGGCGACCTGGGCCCGGAACAGCACGGCCTGGTGATCGCGCACTTCGGTGTGCAGGTCGAAGTCGAGGCCCGCGATGGCGAGCTGGCCGGCCAGGTGTTCCGCTGCCACCTGCGTGCCAACCTGCCTGCGCTGGTGACCGGCGACCAGGTGGTCTGGCGTGCTGGCAACCAGGGTATCGGCGTCATCGTGGCGCAATTGCCACGCAATACCGAACTCTGCCGCCCGGACAGCCGTGGCCAGCTCAAACCCGTAGCGGCGAACGTCGACATGATTGTCATCGTGTTCGCGCCGCTGCCTGAGCCCCATGCCAACCTGATCGACCGCTACCTCGTAGCCGCCGAACACGCGGGCATCAAACCGCTGCTGTTGCTGAACAAGTTCGACCTGATCGACGAGCACAACGCCCCGGCGCTGAATGCCTTGCTCGCGGTCTACCGCACCCTGGGTTATCCCGTGCTGGAAGTGTCGGCCCACCACGGTAACGGCATGGAACAACTGCAGAAGCAACTGGACGGGCGCATCAGCGTGTTCGTCGGCCAGTCCGGCGTCGGCAAGTCGTCGCTGGTCAACAGCCTGCTGCCGGAAGTCGAAACCCGCGTCGGCCCGTTATCCGAGCTGTCCGGCCAGGGCACACATACCACCACCACCGCGCGCCTGTTCCACTTCCCCGGTGGCGGCGAGCTGATCGACTCCCCGGGTATTCGCGAATTCGGCCTGGGCCACGTCAGCCGCGCCGATGTCGAGGCCGGTTTCATCGAGTTCAACGACCTGCTCGGCACCTGCCGCTTCCGTGACTGCAAGCACGACCGCGAACCCGGTTGTGCCCTGCTCAAGGCCCTGGAAGATGGCCGCGTGCAACAGCAACGGATGAACAGCTACCGGTCGATCATCGCCAGCCTGCCGGAAAACGGCTACTAAACAGACGTGCCGAGCGCCCTGGCTTCAGCGGGGCGGTCGGCGGCTGGATCCCACCCCCACTTAAACGTCAGAACCTTCTGTAGGACTTGCGTACCCTCGCCTGTAGGGTATTTCTGTTTCGGCGCCGCCCCCTTGTGGCTGCCCTGCAATCGCCTAAGTTCAAACCCTCTTCGCACTCCTGCGACACCGAGGGACACCCATGCAAACCTACCACCTGTTCATCAGCCACTCGTGGAACTACTCCGACGCCCACGACAGTCTCGTGCGCCTGCTCAACGCCAAGCCGGACTTCACGTTCAAGAATTTTTCGGTGCCGCCGGAGAACCCGATTGAAGGCGCGAAAACCGACAAAGAACTTGAGCAGGCCATCGAGAACAAGATCCGGCCGTGCTCGGCGGTATTGATCATGGCCGGGATGTATGCCACCTACAGCAAGTGGATCAACAAGGAAATCGAGATCGCCAAGCGCATGGGCAAGGTGATCATTGCGATCAAGCCGTTCGGTGCCGAGCGCATTTCCACGGTGGTCCGTGACGCGGCACATGCCGAATGCGCGTGGAACACCAACAGCATCATCAACGCGATTCGCCAGCATACGGCGGTGTAACCATGCGCAAGGGACTGTTTATCGGCATCAACGACTACACCCATGTGTCGAGCCTGAGGGGCTGCAGCAACGACGCCATGGCCATGGCCTCGGTGCTGAAGACCGACGCCAACGGCGACCCGAACTTCAAGAACATCGTGCTGACCTCCGCCGAGGACTACCTGGGCCGGGGAAAACTCGAAGACCAGATCCGCGAGCTGTTTTCCGGGGACTGCAATGTCGCCCTGCTGTATTTCGCCGGCCACGGCAGCTTCGACACCGACACCGACGAAGGCATGTTGATCCCGCAGGATTACAAGAGCGCCAAGGACGGGATTCGCCTCAGCGACATTCTGAACTGGGCCAGCAAGGCCACGAAGATCAAGAACAAAGTGATCATTCTCGATTGCTGCCAGAGCGGCTCGGCCGGCGAACTGCGGGCCTTGCGCAGCGAAGGCAGCGTGGTCGGCGAAGGCATGACCATTCTGACCGCCTGCAAAAAGGACGAGCCGGCGCTGGAGGGCGCACAGCACGGTGTGTTCACCGGGTTGTTGCTGCAGGCCCTGCACGGAGGAGCGGCGAACATCCTGGGCAAGATCACCCCTGGCAGCCTGTATGCGTTTGTCGACAACGCGCTCGATGCCTGGGAGCAGCGTCCGGTGTTCAAGACCAACGTCTCGCAGTTCATCTCCCTGCGCGAAGTGTCACCGCTGATCCCCAAGGAAATCCTGCGCAAACTCCCCGAATGGTTTGCCGAGGCGGAGTCGATGTACCCCCTCGCCCCCAGTTTTGAGCCTACCGAACCCGAGTTCAACCCGGAACAGGGCGAGGTCTTCGCCCAGCTGCAAAAGTGCAACCGCCACAGCCTGGTCGAACCGGTGGACGCCGAACACATGTACTACGCCGCCATCCACTCCACGGGCTGTCGCCTCACCGCCCTGGGCGCCTATTACCGCGAACTCGCGATCAAGGGACATTTCTGATGCCAGTGTTTATCAGCTACCGCCACATGGACCGCGCCCACGCGATCCACATCAACACGCGCCTGATACAGGCCAATATCAAGACCTACCTCGACGTACTGGATTCCGAATCCCAGACCACCGACGACATCACTGGCGTGATCACCCGCAACATCAGCGAATGCACGCACCTGCTTGCGGTGGTGTCGGAGAAAACCGCGCTGTCCTGGTGGGTGCCGTTCGAAATCGGCGAAGCGACCATCACCAATCGGCGTATCTGCTCGTTCAAGACCGGCCCGACAGAGCTGCCGCTGTACCTGGACAAATGGCCGAAGTTGACCAGCGAAAAGGATATTGAGTTCTTTATTGATGCTTATCGCAGCGAATCGACGCTCAAGCGTTCGATGTCACTGGAGTCGGTGACGGGCAGCGAGTCGGTGCGTAGCGTCAACAGGACTAACGCCGATCGATTCCATACTGATTTGAAGTCCAGAATTACTCGCGGTTTCTGACGTCATGCCTCTCCCCAATCAGTCCTCTCTACCGATTGGGGTTGGCGATTCACCGCGGTTAACTGAACAAAACGCAGATCGATCATCGTCAGCAAGCCGACGCCTATAAGACTGCGGCGAGTGGAATTTTTGCCGTGTCTAGTCCTGAAAGCGACTCACCATCCCCGATCATTTTCGTGACACCACGAAAATGATCGATCAGCCCTGGTCCAGGACTAGATATCACTTGTGGCCTTTTCCAGCTTCCAGCCCAGGGCGTCCAAGGCATCACAGCCATCCTGAACCAGCATGTGCGCGGCATTGGCGAAATGCTCCAGATCGTGACCTTCGGCGTCTTTTATGCACAGGCAGGTGACGCTGTTGAGCAAATTGCGGGCGGCTTTTAGTCGGTGAACGGCTGTTTCAAGCAGATCGGAAGCGCGGGCTTCAGTGTCGATGTACAGCGTTGGGCCGACGCTGAAGTTGCCTTGGAGCGGGTGGTACTTAGCCATGGGTCAAAACTCCGGATAATTTCGAGAGGTTCATCTTTGTTTCGACCGGCTAAGATCGGTCACCGCGTTGGCAGCAACGACGGAACTATAGGCAGACGCTTGCACGACTGAGAACCCCGGCACGAAATTTCAGATCATTCCTACAACCAGTAAGGAAACGCAAACCCCCTCGAAAGCACCGGCATGACATGGCACGGAATGACGCAGCAGCAAATTTAAATTTTATTCAAGACGAGACAACAGGCAAAAAAGTTCTTCACTGAACCCCGGAAATGCAGATAACGCAAAACCTGGAGGAGCCGGCTTGCTGGCAATGGACTCAAATGCGCCGAGTGGATCCAGACAGCACGCGTTATCGTTAACGACCATCGCGAGCAGGCTCGCTCCTACAGGGGATCAGGTACAGCCGTAAAAGTCAGGCCGCTTCGTTTTGGCTTTTGATTTTCTTGCCCACTTCGAGAGGCTTCGTTCCGGTTCTGCGCAGTGGGTAAACTGGCATGGATGCCGGTTTAGCCGCGCTGGGCGATGTATGGTCCAGCGTGGCGGGCCCTGTAGGAGCGAGCATGCTCGCGAAAAACGCCAGAACAACACGGGCATTCAGATAGCCCTCGTCATCGTTGACGACCATCGCGAGCATGCTCG
>NZ_AKJF01000178.1 GCF_000282475.1 Pseudomonas sp. GM78
GCTCTTGAGCGGTGGACGGGCCTACGGAAACCGCCACAACCTCAGTGGCGATACCTTGCTCCTTGAGGCGTACGGCTTCTTCCACGGCAATTTCGCAGAACGGGTTCATCGACATCTTGACGTTGGCGAGGTCGACGCCGGAATGGTCCGCCTTGACGCGAACTTTCACGTTGTAGTCGACCACACGCTTGATGGCTACGAGGATTTTCATTGGGCAGTATTCTCTCGAAAAACGTTGATCGTTGCAGTGCAGTCAGATGGCCCCGGCTGCACGCATTGCTTCAATGCGATCTGCCCCCAGCCCCAATTCCGTGAGCAGCTGTTCGGTGTGTTGGCCAAGGCCCGGCACGGCATCCATGCGAGGTTCGAACGCACTGTTGCTGCCGGGGGGGATAAGGCTTGGAATGGGGCCGGCAGAGGTGTCGACTTCTCGCCAACGGTCACGGGCCTGAAGCTGCGGATGATCCCAGACACCTTGCATGTCATTGACTCGGGCGTTGGCGATTTGCGCCTGGTCCAGGCGCTCGATCACCGCCTCGAAGCTGAGCGTGGAGAACGCTGCAACGATCAGTTCCCGTAGCGCGTTGCGGTTCTCGACGCGTTTGAAATTAGCCGAGAAGCGCGGGTCTTTGGCCAGCTCCGGTGTAACCAGTACCTTCTCGCAAAACTGCTGCCATTCACGCTCGTTCTGCAACCCGAGCATCACGGTGGTGCCGTCACCGACGGGGAAGGGGCCGTAGGGATAAATGGTCGCGTGCGCAGCGCCGGCGCGAGGGGGCGCAGGCGCCTTGTCGTAGGCGTAGTACATCGGGTAGTTCATCCACTCGACCAGGCTTTCGAGCATCGACACATCGAGGTGGCTGCCTTCACCGGTGCGTTCGCGCAACAACAGCGCAGACAGGATGCCGGTGTAGGCGTACATGCCGGCGGCGATATCGGCAATCGAACAACCGGCCTTGGCCATGTCTTCCTCGCCCTGGCCGCCGGTGACCGACAGAAAGCCCCCTTCACTCTGGATCAGCAGGTCGTAGGCTTTCTTCTTCTCATAGGGGCCACCGGCGCCATAGCCTGAAATGTCGCAGACGATCAGGCGCGGAAATCGTTGATGCAAAGCCTCGAATGACAGGCCCATCCGAGCTGCGGCACCGGGGGCCAGGTTCTGCACCAGGACATCGGCGCTGGCCAGCAAACTGTCCAGTACGTCGGTGGCGCAATCCTGCTTGAGGTCGAGGGTCAGGCTTTCTTTCGAACGATTGGTCCACACGAAGTGCGAGGCCAGGCCGTTGACGCGCTGGTCGTAGCCTCGGGCGAAATCGCCCGTGCCTGGTCGTTCGACCTTGATCACCCGAGCGCCGAGGTCGGCCAGTTGACGGGTACAGAAGGGCGCGGCAATCGCATGTTCGAGGCTGACGACGGTCAGGCCATCGAGTGGACGTGGACCTTTGGGCTGGCTCATGAGGGTAACTCTCTTGTTATTAGAAAGAGCGCGGCAGTTCGAGCAGGTGTTCGGCGACGTACGAGAGGATCAGGTTGGTGGAAATGGGGGCGACCTGATACAGACGGGTTTCGCGGAACTTGCGCTCGACGTCGTATTCGCAGGCAAAACCGAATCCGCCGTGGGTTTGCAGGCAAGCGTTGGCAGCCTCCCAGGAGGCCTTGGCCGCCAGGTACTTGGCCATGTTGGCGCTGGCACCGGCGTTGATGCCGTTGTCATATTCCTCGCAGGCACGCCAGCGCATCAGGTCTGCCGCTTCGATTTCGACGTGGGCTTCGGCGATGGGGAACTGCACGCCCTGGTTCTGCCCGATTGGTCGACCGAAGACCACGCGATCACGGGCATAGGTGCTGGCTTTTTCGATGAACCAGCGACCGTCGCCAATGCATTCGGCGGCGATGAGGGTGCGCTCGGCGTTCAGTCCGTCGAGGATGTACCTGAAGCCTTTGCCTTCCTCGCCGATGAGGCTGTCCGCGGGGATTTCCAGGTTGTCGAAGAACAGCTCGTTGGTCTCGTGGTTGACCATGTTGGCGATCGGTTGCACGGTCAGGCCGTTACCGATGGCCTCGCGCAGGTCGACGAGGAAGATCGACATGCCTTCGGACTTTTTCTTCACGTCGGCCAAGGGAGTGGTACGCGCCAGCAGGATCATCAGGTCGGAATGCTGGACGCGTGAGATCCATACCTTCTGCCCGTTGATCACGTATTTGTCGCCGCGTTTGACTGCCGTGGTCTTGATCTTGGTGGTGTCGGTGCCGGTAGTCGGCTCGGTCACGGCCATCGATTGCAAGCGCAATTCGCCGTTGGCCAGTTTCGGCAGGTAGTAGCTTTTCTGCGCCTCGCTGCCGTGACGCAGCAGGGTGAACATGTTGTACATCTGCCCGTGAACGGTGCCGGAGTTGCCGCCGCAGCGATTCACTTCTTCGAGGATCACCGAGGCCTCGGCCAGTCCCAGGCCCGATCCGCCGTATTCGGTCGGGATCATCGCAGCCAGCCAGCCAGCGTCGGTCAGCGCCTTGACGAAGGTTTCCGGGAAGCCTTTTTCTTCGTCAATCTTGCGCCAGTAGGCGGCATCGAATTCGGCGCAAAGAGCGCGTACACCCTCGCGGATGGCATTGAGTTCGTCAGCGTTGCGGTCAGTCATTATTATTCTCCTCAGCGCGTCACGCATGGCTGCTGCCCTGCGTGAGCGGGTACGGGCATGGAAGGGTCAGGTCGGGTTGAAACCCAGCGCAGCACGAAAGCGGTTCTTGATGTAGTGACCATCACGCGGTGGCAACACCCGTGGCGGGTTTTCCGCTTTGATCTTGATGGTCGCGAGCTTGACGCCATCGCGCGTTGCGAAGCGCTCTCGCAGGTCGTGCACGCCTGCCATGTCACGGATTTCGTCGGTCCAGCTGAAGCCGCAGGTTTTCGCCACCTGGTCCAGGGAAATACCGAAGCCCGCATGGCTGACCTGCATGCCGGTCTCGCCAAAGTGACCGTTGTCCAACACAGCAATGGTCAGGTTGGCGGGTTTTTGCAGGGCGACGGTGGCCAGTGCGCCGAAGCCCATGAGCAACTCACCGTCACCGGTGACGACGACAACCGACTTGTCAGGCTGTGCATTGGCCAGGCCCAGGCCAACGGTAATGGCACTGCCCATGGCGGCCCAGAGGTAATAATTCAGGTCATTGTCACCGGCCGCCATGACGTCATAGGACGCCGAGCCCAGGCCGGTCACGACCAGCACGTCCTTGCGGTCGGCCAGGAGGGTTTTCACCACTTCGCGGCGGCACAGGGTGTGGTTTGCGCTTACTTGACCCATTTCTTTTCTCCAATCAGGCGCTGGCCGAGCAGCAGGGCAGTGGCGCTATCGCCGTTGAAAGCCATGGTCGCGGCGCCATGCAGAAGGGGCGCGACGTCTTGCGGCACGTCCGCGCGCCAGGTCATGACCTGCATCAGGTTCAAGGAGGCTTCGGTGGCCTGGCCCATAGGGTTCTGCCACGCGTTGAATTCGGCCCAGTCGCCACGCATGGTGACGACCATCAGCAGCGGGAAGCCGGCGCAGACTTGCAGCGCCAGCGTGTTGATGCAGTTACCGACGCCGCTGGACTGCATCAGCAGAGCGCCGCGTTCGCCGCCCAGCCAGGCGCCAGCCAGGTAGCCGATGCCTTCTTCTTCAGTGGTGAGGACGACGGCCTTGATGTCCGGATCTGCATAAGACATACGAATGGCCGCCGAATGGCCGGCATCCGGTACGAAGACCACGTGTTTGACGTCGTGGGCCTTGAGTACGCGGAACACGTCCTCCTGCCAATCCTGTCCCACGGTGTGTTCAGCTTCTGTTGACATGCCCATCTCCCAAGCAGTGCTGCTTTTGTGTTTCACACATTCTGGGAGTGCTGGAAGCGAACTACGACTACCGTTTTTGTCTTTGAGATATGCCCGTTTGGTATAGCTGGTCGGGGTGTGTGGATCGTTCGATGAAGCCTCCCTATCCGTTACCCGGAAACGTGAAGGGGCCCATGAATCATCATGGGCCCCCTTTGGAAAAAGCATTAATCGGCAGTGCCTCAGCTCCTCACAGCCTGCGACCTGATGCAGCCTCTCAGCCCTGTTCGTTCTTCAATCTCTCCCGAGCCGCTGATGTAACCATGGCGGGACAGGTTGGGCATCAGCATCGCTGCGATGAACGTGATGGCGACGACGGCCGCGACGTAGAAGAAGAAATACTCCTCGATACCCTGCGAGCGAAGCGACAGGGCGACGTATTCGGCGGTACCACCGAACGCCGCGTTGCCGACGGCATACGGAAAGCCCACACCCAATGCACGGACCGCGGGCGGGAACAGTTCAGCTTTGACGATCCCGGCAATCGGGGTGTACAGCGACGCGATAGCCAGGCCACCAAATACCAGCAGGAACGCTGTGAAGGGGTTGCTGACTGATTGCAATGAGTAGAGCAGGGGGATCACCAGCAGCATGGCCAACCCGGAGAACAGCAGCATGTGCACCTTGATCCCGATACGGTCGGCGAGCAGCCCGAAGATTGGCTGGCAGAACATGAAACCGACCAGGGCGGCCGTCATGATGAAGCTCACCGTTTCCGGACTGAAGCCCGCAGAGATCACCAGGAACTTCTGCATGTAAGTGGTGAAGGTATAGAAGTAAAGCGAACCGCCAATGGTAAAGGCGACCACCAGGGCCACGGCGCGCTTGTGCTTGAACATGCCGCGCAGCGAGCCGGCGTCTTTGCGGTTCATGTCTTTTTTGGTGGCGGTTTCATGCATCGCGCGGCGCAGGTACACCACGACGATGGAACTCAAGGCACCAATGAAGAACGGAATTCTCCAGCCCCATTCGCGCAACTCCTCGCCGGTCAGCGTTTGTTGAAGAATGACCACGGTCATCAGGGCCAGGAGTTGCCCGGCAATGATGGTGAAGTACTGGAACGAGCTATAGAAACAGCGACGACCCGGGGTCGCGATTTCACTGATGTAGGTGGCACCGGTGCCGTACTCCGCGCCTACGGACAGGCCCTGGATCAGCCTGGCCACGACGAGCATGACCGGCGCGGCCACACCGATGCTTTCATAGGTCGGCATGACGGCGATCAGCAGTGAGCCGGCGCACATCATGAACACCGAGATGATCATCGACACTTTCCGGCCGCGAGTATCGGCGATCCAGCCGAAAATCCAGCCGCCCAGGGGGCGCATGAAAAATCCGACGGCGAAGACGCCAGCGGTTGCCAGTAGCTGGCTGGTGGTATCGCCTTTGGGAAAAAACGAAGCCGCAAAGTAGATTGCGGTGTAGGCATAAATGAAAAAGTCGTACCACTCCACCAGATTGCCCGAGCAGGCACCCATGATGGCTCTGACGCGGTTCGGATTTTTTACCGGGTCGCACGTTTCAGTGTGGTGCGTTGAATCGCTGGTTGATGCCATGGCGCAAGCCCTCGAATCTTATTCTTGTAGTAGTCGAGCGCTTCTGGCCTCGACGTTGATTGCACGCTACCCCAGAGTGACCAGGGTAATAAGCCGTCAACCAGGCCTAACTGATATACCGAAATTCTATAGCTTGCCTTGCGGGCCCGGCGGGCCAGGGCATGCAGTCACTCGAAAGCCGCAACGCCCCATGCCACGTCACTGGAGCGGCATTCCAGGGCACGCCAATGCGTTTACACTGGGACTACTTTCGACGCACTTCGCGCCGAGCCCGACTTTGACTGGCCTGGTAATGGATGTCGTTCAACTCAAGACCCTGATTCATGTGGCCGAGCTTGGCAGTCTCAGCAAGGCCTCCGACCGGCTGCACATCGCCCAACCGGCATTGAGCAGGCAAATTCGCCTGTTGGAAAAAGAACTCGGGACCTACCTTTTCGATCGGCATGGACGCGGCATGGAGATTACCGATGCCGGCCGTGAAGTCCTGGCGCATGCCACCCGGATCATGGAGGAGATGGAGTCCATTCGCAGTTCGGTGGTGGGCGGGAAGTCTTCTTTTCGCGGCACGGTGGTGATCGGTACGACACCGACGGTCGCGCAAATTGTCACCGTTCCCCTGGTGCGCAAGATCAAGCAGGATCACCCGAATGTTGCTATCAGGTTCTCCTCGGCCTTTAGCGGTTACCTGCTCGATTGGGTTCAGCGTGGGGAATTGGAGCTGGCGATTTCTTATGATCCGCAACCCTTGCATACGTTGCGCATCGTGCCGGTGATGATGGAAAACCTGCTGCTGGTCGGCCCCGCCAGCGCCAACCTGCGCCTTGATACGCCGGTGTCATTCGAGTCCTTGGGCGAGCAGCCACTGGTGTTGCCCAGCGCTCGCCACAGTCTTCGGGTGATTCTGGATAATTGTGCGCGTGAAGTCGGTATCAAGCTCAACACCAGCGTTGAAGCGGATTCCTTCGGCGCGATGATCGACCTGGTTCGCAGTGGCTTCGGCATGACCGCTTTACCGCTGGCATCGATCTACCCGCAAATTGAATCGGGAGTGCTCAGTGCGGCGCCTTTGGTAGATCCCACTCCCATGCGTAAACTGGTCCTGGTGTTTCCCGCGGACAGGCGAGTCAGTCCGGCCGCAAAGTTTGTGGGAGAGGCCTTCATCGAGATCGCCGCCGATCTGGTCAGCCGCGAAATCTGGGCAGGGCACATGCTCTGAGCGCCCACAGAAACTATTTTGCCGGCGATTTCATTTCCGTTCTTATTTGCGTCTCAGGCCCGAAAAACTGATTGGGATCATCGGCCTTCTTCAGGTCGACCCAGGCCCGGCAAATGCAATGTGAGAATTGTTCGCGCACCGTATCGGGGTCTTGCCAGTCCATGGGTGATGCTTGGGTTTTCTGTCCCTCGACCGTTTTATAGCAGACACAATTGTCGAGTCGGGTGACGCCGTTATCGCTCTGGCAAGCAGTGGTAAGCAAAGAGATCGCGATGAGCATGACGATGCGTTTCATTGGCTCCTCTCCGAGGCTGTGGTGAAGGGCTGCGCCTGAACAGACCGCCCGACAGTAGAAGAAGCTTAGCTGTCATTTTGCATCGCTCCATCCACGCCTTTGTGGATTCAACAGGTGCCCATGAACTCACTGATCTCTAGGATGCCCCGGCTGGTCCGCGCTGGCTCTCAGCGCCTTGGCTACCTGGGTTTGAATCTCGTAGGCGGGCGCCTCGACGGCGGAGTAGTCACGGGTGTAGCGAGTGGCAAACTCGCCGACGCCCCATTGCTGGTACTGCTGCACGTGCTTCAACTCATGGGCCCATAGCGCGACGTTGTTCAGCGCATCGTCCTCACTGCGAAAGACGATGATGTCGACAAGGGTGACGGCATTCACATCGGGGTTCTGCAGCATGGTGTTCGCGGCGTTCAGCTCTTCGTCGTCGCCGACCTTGTAGCGGGCCGAGTCGAGCACCTGGAGGTCATAGTAGGGTTCGAGCTGGGCGCGGATATTCAGCGGGATGGTTTGAACATCGCCGGCTGCCGCGGTGTTGCGCGATTGAACAATCCAGTTCTGAAGTCCAGCGGCCGCTATCTGGTTCATGTTTTCGAAGAGCTCCCCGGTGTCCTCCTTCGAGCCTGGCGCACAAAAACAGGCGACCACACATACCTGGTACTGACCTTGCGGGCAGGCCAAAGCAGCAGACGAAGTGCCAACGCACAGGAGTGGAATCGCCAAGCGCAAGACTTGACGTAGAAAGACGGCTGACAAAGGGGTCTCCCGCAGGCAATGGTTATTTGGCAGGAGCATTTCGCGCCGTTGTCCTGCCACGGGTTCGACCGTTGTAATGACGTTCGATTCCCTGGATCCAGGTTTTTTCAGACCAATGCCCAGAAAATACGAATGAGAACGCCTATCAAAAGTTAGGTGATACGGTATACCATGCGCCGCGAAATTATTGGCATGTATGCCGTCCCATTTGGCTATTCTCTCAAGGCTTCCTAGATGCGTCGTACCCTGCTGTCTATCTGTGTGCTTCAGGCGTTTTCCACTTCCTCCTGGGCGGAGCAAGCGACAACCGCTAAAACCGGTCTGGAGTTGCAGGCGACCGACATCGTTGGCACCGCTGACCTTGAAACTGCCACTGGGCCAGTGGACGGCTATCGCGCCACCCGTTCTGCCAGCGCAACGCGTACCGACACGGCGATCCACGAAACCCCACAGTCCATCAGCGTGGTGCCCAAGGACGTCGTCGAGGACATCAGTGCAACCAGGTTGCAGGACGCGCTCGATTACGCCGGCGGTGTGGGACGGGCCAATAATTTCGGTGGCCAGGGGCTGACCACCTTCACCGTGCGTGGCTTTACCACCGGCGAGTTCTATCGCAACGGATTCCCGATCAACCGTGGTTATCCGAACATGCCGGATGCGAACACCATCGAGCGCCTTGAAGTATTGCGTGGCCCGGCGACCACGCTTTACGGCCGAGGCGATCCTGGCGGCACGTTCAACGTGGTCTCCAAGCAGCCGCTGGCCGAGCGCACTGTGACACTGGGCAGCCAGCTCGATGATCAGGGAATGAAGCGCGGCACGCTGGACGCCTCCGGCCCGCTCGACGAAGAGGGCCGCCTGGCCTATCGCCTGAACGTGGTGGGAGAGGGCGGTGATACCTTCCGCGATCACGTGGAAACCGAACGCTATGGCGTGACGCCGGTTATTTCGTGGCAGGCCAACGACGACACCAAGGTGATCTTCGAAGCCGATTTCATGCGCAACAATCACCCGCTGGATCGCGGCCTGACACGCTATCCGAATCAGATTGGCACCGCGTCGCGCGACACGTTCTTCGGTGAAAAAGACGTCGGCAAGTTGCACAACGACAACAACATGGCCCAGCTGCGTTTCGAGCACTTCCTCAATGACGACTGGACACTGGGCGGTGGTTTCCAGTGGCTCGATGGCACCTTGCAGGGCAACGCTGTTGAGGCGAACGGCGTCGCCGCCGACGGGCGCACCCTGGGGCGCAACTTCAACTACCGTAAGCTGGAGTGGACCGACAAGGACACCCAACTCAATCTCACCGGGCATTTCACCGCGGGCGGTTTCGATCACACCTTGCTGACCGGCATCGAGTACGAGGATTACGACTACAAGTCGATCATCCAGCGCTCCAGCGGTGCGGTGACTGCCTACCCGATCGATATCTTCAACCCGGTGTATGGCCAGCCTCGTCCGGCCCTGACCCGCACGCCGACCAACGACAAGGAAAACCTCAAGACCTACGCCGCCTTCGTCCAGGACCAGGTGGCGTTGACCGAGCGCTTGAAAGTCCTGGCGGGTGCGCGTTTCGAGCGCTTCGAGCATGACTACGAAACCTTCGTGCCGGGTGGCAGGAGCTGGGAGGCGAGCGACAACGCGGTGACGCCGCGACTCGGCGTGCTGTATGACCTGACCGATACCGTGGCGGTGTATGCCAATACCGCACGCTCTTTCAAACCCAACAGCGGCGCCAGCCGCGAGGGTGGCGGCTTCGACCCGGAAAAGGGCAAGTCCTATGAGCTGGGGCTCAAGTGGGAAGCGCTGGATCGCGAGCTGAGTGTGGACGCGGCGATCTACCAGATTGAAAAACGCAATGTCCTGACCACGGACCCCGTGGACTCGACCTTCAGCGTGGCGGCGGGCGAAGTGCGCAGCCGAGGCTTTGACCTGAACGTGGCCGGCAATGTCACCCCCGAATGGCGGGTGATTGGCGGCTATGCCTATGTCGACGCCGAGGTCACCCAGGACAACGTGATCGAGTCGGGCACCCGGTTGATGAACATTCCGAAGAACAGCTTCAGCCTGCTCAACGTCTATGAATTCCAGGATGGCGCGTTCAGGGGGCTGGGGCTGGGCACCGGGCTCAAGTACGTCGATGAGCGTGCAGGGCAGACGGCCAACACGGCGTTTTCGATGGGCAGCTACACCGTCGTCGATCTGCTCGGCTTCTATCAGGTCAACGACAAGGTCCGGCTGAATCTCGATGTGAAGAACGTGTTCGACCGGGATTATGAAGAAGGCGCCTTTGGTAACGTCTATGCCTACCCGGGTGCGCCGAGGACGGTTCAGGTCGGTATTTCCTACACGTTGTGATGCAGCACGTTTACTCGCCCGCCGAGTTACAGGCGGGTGAGTGAACGGATCAAGGCCCTTTGCCTTGAGTCTTCTTCAGCCCTTTCAAACGTACATTCGCCCGTTGCACTGCGGCCATTTTTTCCGGCCGCTTCATGCGTTTCCACTTCTTGATGTCTTCCTTGCTGCGCCCGCAGCTCACGCACAGATCGCCACTCAACTGGCAAACGGAAATGCATGGGTTTTCGATTTCCTTGGCCATCGTCAATGGCCCCTGGTCGCGCTTGATGCCAGGCGTTTTTGCCAATCGCCGCCATGGGCGCGTTGGCACTCCTCTTCAGAGTCGAATCGGACAGTGTGATCCGAAGCCTCCAGATCAATGTTTGCCTCGTTCAGCGCGACGGCCGTCAGCTCAAGAATCCGCACTTTCGCGTTAGCCTGGGCGAGCTTTTTGTCCGCCAGCGTTTCGAACACCCAGGTCACCTTCAGTGTTTGGGCAAGCGCGTTCAAGTCAGCCGTATGAGTGAGCCAGGTAAAGCCTTTGATTTCAGATTTTGCTGTTTCGCAGGCGTCTGTCAGTGTCGCTATCAAGCGGCGCTCGATCCGTGCAAGTTCACGTTTGCCCAGGGGCATGGCGGGCTCCTTTGGAGATCAAAAAATGGGAGGTGTTCTGCACCGGATATGCAAAGTCTAATCTGTTCAGGTTGCCCAGCGAAGTCCGGCGACACTCAACAGGATCAAGCCGATCCAGACCAGTCTCCAGAACGATACCGTGTCACCCAGCCAATACATGCCGACGATGGCAGTGCCGGCAGCGCCGATGCCAGTCCAGACCGCATAGGCGGTGCCGACGGGCAGCACGCGCAAGGCCATCGTCAACAAGCACAAACTGCCGGCCAGGACGACGACCGTGCCGACCAGCAGCCAGGGCCGTTCAAGGCCGTTCGCGGATTTCAACCCGACCGCAAAAAAAATCTCCAGGAATCCGGCAACGATCAGCAGTAACCAGGATGTGTTGTAAGTCATTCGATGAAACCTGTAGGGGCAAAAAAAGGCGAGCCGATGAAGGCGCGCCAAATAAGTTCGGTAATCGTTCAGTGTTCGAAATGGACATTGTGCAATGTCATCGTCGCCCGGAGCTGGCGACTTGATATTGCTGAACGGGAAGCTATAGCTGATGTATCCGCTCATAAGTCACCCAGGGCAATCAATGAAAAAAATCGCGCTGATCCTGTCGCTGTCGGTTCTCGGTGGGTGCATTGATGGCACCATGGGAGAGAAAGGCTATATCTGGTGCAACAACCGATTCATCAAGGCTGATGCTGGTCCGTTTAGCACCAAAACCGGGAGGGTAGCGCAGCGAGGCTATATGTATGCCTTAGCCTCCGCACTGACCCTTCAGGCCGATAACCGCGAAGGAAACGCCCACAAGTTCATCCGCCCCGAATACCTAGAGATAATTGATAAGCCAGTCCGGAAGCACTCAGGCTTCGAGGCAACGACCTTTCTTCGCCACCCACTCAACCCAGGTGGGCGGGAAGAAATCATTATCGCTTTCGCTGGTTCCAACGACGCAGCGGACTGGGTGGGCACCAATCTATTGTCCAGCATTACGCAGTATTCCCAGGCCATGACGTACACCCTGAAAATGCTGGACGATCCGCGTGTTTATGATCTGCGCATGAAGGGGGCCAAGGTGGTAGTGACCGGTATTTCGCTTGGTGGCGGACTCGCCGTGCATGTGGTGAAAAGTCGGGTGGCAGCGCCTTTCATTGACGAAGCATGGGCCTTCAATCCTAGTCCTAAAATCTACTCGAACAGCGATCTCAACGACAAGATCTGGTTGGTGGCTTCAGACGGCGAATTTCTGTCGGGCTTGCGTAAAGAGCGGTGGAGTTTCCTGATCCCGGGATGGGGCAATATCGGGGCGAAGGAAGAACATACGGTGGACAATTTTAACCTGATCAAGTCGAACGGCATCTATGCCCATTATCGGTGGGGGATCGCCCGACAGATGCTGTTTGCCGCCGACTACATGGAGTACAAGGACGTTCCAGCGACAGAGCCGCTGAAACCGTCCGAGCCACTCAAAATACTCCACGCAAGCGAGTTCAAGTCTTGTGAGGGGAAATACATGAAGGCGAGGTTCGAACAGCCCTACATTAAGGAGGATGCGCCCAGTGTGGAGTCCTCTTCTCTCACCAACAAGTAGGGGCATTTCGCGGTCCTGCGTCCAGGTGTTGCATTCAACCTGGCCCCCCATGGCTCAATGGGCGTTGTGGTCCGGTGGTATCCAATATTTCCGTCTGGTGACTAGTTGAGGTTGTAACCATGCGACCGGGCCAACAAGATTTCCTTCCAATGGCTCTCGCGGGCATCAATTTCCCCCGGCATCGCGTGCAGGTCTGCGATCTCCAGCAATGAGAATCGCAAATCCTTTTCGCGTTCGGGCGGAGCATCAATGCCAAACTCCCGCTTGAGCGCCACATTGTGGCCATGGCTGGTCGTCGAATACGTGCACCAGCGCCCCTAAATACCTGTCTCCCCGTCGGCCTTGCCCACGTAGAGCTTACCGGTATGGGTATCGGTGATGAGGTAGATGCCCTTGACGCTCGACAGGGCCGAGCGCCAGGAGTCAACGTGCTGCTGCACCACCACATCGAGCTGGCTTTTGGTCAGGTTGACCTTTTTGAAGCCGGGAAAATGGCCAATGCTGAGGCGTTCGGCCAGCAGTTCAGTCACTGCCAAGTCGCCAGCCAGGGTTTCACCGTACGGGTAGGAGTTACGTTTGGTGTAGTTGCTGCTCAGATACAGCCGCCCCACCCACTCCTCGGCCGCCGGCACTCGCTCCAGGGTGTAGATATAGTCAGGCTTGGGGCCGACTCTTTCGACACACTCCATCGTCCGAAACAGACCCGCAAACAACCAGCGGGTTGGACTGCCGGCCTGAATAAGCGAAACCACGTAGGGCAGCTTAAAATTGCGGTTGCTTTGCCGGCTCTGCCACTTGTCGAAGCCTCCCTGTATGAACACGTCGAGCGGATGATCCTCGCCGTTGTACCTGGCCAAGTGGACCTTGGCCTTTTCCGGCGAAAACGTCGGCTCCCACAGTTTCAACAGATCGAACAGGTTCAATGCGACACGCCCCAGATAGTCAGTATCGCGAGTGTATTCCTTGTAGATGAAGAGTGCATCGACGGCATTACCTGCGCGGTAAACTGAGTAGAGCGTTAAAAACGACCAGCACTACTACCTGATTGATATGCCAAATAGCTGGCAGAGTCCATTACCAATGGTGAAGGCGATCATAGATACGTTGAAGACGTGATCGGCATTCGTTTGGGATAGGCGAAGAGCCGTGTTCGCAAAAAAGTTCATTGCTGACCTATTAACAACTAAACCGCGCGCAAGTAGGTCAAAAAATACTATGCATGAACTAACGATGCTAGATAGAAATAAAATCGCTATATCGCGCGCTGCCATGGCATCAGGTAGTGCATAAATTTCAAACAGTCGCAAGACGCCAAGCCATAGGAATGTTGGTGCGTTCCAAAAGAATGGTACGAGTAACAATAGATCCCAGTTGTTCATGCTTTCTTTGACCAGCATGTTTGGCAAAGTAAACCGTACAATGCTATATGCCCACATTATGAGCATCGGTAGAAATGACGCTGCAGAAAATGCTAAGATCATATACCCCGTTTGTTTAGAGAACGAACGTCGATTCCCGGTTTTGCTGATTCTCAGAAGGGCAGAGCAGATTATGTAGTCGTAGATAAAATGACCCGGCCAAGCCATCAAATAAAATATTATGGTCCCTAGGTACGATTCGGAAGGCATGGTGCCAGCAAGTGTCGAAAAAAAGCGTCCGAACATGGGTGTCAGACCGATTGTGAATACGACAGAAGATATTAATGAGACAACAAGCGTTTTTCGTAGACTAAGTTTTCCGTGGGAATTTAAGAGCGCAGTGCGCGTAAAGGCCCAAACTAGCGCCCGTGTTGCTTCGTTATCACTACGGCTGTCCGCAAGGTCAGAGGTATGAATGTAGGCGAGTTCTAGGGCTGACCGAACCCGAGGTGCGCGAAGAAGTAGCCCTAACACTATGCCGGCAAGGGCAACTAAGTTGAGAGCCAACACTGCGAAAGTGAGCATTGCGGCAGCCTGCCTCTGTAGTGTCTTACTAGCTTATGCGAAATACTCACGCTCCGCTTAAATATGTCGCCAAAAAGATTCTCCGATGAATTCGAGTGATGCCTGAGACGAAAATCGCGTCCTTCGATTAAGACTCAAACGCATTTTTACGCGCAATCGGCCCGACTCAGAGAACCCTTTGCACTCAGAAAATGCCGAGCGTTTCCTTTAGAATTGCCTGACGATTCACCGGGTTTTCAGTGGTGCCGGTGCTCGCATCGCTGGCAGCGCGTCCTACTCAGATACGCCCGGAAAAAAGGTCTTGATGATATAGGAATGAACCGAAAAGCGCGGTGCTCAGCCTGCTCAGTCGAGGTTTGTGACACAGGAGATTCCAGCGGCATGGGGACGCAAGCGCGATGCGCCATGAATGGCGCTTACTATCCGCGAATCTGAGCAGCGGCAAAGGGGACGGCAAAGGGGGACGCCCATTAGCCGGTCTCAAGTCAACGCAACAGCTTCTGGTAATAGAACCGGGTATGTCCCGGTGGATAGTCTGCCAGGCGTCCGAATTCGGAGTAACCCAGTTTTTGATAAAAGCCTGGTGCCTGAAAGCTGAAGGTCTCCAGCCAGATACCAGTGCAGTTCTTTTTATGAGCGATATCTTCGGCCATGCGCATTAGCCGTTCTCCTATACCTCGGCCACGCATCGACTCGGGAACGCTGACAAGATCAATGAGCAGCCATTGATATGAAACCTTGCCGTACAGCCCACCTATAACTTCGTTACTGTCAGGGGTACGTAGCAACAGGGCAAATGTTTCATGGGCGTCGTCCCCACCGTTGGCCAAATTATGGGCCAGTAATGGAGTCAGAATTTCTAACCGCTCTGCTTCAGTCGCATTTTCCGAAAGCTGGATTTCTACAGACATAGCGCTCTCCCTGAGCTATGAATAAATGGGTCAACAAGGTAGCCCATTTCTGTAACCCTATGGCGAATCATTAAATGCATCAATTCTGGACGGCTGCTTTGGCCGGTTTCCGCCCCTCACCGAGGGCCGATATGGGTCGATAGCTTCCGGTGAGTGTGGAAGTACGGTTGAGCTATTCCCCGCCCTGCGTATTACCTATACCGGGTTATGCGCCCTACGGTACTAGCGATGGTTGCGATAGCGTTCGGTCAAGGACTGCACGCGGGTGACGTAGGATTGCGTCTCGGTGTAGGGAGGCACCCCGTTGTACTCGACTACGGACGCTTCGCCGGCGTTGTAACCTGCCAACGCCAGCACCTGGTTGCCGTTGAAGCGCTTGAGCAGCCAGGCCAGGTAGCGCACGCCGCCACGAATGTTCTGTCGTGCGTCGAACGGATCGTCCACGTCGAAGCGCTCGGCGGTGGCGGGCATCAACTGCATCAGCCCCTGGGCACCGGCTACGGAAATGACGTTGGGGCGAAACGCCGATTCGGCATGTATCACTGCGCGGACCAGCGCCCTGTCGACACCATATTGACCCGACGCGGCTTCGATCTCCCGCCGATAGGATTGGGTGTCCAGGCGCAGTGAGGCGACCTTGAAGTCCTTCGGCGCCATGCACAGATAGCAGCCTTTGATGTAATAGAGCTCAAGGACATCGACCCGTGCGGAGATCCCGACGGGGCGCCGGCTCACATATTGACGAATACCCTTGTGGACGAAGGTGTACACCCGAATCCGCACCGCGCCTGAGTCGTCGTTCCGCACAACCCGTGGCAGGGCCATTGCCTTGGCGCCGTCACCGGCGCCCGCCATGTCATTGAGGCGAGTGCAGCGGGCGCTGGCGATGGCTTGGCTGGTGTAGCTGATGGCTCCGTCTCTGGCTTGGCACTTGAACATGGCGCTGGCGCACAGTGGAGTGACCAGCAAGGCCAGCTCGATGCAGCCAAGAAGGCTCTTGCGAGCCCATCGCCATGCTCTGCAATTCATCACATCGCTCCGCGCCGAAGGCGCCGATCAGGCCTGGGGCGCCTGGCCCAGGTGCTGGCCTATTCGTCTTTTGTTCTGATAGTTATACCCCTTGTAACCGGCCTTGGAACTTGCGTTGACATACGGGCTGCCGGCATTCCCAGGCGAGGCGCAGGCCTGATTGCTCGCACGACGCGTCGTCCCGGTTTGCCAGGGCGGGGCGCAAGTCCGATCCGCGGGTGACGGACCCGGAGCCGGGCGGAACAGGCCCAGGTAGGCGATGGCAAAGTTGTTATCGTTATCCGCCCGGGCCGAACTCATCCGAGAATGAAATATACCTTGCGCACCGGCGTGATGTTTTCCCAGGTTCCCTTGAACCCCGCCGCTACCACGAACGAATCCCCCGGCCCGAAGGTCTTCGCCACGCCGTCCGCATCGGTCAGGCGCACGGTGCCTTCGAGGATGTGGCACATCTCGTCATAGTCGCACTCGCATCTCGGTCTGCGCACTGACCGAAACACGGCTGCTTCCTGCGAAGACCCGGCGGTTCATCGAGTTCATACACGACCATCCCAACAGTGCTTAATGCCTGACGAGTGGATGGGGGCATTCCGACGCAGACGAATGTCTCCTTCAGCCGATAGCTGCCTATCACGAAGGGCAGCAATCGGCTGCGCGTTTCTGGGACGTACCATAGGGGAAATGGAGCAGTGTGATTTCAGCTTCGCCACGGCATAGTTCTGGCTCGAACGGCAAGCGTTGATGAATCTGGAGAGAGCCAAGCCATTGCCATGTAGGACTTGAGGGCGCCGCGGGAAATGAATCATGGCATCACATCTACTTGGCATTGTCGACAGTCGCGTACTAGATAGAAGTGGACCCCGCTGATGACTGTGGTGCCATGGCTTAAGTGTAGCTATGCTTGGTCTGATGTGAGCTTTTCATTCAAGATGTAATTCGCCTACGATCAGCCATTGGCCATCAAACAACCAGAGCTATCATTCCAGTCGATGCTTTTGATTATGAGGTAATTGATTATGTTCGCCGATTCCAATATTGTTGCAGCTCTAATTGCTGGTGTAGTCACACTTTTGGTGGCAGGTGCATCTGGTATCTATGCGGTCGTACAAAGTCGGAAGAGGAATGATTTTATTAGAAAAGAGCTATTAGCTAAAGCAGATGTCGAGGCATTATAATCGCCAAAAAAGAGTACCTTGATATTTATAGAAAGTTCGAGCGAGAATTGGTAGGTGTAAATACACGAAATCCTCATGATGGTACAGCGGCCGTTCAATTTTCGATAAATTTCTACGCGCAAAACGCTAGAGATTTTTATCTTCGCAACAAAAAAATCCTTCAAACTGACGACCTGAACGATTTGCTTGGAAAAATATCAGCCGCCATTGAATCCGGAACATTGAACAATCCAGAAAATCATAGCGGAAAAAGAGAGTTTGGCAGCAATATTGTAGAGTTTTGTAGCGAGCTACATGAACGAGCTTTAGTCGTGATCTGAATGCACCGTTTGATCTTTAGAAGAAGCAATGGGCATTTAAATAACGCCTAGGTATCGCGTGCTGGGCGGAAAGCGATTCTCTCAGTCTACTCATGCTAGTGGGAATCGACTTTCGATTCAGCTGCGCTTACTCCTATCAAAATGTTTATCAGCACTATGAGCGTCTGTAAAGGGGCAGATAGCGACGGTCTGACCAAGACCGTCGCAGTGATGGTCAGCTACTGTCTGCTTGTCTGCTCTGCCATTTACAGAGCGTCGACCTCGATGCCCAAGTACCTGGCAGTGCTATCGAGCTTCGTATGGTGGAGAGATGATCTGAGCCATGCAGCCGGGTCGGAAACAAAAATCCTCACTGCGGAGATGGCCTGATGTATCCACGCCTCGAGAGCCGTTCGGGTCTGTTCAGTGATTTCAAACTTGACTGGGTGCTGAGTTTTCTGCTGCATCACAATGGCTCGTGACTACACATGCATCACATGGGCTACGTTTCGTTCTCACAGATTGGCTAAGTCACAAGCGTGCAGCTTGCTGTCGCTGGACAAGTTGAAGAGAGCCGGATCCCGTATCTTCTCCGCGAGTTGGAGTCTGATCCGGATGGCCTAGATATCTCTGCCTCGAAGCGGGGCTTTCTGCCCGACAAGCTTTCCCTTGTTCCAAGGCTGATTGTTGTACGTTGCAATAGCCTTAAATAGCTTGTCCTCCACGTTGAGGTAGGTCAAGGGTGGATCAGTCATTGTGCGTGATGGTCGCTAACCGACCCTAAGCTGACAGTTGCCAGCGGCAGCAAATGGCTGAAGCGCACGAAAGAATAGTGCAACATATAGACCATTTTTGATTTTAGCAATGTACGCATCAAGTTGCTTCCCATCCATACCAAAGCTCAAAATGTAAAGGGCGTATATTGCTTGAGTTCTCGTAAGTTGATGAGAAGTCCACTAACTTTGTGCTGACGCCCAGAGCCTTTAATTCATCCTGAATCTTCATGGCCTCATTTCTTTCACTATCCTTAAAGAAACGTAATTCGTTTGTTCTAGGTCCTTTTCGCACATCAATCCCAGGGACTACTACCTCAAAGCCGTTGTCAAAGGATTTTTTCTGAAGCTGTTTTGAAATGTTTGCTGCAGTTTTCTTGAGCGTGTCGTTAGGGATGTGAAAATAAACTCTCGGTTTAACTCCTTTGAATGCGTCCTGAGCAATTCCCTGGGAGGGAGAGTCCTGTTTTGCAGCATTGATCAATGTCTGAGTGGATACCTGAGCGACTTCCGAGTTTTTATCATGAGCAGCGAACCTCGCAATAGTGGGAACTAATTCGGAAGGAAGTTGATTGTTTTTACTCATGCTTAGGGCAACCTCAGAGGCGATAATTCTCTCCTTTTCATTGCTGCTTGAAAGATGCTGTATGAGGCCCATCATGTTTGCAGCCCTTGACTGAAGAATGGCATTGTTTTTTTCAGACTCAGAAATGGAGTGGCTAGCATAAAAAAGAGCGGTGGGAATTAATACGCCACCAATAACTCCGGCCATGATGCTAACTAAATCCCAGATATCTTTTTTTTCACTCATTTGAAGTCTCCTTCGAGAAAGGTATCGTCCGAGGCTTTGGCTGCTGCGGTTGTCGTGGCGACATCCTCTTAGTTTGGGTAGAACCCTGGGGCGCTGCGGCGATAAGTGAGGGGGCTTTGGCTGCACCGGACACATTCAGATAATAAAAGACAGGGACTGAGGCGAGTATTGTCCGCACTAGAATGGTGATCATCCAGCCGCTGACCAAAAAGGAAAACATGCGACTGATAAAAAAACCTCAAACGTTTACGTATCCGAAGGACGAGTTGATGTGCTTTGGCCAAATGCTCAACCCCTTCGATGGTGTACCGCGCCTGATTCGCGAAACATTGACGGAGATAGTGCAATGCACTCGTAGGGCTTTCGACGGGCGGTCCAAGGCTATTCTTGCAGTCGGTCAGGAGCACCGTATGAACAAGTGCTCGATTGAGCCAAGCGATGAGTTGTACTTGCTTCTTCTCCAGACTGGCCATATATCCTCCGGTTGGCCCATAGAAGGAGCATGACAGAGTGGGCTAGTAGTGATGAGTAAAGACTAGTTTGCACAATCGTGTGCATTTATCGATTTAATAAACCAAGAGCTCCACTAACTAAATTTGCCTTGCCGGATTAGCTTTATGCTGTGGTTCGTTCATGGTCGTTAACTGCGTCCGCGAACGTCCGATTTTGGCCGATTGCTGCCCTTTCAGCTACCACCCAACCCTTAGTAAATGCTCATGCTCCGTGCGTTGAGGGCCGGATAAGGCGTTACGTTATCCAACGACGGAGCATGTGTTCACGATCGATTGATCGTCTGGTGCCAGGAGTCCTAAAAGAAGCCCAACGGATTGATGTCATAGCTCACCAGCAGGTTTTTGGTCTGCTGATAGTGGTCGAGCATCATCTTGTGGGTTTCACGGCCGACGCCGGATTTCTTGTAGCCACCGAACGCGGCGTGTGCCGGGTACAGGTGGTAGCAGTTGGTCCACACGCGACCGGCCTTGATCGCGCGGCCCATGCGGTAGGCGCGGTTGATGTCGCGGGTCCAGAGGCCGGCACCGAGGCCGAACTCGGTGTCGTTGGCGATGGCCAGGGCTTCGGCTTCGTCCTTGAAGGTGGTGATGCTCACCACCGGGCCGAAGATTTCTTCCTGGAACACGCGCAT
>NZ_AKJF01000179.1 GCF_000282475.1 Pseudomonas sp. GM78
TAAGTGGCCGTTACCGCAGCAACGGATATGTACTCAGAAAACAATCTCCCACAAGCTTCGACCCGGCATGGACCAACGTTGGTAGAGGCCCCGATGGAGGTCGTGTTGACGGACAGGCTCAGGCTGCGATCTTTTTCTTCAACCCCCGCAGCAAGTTGCCCAAACTCAAACCCCCTCCCTTACCTCCACCAATTGCCCCAACCGGCTACGTGTACGCGCCAGGTCTATAGCATCACCACCCAGGCTTTCGCGCAGCGAGCGCTGGCCCAGCAATGTCAGGTGCTTGTCCTGGTCATACAAAACGTCGACCAGGTTGATGAAGCGCTGCTGGGCGGCAATCGGGCAGTCGGCGAGGTCGGGCAGGTCGTCGATGATCCAGTGATCGAAGCGTCGGCACAGTTCCAGGTAATCCATGACCGCAGTGGGGTGGTCGCACAGGTCGCTGAAGGTAAAGCCGACGGTGCGTCCTTCGCAATAGCGGGCCGTTAGATGGCGAGTACCGACGGGCAGGGCAATGGCCGGTGCGTTCGGCCCTGGCAGGTTCGATGCCTGGCGTTGCGCCAGCGTGGCGGGCCAGACGTAGCGGCCCTGGGTGAATAGTTGGTGCGCATGGTGTCTGGCCTGGCTGCGGTAGTCGTGGGGGCCGCCGACTTCCATGACCTGCATGCGCGCATTGATCAGGTCGATCACCGGTTTGAAGCGCGCATGGTAAAGCGGGTTGGGCAACAGGCCTTCCGGCGGGTAATTGGAAGTGACCAGCAGCAGGATCCCGCGGTGGAACAGTGCCTTGAACAGCCGCGTGATGAGCATCGCATCGCCGATGTCATGGACGTGAAACTCGTCGAAACACAGCACCCGGCAATCGCTCAGCAATTCATCCAGCGTGGTCGCCAGCGCATCCGGTTGGTCGCGATGGGTGAACATGCCCTCGTGCAGGCGGGCAAAAAAACCGTGGAAGTGCAGGCGCTGCTTCTGGGCAAGGGGGATCGCCTGGAAAAAACCGTCGAGCAGCCAGCTCTTGCCGCGCCCAACGGCGCCGTGCAGGTAAAGCCCGGGCAGTGCCTTGCCCGTGGTGCCCAGCAGCTTTGAGGCGTGCTGCGCCATGCAGTCGATGACCCGTTGCTGGCTATGGCTGAGGGTGTAACCCTGGGAACAGGCCTTGCGGTGAAAGTAGTCGTGAATTACCCGCGCATGTGCGCAGTGACGGTCAGGGCCGGCCGATACCTGGCCGAAGAGGCGGCGCAACGCTGGCCAGCGCGGTGTGAGTCGCGAATGCTTGGGTGGTCGAGCGGCCACTGTGATGTCCCCGTGATCTTCAGTCCGGCTCCTTGAGCCGCGGCGGCATAGTTTAACCAGTTGGGTAGTTTTGCTTCCAGTTGTGCCGTCGGTTTTGCGAGCGATGAGGTCGGTAAATCAGCCGAATATCCGACGCCATCGGTCAAGTGATTACTAAGCAACCTAACAATTACGTTGACATTGACTGCCTAGGCAGTAATATCTCGACATACATTCACTGCCTAGGCAGCTAATTGGTGTTCAGATGAAACATTTCGCGCCAGACGATTTCCACAATTGCCACCTCGGCCTCCTGCTCGGGCGCGCTGCTTTGCTCAAGGACCGGATCATCGACACGCACATGGAACCCCACGGGATCACCGCGGCGCAGTTCAAGGTGCTGATCATCATTGCCCAGTACGGCGTCGATTCGCCGGGTGAGCTGTGTCGGCACCTGTCCCTGGACAGCGGTTCGATGACGCGCATGCTCGATCGTCTGGAGCAGAAAGGTTTCCTCGCACGCCAGCGCTCCGAGGCAGACCGCCGCCAGGTGCAGTTGGTGCTGACCGAGGAGGGCCGGAAACTGGCCGATCTTCTGCCGCACATCGGCGCCGAAGCCATGAATGAACTGGCCGGCGCCATCACTCCGGAGGAATTGAAAACCCTGGAGTCGATCCTGAAGAAAATCCTGATAGCGGCCGGTGACTCGATCACCCTGCTGCGGGTAGGTGACCAATGAACATTAAAACCTTGCGCAGCGGTCTGAGCATGGTGCTGATGGCCATGACCATGGCCGGTTGCGCCAGTTACAGTGGCCTGACCACCGAAGGCGTCAGCCTCGACGCGAAGAACCTCAAGGCCGGGCAATCCCTCAGCGGCGTGACGCTGTCGCAGGCCGCCTGGCCGAAAAGCGACTGGTGGAAAAGCCTCGGTGATCCGCAGCTCGACGGCCTGATCCGCGAAGCCCTGCACGACAGCCCCGACATGCAGATTGCCGACGCCCGCGCCCACCAGGCCAGCGCCGCCGCCTACGCCGCCGACGCTGCGCGGATGCCGACCCTGGATGCCAGCGCCGGCGTCAGCCGTTCGCGCCTGGCCCGGGACCAGGACCCGCTGGGGCAGGGCGACAATTACTCGACCGTGCGCAATATCAGCGCCATCTTCAATTACAACTTCGACCTCTGGGGCGGCCAGCGTGATGCCTGGGAAGCGGCGCTGGGCCAGGCCCGTGCCGCCGAAGTCGACCAGCAGGCCGCGCAGTTGACCTTGTCCGCTGACGTGGCCCGCGCCTACAGCGACCTGGGGCAGGCGCACATCGTCCATGACCTGTCCGCCGAAGACCTCAAGCGCACCCGGCAAATGCTTGAGCTGAGCCAGCGTCGCCTGAGTTCCGGGATCGACAGCCAGTACCAGTTCCAGCAGACCGAGAGCCTGGAAGCCACCTCCGAAGCCAATCTGATCGACGCCGAGAAGCGCCTGCAAAGCGCCAAAATCGCCCTGGCCGTGCTGCTTGGCAAAGGCCCGGATCGCGGCAATGAAATCACCCGGCCGAACATTCTCAAGCCGGGCGCCGTGGCCTTGCCGTCGGTGCTGCCGGCCGAACTGCTCGGACGTCGTCCGGACCTGGTGGCCGCGCGCTGGCGGGTCGAGGCGGCGAGCAAGAATATCGATGCCGGCAAAACCCAGTTCTATCCGAACTTGAACCTCAGCGCCGCGGCCGGTGCCGAATCATTGTTGGGGGACGCGATGTTTGGTTCGGCCAGCCGCTTCTTCAATGTCGCACCGACGATTTCCCTGCCGATTTTCGACGGTGGCCGTCTGCGTGCCGACCTCGATTCCCGCGACGCCGACTACGACCTGGCGGTGGCGCAGTACAACAAAACCCTGGTCAGGGCGCTGGGCGACGTCAGCGACAGCATCAACCAGTTGCGTGACATCGGGCGGCAGATCGTGGCCCAGCAACACGCCACCGACATCGCCCAGGACTCTTACAACACCGTGGTCCAGCGCTACGGTTCCGGCATCGGTAACTACCTGGACGTGCTCAGCATCGAGCAGCAGTTGCTCCAGGCCCAGCGCCAGCTGGCCAACCTGAATGCCGAGCAGATCGACCTGTCGATCCAGCTGATACAGGCGCTGGGCGGCGGTTTCCAGCCTGAGGCCATTGCCTCGGCCACTACCGCGCCCGCCACGCTGACCCAATAATTCAAGGAATTTGTCATGGCCACTGCCGATACAACGCCAACCGCTGAAAACACCCCGGCCAATCCCGATTCGGGCAAGCGCAAGTTCATGCTGCTGGCCTTGGCCGTGGTGGTCGCGCTGAGCGGCGCGGGCGTCTGGGCCTACCACGAGTTTTACGGGCGCTGGAGCGAAAGCACCGACGACGCCTATGTGAATGGCAACGTGGTGGAAATCACCCCGCTGGTTACCGGCACCGTCGTCAGCATCGGTGCCGACGATGGCGATCTGGTCCACGAAGGCCAGGTGCTGGTGAACTTCGACCCGAACGACGCCGAAGTCGGCCTGCAAAGCGCCCAGGCCAACCTGGCCCGTACCGTGCGTCAGGTTCGCGGCCTGTACAGCGACGTCGACGGCATGAAAGCCCAGGTCAACGCCCAGCAAGCCGAAGTGCAGAAAGCCCAGGACAACTTCAACCGGCGGAAAAATCTCGCCGTCGGCGGGGCGATTTCCCAGGAGGAACTGTCCCACGCCCGCGACGACCTGACCTCGGCGCAAAACGCCTTGGCCAACGCCCAACAGAAGCTCAAGACCACCGCCGCACTGGTCGATGACACCGTGGTTTCATCGCACCCGGACGTGATGGCCGCCGCTGCGCAATTGCGCCAGGCCTACCTGAACAACGCCCGCAGCACCCTGATCGCACCGGTCACCGGCTACGTGGCCAAACGCACCGTGCAACTGGGACAACGGGTGCAGCCGGGGGAGGCGCTGATGGCGGTGATTCCGCTGGATCAGTTGTGGATCGACGCCAACTTCAAGGAAACCCAGCTGCGTGACATGCGTATCGGCCAACCGGTGGAGATCGAAGCCGATCTCTACGGCAGCAGTGTGAGATACAGCGGCACCATCGACAGCCTTGGCGCCGGCACCGGCAGCGCGTTTGCCTTGCTGCCGGCGCAGAACGCCACCGGCAACTGGATCAAGATCGTGCAGCGGGTACCGGTGCGGATCCACGTCAACCCCCAGGAGCTGGCCGAGCATCCCCTGCGCGTTGGCCTGTCGACCATGGTCGAGGTGAACCTGCGTGACCAGAGCGGCCCGGTGCTGGCGCAACAGCCGCCGCAAAAGGCGTCCTTCAGCACCGGCATCTATGACCGCCAGTTGACCGAGGCCGACGCCATGATCACGCAATTGATCCACGACAACAGCGCCGCGGTCAGCAAGACCGCCCATCGCTGATTCGCCAATCCGCCATCACACCGACCCCCTGTGGGAGCGAGCCTGCTCGCGATAGCGTCCGGTCAGGCAGCATTAGTGTTGAATGTAATGCCGCCTTCGCGAGTAGGCTCGCTCCCACAGGGTTAGCTGCGACCGACCGCCCAGTTTCAAAGGATTCGCGATGAGCAATAACGCCTCTTTCACGCCCCCCAGCCTGGTGCTCAGCACCATCGGCCTGTCGCTGGCGACCTTCATGCAGGTGCTCGACACCACCATCGCCAACGTGGCGCTGCCGACGATTTCCGGCAACCTGGGGGTGAGTTCGGAGCAGGGCACCTGGGTCATCACCTCGTTCGCGGTGAGCAATGCCATCGCGTTGCCGCTGACGGGCTGGCTCAGCCGGCGGTTCGGTGAGGTAAAGCTGTTCCTGTGGGCGACCATTCTGTTCGTGCTGGCCTCGTTTCTCTGTGGCATTTCCACTTCGATGCCAGAGCTGATCGGCTTTCGGGTGCTGCAAGGCCTGGTGGCCGGGCCGTTGTACCCGATGACCCAGACGCTGCTGATCGCCGTTTATCCACCCGCCAGGCGCGGCATGGCCCTGGCGTTGCTGGCAATGGTCACGGTGGTCGCGCCGATTGCAGGGCCCATCCTCGGCGGCTGGATCACCGACAGCTACAGCTGGCCGTGGATCTTCTTCATCAACGTGCCGATCGGCATCTTCGCAGTTATGGTCGTGCGTTCGCAGCTCAAGGCGCGGCCGGTGGTGACCAGTCATCAGCCGATGGATTACGTCGGTTTGATCTCCCTGGTCATCGGCGTCGGGGCGTTGCAGGTGATCCTCGACAAGGGCAATGACCTGGACTGGTTCGAATCGAGCTTCATCCTCATCGGCGCGGCCATTTCGGTGATTGCGCTGGCGGTGTTCGTGATCTGGGAAATGACCGACCAACACCCGGTGGTCAACGTGCGGCTGTTCGCCTACCGCAACTTCCGCATCGGCACCCTGGTGCTGGTGTTGGGCTACGCCGGATTCTTCGGGATCAACCTGATCCTGCCGCAATGGCTGCAAACCCAGATGGGCTATACGGCCACTTGGGCCGGCCTGGCGGTGGCGCCGATCGGGCTCCTGCCGGTGCTGATGTCGCCGTTTGTCGGCAAGTACGCGCACAAGTTCGACCTGCGCTTGTTGGCGGGCCTGGCGTTCCTGGCCATTGGCCTGAGCTGTTTCATGCGTGCCGGCTTTACCAGCGAAGTGGACTTCCAGCACATCGCCCTGGTGCAGTTGTTCATGGGTATCGGCGTGGCGCTGTTCTTCATGCCGACCCTGAGCATCCTGATGTCGGACCTGCCGCCGAGCCAGATCGCCGATGGCGCGGGCCTGGCAACGTTCCTGCGGACCCTGGGCGGCAGCTTCGCCGCGTCGTTGACCACGTGGATCTGGATTCGCCGGGCGGACCAGCACCATGCGTACATGAGCGAAAGCATCAGCACCTATGAGCCTGCCACCCGCGAGGCCCTGCATGCACTGGGTGGTGCGAGCAACCCGGCGTATGCGCAGCTCGACCATGTGTTGACCAGCCAGGCGTACATGCTCTCCACCGTGGACTACTTCACGTTGCTGGGGTGGGCGTTCATGGGGTTGATCGTGATCGTCTGGCTGGCGAAACCGCCGTTTGCGGCGAAGGCGGGGCCGGAAGCATCCGGGCATTGATTGGCGGTGCCTGCTAAAAGATCGCAGCCTTCGGCAGCTCCTACAGGGTTATGTGTACACCTGTAGGAGCTGCCGAAG
>NZ_AKJF01000180.1 GCF_000282475.1 Pseudomonas sp. GM78
GTTTGAAAAAGTGAGTCGCCGTAAGGGCGAAACCATAAGTGGCCGTTACCGCAGCAATGGATATGTACTCCGTCCCCCCCCAATCCAGTGTGTTTAGCCGATATGCCACACAACACTATCCACTAAACAAAAAAACGCCGCTGTTCCGAATCAGGAATCAGCGGCGTCGATGGTAAGCGTGAAGCGCTATTTATAATGTTGCTCGTACAAGGCAACCTGCTCCGGCGTGATCAACTGAAAGGGCACCCAGACATCCGTCTCGACCGGCTCACCCTTGACCATTTTGATCGCCGCTTGCAGTGCGCCGGCCGCCTGGGCCTTGGGATCCTGGAAAACCGAGGCAACCAGCATTCCGCGCTTGATCGCCGCCAGGCCGTCGGGCAGGCCGTCGATGCCGACAATCGCAATCTCGCCCCTGGTTTTGCCGGCCTGCTGCAGAGCCATGGCGGCGCCGATCGCCATCTCGTCATTGTTGGCGACGATGGCGTCAAAACTCGTCCCGGCCAGCAGCCAGTTACTGGTCAGGTCCATGCCTTTGTTGCGCTGCCATTCGGCGCTTTGCTGTTCGACGATCCTGATCCCGGGATAGTCCTTGAGCACCTGTTTGACGCCTTCGGTGCGGTCGTGGGTGGCGTTTTGCGCGAGGTCGCCCATGATGATCGCGAGGGTGCCATTGCCCCCCAGTTTTTCAGCCAGGTAGCGCATTTGCAGTTGGCCGGCCTCAATGTCGTTCGACGCCACGGTGACAACGCCCTTGGGCAGCACGCGTTCGTCCGGGTGACGGTTGACGTAGACCAGTGGCGTCTGCGCTTCGACGGCGGCGCGGGTCATATTGGCGGTGGCGGCGGTGTCCACGGGCAGGACGATCACCGCATCGACTTTCTGGTTGAGAAAGCCCTGGACCTGATTGAGCTGGCGGACCACATCGCCTTGGGCGTCCTCGAACTGGATCTGGATGTTGTCCTTTTTCGCGGCTTCCTCCAGGCCACTGCGGACATAGGTCATGAAGTTGTCGTCGACCCTGGCGATGCTGACACCGACGCGATAGCTGGCGGCGGCCCATTGGCTGAAGACGAGTAGCAGCGTGGCAAAAAGAAGTGAGCAGCGACGCATGATGGTTTTCCTTTTGTTGTTATCAGTCGACATTCATCAAGTTCAAGTGTGAGGCTTGCTGGCGCGCCTGGAATCAAAGTCCGAGCGCGCCGCAGGTTCGTCACTCCAGCGTGAACGCTTGCCTGAAACGTTCGAGTGCCGCTTCGCTGTCGCCGCTGGCCCAGCCCTCCAGCCCGACGACACCGGTGTATCCCATGCCGAACAAGGCTTTGGCAATGGCCGGGTAATGGATTTCGCCGGTTCCCGGTTCCATGCGCCCGGGCACGTCAGCGACCTGGATTTCGCCGATGGCGCTACCGGCGCGCTGGATCAGTTCGATCAGGTTCCCTTCGCCAATCTGCGCATGGTAAAGGTCCAGGTTCATCTTCAAATGCGGGCTGCCCACAGCCTCGATCAACGCCAGGGTATCGTCGGCGCGAGCGAACGGCGTGCCGGGGTGGTCCACCTCGGTGTTGAGGTTTTCCAGAAGAAACACTCGGCCGGCGTCTTCGCCCAGGCGAGCGATTTTTTCCAGGGTCTTGCAGGCGCTCAACCACATGCGCCCGGTGGTGTGAGCCACCGGTTTTACCGGCAAACCTTTATCACCCAGGCCGGTGCCATGCAGGTTGAGGCTCAGGCAATTCAGTTGGGCGGCAATGGCCAGTGATTCACGTGCGCTGTCGAGCAGGTGCTGGATGTCGTCGGGATCGGTCAGGTTGCCCGAGATGTAGCCTGTCATGGAGGTGAAATCAGCGCCGGTGGCCACAAGCGCCGGGATGTCTTTGTGCGTCCAGTCCCAGATTTCGGCGCTGAAGCCCAGCGCGTGAATGCGTTTGACCCGTTCGGTGAACGGCAGGTCGAGGAACACCATTTCGGCGCTGATCGCCAGTTTGAATGGAATGAAACTCATGAATGGGCTCCTTGTACGCGCACCGCCTTGCCTTGCTGGAAGGACTCGATACACGCCCGGGCAATGGCCAGTGCCGCGCGGGCATCTTCACCGCTGGCGAGTGGTTTTTCGCCGCTGCGCAGGCAGTCGACGAAGTGGTTGAGCTCGGCCACATAGGCGTCACGCAAAAGGTCGGTGTCCAGGCGCAGGGTGTCGGCCTGGATGCCATTGGCCAGGTAGCGAACCAGGTCAGAGTCATTGACACTGCCCATGCTCAGCATGCCGGCGCTGCCGAACACTTCGCCCCGAACGTCGTAGCCATACACCGCCTGGAAATTCGCCTCGGCGGTGGCGATGGCGCCGTTGTCGAAACGGATCGTGACCACAGCGGTGTCGAGCAAACCCTTGTCTTTGAACTCCGGAGCGATCAGGGCGTCGGCCATGACAAACACCTCGACGGCTTCGGCACCAGGATTGAGGTAGCGCAGGGTATCGAAGTCATGGATCAGGGTTTCAAGGAAGATAACCCACTGTGGGGAGGCGGCGGGATTGTTCAGGGCCGGATCGCGGGTCAGCGAGCGCAGCAACTGCGGCGTACCGATCCGGCCGGCCACCACATCCAGGTGGGCGGTGCGGAAGCTCTTGGCAAAGCGGCGGTTGAAGCCGACCTGCAGCGTCACTCGCGCATCGGCAGCGGCGGCGATGGCGCGGTCGGCTTCGTCCAGGGTGATGGCCATGGGTTTTTCACAGAACACGCCTTTGCCGGCGCGGGCCGCACTGATCACCAGTTCGGCATGGCTGCGGGCCGGGGCGGCGATCAATACGCCGTCGATCTGCGGGTCATCGAGCAATTGCTGAGGGTCGGTGTAGACCTTCTCCACACCCAGCTCTGCGGCGAGGCGAGCGGCCTGGCCAGGTGTCGGGTCGGCGATGGCGGCCAGGCAGGCACCGGGAATATGCCGCGCGGCGGTCAGGCCGTGAAAGCTGCCCATGCGGCCGGCGCCGATCAGACCCAGGCGGATGATCTTGGATGTACTCATGAAATGACTCCCTTTTATTGTTGTGCAATGACTCGACAGCAGGAATGTCCTTGCTGGTACAAAGCCCGGGAGCAAGCGTTGTGCCAATATTTAAGTTATTGATATTTAAGGGGTTAATAAACAGTTCTGGAAATACATGTTCAATCCGATGACATGTCTATACTGACATGTCAAAAACGTGAACATAGGAGCGAATGGTGATCCCGCAGCCAATGGCCTTCAGCGAGCAAGACCTCGATTACATAACGGCGCTCGGTCCGGCGTCGTTAAGCGAAGGCCCCATCGCTGAACTGGAGCAAGCCTGGCTGGCGTGCCTGGGTGGGCGCACCGACCGACCGGCCGGGGTCAGGCAGGTTATTTGGGACTCCTGGTTGCGCAGCGTCCGTGCCGGCCTCGATCCCGATGATGGCCAATACCGTTTTGTCGCCCCCGACGTCCTGGCCGCAACGCTGGCGGCCAATCGTGTGTTGATCACTGCGGCGGCGGAGGTCATGCGCGGGTTGCTCGCCTACAACCCCCGGGGCCATATCAATCTGACCGATGCCGAAGGGACGACGCTGTATTTCTGCGGTCTGGACCTCACCCCGGTGGGCAGCCGGCTGCTGGAGTCGGTACAGGGCACCAACTGCACAGGGCTGGCGCTTGCCGAAGACCGCTTGATGTACGTGTTGGCCGAAGAGAACTTCGGCGTCGGCCTGCGTCGGCGGCGCATGCATTGTGCCGCCGCGCCGATCCGCGATGCCCAGGGCCGGACACTGGCCATGCTGACCCTGACCGCAGAGCCCGGCTGGTTCCATTTCCATACCCTGGGCACCGTCCAGGCCGCCGCCGAAGCGGTGTCGCGGCAGATGGCGCTGCAGGCCCTGCTGGAAGAACAACAAACCGTGCTTGAAGTGCTGAACGAGGGGCTGGTGGTGCTGGATGAGCGCGGCTGCATCAAGGCGCTCAATCGCTATGCGCGGCAATTGTTTCACGTGGGCCTGGAGTTGCTCGGCAGTTCATTCCAGCGCCTGGGCCGCAGCGATCTGACCAGCGAAATTCTGCTGCGTGGCGGCGCAGGGCAGCAGCATGAGGGGATAAGAGACCTCGATTGCACCTTCGAGCTGCATGATCGCAGCCTCCTGGCCTGCCTGGTGTCCGTGTGCCCGCTGGAGCAGGGCGGGCGCATCGTTTCGCTGCGTGAGAACCGACGCATCCGGGAAATTACCCGGCGGATCATCGGCACTCAAGCCAGCTATACCTTCGAAACCATTCAGGGCAATTCGCGAGCCATTCAGGATGCGTTGCACTTGGGAAGGATCGCCAGTCGCAGTGACTCGACCACACTGATCCTGGGCGAAAGCGGCACTGGCAAGGAGCTGTTCGCCCAGGCGATTCATAACGGCAGTGACCGCTGCGGTGGTCCGTTCGTGGCGGTCAATTGCGGGGCCATCCCGCGAGATCTGGTGCAGAGCGAATTGTTCGGGCATGTCGAGGGCGCCTTCACCGGATCGGCCCGTGGCGGTTCGGCAGGCAAGTTCGAATTGGCCGATGGCGGAACGATCTTCCTCGATGAAATCGGTGACATGTCGTTTGATGCCCAGGTCAGCCTGCTGCGCGTCTTGCAGGAAGGCGAGGTGACGCGGGTGGGCGCGAAAAAATCGCAGCAGGTGAACGTGCGCATCATCGCCGCCACCCACCGCAACTTGAGTCAGGCGGTGGCCGAGGGGGCTTTCCGTGAGGATCTGTATTACCGGCTGAATGTGTTGAATCTGACAGTTCCACCACTGAGGATGCGCCGCGAGGACGTGCCCTTGCTGGCGCAACATTTTCTTGCTCGATGCGCACGCTCACTGCGCAAATCGGTGCAGGGCATCTCGCCACAGGCGCTGGATATACTTTGCGCCTACCACTGGCCAGGCAATGTCCGTGAGCTGGAAAACACCCTTGAACGGGCGACCAACCTGGCCGTGACCGAACTGATCCAGCCGGGTGATTTACCGCTTGAAATCAAGCAAAGGCCGCGGCCGTCTGCGCCGGGAAGTCTGCCCGAACCCCGGGCCGCACTGGACCTTGGTGCCCATGAAATGAATGCGATCATCGCGGCCCTGAAGGATACCCGCGGCAACATTCGACTGGCCGCCAGGCAGCTGAATGTGTCCCGTGGCGGTTTGTACAACAAGATGAGTCGATTCGGCCTGAATGCCGAGGTTTTTCGTTCGGGCCCCAGCCTGTGACGGGGCAAGAAAATCAAAAGCCAAAGCAACAGCCAAAGCGAGACGGCCTTAAAGCCGACCTGATTGCAGGGCTGTCCGCGATCCCATTGTGGGAGCCAGCCTGCTGGCGATGGACTACCAGGCAATGAGTTCATCCAGACAGGGCGCGTTATCGTTGACGTCCATCGCCAGCAGGCTGGCTCCCACAGGGAATCAGGTACAGCCGTAAAAATCAGGTCGGCTTTAAGGCCGCCTCGCTTTGGCTTTAGATTTTGGGCGCCCCGTTAACCACGATGGCCGAACGCAGGCATTGCGCAGTGGGTAAACCGGCAGGACGCCGGTTT
>NZ_AKJF01000181.1 GCF_000282475.1 Pseudomonas sp. GM78
CGGGCCGCCGGCGGCCAGGCACAAGCCGAACAGGGTATAGACGCCGACGACCGGCGACAGGTAGGTAAAGCCCAGGGAGAAGTTCTCCCACAGGCTCATGCTGCGATTGAAATCCGAGCTGTAGCCGAGGGCGCGCAGTTGTTCCGCGTCCTGATCGGCGCTGCTTGCACGCGTGTTGGATGAGCCACTCATGTTATTTCCTCATTATCAATGGCAGTGGATTAGTACTCACGGATACCTCGAACCTGTGGGAGCCAGCCTGCTGGCGATGGCGATCTCAAGACCGCCATCGCCAGCAGGCTGGCTCCCACAGGGGATCGCATCAGGCCTTGGTTTCGTCGTCGTACTGCGACAGCCACTCGACCGCCGCATCGCGATACCGGCTGAAACCCTTGTAATCCACCAGTTGCTGATTCAGGTCGCGCAGTACCCGGTGCATGCGCCGCGCCCATGCCGGGTTGGTGGCGATGTCTTCGAGGCTGAGCAGGTAGGTGCGGATCGGAAAGACAATGGCGTTACTGCGCGGCAGACGGTGCAGCGGTTGCAGCTCGATGCGCAGGTACACCAGTTTGCCGGCGTTTTCGGCCGTCACGATGGTTCGGTCCGGTGCCCATTCGGGCAGGCTTTCGGCCGAGACCTCAAGGCGCGGGTTGACCGTCAACGACCAGTTCAGGCGACGCACCGGGTGACCGGTGCGCAGGCGCAGGAGGAATTTCAGGGCTCGGTCGAGCATGCCGATTTCCTTCACCAGCGGCACCGGGCCGTGGAATTCCTCCCAGCTCATGCCCAGGTTGAAGCGCAGCGAGTAGTCGGCGCGCTGGGTGGCGATCCCGGCGCCCCAGTACAGCGTACCGTCGCGTTCTTCCTGCAAGACCCAGTCGCCCTGGGCCTGGCGGGTCACGTATTCCATCGGCTCATACGGCAGGGTCGCCGGGTCGCCGAAGGTGAAGTGATCGTCGATGTCCAGCAGGCGGTTGGTCCAGTGCCATTGGCGGCCTTCACGGGACAGGGTGAAGTACTGCGGGTAATCGCGGGCGTAGGACTCCATGATCAGTTCCAGCAGGTCCCACTGGGCTTCCATCATGTGCGGCGCCGAGACGTAGTGCATGCCCGGGTCCTTCTCCAGGGTGATGGCGCGGTCCCGGCATTCGCTGATGTAGTGCTCGTCGATATCGAACGCCGCGCGGAAGGCGCCGTCGCCGACCGAAACATGGGGCTCGAGGTTCATCGAGTACATGTAGTCGTCATCGGGGAACGGGAAGGGTGCACGGGCAATGGTCTGCGGGCTGTTGGCGAAGGTATAGTCGTCGCGGTAGGTTTCGTCGCGGTTGAATTCGATAGTCATTGTTATGTCTTCCGTCGATCAGAGGTCGATGACCAGGCGATTGCATTTGGCGCGGGATACGCAGGGCATGATTTTCTTGCGGCTGGTCTTGTCTTCGTCCGACAGCCAGTCATCGCTGTGCAGCAGTTCGCCGTCGAGTTCCAGGACTTCGGTTTCGCAATGGCCGCAGGCGCCGCCACGACACAGGTAAGGCATGCTGTAGCCCGCGGCCTCGACCGCTTCGAGCATGGTCTGGTCAGGCGAAACCTCGATGGTTGCGCCACTGCGGCCCAGGGTGAAGCTGAAGGCTTCGCCGCCGCTGCTTTGCTCGAGGAAGCGCTCGAAGTGCACGTGGCTGTCGGTCCAGCCCAGCTCGCGGGCACACGCCAGGGTGGCGTCGATCATGGCGTCCGGGCCGCAGGCATAAACGTGACTGCCGAGCGGGCGATTGGCGAGGATCCGCCCGATGTCCATGCGTGCCTCGATGCCTTTGCGATACAGGTGCACCTGCTTGCCGTAGGTGGCCTGCAACTCTTTGCCGAGCTGTGCGTGTTCATCGCCGCGAACCGCGTAATGCAGTTCGAAAGGCACCTTGCTCAGGCGCAACTCCTCCAACTGGGAGATCACCGGGGTGATACCGACGCCACCGGCAATGAACAGGTGCAAGCGTGCCTGCTTGATCAGCGGAAACAGATTGACCGGTGGCGTGACCTCGATCAGGTCGCCTTCGCGGACACTGTCGTGCAGCGCGATCGAGCCACCACGGCCGTTTTCCACCCGGCGCACGGCGATCTGGTAGCTGCTGGTGTCATAGGGCGAACTCAGCAGCGAGTAGGGGTTGCGCAGCGTATTGTTCGGGTTGGCGATGAGTACCACCACGTGGCTGCCACCGGAGAACGCCGGCAGGTGCGCGCCGGTCGGCGACACCAGGGTGAAACGCCTGATTTGCGGAGTCACCTCTTCAATGCGAGCTACGCGCAGGTTCAAAGTCCCATTGTTCTGGCTCATGTATCGAGCTCCTCGGCTGGGGGCAGTTCGCCCGGTACTTCGGCATCGGCCTTGACCGCCTGGAAGGCCGCCAGGCGCCGGGAATAGTGGTCGCGCACCACCAGCGTCAGGCTGCAACCGGGGCAGTCGTAGACGCGTTGGGTCACGTTCTCGGTGTAAGTGTCGCAGTGCACGCACCAGACCCGACGCACCAGCGTGCCGGAGTGCTCGCGCAGCACTTCGTCGCGATTGAGGTCGAAGCGGGTGGCCACTTGCATGGCGGTGCCCAGGAAACTTTCGGAGCCGGCGAGGTAGAGGCGGGTGCCCATTCTTGCGTCGCCGAGCAGGTCATCGAGGGCGTCGATCAATGCCTGGTTGCTGGCATACACACGCAAATCGTGACCTGGGCGCTGCTGCAATCGGGCAAGGAAGTCCTGGCCGGAAAACGATTCCTGGGAGTACAGCAAGGTCACTGGCCGATTCAGCCCGACCATTTCGTCGAGCAAACGCAACATGGCGCGACCGCCACTGCCTTGCCCGGCAATGATGTGACGAAGGCCTCCCGGCAGAGGTTGCAACCGGTCGTAGACCGGCCGACTTTTGATCCCGGTGATCAACATTTCTTGTTATTCCTCCTGGCTATCGGCTCGACGGGTGAAACGTCGGCACAGATGCAAAGCCCAACGGTGGTGGGTTGCAGATAGCAGGAGCACAGGGCGTGCCAATTGTTTAAGGTGTTGAATTTAAAGGGTTAAGTTTTTTTCGAGAGGAAAAGTGTAAGCAGAAATAACCATGGTTGTAGGCGTTTTTGCAGCGTTTTTTTCGGTGTACATATCCATTCCTGCGGTAACGGCCACCTAGGGGTTCGCCCTTACGGCGAGTCACTTGGAAGAG
>NZ_AKJF01000182.1 GCF_000282475.1 Pseudomonas sp. GM78
GGTTTCGCTCTTATGTATGGACTCGCCCCCACTGGCCACCTGTTTTTCAAACACTGCTACCCGGTTGCATCTATGTATAAGGCCTGTTCGAGGAAGCCCTGTCTGCGGCTTCTGGCCGACATTGGTTGAGCTCGCGGTATGCCGATTACATGCAGGCCTCGAAGGCCGGTAAGAGCGCAGGCATCGATCCGCGACGGTCTGACCTGGGGTCAATGTTTTCTAGCAGGGGCTGAAGCGCCGTGGCGCCCCGGTGGCAGAACGCTTTTGTTCAGTGACTTGGCGTAGCTGGCCGGCCATGGGCCGGTTGGCTGCGGTAAGTCTGCTCATTTTGTAGCAGCACCCAAACGATTCGCAGGTTGCGGTTCGCCAAGCGTATCGCCGCTTCCTTGCGGCCTAGCCGAGCCTGCCATCGTTGCAAGCGACGATCGTCGGGCTGCTCCGAATCCGCGCGCAAATGCCTCAATACCGCGTGAGCGCCTTGAACCATCAGGCTGCGCACATAGCTGTCGCCGCGTTTGCTTATCCGGCCCAGGCGAATTTTCTGCCCACTGCTTTTCTGCTCAGGCACCATGCCGAAGTAGGCGGCGAACTGGCGTGCATTGGCGAAGCGCTCAGGGTCGGTCTGCTTGGCCAAAAGCGCAGTGGCGATGATCGGGCCGATCCCGCGCACGGTCATCAGCCGCCGGGCCGTTTTGTCCTCGTTCGCGGCCTTCTCCAGGCGACCGGTCAGGACGTTGACCCGTTCGCCCAGTTGGCGCCACTCACCCAGCAGCTCGTCGATCAGTTCACGCAACATCTCCGGCAACGGTTGAGTGGCATCTTCCAGCACCCGAGGCAGGGTCTGGTTGATCGCCGCATTACCCTGAGCCAGGACAACGCCGTGCTCCATCAGCAAACCGCGCATCTGGTTACTCATGGCTGTGCGCCGACGGACATAACCCTGGCGGGCCCGGTGCAAGGCCTGCATGGCCAGCGCGGTGGCGCTTTTGATGGGGACCGCGGCAATTTTGCTGTCCCGTCCCGCACGCAATATGGCTAATGCATCATTTCGATCATTTTTGGCGCCGCTGCGGTGCTGGGCCACCAGCTGTGCCGGAAGAATCCGCGCCAGATTGCCCTGACCTTGTAGCTGGCGTGCCCATGCTTGAGCGCCTGGACCTGTTTCCACCAGCACTACTACGCTTGGCGGCAGTTGGCGCAGAAAGGCATGAAAGGCTTCACGCGACTTGATGCGTTCTTCGTAAAGCACTTGGCCAAGAGCGTCTTCGCCTGCCACCTGAAAGACCTGCTTGGCCAAATCGACCGCCACTGTCGTGCAGGCCGACAGCTCGCTGGAAGACAAAGACTGTTTAACCGTCGTATGCTTTTTCATGGATTCGCCCTCGCTGTCGGTGGCTTCTTAGACTGCCCCCGTGGCGCATTGACGCCTCGGCGCGGGCGAGTCCATCCAATTACAGCGA
>NZ_AKJF01000183.1 GCF_000282475.1 Pseudomonas sp. GM78
AGGGGCAAGAGCCCTTGGTTACTTGGGGCTCTTCCAAGTCACTCGCCGTAAGGGCGAAACCCTAAGTGGCCGTTACCGCAGCAACGGATATACACCCAATTCAAATACGCTCCTGCAGCCCCCACCTAAAACCAACACCATTACGATGACGGACGGCGATTATTACAATTCAGGTAACTAAGCTGTACAAAGACGTTATTGTTTTCGCGCCTGTGAAGTCGTTACCATACTTGTATTAGTTAGGTTGCTAACGGAGTTCGAGGCGCAACATGCACAGTAAGGTTGATGTCGCGGTCATGATCGGCAGTGGAGTACCCGCCAATCTGCGGGCGTTGGGGCAAAGCATCTGCTGGGTGGTGCTGCTCAATGGCGAACGCCGTGGCACCGCTTATTCCAGTCGCAATGAAGCCGAAGAGTGCAAGGCTGCCTGGTTGGCGCAATTGCGCGCCGAAACGCCAGGCAACCTGCACTGTGCCTGAGGCTAGTGACGCTGATGCATGCGCAGGTTCAGGTCGTCGACCACCCGCGCCCAGTCGGCGTCTTCACGCAGCTGTTCCTTGAGGAAGCCTGCCTGTTGGGAGGTCCAGAACTCGGCATCGATGAGTTTTTTGTCGTTGGGCAGGGGGGAATGGCTGGCAATGAAATCGTCAATGGCTTTCTGGCTGGAGTCCAGGCCGAGCTGGTCGAACAAGCCTTTCAAGTCGTGGGTCGGTGATTCCATCTTGATCTCCTCGCAGGTCATCGGTCGCGTCGAATAAATGATATGAAGAACGACTGTGTTAAATCTGAGGGAGCCGTGCTTCAGTAAGTTCGAAAACGATGTGCAAACGCAGCAGTGAGCATAGACCGCAAATCCGCGTGTCAGGTTTTCAAGGCGCCTGCATCGACGGCGGCTTTCAGTTCTTTGGCCGATTCCTGTGCGGCGAGGGCGGCGATGTCGGAGGATTTGAACCAGCGATCTTTCTCGACCTGATGATAGGTCACGGTTTTCAGCGGCGGCTTGGCGCGCATCACGATCACGGCCTGGAACTCGCCGTCGATCTCTCTGGCTTCGCCCCGGATGAAAAACTCGCCGATATCAAATTCCGTCACGTTGCGGCCATCCCATGAAAAATATTGTTGTTTAACGCGCCCGCCACGGGAAGGCGCGTTTGATTGGTCGGGCAGTATGGCAGCAGTTGCCTGCCTGCGGCTGAGTAAAGTCGCAGGCCTGGCGAAACCTGCCAGGGAAAACGGCACGAAAGTGTCACATACGTGACTCAAGTGCCCGGGCGAGGGCGCAGGCCTGGTTATGATCACCGCGGAAACCTCTTACGTGCCCAGTGGAAGTTTCCTTGATATGAAAGAACGCGTTGCCCGCCAGGACCACGTGAAATCGTGGCGGCGAAGGGGCCCGGGGGGCGGCTTCGGCAGCAAGAAACACCGCGGGGTGCAGGGAAGCCGGGGTGTTGGAGTAAGATGCCTGGGGATGGGCAAAGTGTGTCAGTGTGCACATATGAAGTCCTTTTCTTGGGTTTGCCGACGTAATGTACGTCGTCATGGGTAGTCTCGGTGAGCATCGCTGCTCTAGAATCAGCGTCACTGGTGGGTGGACAGGGCTTATCTAAAGCAATTTCCGGCTGGCGATATGTAAGAAAAGTGCTTTTTTATAAGAGTTTTTTCCCTAAAGTTGATAGTCCGTATTTCTCTGGCCGTTCCAAGGGCGTTTTCCTTCAGCCTTTGTCGAACGCCGCGCGAGACGATGTGAGCGGCATCCAGTAATCTGCTCAAGCTTCGAGAGGGATGAGCGCTCTGCTCATCCGGGATCTCAACCCGGGTTATCTGGCTTCACCTCGGCATTGCCGCTTTTTTTGGCCGTGCGCTTTTTTCGCGTGCGGCGTCATTTTCAGATGTGGGGATGTTTCCTTGGCAGTAAGTAATCTCGATATGCATGCTTTGTTTGTGCTGGGTGATTTGCGCGCAAAGCTGGTTAAACAGTTTCAGTCACGTTTCGTTTACATTACCGAACAGAACGCTGAAGGCATTTACATTGCCGAGATCGACACCGAATCAGCGCTGGTGGTGGACGATAAGCCGGGACTCAAACTCAAGGTCGGCGATCATTTCAGTGCGTCGGTGTTGCCGAGCCGCGAAGGCGGCAAACTGGAAATCAAGTTCCGCGACATCAAACTGACAGTCTACGGCCTGGGCGATTACGCGTTCGTGACCACCGCTGACGGCCAGGCCATCCTGTTCAAGGAAGGCCACAATGTGGTGACGGTGTTCGCCGCACACCAACAACTGCAGGAAGGCCTGACCAAGACCCTCAAGGCCGTGACCGGCAAGGCCGCCAAGTGGCGCAAGGGTGAACTGGTGACGTTCAAGGCCAGTGAGTAGTGGACCTGCCCCGCGCCGATTTCCACCAGCAGCACCAGGCCAGTGCGCAAGCCGAGGCCCTGCGTCTGTTTGAGCAAAAGGCTGTCCTGCAGGGTGCCTGGTTGAACTGGGTGGCCTCGCAGATCTACGCGTTGCGACCTGCGGCATACGCCAGCATGGTCAGGAGAGAGCTGGCCCGTCTGCAGGCAATGGGTGAAAGCTGATCCACGTCCCTCGAAAGCAGGAACCTCTACTACAGTCAGTTGACTGAGTATTCAGAGGCTTCGCGGTCGTCGCAAGGCCATCCTGCTATTGCTGTGAACAGCACGAGGTGCACAAGCATGAAAGGCATTCGCCGGTTGCTGGCCGCTGTCGTGGCCACGTTCGGACTGTTGGCGTCACCCGTTCCGGTGCTCGCTGCCAGCACCCCGATCCACTTCGCCGACCTCAACTGGGAAAGCGGCAGCCTGATCACCGATGTCCTGCGGATCATCGTCGAAAAGGGCTACGGGCTGCCGACCGACACCTTGCCGGGCACCACCATCACCCTGGAAACCGCCCTGGCCAACAATGACATCCAGGTCATTGGTGAGGAGTGGGCGGGGCGCAGCCCGGTCTGGGTCAAGGCCGAGGCCGAAGGCAAGGTCGTGAGCCTGGGCGACACGGTCAAGGGTGCCACCGAAGGCTGGTGGGTGCCGGAGTACGTGATCAAGGGCGACCCGGCCAAGGGCATCAAGGCGCTGGCGCCGGACTTGCGCAGTGTCACGGATTTGCCCAAGTACAAGGACGTGTTCAAGGACCCGGAAGCCCCGAACAAGGGACGCTTCCTAAACAGCCCCATCGGCTGGACCTCGGAAGTGGTCAACAAGCAGAAGCTCAAGGCCTACGGGCTCGATGACAGCTTTGTGAACTTTCGCAGCGGTTCGGGTGCGGCGCTGGATGCAGAGATCAGCTCGTCGATCCGCCGGGGCAAACCGGTGCTGTTCTATTACTGGTCGCCCACGCCGCTGCTCGGTCGCTTCAAGTTGATCCAGCTGGAGGAGCCGCCCTTCGATGCGCAGGCCTGGAAAACCCTGACCGACGCCGACAACCCGAATCCGCAACCGACCCGATCGCTGCCTTCGAAGCTGTCCATCGGCGTGTCCACGCCGTTCCAGAAGCAGTACCCGCAGATCGCCGAGTTCTTCGCCAAGGTCGATTTCCCCATCGACCCGTTGAACCGGGCGCTGGCCGACATGAGTGAAAAACACACGCCACCACGTCAGGCCGCCGAAGCGTTCATGAAGGCGCATCCAGAAGTCTGGAAGGCCTGGTTGCCCAAGGAGATCGCGGACAAGGTGTCTGCCTCCCTGTAGATGCCGGCTGCAAAAATGGCCCATGTGTTGCGTTGGTCGGGTCGCTGGCGTCGTGGCGTGCGCTACAAAAAAAGCCGACTAGGATGAGTCTGTTCAAATCCCTTTCAAGGATTTCAGACCATGACCTTCGTGTTGGCTCAATGGCTGGCGACGATAATTTCGGCGATCGCTCTGGTACACGTGTATTGGGCGTTGGGTGGTGAATGGGCCGCCGTGGCGGTGGTGCCGCAGGTGCCGGTGGAGGGCGGTGCGCGGTTGCAGCCGGCCTTCCATCCCCGTGGCTGGATGATGATGCTGGTGGCGGCGGGGTTGCTGATCATTGCCCTGTTGGTGTGCTTGCGGGTTGGCTGGTGGCTGCCGCAGGTGGATCATCGAGGGTTGCAGTGGGTGATCAGCGCCATTGCGCTTTTGTTGTTTGCCCGGGCCATTGGTGATTCGGAGCTGGTGGGGTTTTTCAAGGAGGTCAAGGGGTCGAGGTTTGCCCGGCTGGATACCTGGGTCTACTCGCCCTTGTGTGTGGTGCTGGGGGCGGGGTTGTTGGCGGTGGCCTGGGTCTAAGATGAAAAATCGCAGCCGACGGAGTACATATCCATTCCTGCGGTAACGGCTACTTATGGTTTCGCCCTTACGGCGAGTCACTTGGAAAAGCCCCAAGTAACCAAGGGCTCTTG
>NZ_AKJF01000184.1 GCF_000282475.1 Pseudomonas sp. GM78
CTTGGTTACTTGGGGCTCTTCCAAGTGACTCGCTGTAAAAGCGAAACCATAGGCGGCCGTTACCGCAGGAATGGATATGTACTCCGACAACAAATAATAGGTCGGCTATCAGGCCGTATTCGCCGGCAAGTCGGATCGCCGCACCGCTGGCTCCTGCAAGGTCTGCGCAGCGCAGGATGGCCTTTGTCGGATCAGGCACCCGGTTGAGCCGCGCCGTCTATCATTGGTTGCCTGGCATCAAGCCTGAAGGCCGTTTTTCTGATTCACCTGACATTGCACTGAACCTCAATTCAATCAGGAGATCATCATGAACCAGCTCGACAAAGTCCTGTACACCGCAAAAACCCACACCACCGGCGGGCGGGACGGCGCCTCGCGCAGCTCCGACGGCATCCTGGATATCAAGCTGTCGTCTCCGGGGGCAGGCGGTGGTGGTACCAATCCCGAGCAGTTATTCGCCGCCGGTTGGTCAGCCTGTTTCATCGGCGCGATGGGCGTGGCTGCCAAGGAACTAAAGGTTGCACTGCCCAAGGATGTGGCCGTCGACACCGAGGTGGACCTGGGTACCAATGAAGGCGGCTACCTGCTGCAGGCGCGGCTGAATGTGAGCCTGCCGGGCCTGGATCGCGAAACCGCACAGAAACTGGTCGACACCGGCCACAAGTACTGCCCGTACTCCAAGGCCACCCGCAACAACATAAACGTCACGCTGAAGTTGGTCTGAGTTGAAATAACAAACAGTCTTGGCGACAGTTTTTGGCAATGCCGCCAGGACTTTCAAAATATTCAGTAATCAATAATCGGATCCACTGAATAGTCTGACTGTTCAATCGAGCAGGAAATAAATGAGAGCCTGCTATCGATCTGGCCTATTGCTCAGATGGCAACTAGTGGATCCAATTGTCTACGTCGATGTTCATGTAAATCAACCAGCTCAGTTGGAACGGGCCTCTACGCGCTAGTTACTGGCTGATTACCCGTACCGAGGGTCCCCGAGGGCGCTACCGCTTGTCGGTGTGCTGGTTAAAAAATGAACATTTGCGGCCTGCGGGCCTCAGATTCTGCAGCACGTCATCCATGGCCTGCACTCGCAATCGAAAACAAGAAGTGGAAATAGAACCTCAAATGCAGTGAATGCAGATGGGGATTTTTTTACCCGAAAATTGAGAGGTAGTCACTAAGCTGTCATCAATTCCCTAACTGGCTAGATAGGATTTCGATAATAAACCTATTGGTCAGTTTTCTTGTATGAGCAAGGTCGTGCAGACAAATATTCTGCTGATTGGCCGATCTGAACTATCTAACAAGGTGGAGAGATACCCGTGGCGATAAACACAATTATGAGCCTGATCGAACATAAAGAATTTATGGAGTTATTGCGGCTGGGCGTTGTTTACGTTCATTTGCTCGCCTGTTGCGTGGCGATTGGTTTAGTGCTGACCAGTGATATTGCAATGGTCAGGGATATGTTGAAACGCAAAGTGCTGACTGAACATGACAATGCACACATGGAGAGTCTGCAGAAATCTGTCGTGATGGCATTGATCGGCCTATGGGTGACGGGTGCTGCCATCATCGGCATCGACTACCTCGGCAAAGGCACGGAGTACTTCATGAATCCGAAGCTTCACGCCAAGGTGATCATTGTCGTGCTGCTGACCTATAACGGCATCCTGCTGCACCGACTGGTATTGCCGGCCCTGCAAAAGGCAGGCTCCTTGCTTGAACTCGGATTCAGCGCCCGGATGCTGGCGCTGTTTTGTGGTTCGCTGTCGGCGGTATCGTGGATGTATGCCGCCATGCTCGGCGTCGGCCGTCCTTTGGCCTGGAAATACTCCCTCTCGGAACTGTTGATGGCTTACCCGGTTCTGATCGTGCTCGGCTTCTTGACGATGCTGGTATTGACTCAGCGAGCCAAGCGCCACAACACGGCTATCGCGCAGCAATGGACGATGGCTGGCGCGCACTGATTCAGTGATGCGCAAGCGCTGAAGTAAAAAGGTCCTGGCGACAGATTTTCGGGAGCAACGTCGCCAGGACCTGAAAAGCGTTCCTGTCACCGCGCTGTAACGGGTAACGGGGCAGGACCGATCCACTTCGTCACGGTCGGTGCCTGCCACTGCTCAAGCGCATCAATCAGTGCTACCGGATCAGTATCGATCAACAGCATCTCGCTGTGCTCGGTCTTCATGAAGGCTTCAGCCACGGCGTGGTCGAGAAGGCTGCGCAGCGGGTTGAAAAAGCCGCCGATGTTCAGGCAGGCGACGCCTTTGTGGTGTTCGCCCAGTTGCGTCAGCGTCGCCACTTCAAACAACTCTTCAAACGTCCCCAGACCGCCAGGCAGTGCAATGAAGGCATCGGCGTATTCGCTCATGCGCGACTTGCGACTGCGCATGTCCTGCGTCACTTCATGCCGGGTCAGGCCTTGATGCAGATGCCCGAGATCGAACAACTGGCGGGTGATGATGCCAACCACCTCGCCGCCCTCGGCGAGTACGGTGTCGGCCATCACGCCCATCAATCCCTTGTCGGTGCCGCCATACACCAGCCGCAAGCCACGCCTGGCGATTTCCCGGCCGAGGGCCCGGGCGCCTTTGACGTAGTCGGGGTTGAGGCCGTAGTTGGAGCCGCAGAACACGGCAATGCTGCGCAGGGGAGAAGCGATCGTCATGGTGTTTTCCTGGGGGGGATTCAGGCGGGCATTGGCGCGCGGCTGGCAAAATACAGTGCGCTTGCCTGTTCGGTTTTTTCTCGGGTAGCGTTCAAGGCATTGGGTTCTTGCCCGGTGCCTTCCACAGAGAAGAACTTCACGTCGAGCAAGCCGATACTCGCCAGTACGGCTCTCAGCCATGGCCGCAGAAAGTCCGGTTGCCGGGCGTTGACGCCGGTGAAGGTGCTGCCTGAGGCGATGGCAATGAACACTGGCCGGTCGCGCAAAGTGCCGACCTTGCCCTCAGGGGTGATACGAAAGGTACGATCGGCCTGGATCACATGGTCGAGCCAGGCCTTCAGCGCCGAAGGCACCATCAGGTTATGCATGGGGGTGGCGATCACCACGCAGTCGGCGCTTTCCAGCTCGCGAATCAATTGTTCGGACTGCAACAGGGCGCCTTTGGCGGCGCGAGCATGGGACGGCTCGCGCCGTTTGCTCACGGCTTCGGCATAGTCGGCATCGACATGCGCAAGCCCTGTGACCCCGCGCTCGGTGATGATGAAATCAGAGCCTTGATGGCTATCGATCAAATGGTTGATGAGGGTTTGCGAGAGCCGATAACTCTCGGAGGCTGTCCCTCGCGGGCTGCAGATCACGCGCAGTATTTTCATGGGACCCTTTGATGTTCGTTGAAGACCAGGTCTGCATGATGGAGTCGCTTGGCCCCGCGACAAAGAGCCAAGAATGGCTTGCGTGTGTGGGCCATGAATCTGGATTCAGAGCAGCGCCAGGATGTGTTGTCCAAGCTGTTCGGCACTGGCTTGCGAGGCGATGTTGGCGAAGCCGAGCAGCAAGCCGCAATGGGTAGGTGGGCCGATGCAACATTCGCTCAAGGCTTCGGCGTAAATGCCTGCATGCAGCAGGCGCTCAACCAGTGCGCGGTCGGACTGGGGCCGGGTCAAGCGCAGAATCAGGTGCATGCCGCCCGGTTGGGTGTCGATGTGAAAGTGATCGCCCAAGGCATTCGTCAGTCCTCTGACCACCGCCTCCCGGCGTTCGCCGTAGAGTTTGCGCATGCGCTGGATATGCCGGGCGAAATGGCCCTCGGTGACAAAGGTGGTGACGATGGCCTGGGTGAGCTCCGGGCAGCCGCCGAGGAAGGTCTGGCTGACGTGTTCGAAGCGTTCGACCTGCGCTGGCGGCACCACCAGATAGGCAAGCCGAATGCCGGGAAACAGCACTTTGCTGAAGGTGCCGGCGTACAACACGCGTCCGTCGCGATCCAGGCTCTTGAGTGCGGGCAGTGGTCGACTGATGTAGCGATATTCGCCGTCGTAGTCGTCCTCGATGATCCAGGATTGCTCGCGACCAGCCCATTCCAGCAGTTGCAGGCGGCGCGGCAATGACAGCGACATGCACAAGGGGCTCTGATGGGCCGGCGTGACCACCGCCGCGCGGGCGTCGAGTGAAGCGCTCACGCCTTGCTCGACCTGCATGCCGTCCTGGTCCACCGCAACGGGTTGCACCGCGATTTGCAGATACTCGAGCAATTGGCGGGTAGGGGGGTAACCGGGGTTTTCGACGAGCACACGGTCGCCTGGTTTCAGTAAGGCGTGGACGATCAGCGTCAGGGTGTTGCGGTAACCCGAGGTGACGAACACCTGCGAAGGTTGGCAATAGATGCCGCGCGCCATTTGCAGGTAGCTGGCGATCGCACTGCGCAAGGATTCCAGACCGTAGGCCGATGGATTGGCCATGTCCGCGACCCCGGTGGCGCGCACGCAGCGAGCGCCGATCTGCGCCCAGATCTTGCGCGGAAACACATCCAGCGCCGGCAAGGCCATTTGAAAGGGCAGCACTGGCGCCTTGTGCCGGACCGAGGTGCCGGCGAGCGGGTTCAAGGCGTGTTCGTCACGGCGCGAGTCTGTCCTGAGCGTGAGCCCTGCCGCCACCACCGTGCCGGCCTGACCACGGGACTGGATATAACCTTCGGCCGCCAGCAACGAATACGCGGTATCGATGGTGCCCCGGGCCAGCCCGAGCTCTTTTGCCAGCGCCCGGGCCGCGGGAATGCGCGCGCCGGGCGCGAGTACGCCGTCGCTGATCGCCGCGCGAAACCGCCAGTAGATTTGCCGGTAGATCGGCTCCTTCGAGGCGGGGTCGAGGGGTGACAGGTTGTTGATGGGGCTGGTCATGGACGCACTCTGGGGCAAACACCTGGGTTGCCGGCATGAACAATGATCCTACAAGCCATCATGACCTGCCTCCAAGATCCATGAATCATCTTGAGGACCAGGCCATGAAGGTGCCGCGCCTAAGCAAACATGGCCCAGTCCAGAAGCCGAAACATGGATCTTCAACCATAGACCAAACAGTCCCAGGATGCAGTCCTTCACACAGCCAACTCAAGGATCCATCATGACTTCGCGAATCAACTACGCCAGCGCTTCCCCTGAAGGTTACAAGGCCTTCGGCAACGTCTACGGCTATCTGCAAAAGAGCGATCTGCCCACCGAACTCATCGACCTGGTCTACCTGCGGGTGTCGCAAATCAATGGCTGCGCGTTTTGCATCGATATGCATTCGCGCGATTTGCTCAAACTGGGTGTCGCGGCAGACAAGCTGGTGCTGGTGCCGGTGTGGCACGACGCCGGAAATCTCTTCACCCAACGTGAACGCGTGGCGCTGGCTTGGGCCGAAAGCGTCACTCGGGTCGTCGAAACCGCTGTTCCCGATGCCATTTATCAGGCAGCGGCGGCCATGTTCAGCGAAAAGGAGCTGGCGGATCTCACTTACGCCATCGCCTTGATGAACGCGTTCAACCGACTCGGCGTGGCATTCCGCTCGACACCGGCGGCGGCTGGAAAAGCCTGATCGACTCAATCTCTCGCCTGGCTTCGAGGTCCGGCGAGACCCTCTGAAGGAGTTGTGACATATGGCTTGGGCACTATTGGGTATCGCCGGCATTCTGGAAATCGCCTTCGCCTTCTACATGAAGGGCTCCGAAGGTTTCACACGATGGGTTCCCGGTGTCTTGACGGTCGTCACTGGGCTGTCGAGCGTCTTCCTGCTTTCACTTTCGCTGCGCACCTTGCCGGTGGGCACGGCTTATGCGGTATGGACCGGCATCGGTGCGGCAGGCACTGCGATTGTCGGTATGGTGGTGCTGGGGGACTCCACGGCACCCCTGCGCCTGATGTGCATCGGGGTGATTCTGGCGGGGGTCATTGGGCTTAAACTGGTGTCGGCGAACTGAGGTTTGATCTTCTTGCTGCCTTACACCCTGAGCCTGTCCGTCAACCTGTGACGACCTCCATCTGGGCCTCTCCCAACGTTGGTCCATACCGTGTCGTAGCCTTTGGGGGATTGTTGTCTGAGTACATATCCATTGCTGCGGTAACGGCCACTTATGGTTTCGCCCTTACGGCGAGTCCCTTTTTCAAACGCCAAAAA
>NZ_AKJF01000185.1 GCF_000282475.1 Pseudomonas sp. GM78
TGGCGGCCTGCAACTCGGCCGCCAGCCGTTGCAGCCGCTGCAGGTCATAGGGGCTGTAGTAGATGCGTGGCGACCCATGCAGTCGCCAGTATTTCAACCCCGGCCATCCCCGTGGCGTCAGGTCGGTGCTGATTCGCGATGGATCCACCGCGGCCTGCGCAATCTGATACTGCATCAGCAGCGCCTCGGCCCCTGTCCAGGATTCATGCCGGGGCTCGAGCACCACAAGCCCGGGGAAACGCCGCCTGAGGCTGATGAAAAACCCCTCGGCAACCGCCTCGACAAACGCCAGCGATGGCGGCAACTGCACCAGCAGGCAGCCCAGGCGCTCACCCAAGCCGGAACATTGCAGCAAAAACTCATCAAGCGCCTGATCACAGGCTTGCAGGCGCTGCACGTGGGTGATCAGCTTGGGCACCTTGACGCTGAAACGAAAACCGGGCGGCACGCAGTCTGCCCAGTGCTGGTAGGTTTGCTGACGATGCGGGCGATAAAACGAGCTGTTGATCTCGACGCAGTTCAGCCGCGCCGCATAGCGCTGCAAGTGGGTACCTTCAGCGGTAAAGGCGGCCGAATACTCCCTGCCCAGGCTCCAGCCTGCACACCCTGTGAAAATCGCCCGATCGTTCACGTCCATTTGCCTCTACCACTGCTTATTACTAAGGGCGTGGTGTGGACGCAGCGGTTCCTTTTCCATCCATGGCACCTGATCGATGGTCGGGCGTTGTAAGTGGCGATTTTTAGAACCGCCCGTGCCCAGGCAATGTCTCTGTTCAATAGACGCTTCAGAAGATTGCATTCAAATCGATGGAGTAACGGCGGAGATCTCTGATGACCAGATCGCAAGCGGGTGCTCCCGTGAAAAAATTGATGTTGGAACGCAATGGCTGGGTGCCGAACAACTCTCGCCTGCCGGTGCTGTTCTATCCCGGGGCCATCGCTATTCGGGGCGACGATCCGGCAGCCCTGTTCGAGCAAACCTTCAGGGCCAACGGCTGGCCGCCGCATTGGCGCTATGGGGTTTATGACTATCACCACTACCACACCGAAGGCCACGAAGTGCTTGGGGTGGCCAGCGGGCATGCGCGCTTGATGCTGGGCGGCCCCGATGGTCATGTGCTGCAAGTGCGTGCCGGGGATGTGCTGCTGTTGCCCGCCGGCACCGGTCATTGCAACCTGGATTCGAGCGATGACTTTCTGGTGGTCGGCGCCTATCCGCCTGGCCAGCACGCCGACATGTGCCGTGAAGCGCCGAGTGCCGCGCAACAGCAGAGCATCGACGCCCTGCCGTTTCCGGACCAGGACCCCGTGCAAGGTGCCCACGGCGCGGTGAGCGAGTTTTGGTCCAAAGGCTAGCCCTGGGGTATTGGTCGATAAATCTCGAACTCACAGCCCAGGCCCCGATCCAACGTGAAGACACTGGAGGCAAGCACCATGAACAACGATGACCGCATCACCCCAGCCGACACCCCGACCACCGAGGAAGATGAGACGCTTGAACCCTCTCCCCCAGAAACCACGGAGGAGGAAGCCGAGGACCTCAGGCGAAAAGTTGCCGAGATAGAACGCAAAGTGGCAGACGGTAATTGAACCGGCGTTGCATTAATGCCGCCGGGTCACGGTCAACGCCACCACGGCAATGCGCTCCACCCGTTCATACCCGGGCTTGAGCAGCTCCTCGCCGAACACATCGGGGTCCAGCTCCCGATAGGTCCAGCTGAACCTGTCGTCACCCAGCAGTGGCTGGATGGCCTCGAGAAAAGGATCCGCCCCGTCCACCATCGCCACCCCGGTGTACAGCAGCAGGCTGCCGGCCTTTTCCAGGCGCGGCAGCGATTCGCGGACGATGCGCAGCGACAAGGCTTCCCCGAGTGCGCCACCGCCATGGCGATAGGCACGCTGCTGGCTGTCGTTCATGTAGGGCGGATTGGCAATGATCAAGTCGAACTGCCCTTCGACGCTGCCCAGCACGTCGCTGTGATAAACGCTGACATTGCCGGTGTCGGCCAGCTCTGCATTCACCGCCGTCAACCGCAATGCCCTTGGATTGATATCCACCGCCAGCACCTCGGCCTCCGGTCGGACACACGCGACAACCAATGCTCCGATGCCGGCCCCGCAGCCAATGTCCACCACCCGTCGCACAGGCTCGGAGCATTGCTGCAGATAAGCGTCGATCAGCTGGGCAAAGCGATAGCTGTCGGGCCCGAAAAACACCGAATCGGGCTGCGTGGTCGGGTACGCCGAATGGGCAATCAGCAAGTGCCCAAGGCTCGACCATCGCACCGTGCTACGCCACAGCGAACCCTCCTTTTCGACGATGTGCGCCTGCTGCAGATCAGCCAGTTCTTCCTGTGAAAATAGCGTGTTTTCGAAGGGCATCGACCAACCGAACACATCGCGCAAGTCCTTGGCCAAGGGTGGAGTAAAGCGCTGGCACACCCGCTCATGGGTCAAGGGCGTGGGCGTGATGAAACGGTAGCCCTCGGCAACCAGGCGCCGGCCCAGCTCAAGCAACGTCCAATCAGTGATCTGTTGTACTGACATGCATGACTCCAGAATTCAGCGCAGATGGGCCACGCATTCGATAAAGCGCCGGGTGGCGAAGAGTCCGGCGGGACGACAATGGCGCTGTGCCGAGAGCCACGGGATCAGCATTCGCAATTGCTGTCGCGGTGACTGGTCCTCCAGTGATTCTTGCAATGCCTTGAGCTCGGAGTCGTCTGCCCCGATTTCATCGGCCCGGGCATCGTCGAATGGCGCGCGGCGTATCGCTGGCCGCCGCTGCGGTGCCTGCCAGTCACCGGCAATCCAGTCGTGCAGCAGTTGTTTCTCAAAGCCACTGAACACACCGAACATGGCTGCCTGATCGCCCTCGATCAATTGCCAGAAGCGGCTCTCCCCGGGTGGGCAGTGCCGTTTGATCCAGCACTTGCGTTGCAGCGCGCCGAGAAAATTTTCGATATGGCCAGGGGTCGCCAGCCACTGATTGACGGTCTTGCCTTCGACCTGGCAGTAATCGGAATGCATGTGCTGGCCGAAGCGGCGTTTGCGCTCGAGCATGGCGACGACTTCCTGCTGCAGATCGAAGCCTGCTATCACCGCCGTCGAGCCTGATCCCAGGTCATTGAGTCGATAGCCGATGGCGACACGTCGATAGAATTCATCCCGCCCCTGCTCCATGGGTATCAGCTCGAGCAGCGCTTCGATCGCCTTGCGCCCGTGTCCGCTGCTGACGTTGTCGATGGTCACGTGCAGGGTGAAATAGTACGGATCGATCCCCAGTTCACGCAGCTCATAGGCGCTGATCAGCAGGTGCAGCGGCAGTTGCTCGTAGCCGAGGTTGTAGCCAATCACCTCCGGCATGAACATCTCGCTGCACTGCCCCAAGGCCAGTTGAATCGCGCCCTGGCGAAAGTGTTCGTCGAGCAGTCCCTGCCTGTCGCCACAGTCGTGCTCGGCCAGCAGCTTGCGGTAGATCACCACGTGATTGTGCCGGGGGTCGCCTCTGCCCAACTCTTCCAGATAGGTGTTCAGCAACCCGTTGTATCGCAGGTCCTGCCAATGCTCGAGCACACCGGCCAGCCACGCGCCGTCGACTTCCTTGGTCGGTGCCACCCGCTGCAGGAAAAACAGCGCGTGGGCCTTGTTCGAGAAGTACCGACGTGGCCCACCTTGCTTGCGCTCTTCGAGGTAGTGGGCGTAATCGCGCGCCACAGCGGCGCAATGCTGTTGCGTCCATGACGACAGTAGTTCTGGCGCTTCGGGAAGGTCACAGGGGAGTTCGGCGGCCACGGTCAGTTGCTCGCGTAGGAACTGTTCGGCCCGCGCTCGTGCTTGCGGGCCGTTGCTGTAGAGCAAATCGTAGAGTTCGCGGTACCGGCCATCGGCGTCGGCATTCGCAGGCGCCGAAGGCGAGCCCAAGGGCGTGAAGGTTGTCATCGGACGCGCTCCCCTATCGCCTGTCGTCGGACAAGGGTGTTTGCTCATCGGCCTCGGGAAGTTTCCTGTCGGGCTCATTCCAATCCTGCGCGCCCTCTTCATCTTCGAGGTCGGGCTGGATCAGGGGATCGTATTTGCCCGGATCGTCCGACGCGGGGAGCGTCTTGTCCGGGTCTTGCCTGTTGTCCTGGATGATTGACTCGCTGGACATACTTCACCTCATAACCTTGTCCCGGGATTTCCGGGTCGTACAGGTTTGAAGGTGTCAGGGGGCTAGCGTGCGGTCGAATAGACGAGTGGCATGTACGGTGCATATTTGGATTGGGTGTATATCCATTCCTGCGGTAACGGCCACTTAGGGTTTCGCTCTTACTGTAGGAGCGAGCATGCTCGCGATGGTCGTCAACGA
>NZ_AKJF01000186.1 GCF_000282475.1 Pseudomonas sp. GM78
CTGGACGTGTAGTCGAACAACACGACTTTACGATCTGGCGGACCGCTGGTTTGTACCCACATCCAGGATTGGCTGGTCGGGTCTCGACCTGGCTCTTTCAATACTTGAACACGGGTTTCATCGCAATGGATCACCGGGCTTTCCAGTAATCGGTCGCGCATTAGGTTCAGCAGTGGCTGAAAGTGTTCGCTGCACTGCATCACCCAGCGCGCCAGTGTTTGCCTTGGTATATCGATACCGTGTCGACTTAACACCGTCTCGAAACGATGCAGCGGCAAGCCGTCGACGTACTTGGTGGTCAGCAACATGGCCAGAACGCTCGGGCTGGCCATGCTCTTTTCGATCAGTTGAGCCGGTTTGTCGGCGGTGACCGGTACCGTTTCGCAGCCACGGCAACCGTAAACCTTGCGAATATGTTTGATGACACGGATCTGCATCGGCACGATATCCAGCTGTTCGCTGATTTCTTCGCTGATCACATGCTTGCGGCAACCGCAGGCACAGGTCAGTTCGTGCTCGGGCAGTTCGTGGATGACTTCGATACGCGGCAGATCGGCCGACAGAGGCTTGCGCTTGCCGCGACGTGGCGCCGGAGCCACAACTTCTTCGTCAGCGTCGCCGACGGAAGGCATCGGCTCGCTTTCGGGCTCATTGAACAGTGCCAATTGCGGGATATTGGGTTCAACGGTCTGCTCGGATTTACGATTGAACAGGCGGTCGCGCAGCAGCTTGATCTGTTCTTTCAGATCGACGATATGAGTCTGGTAAGCCTCAGCCGTAACCTGCTGACGGCTGAGCGCCTCAAGCAACATTTGCTTGAGCAGAACAGGGTCATCTGGGAGGTCTTCGGGCATTAAATTCATGCCCGGATTATACCGGTCAGGCGACGAATCTTGGAGTCAAAACTTGATGAGGGCGGTTGCGCCACAGGTCAAAACCGTCGAGCAGCCAGTTCAGCTCCTGAACCGTCAACACGATGGCCTCGTCGGCGGCATCGGGTGATGTTTTAAAACGCTCAGACTCCAAGCGCTTAAGCCAAAGGCAGAAGCCATTGCGCTCCCAGTAGAGGATTTTCACCCGGTTACGGTGGCGATTCAGGAATACAAAAAGCACGGGGTCGAACACCGCCACTTTTATGTCCAGCTCGACCAGCGCAGCGAGTCCATCAATGGACTTTCTGAAGTCCACGGGCTTGGGGTAGAGATAAACTTTTTCAACTTTGGCGTCGGGTCGCATCATGACGAGCTGGCCTCCTGAGAGAATCGGGAGCACAGCATCCGGCATCAGCTAAGCGCTTTGAATGTGGGGTT
>NZ_AKJF01000187.1 GCF_000282475.1 Pseudomonas sp. GM78
TTACTTGGGGCTTTTCCAAGTGACTCGCCGTAAGGGCGAAACCATAGGTGGCCGTTACCGCAGGAATGGATATGTACACCTGAAAGAAAATGCTCGGCTGTCAGGCCGCCTTCGCCGGCAAGCCAGCTCCCACAGTAGATCGGGGTACACCTTCAGGAGATTGGTCGTCTGCCAGGCCTAAATCCAGCCTCAGACCCCAATATTCGAAGACACAGCCAACCGACCCCCACTGCGCACTTCCCTGGCCGTACACCCAAAGTGCTGGCGAAAGCTTCGGGTAAATTGCGCCTGATCGCTGAAGCCCCAGCGCATGGCCAGCTCGCCGATCGACAGGTGGCAGCTGGGGTCTTGCAGGCCTCTGTTGACCGCCTCAAGGCGGCGCAGGCGAATCCATTCCCCCAGGCTGTAGCGCGTGCTGTTGAAGAGTTTATGCACATAACGCACGGACAACCCACAGGCCTCGGCGATCATTGGCGGTGCCAGGTCGGGGTTGCCCAGTTGCTGGTCGACGTAGTGCTCGATGCGTTGCAAATGCAGGGCGGCCAGGTTCGAGCTTTCGCTGCTGAGCACCCGCTCATCGTCACGCAATGCCATCAACAACGTCGAAAGGGCCTGCTCCAGCAGCATGTGCCGGGCGGGCGCGTCGCATTCGTCGAAACGTGCGGCGCACATCGCCAGTTGGTCGACAAAGACCCGCCCGAGTGCTCGCCTGGCGTCGAAGCACAGGCGGGTGTAGCGCTCGGCGCCGCGCAATTGGCCGTGCAGTGCGCGTTCAGGGAGCTTGAACACCCACAGATCATTGTCGCTGGCATAGTGAAAGCGGTAGGGCGCGTCGCCCCGTTCGAAGATGAAACCACCGGGTTGGCAATGCAGGGCACGGCCGTCCTGTTCGAAGTGCACTTCGCTGCGCCGCGGTACGGTGACGAGGTAGCAGGCTTCGCGGTCTTCACTGACCTGGGCTTTGCTGCGCGAATAGCCCAGTTGGCTGGAGCGCAAGCGTGAAAGGGTCAGCGCGGTGCTGCCGGTTTCCCAGATCTGCAGGCTGCCACTGAAAGGGCTGTCGGGCGCGAATTCCAGGGACAGCGGAAAATAGGCACTGCCAATGGCCTGGGCCCAGAGCGGCTGGCGTTGACTGTCTGGCCAGGAGCGGGTGGAGAGTTTGTAGGCCATGGCTGCCCTCGTATCTTTTTTATTATGAGGACGGTGCCGACGCAAAAAAGCCGCCGGCACCGTTGGGCTGCCATCATTTGCCAATGTTTACGGGCGGTCAATCACCGGGTGTCAGCCGGTAGGTGGCCGATGGCGCCAGCGTGGCTTGCCAGCCAGGGGGCACGACGATGTTGGTGGTCGACTCTTCGATCACGCACGGGCCTTTCACCGTTTGCCCCGATTGCAAGCGGTCACCGTTGTACACCGGCGTTTGCTGCCAGGACGACTGGGCGCTGAACAGCATCGAGCGCTGACCGCTGGCCTTGGGCGCGACATCCTCGGCAGGTGCCGGCAGTTCCGGCATGGGCGGACGTTGCAGGCGCGCGATCACCGAGCACTCGAGGTTGACCAGTTCTGCCGGGCTTTGCGGCTCGCTGTAGGAGAACAGCGCCTTGTGCCGGGTGTGGAACGCCTCACGCAAGGCGACCAGGCCCGCCTGATCCAGCTGATCGCAGGCCAGCTCGACGCTGCATTCGTGGATCTGCCCCAGGTAGCGGATTTCCAGGTTGTACAGGCACTCGACATTATTGCCAGCGCCGAAGCCATCGTCGCGCAGGTTGTTCATGCCGCGCTCGCGCAGGTCACGCAGGGTCTGGTTGAGCAATGGCAGGTCGACCAGTTCGTCGTCGAGGCGCATCGGCAGCGTGGTCAATTGGTCGTAGCGGATATCGGAAAGAATCTGCCCGTAGGCGCACAGTCCGGAAGCCACTTTCGGGATCAGCACCACCTTGCTGCCGATTTCCTCGGCCAGGCGCATGACGTGCATGCCCGCCGCACCGCCCGCGCCGATCAGGGCAAAGTCCCGTGGGTCATACCCGCGCTCGACCGACACCCGGCGAATGCCGCTGACCATGTTCAGGTTGACCAGGGTGATGATGCCGAGCGCGGCGCGTTCGACGCTGATGCCCAGGGGCTCGGCGATTTTGCTCCGGATCGCCTCGACGGCGGCCTGGCGGTTGAGCCGGATGCTACCGCCCAACAGTGCGCCGTCGGCCAGGTAACCCAGGGCCAGGTTGGCGTCGGTGACGGTCGGCTCGGTGCCGCCCTTGCCGTAGCACACCGGTCCCGGATTGGCGCCGGCACTGCGCGGGCCGACCTGGAGCATGCCGAAGTCGTCGAGATGGGCGATCGAGCCACCGCCGGCGCCGAGGGTTTCCACCTGGATCATCGGCACGCCGATGCGATAACGCAGGAAGTCGGTGTCCTTGCTGAAGTTGGTGCGCCCTGACTTGCTCAAGGTGATGTCGAACGAGGTGCCGCCCATGTCCACGGTGATCACGTTGTCGATGCCGAACGGCTGCGCCACGCACAACCCGGCTTGCGGCGCGGACGCCGGCCCTGAGTTGATCGCGTTCACCGCGCGTTCACGCATCACCACGCCGGGCGCCAGGCCACCGTTGGACTGGAAGTAGCGAGTGGGCTGCTGCGCGCCGAGCTCTTCGAACAAGGCGTCGATGCGTTCGATGTAGCGGCCCATGACCGGGCTCAGGTACGCATTGACCACGGTGGTCGAGGTGCGGGTGTATTCGCGGATCTGCGGGAACACTTCGTTGCCGGTGCAGACGAATACACCCGGTAGTGCCGCGCGCACCATTTCGGCGGCGCGTTGCTCGTGGCTCGGATTGCGCACCGACCAGACGAACGAAATGGCCACGGCCTTGACGTCCTGTTCGCGGAAATACTCGATCGCTTCAGTTATTGCGTTTTCGTCGAGCGCGGCGTATTCGCTGCCATCACTGATGATCCTGCCGCCGATGGGCCGCCGCAGATGCCGCGGCACCAGCATGTAGGCCGGCGGGTAAGTGGCATCGTAGCGATGGCCGTCTTCCTTGTGGCCCAGGCGGATTTCCAGGCTGTCCTCATGCCCGTCGGTGCACAACAGGCCAACCTTGACCCCGGTTTTCTCGATCAGCGCGTTGAGGGCCACGGTGGTGCCGTTGATGCACAGGTCGCAGTCGCCAATGATCTCGGCCGGGGTGCGGCCGATGGCGTCGGCGATTTGCGCCAGCCCGTTGCGGATGGCGAGGGTGCCGTCCTGTGGCGTTGATGGCGCCTTGAACAGCTGCACGTTGCCGCTGCGATCGGCCAGGATGAAATCGGTGAAGGTGCCGCCGGCGTCGATGCCCAGGCGATATTGTTGCTTGCTCATGATGAGGGATTCCAGATAGCTCAAAGGGGCCGGATTAATGCGTGGCGCGCAAGGTGCTGGTCGCGGCGTCATCGACCTGGCCGTGGCTGTCGATCACCACGCCGTACTCCAGGCGGGCGCCTTCGCGGGACACCAGACCGTTGCGCACGTCCTCGGCCACGCTGGCAACCGGGCGGCGCAGAGGGTTGCCATAGCCACCGCCACCAGGGTTGACGTTGATCACCCGTTCGCCCGGTTGCGCGGTGAGCTGCGCGTTGTAGATGAAGGACTGTTCCTCACCGTCGAGCATGCGGTGAATCAAGCGGCCCAGCTTCGGTTCGAGCAGGACGTTGTTCGCGCCCGCGGCACCCGAGGTCGGCAGTTGCCGGCCCTCGCCAAAACCGACCACGGTCATGGCGTGGTTCAGCGGTTCGATTTCGATGCGTGTCCCCGAACCACCGCGAAATTCGCCGGCACCACCGCTGTCGGTCATCAGGCTGTAGCGATGGACGAGGATTGGATAGGCGTACTCCAGCAACTCGATATCACCGGACATCAGCGCGCCGAAACAACACAACGGACCGCACGCCGGCCAACCGTCCATGGCCTTGTTTGCGCCGGCACCGGAAATGATCGAGGCGAGCACCATGGTCACGTATTCGTCGTTGCCATTGCGCGGATCATGGCCGGCAATGTTGATCCCGCTGGCGTGCCCCCAGGAGGCGGTGACACGATCGGGGGCCGCTTGCTCCAGGGCCTGGCGCACCGCGTCGGCGAGGGTTTCCATCGGTGTGGTGGTGCTGTTGACGTGGGGCGCCGGCTCCTGGGCGTTGCACAAGGTGCCCGGTGGGCCGAGGTCGACGGACACGCAGCGGTACAGCCCTTCGTTGTACGGCGGCGGGACCTGGGCGAACATCATCAGCCCCAGGTAAACCCCGGATACCGAGTTGCCGGCGTAGGAGTTGATGAAGTACGGCACCTGCGGCGGGCTTTCGATCAGGATGTGCGCCTCGTCGCCACGAATTTCCACCTGCGCGGTGATCGACAGCTCACCCAGCCCATGGCCCGAGTCTTCCAGCACGGCGGTGCCGCGGTAGAGGCCATCCGGTACCTCTCGCAGCAAGGCCCGCATGTGCCGGTCCGCCATGTCTTTCAGTTCGGCGATGCACGCGCGCACCTGCGCCACGCCATACCGATCGAGCAGTTCGAGCAAGTGGCGCTCACCGACATTGCAGGCGCCGTACTGGGCGTTGAGATCGCCTTCCTGATAGGCCCGGGCGCGCATGTTGGTCAGCAGCAGGTTGATCACGTCTTCGCGGCGCTTGCCTTGGGACCAGAGTTTGACCGGCGGGATACGCAAGCCTTCGGCGTAGATCTCCTTCGCATCCGGGTTGTAACCGGCGGGCACCGGTCCGCCGATGTCGGTCAGGTGACCTTTGCACACCGCCCAGAACACCAGCTCACCTTCGTAGAACACCGGTTTGTACATGCAGCAGTCGAGAATATGGCTGCCCATGTAAGCGGGGTCGTTGTGATAAATCACATCGCCTTCCTGGACGTCGTCGCCGAAGAAGCCGGCCACGCATTTCATCGCCGGGATCAGCGATCCGAGGTGAATCGGGATGTCCTGGCCTTGCAGGATCATCTCCGGAAGGTGATCGAAGAGGGCGTTGGAGTAGTCGTGGGCCAGGTTGAAAACGCTTGAACGACCGGTTTTCTCGAGGGTGATGGTCATTTCCCGTTGCGCGGTTTCGAGCGCGCCGCGCACGACTGCCAGGGTGATCGGATCTACTGTGCTCATGGGTCACCAGAAATCTTGTTGTTATTCAGGTGGAGGTCAGGACGAACGTCTAACCCACGACACAAAACTACGCGCTCGAACCAGGGGCTGGCTTGGCGCAAAGTGCACTGGTTTTTGATTGTCAGTGCACTTGGGAAGGCGGTCTTACAGCCGATCAATCTTTCGGGGCTGTACTCGATCTACTGTGGGAGCTGGCTTGCCAGCGATGGCGGCCTGACAGCCGGCCTGTCTTTTGTTGTCCGAGTACATATCCATTGCTGCGGTA
>NZ_AKJF01000188.1 GCF_000282475.1 Pseudomonas sp. GM78
TGGGGCATGTACGGATCAACCACATAGGTAACATAAAAGTTCAGGCACATCGGTAACACCTGATCACTCATTTGTAATCACTTTAAGCGTTACGTAACCGTCCTTGGCGTCCTTTTCATCGAAGCGGCCTAACACGACCGGTCCAAAAATAACGTCCCAAATGCCCTCGCTTATGTTGTCCAAACCCACTATTTCACGTTTGAGCACATAACCCACATAAATCCGGAGCCGGCCTTTGTTCACCACTCCACAAGAGTCCACTACGTAGGCTTCGATATGACTTGGGTATCTCATCTCCGGTAGTTTTTCTGGATAAAGGCGCGACGAACTGATGTAGCAAGACCCCGGTGTTCGCTGCCCCAGGGCCTCATGAAAACGCTCATGATTGTAGTGCTGCATGAACAGATCGAAATGCTTCTGCTGCGCACCCCACTCGATCTCTGGGGGGCGTGGCAAAGTACTTTTTAATGTCCGGTGCATTCGCTCGTGCCGCCCATTCTGCTCGGGTCGGCCAGGCTGGATTCTTTCCGGGATGATGCCCAGTCGCAGCCACCAAATAGACAGCTGTGACAATCCCGCACGCCCGCTACTGGCAAAGGGAACACCATTGTCGGTGCGAATACGTTCGGGCATTCCGTATGTTCTAAACAGCCGTTCAAAGGTCGCCTTGGCATCCTTGAAGGTAGTGCTCGGCATACTCTCGCATGCCAAGAGAAATCGACTGGCGTGATCCATGACCGTCAGGGGGTAACACCAAACGCCTTCCCCTGTCAGGTATTGGCCTTTGTAATCGGCGCTCCAGAGTTGGTTGGGGAGGTCAGCCTTCTGAAGCGGTTTGGGATAGATTGCTACCCGCTGACGTAATCGTCGTGGTGTCACCAACCCCGCCTTTTTAAGCACGTTGTAGATGGTGGTTTTGGAGGGTGGCGACTGATCCGGAAACCGCTCGATCAATGCCGTCTGAATTTTCTTTGGGCCCGGCGTGGTTTGTCCTTGGCCACGCAGCTCAAGAATGGCCTCTTTGACCGCAAACGGCACGGCCTGAGCTTGAGAGTGCCGCTTGCGACTGCATTCCGCCAAACCGTTAACGCTGTCCGCGTTGTAGCGGGCCACCCACTTGTAGCCAGTCTTGCGACTGATGCTGTGCGCCGCACAGAGTTGGCTGAAATTGAGTCGACCGGACAGGTAGTCGGCAATGAACATCACTTTCAGGTCCATAGGTTTCAGCTCTCGCCACGGCATGGTCAGATCCTCGGAATCGACCAGTGCCAGTTAAAAACTGTTACCTATGTGCTTGAACTGTTTTGTTACCTATGTGGGTGAGTCATACCGGCAA
>NZ_AKJF01000189.1 GCF_000282475.1 Pseudomonas sp. GM78
CATGCAGCTTAAAGACACCCAGTTGTTCCGCCAGCAAGCCTTCATCGATGGCGCTTGGGTAGACGCGGACAACGGTCAGACGATCAAGGTCAACAACCCGGCAACGGGCGAAATCCTGGGCACCGTGCCGAAAATGGGCGCTGCCGAAACCCGCCGTGCGATCGAAGCCGCTGACAAGGCGCTGCCGGCCTGGCGTGCACTGACCGCCAAAGAACGTGCGGTCAAACTGCGTCGCTGGTTCGAACTGATGATCGAGAACCAGGACGATCTGGCTCGCCTGATGACCATGGAACAAGGCAAGCCATTGGCCGAAGCCAAGGGCGAAATCGTTTACGCCGCTTCCTTCATCGAATGGTTCGCCGAAGAAGCCAAGCGTATCTACGGTGACGTGATTCCGGGCCACCAGCCAGACAAGCGCCTGATCGTGATCAAGCAGCCAATCGGCGTGACCGCGGCCATCACCCCGTGGAACTTCCCGGCGGCAATGATCACCCGTAAAGCTGGCCCGGCCTTGGCCGCCGGTTGCACCATGGTGCTCAAGCCTGCTTCGCAAACCCCGTACTCCGCTTTCGCCCTGGCCGAACTGGCCCAGCGTGCCGGCATCCCGGCTGGCGTGTTCAGTGTTGTTTCCGGCAGCGCCGGCGACATCGGTACCGAGCTGACCAGCAACCCGATCGTGCGCAAGCTGTCCTTCACCGGTTCAACCGAAATCGGTCGTCAACTGATGGCCGAATGCGCCAAGGACATCAAGAAAGTGTCCCTGGAACTGGGCGGCAACGCACCGTTCATCGTGTTCGACGACGCGGATCTGGATAAGGCCGTCGAAGGCGCGATCATTTCCAAATACCGCAACAACGGCCAGACCTGCGTCTGCGCCAACCGTCTGTACATTCAGGACGGTGTCTACGACGCCTTCGCCGAGAAGCTGAAAGTGGCCGTTGCCAAGCTGAAGATCGGTAACGGTCTGGAAGACGGCACCACCACTGGCCCGCTGATCGACGAAAAAGCCGTGGCCAAGGTGCAAGAACACATCGCCGACGCCCTGAGCAAAGGCGCGACCGTACTGGCCGGTGGCAAGCCGATGGAAGGCAACTTCTTCGAGCCGACCATCCTGACCAACGT
>NZ_AKJF01000190.1 GCF_000282475.1 Pseudomonas sp. GM78
GACCTTTAGCATCAGTTCGATTACCAACCAGATTCAGCAGTGCGTTAACAAGCGATTGTTGACTCCGGCGGATCGCGTTTCGTACTACGCCGAATTTTCGCTTGAGGCATTCCTGAAGGCCGACACCGCCGGGCGCTCAGCCTGGTATAGCCAGATGACCCAGAACGGCATCATGACTCGTGACGAGTGCAGGGTAAAAGAGAACCTCCCCCGGCACGGCGGCAATGCAGGCGTGCTAACGGTTCAAACAAACTTGACCCCCATCGACAAGCTGGGCGAATCCACCGATGGCCAGGCCGCGCAGACAGCCTTGAAAAGCTGGCTCGGCCATAAGGAGTAACCATGGCACTGAATATCAATGCTCGCAGTTTCAACTGCGAGCTGAGCCCTCGCGCGCTCGATCTATGGAACCCGGATCTGCGTGCGGCGCTGGAAGCCGGGACTGACACCATTACCATGTACGGCATTATTGGTGAGGACTGGTTCGGCGAGGGCGTCACCCTCAAGCGCGTTGACGCAGCGCTGCGGGCCATTGGTGATAAGCCGGTCACCGTTTACATCAACTCGCCAGGTGGCGACATGTTCGAAGGCATCGCGATTTACAACCGCCTGATCGAGCATTCGCAAGAGGTCACCATCAAGGTGCTAGGCCTGGCCGCTTCGGCGGCATCCGT
>NZ_AKJF01000191.1 GCF_000282475.1 Pseudomonas sp. GM78
TGGCTTGCCAGCGATGGCGGCCGAACAGGCAGCACAACAATCAGCGCGGCATATAGCCCAACTGCCAACGCCGCGGGATCTTCAACGACAACACCCCCAGCGCAGCCGCCAGCAACCCGCTGGCAAACAGCGCCTTGAGCCCGAAATGATGTTCCAGCACGGCACCGAGTACCGCGCCGGCGAACATGCCGGTCCATGGGATCAGTTGCACGCGCCAACCGCTGCGCCGCTCGCCGAGCATCCAGCGACCCAGTCCGCGGCCGAAGCGCGACAGGGCGCCGGTGACATAAGTCAGGCCGACCGGCAGGCCGTTGACCTCTTCCACGGCGGCATTGAGCATGCCCATGGCGATGATGGCCGCCAACAGGGCCGGCAGTTGCGAGTCATAGGGCCAGGCTGCGGCGGCGCACAGCAGGGCGGCAATGCACAACAGCAAGGGCAGTGACCGGCGCCCGCCCAGGCGGCTGACGATAATGCCCAGGGCATTGCCGACGATGAAGGTGGCGATGAGGATTACCAGGCGCAGGGTCAACCCCAGGTCGCCGGCACTGATGGCGACGGCCATCCGCGTGGTGTTGCCGCTCATGAACGAAACGAAATCGCCGCTGGCCATGAAACCGATCGCGTCGGTCATGCCGGCCAGCACCGAGAGCATCGCCACCAGGCTCAGGCCGATGCGCCCGCGCCATTTCTGCGTGTGCAGGTGTCCGGGGCTGGCGTGGGTCTTCGAGGGGGTGGGCAGCATCGATGCAGGGATCCTTGCGCAGGGTTACGGTTCTATCCCGTACAGGTCGCAATACTCCAGCCAGTCCATGCCGGCCATTTCCGCGACTTCCCGGTGCACTTCCAGGCGCTGGGCCTGATAGTCCTCAGGTGTGGCGGCGGTCAGTTGCAGCGTCAGCTCCCAGGCAAACAAACCCAGGCGCTCGGCTTCGGCTTCAAAGGCCTCATGCAAACGCTCATCGCGAAACTGCTCGAGGGTTTCGCCTTTGGCCTGGGCCAGCAGCGGGTTGAGGTGGTCGAGCTCGTCGCGCAATTCGGGACGTTCGTCGAGAAACTTTGCCAGTGCCTGTTCGTGTTGCTGCTCAGGTGCCGCCATGGTCACTCCTTGGGAACGGATGACGCAGATTGCTTCTTGCTGGCCTTGGCCGCTGCCGCCAGGCACTCGAGGGCAAACTGCTCGGTATAGGTCATCTGGATCGGCGTGGTTTGGCCCTTGACGGTTCTTTCGCCCTCAAGGATGTAGCGAATCCGCTTGTCGGTGACGCCGATTCGCTTGGCGATCCAGGAAGGTGTCTGACCGATCTGGCTGATCAGCTTGTCGGCATATTCAGTGGTCGGTTTGTAAAACTCGGCGTTGGGTGTCATGGGGCTTCCAGTGAAAATTGCGATACAGCGATATTGGCGCGACAGGGTGCGCGAATCGTCACGCGATGTCGCGGGTTAAATGAAGTAAAGCAGAACGATACGCGCTGCCACGGTGATACAGTCCGCTTTTTCCTGATGAGTGAATGCAATGCGAATTCTGATGGTGGCGCTGGCCGCTACCTTGCTGGCGGGATGCGCGGGCTCGGCGATGAACGATGCTCGTACCAAGGCCCCGTACAAGACCTTGAACTCCGACAAGCCGGCCAAGGACGTCGCCCAGTGCGTGCAGTTTTCCTGGCAGGACGAAGGGGTGTTCGGCGTTGATGCTGCCGCGTACCTGGAGCAGGGAGAAAAGGGCAGCACCACCGTCTATACCCGCTCGGCGGAATCTTTTGTCGACGTGACTACCGATGCCTCGGGCACCGTATTGAGTTACTACGCGCAGCAGGACGACTTTGTCGCCAAGCGCCGCCTGGCGGCACTGGCCACCTGCCTCTGATCTGATGGGTTGATGCAATGCCCTGTAGGAGCTGCCGCAGGCTGCGATCTTTTGATCTTGTTTTTTCTCGATCTCAAGTTTGCCGAAGATCAAAAGATCGCAGCCTGCGGCAGGTCCTA
>NZ_AKJF01000192.1 GCF_000282475.1 Pseudomonas sp. GM78
TGATCGGCGACCTGCTGCCACCCGGTGTGCTGAACATCGTGCAAGGTTTCGGTCGTGAAGCCGGCGAAGCCCTGGCCACCAGCAAGCGCATTGCCAAGATCGCCTTCACCGGCTCGACCCCGGTCGGCTCGCACATCATGAAATGCGCGGCCGAGAACATCATTCCGTCCACCGTGGAGCTGGGCGGCAAGTCGCCGAACATCTTCTTCGAAGACATCATGCAGGCTGAACCGTCCTTCATCGAGAAAGCCGCCGAAGGCCTGGTGCTGGCATTCTTCAACCAGGGCGAAGTTTGCACCTGCCCTTCCCGCGCCCTGGTGCAGGAATCGATCTACGACGACTTCATGAAAGAGGTGATGAAAAAAGTCCTGTCGATCAAACGCGGCGACCCGCTGGACACCGACACCATGGTCGGCGCCCAGGCGTCCGAGCAGCAGTTCGACAAAATCCTTTCGTACCTGGAAATCGCCAAGGGCGAAGGCGCCGAACTGCTGACTGGCGGCAAGGTGGAAAAACTCGAGGGCAACCTGGCGAGCGGCTATTACATCCAGCCGACGCTGCTCAAGGGCACCAACAAAATGCGCGTGTTCCAGGAAGAAATCTTCGGCCCGG
>NZ_AKJF01000193.1 GCF_000282475.1 Pseudomonas sp. GM78
ATGATCAAAGGCATCGCCGGTAAGAACCAACTGTTCAAGACCTTCATCGGCCAGGGCTACTACGGCACCCACACGCCATCGCCGATCCTGCGCAACCTGCTGGAAAATCCGGCCTGGTACACCGCCTACACCCCGTACCAGCCGGAAATTTCCCAGGGCCGTCTCGAAGCCCTGCTGAACTTCCAGACCCTGATCAGCGACCTCACCGGCCTGCCGATCGCCAACGCCTCCCTGCTCGACGAAGCCACCGCCGCCGCCGAAGCCATGACCTTCTGCAAGCGCCTGAGCAAGAACAAGGGCAGCCACCAGTTCTTCGCCTCCGTGCATTGCCACCCGCAGACCCTCGACGTGCTGCGCACCCGTGCCGAGCCGCTGGGCATCGAGGTGGTGGTCGGTGACGAGCGTGAATTGAGCGACGTGACGCCGTTCTTCGGCGCCCTGCTGCAATACCCGGCGAGCAACGGTGACGTCTTCGACTACCGCGAACTGACCGAGCGTTTCCACGCCGCCAACGCCCTCGTTGCAGTGGCTGCCGACCTGCTGGCCCTGACCCTGCTGACCGCGCCGGGCGAATTCGGCGCCGACGTGGCCATTGGCAGCGCACAACGCTTCGGCGTGCCGCTGGGCTTCGGTGGCCCGCACGCGGCCTACTTCTCCACCAAGGATGCGTTCAAGCGCGACATGCCGGGCCGTCTGGTCGGTGTCTCCGTCGACCGTTTCGGCAAGCCGGCCCTGCGCCTGGCGATGCAGACCCGCGAGCA
>NZ_AKJF01000194.1 GCF_000282475.1 Pseudomonas sp. GM78
TGGCGGCGAGCCGGCGGCCGCTACCGGCGTCGCGAGCGGCGCCGCGTCCGGTGGTACCGGAATCGGTGGCAAGGCTGGATTCGGGTTAGGCACCGAGACAGGTGCAACCAGAATCGGTGGCAAGACTGGATTCGGGTTGGGCACCGCGACCGGTGCCACCAGAATCGGTGGCAAGGCTGGATCCGGGTTAGGCACCACGAGTGGTGGTACCAGAATCGATGGCAAGGCGGGATCCGGGTTGGGCACCGCGACCAGTGGCGTGGCCACTACGGACGAACGCAGGTACCAGCTGTTTTCGCTGCCAGCGGTGACGCCGCCCTTGTACAAGACGTAATCGAAGGCTCCGGCCGAAAGCGGGGTGCTCAGGGTGAAAGCGCCATTGTCACTGGTTGCCGTGCCCTGGGCCTGTACCACCTGGATCCCGTTTTGCTGGGTCAGCGCTCCAAGGCCTCCGAGGTTATTGACGACAATCGAAGTGCTTCCGGTGATGGTTCCATCCTTGACGACCAGTTTGTCACTGGGGGAACTGTCATCGCCCAGGACGCTCTGCACCCATAGTTGGCCGCCGCTGCCTGCATAGTTGCCTTGCACTGTCAGGGTGTCGCTGGTGCGGGTATTGCCACTGCTCAGGTCAATGATCCCGGCGTTGTTCAGCGTCGCGCGCTGGCCTGCGGTGAAGGGGGTGAGGCTACCTTGGGTCGAGGTCACGACACTGCTGCTGTCGATGTTGAACACGCCGCTGCCGCTAGTGTTGTCACCCAGGACAAAATCGCCGTCGAAGTCCAATCGCGAATTATTGTTCAGGTTGACGGTTTCCCAGTTGATGTAGCGAGCGACTCCGCTCGTGATGGTGTTATCGGAGGTCAGCAGATCGCTGCCGCTGCCACCATCGAGGGCCGGGGTCTGGGCCAGGAGGCTTTCATCCAGATTGCGCAGGGTTGCCCGGTCATTGCCATCGCCCATCAGGATCGCCGAACGGATGATGCCGCCGCCCTCCCAGGTCAAGGTGTCATCGCCCGCGCTGGCCCGGATCTCGCCGACGATTTCGCCTCCGGTCACCGTAATGCTGTCGTTGCCACCGCTGACACTGATGTTGCCGCCAATCCTGCCACCGGAAACGATGATGGTGTCTTTACCAAAACCGGTGACCAGATTGCCGAGGATCTGCCCGCCAGACAGATCGAACCGATTGTTATCGAGCTTCATGTCGACCCGGCCGATGCTGCCGCCGCTCATCTCGGCGGTGTCACCGTCCTCGAAGGCGCCCACAATCATGCCTGCGGTCATTTTGAAAAAGTCGCGACTGTCGCCCTGGGCAAGCGACTGGATGGTCCCGCCATCCATGCGAAAGGTGTCGACGCCATTGCCCTGGTTCACCGCTCCGGTGACCTGACCGGCGCTGATGCTGAACGTATCGTCACCGTCCCCCTGAGTGACGATCCCGGTAATGACGCCGGAGTTCATGAGCACTGTGTCTTTGCCACCGCCGAACGTCACATTGCCTGTGATCGTTGCGGTGCCATTGGCGGGAAAGGTCAGGCTGTTGTTTCCCGCCAGATCCGTCAGCGGCCCGCTGTTGCCGCTGTCGCACACCAAGTTGTCGTTACCGGCCGTGGGAGTAAGGGTACATGCCGCCTGGATAGGCAGGGACCAACCCATGCACAGCCAGATCGAAAGGGCACAGGCGCTGTATCGGCCGCTGGGCAGTGCTTTGCAAAGGTCCATGCGCGTCTCCGCTCAAGATTCGACACCCGCCGTCTTGCAAGAAGGCAAGGCATCGAGTGCATCGGCAGCGCGAGTCGCGAGACATCATCAGGAAGGCAAAAGACCCTTCAGGCAACGACGGCTACGGGGCATGTCCGCACGCGTCAAGCGAACGGACGGGAGCACCGTAGCAAGTGTTTTTGGATGTATCTACTGTCACAAATGACAGGTAGGGGGCAGATTTGACGCGTTACAGGTGTACTTCAACCGCCAACGGCAAATGATCTGACAGGTGTGTCCAGGGCTTGTGGCCTAGGATTTTCGGATTGTGGCTACTGGCATTGCGCAGGTAGATCCGATCCAGGCGCAACAGCGGGAAGCGCGCCGGGTAGGTTTTTGCCGGTCGGCCATGGTGGCGTTCGAAGGCTTCGTGCAAGTAGTCGCGGCGCGAGAGGGCGGCGTTGCCCTGCAGTTGCCAGTCGTTGAAGTCACCGGCAATGATCACGGGTGCGTCATCGGGCAAGGATTCGAGCAACTGGCAAAGCAACTGCAACTGCAACTGGCGATGACTTTCCAGCAGGCTCAGGTGTACACAGATTGCATGGACCTCGGCGTGGCCCGGTACGTCCAGCACGCAATGCAAAAGCCCCCGGCGCTCGGGGCCGGTAATGGAAACGTCGAGGTTACGGTATTCGCGGATCGGGTATTTGGACAGCAATGCATTGCCATGATGACCGTCGGGGTAGACCGCATTGCGCCCGTAGGCGAAGTCGCTCCACATGCTGTCGGCGAGGAACTCGTATTGCGAGGTTTGCGGCCAATCGTTGTAACGCGAGGAATGGCGTTCATGTTCACCGACGACTTCCTGCAGGAACACCAGGTCGGCCGAGGTGCTGCGTACCGCCTCGCGCAATTCCGGGAGGATGAAGCGCCGGTTGAGGGCGGTAAAGCCTTTGTGGGTGTTGACCGTGAGCACGCGCAATCGATGGATGACCGTGGGGCTGTCCAGCGGCACTGAACCTGCTGCCTGCTGATTAGAGTCTCTGCTCACTTTCACTCCTCTGAATCCGGGTTGCTTATGTATGCGACTGATGGGGGAGCGTGCAGTTCAGCGCTTTGGGCGTATATATCCATTTTTGTGGTAACGGCCACCTATGGTTTCGCCCTTACGGCGAGTCACTTGGAAGAGCCCCAAGTAACCAAGGGCTCTTG
>NZ_AKJF01000195.1 GCF_000282475.1 Pseudomonas sp. GM78
GGCTCCCTGCCACTGGCGGCGTGCCTGACCACTGATGAGGTCTACAGCGCCTTCTACGACGATTACCCGACCCTGCGCGCCTTCCTGCATTCCCACAGTTATACCGGCAACCCGCTGGCGTGCGCGGCGGCCCTGGCAACGCTGGATATCTTCGAAGAAGACAAGGTCATCGAGAACAACAAGGCCCTGGCGCAGCGCATGGCCTCCTCCACTGCACATCTGGTCGACCATCCGAACGTCAGCGAAGTGCGTCAGACCGGTATGGTGCTGGCCATCGAAATGGTCAAGGACAAGGCGAGCAAAGAAGCCTATCCATGGCAGGAGCGCCGTGGCCTGAAGGTGTTCCAGCATGCACTGGAGCGTGGTGCCCTGCTTCGGCCGCTGGGCAGCGTGGTGTATTTCCTGCCGCCGTATGTGATTACCCCGGAGCAGATCGACTTCCTCGCCGAAGTCGCCAGTGAAGGCATCGACATTGCCACCCGCGAAAGCGTCAGCGTGGCGGTGCCGAAGGACTTCCATCCCGGCTTCCGCGATCCGGGCTGATTGATTTCACCCGAGCCCCTGTGGTGCCTGGTCTGCCGCTTTCGCTGGCAAGCCAGCTCCCACAGTGACCGCATAACCCTGTGGGAGCTGGCTTGGCA
>NZ_AKJF01000196.1 GCF_000282475.1 Pseudomonas sp. GM78
CCGCAGCAATGGATATGTACCCTGTATTAGACCGCGTCATCGTTCTCTGCCGGCAGTGTTTTTCAGATCCCTGCCTGTGCCAGGTCCATTGCAAAATACGTGAAAATCAGATCAGCCCCCGCCCGCTTGATCGCGCCGAGGCTTTCGCGCACCACGCGATCCTCATCGATGGCCCCGGCCTGGGCAGCGAACTTGATCATCGCGTACTCCCCGCTCACCTGATACGCCGACAAGGGCAGGCGCGAGGCTTCGCGAATGTCGCGGATGATGTCCAGGTATGCACCGGCCGGCTTGACCATCAGCGCGTCGGCGCCTTCCTGCTCGTCCAGCAGCGACTCACGCACCGCTTCACGGCGATTCATCGGGTTCATCTGGTAGCTTTTGCGGTCGCCCTTGAGCGCGCTGCCGCCGGCTTCGCGGAACGGACCATAGAGTGCCGAGGCGAACTTGGTCGAATAGGCCATGATCGCCGTCTGGGTGAACCCGGCTGAGTCGAGCGCGCGGCGAATGGCCTGGACCTGCCCGTCCATGGCGGCCGATGGGGCAATCACGTCAGCGCCGGCACGGGCGGCGGCCACCGCCTGTTTGCCGAGGTTGAGCAGGGTCTGGTCGTTATCGACCTCATGGTTGTGCATCACGCCGCAATGCCCGTGGTCGGTGTACTCACAAAAACAGGTGTCGGACATCACGATCATTTCCGGCACGGCGTCCTTGGCGATGCGCGACATGCGCGACACCAGGCCGTTGTCGTTCCAGGTGTCGCTGCCGTTGCTGTCCAGGTGATGGGACACGCCAAAGGTCATCACCGACTTGATCCCGGCGCGGGCATAACGCTCGATCTCCCCCGCCAGTTTCGATTCCGGAATGCGCATCACCCCGGGCATGCTCTTGATCGGCACGAAATCGTCGATTTCTTCTTCGACGAAAATCGGCAGTACCAGGTCATTCAAGCTGAATTCGGTTTCCTGGAACAGACTGCGCAGGCTTGCATTGCGGCGCAGACGGCGGGGGCGTGCTTCGGGGAACTGACTGGACATGGAGATGCCTCAAAAACGGGAAACAAGATAAAAGTCGTAGAGGGAGCGAAGCTTATGCCCTGCAAGGCGCAGGGCACAAATCGCCGGGGAGAAATGACCCTTGCGGCGTCGGCAATAATCGCTGCCAAAAAGGTCTCAAAGGCTCAGCGTACCGTCGATACAGGTCACCACCGCCCCGCCGATCCAGATGTCATCCCCCACCTGTTCCACCTGGATACGCCCGGCGCGCCCCATGGTCAGGCCCTGGCTGACCACGTAGCGAGAAGGCGCCAGCCCTTCGCCGAGCAGCCATTGGGCAATTCCGGCGTTGAGGCTGCCCGTGGCCGGATCCTCAGGCATACCGTCACCGGAAATGAACGCCCGCACTTCGAACTGCGCGTCCTCGCCATCGCGTTCCGGGTGCCACGGCGCGATCACACCCACTGCGAGGCCGAGCATCTGCGAATGATCCGGTTGCAAATCCAGCACTTGCTGGCGATCCGCGAGCATCACCGCCAACCAGCCCGCACCGTTATCGACCCACTGCGCACGAACAATCGCCTCAGGTTCCAGCCCCAGGCCCAACCGCACACGCGCCATCAGACCGTCGTCCACCGGCCCGGTCCTGAGCAGTGGCGGCGCGAGGAACGCCAGCTCCGCGCCCTGCCGACGCACCCGCACCAGACCGACACCGCACTCCTGGATGATCTCTTCGCCCTTGGGCACACCGCCGGCTTCAAGCCAGGCATGACAAGTGCCCAAGGTTGGATGCCCGGCGAACGGCAATTCCTTGAGGGTGGTGAAGATGCGCACCCGATAATCGGCACGGGGATCCTGCGGCTCGAGAATGAACGTGGTTTCGCTGAGATTGGTCCAGGTCGCGAACGCCGCCATGCGCTCATCGCTGAGCTTGTCGGCGCCGAACACCACCGCCAGCGGATTGCCTTTGAGCGCCGCGCGACTGAAGACATCGACCTGCTTGAAATTGAATGTATGCATGGCCATCCCTGGTCCTGATCAGATCGAATCGTTCGGCTTGGGAATTTCCAGCCCGCGCTTGACCGCCGGCCGCGCCAGGAATTTCTCCAGCACCCGCGTGACGTTAGGGAAATTCTGGATGCCAACCAGATCGCCGGCTTCATAGAAACCGATCAGGTTGCGCACCCAAGGGAAGGTCGCGATATCGGCGATGGTATAACGCTCGCCCATGATCCAGTCGCGCCCTTGCAGGCGTGCATCGAGGACGCTGAGCAGGCGTCGGCTTTCTTCGACGTAGCGGTCACGCGGACGCTTGTCTTCGTAGTCCTTGCCGGCGAATTTATTGAAGAAACCCAACTGGCCGAACATCGGGCCGATGCCACCCATCTGAAACATCAGCCACTGGATAGTCTCGTAGCGCGCTGCCGTTTCCTGGGCCAGCAATTGCCCGCTCTTGTCGGCGAGGTAGATCAGAATCGCCCCGGACTCGAACAGCGGCAGCGGCTGGCCGTCCGGACCGTGGGGATCGAGAATGGCCGGGATTTTGTTGTTGGGGTTCAGCGACAGGAACTCGGGCGACATCTGGTCGTTGGTGTCGAAGCCGACGCGATGGGGCTCGTAGGGCAGGCCGATCTCTTCGAGCATGATCGAGACCTTGACGCCGTTAGGGGTCGGCAAGGAGTACAGCTGAATCCATTCCGGGTACCGGGCCGGCCATTTGCGGGTGATGGGGAACGCAGACAAATCGGTCATGGGAGCCTCCACGAGAAATTGAGACTGCCGATCATAATGGAGATGAGCCGGGCTGCGGTGTGTGGCGCCATGAATATCGCTGATGGTCATGATCAAGCGAGATCACTGTGCTTGCCTGCCGGCGGGTGTAGGGTGTCCATAATTTCGCAACATCCTGTCGATAACCTTTGCTCCAACCCGCTAAAGGTTACCGGTAAAGTGCTGCGCTCTCGGCCGGAATCGAACCAAATGGGCATCAGAGGACTCTGAGATACGTCACTTTGATACGGAACGGCTCCACGACATGGAAAACACCCGACGCAGGAAAGTCGCGGTGCAAAGGTTTGTCAGCCTTAACTTAATGCGCTGAAGAACCTTTTATTCAATGATCAATCCCTTGAAATTCACCCGACACTTCAAACACCGCGCGTATTTGTTCCTGCCCGCCCTGCTGGCGACCAGCGCGTTGTTTTTGGCCCTGGAGTCCAGCGAAAGCCGCGCCCAGCCGGTGGATGGCACCCAGACCCTGGTGTTCCTGCGCCATGCGGAAAAACCCGAGGGCGGCCTGGGCCAGCTCAATTGCCAGGGCTTGAACCGCGCCATCGACCTCGCCACCCTGCTGCCGGAAAAATTCGGCAAGGCCGACTACGTGTTTGCCGCCAACCCGACGCGCAACGTCGAGGAAGGCGAACTGGACAACTCCTACAGCTACATCCGCCCCTTGATGACCATCAGCCCCAGCGCGATCAAGCTTGGCTTGCCGGTGAACATCAACTTCTCGGCCAACGACACCAGCGACCTGGCCGATGAACTGCTCCACGACAAGTACCACAACTCGGTCATCTACACCGCCTGGTCCCACGGCTATCTGCCGGAACTGATCAACAAGGTCGCCGGTGAAGCCGTCGGCAAGAAACAGAAGATCACCGAGGACTGGGAATCCAGCGACTATGACTCGCTGTACGTGCTGACCCTGACCTGGCACAACGGCAAGGCCAGCCTGCAGAGCCACAGCTACAAGCAGGGGCTGGATAATGGGCGGGAGACTTGCCCGACCTGATTTTTGGGTGCCTGACAAGAACCCCGTAGGAGCCAGGCTTGCCGGCGAAGAACGATGACGCGGTACGACAGATACACCGCGGCGCCTGGTTCGCCGGCAAGCCTGGCTCCTACAGGCGAAGGCGCCGCTGCAAATACTCCAACACCGCCCCCCGCTCCCCGGCAAACTCGATCCGCGCCCCTTTCTTCTCCCGCTGAAACACATACATCGGGTCGTAGTACTCAACCAGCAACCCCTCGATCCAGCCTCGGTGCAAATCCACCGCACCACTACGCCCCTGCTCCGCCAACGCCTCTTCCATCAGGATCAGCATGCGCCGGTGCCGCTCGCCGCCCAGACGTTTTTGCACATTATCCAGGCTCGCCAGCAAACGCTCGGAGAACAACACGAAACCTTCATCGCCATGCACGGCGATGAACTCGGCACACAAGTCCACCACATAATCGCGCAGGATCCGCTCTATCCGCCCTTGCAGGCTGTCTTCAAGCCAGACCATCGGGAACTGCTGCATGCCCTGATACAACGGCAACGGCAAGGCACAGCTGCCGACTGCGCGGTTTTCGTCTTCCAGCACGAACTGTTCGATGCCGCGGGCGCGTTTTTTCAGCACGTCCACGGCCAGGCGGTTTTCGAAGTCGATGTTGGACGGCTGGCCCGTGACCCGCTTGCCGAAACTGGAGCCGCGATGGTTGGCATGCCCCTCAAGGTCCAGCCCGTTGTCCAATTGCGTGAGCAGCTCGGTTTTACCGGTGCCGGTCATGCCACCCAATAAAACGAAATCGCACTGGGCCACGGCCTGATCCATGGTTTCCAGCAGGAAGCTGCGCAGGGCCTTGTAGCCGCCGCCGACCCGCGGATAGTCGAGGCCCGCCTCTTCCTTGAGCCATTGCTGGACGATCTGCGAGCGCAGGCCGCCGCGAAAGCAATACAACAGGCCATCAGGGTGGGCCCGGGCAAAATCCGCCCAGGCCTGAATGCGTTCGGCCTTGATCGCGCCGGACACCAACTGATGGCCCAGTTCCAGCGCCGCCTGCTGCCCGTGTTGCTTGTAGCAGGTGCCCACCCGTTGCCGTTCGTGATCATTCATCAGCGGCAAGTTGATCACGCCGGGGAACGCGCCCTTGAGAAACTCGACCGGCGCACGCACGTCCATCATTGGCCGGTCATTGAGAAAAATGTCGCGGTAATCGGTGCAGTCGGCAGGCATCAGGACACCTCGACCGCGTGGCCCTGTCGCTCGACCAGCTCGCCGATGGGCGCCAGGTTCAGCCCCAGTTCAAGGGCGACCGCGAGAAACCCGGCGTTGCCCTCGGGCGTCACGGCGACCAGCAGGCCGCCGCTGGTTTGCGGGTCGCACAGCACGCGCTTGTGTAGCTCCTGGAGACGCCCGAGCTTGCTGGCGTAGCTGTCGTAATTGCGCAAGGTGCCACCTGGCACACAGCCCTTTTCGAGGTAATACTCGACACTCGGCAAGCGCGGTACCCGGGCATAGTCGATGCGTGCAGTGAGGCCGCTGCCATCGGCCATTTCCACCAGGTGCCCGAGCAGGCCGAAACCGGTGACATCGGTCATCGCCGCTACACCGTCCAGCTTGCCGAACCGGCTGCCGGGCTTGTTCAGGGTGCACATCCAGTCGCGGGCCAGGCCCACATCGGCGCCGCGCAACTTGCCCTGTTTTTCCGCCGTGGTGAGGATGCCGATGCCCAAGGGCTTGGTCAGGTACAACAGGCAGCCGGCCTTGGCCGTGTCGTTGCGCTTCATGTGGCGTTTTTGCACAAGCCCGGTGACAGCCAGGCCGAAGATCGGCTCCGGTGCGTCGATCGAATGCCCGCCGGCCAGGGGAATCCCGGCCTCATCACATACCGAGCGCCCGCCGCGAATCACTTCCCGGGCAATCTCCGGCGCCAGCACATTGACCGGCCAGCCGAGGATCGCGATCGCCATCAATGGATCGCCACCCATGGCGTAGATGTCGCTGATGGCATTGGTGGCGGCAATACGCCCGAAATCGAAAGGATCGTCGACGATCGGCATGAAAAAGTCGGTGGTCGACACCACGCCACGCTCGTCATCGATGGCGTACACCGCCGCGTCATCGCGCGAGGCATTGCCAACCCACAATTTCGGATCAAGATTCTGCGCCCCACTGCCGGCCAGGATCACTTCCAGCACCTGGGGGGAAATCTTGCAGCCACACCCTGCGCCGTGGCTGTATTGGGTCAGGCGGATCGGCTCGCTCATCGGTGACACCTCACTGGGTCGGATGGGGTCGATTCTAGCAGAGCACTCACTGCCCCTGCGGGAGCTCGAGAAACGCTCCCGACAGGCACCGTCCGACAATCCGAATGAATTTTCCGAACGCCCAGGGATCCCTCTATGTACAACAGGGAGGAACAAAGGCTCTATGAACAACGCAAAACTGTTCGTCATTGAATACACTCTTCATGGCGCCCCCAAGTCGTTCATCATCCGCCTGGACAAGATGGACAACGCGGAGGCCTGGCATTGGGCGAGCTGCGACGCGGGGGTCGGAAGAATCCCTCGCTTTGGCCGTGAAAAAGTGCAAAAGACCAGCAAACCGATGGCGGAAAAATTCGGCGTGGAAAACGTCAAGTGGCGGCCGGCCGGTTAGCCCGCAAGCGAAGGATTGGGGGGAATGAAATGACCATCGTCAGCAGCCCTGCACATCTGGACTACGGTCTGGATACGTTATTCGGCCGCGTTACCAAGAGCACTGAATGCCGGGTCGGCCTGGAATCAGTCGAAGGTGACCCGATGCGCTTCGCGGTGCGCATACCCGCACCACTGCCGGAGGATCTGGAGCAGGCCAAGACCGTGGTGTTGAGGGTCAATGGCCGCTGCCTGGCAGGCACCGTGCGCCACAGCCAACGGCTCGACGACGACAGCCTGAAACTGGAAGTGGAGCCCGACTAGGCCCCACGTCCCGGTGTGCGGCCAGTGTCAGTGGGCACACTTGCAGCCTTCATGCGCGCACTCTTCGCCGTGCTCGTGGTGCTTGGCGCAGGCTTCACAGCAGTAATGCTTGCCGTGACGCACGATCGGATGTTCGCCGAGCTTGCAGTTGCATTTCGGACAGTCACATTTACTTTTCTCATCGGTCATCACGCTGACTCCTTTGGCAGTGGTCGTCGGCGGGCTGGGTGAGCAGCCCGTTGTACCAGTGTAGGAGTTGATGAGGGGACAGCCAGACCTTGTCGAGGTGATCTCAGAGCACCATCGCCGCCATCCAGCCAAACACCAGCAATGGCAGGTTGTAGTGCAAGAACGTCGGGACCACGGTGTCCCAGATGTGGTGATGCTGGCCGTCGATGTTCAGGCCGGAGGTCGGCCCCAGGGTTGAATCCGACGCCGGCGACCCGGCGTCGCCCAATGCACCCGCTGTGCCGACGATACACACGATGGCGATCGGGCTGAAGCCCAGCTGCACGCACAGGGGTACGAAAATCACCGCCAGGATCGGCACGGTGGAAAACGACGAACCGATGCCCATGGTCACCAACAGGCCGACCAGCAACATCAGCAAAGCGCCGACGGCCTTGCTGTGACCAATCCACGAGGCCGAGGTTTCGACCAGCGTCTGCACCTGCCCGGTGGCCTTGATCACTTCGCCAAAGCCGGACGCGGCGATCATGATGAAGCCGATCATCGCCATCATCTTCATGCCTTCGGTGAACAGGTCATCGGTGTCACGCCACTTGACGATGCCCGACACCGAAAAAATCAGGAAGCCCACCAACGCGCCGATGATCATCGAATCGAGCAGCAACTGAATGATGAACGCCGCGGCAATGGCCACGCCAGCGACCATCAGGCTCAGCGGGTTGTACTGCACCGCGACCTGCTCGACCTGTTCGATCTTTTCCAGGTCGTAGACGCGCTTCTTGCGATAACTGACAAACGCGATCAACAGACCCACGAACATACCCAGTGCCGGGATGCCCATGGCATGGGTCACGTTGATGCCGCTGATGTCGACGCCGCTGCGGGCGACGTTGGCCAGCAGGATTTCATTGAGGAAGATGTTGCCAAAGCCCACCGGCAGGAACATGTACGGGGTGATCAGGCCGAAGGTCATGACGCAGGCGATCAATCGGCGGTCGAGCTGCAGCCGGGTCAACACGTACAGCAGCGGTGGCACCAGCAACGGAATGAACGCGATATGAATCGGCAGAATGTTCTGGGAAGCGATGGCCACCACCCACAACAGGCCGATCAACAGCCATTTGACCTGGCCACCGCCATTGGCATGCTGCCGGTCGACCATCGCCAGGGCCTTGTCCGCCAGGGCATGGGCCAGTCCAGACTTGGCAATCGCCACCGCGAACGCACCGAGCAACGCATAGGACAACGCCACCGTCGCCCCACCGCCCAGGCCACTGTTGAACGCCTTGAGGGTTGCGTCGATGCCAAGGCCGCCGGTCAGGCCACCCACCAGCGCCCCGACGATCAGCGCGATCACCACATGCACGCGGGACAGGCTGAGTATCAGCATGATGCCGACCGCGGCAATTACTGCATTCATTATCGTTACCTCTGGGCAAGCGAAAAGAGTCCGGCCGGCAGTCTGCGAGAGCCGCCAGCGGATAAGGGAATGGGTTTTATTAGAGGGCGCGCACTGTGAAGCAAGCCGCGGCAAGCTGCAAGCTTCAAGCGACAAGATTTGCCTCAAGAAAGCGGCTTTATGGCCGTTACAGAGCAAAGTCGCAGATATTTATCGAATAAGGACGCGTCCATGTCGCTCAGACAACTTTCCATCCAATGGAAAATCACCCTGTTGGCCGGGCTGTGCCTCGCGGGCATCGTGACCCTGCTGGTGGGTCTTTCGCTGTACCGCATGGAGCACAGCTCCGCGCTGGTGAAAGCCTCGAGCGTGCAGATGCTGACCGAAGCCGCCCAGGCCCGGATCGAGTCGCAGGGTGAAAACCAGGCGCTGATGATCCGCCAGCAGTTCATGGACGCTTATCAATATGGCCACGGTTTTTCTCGCCAGGTGCTGTTCCTGCGCGACCAGGCCGAAAAACGCTTCCTCGATGCCTTCGACCTGCGCGAAGACATGACCCGCCAGGTCAAGTCGGCCCTGCAAGCCAACCCCGAGCTGCTCGGCCTGTCCCTGGTGTTCGAACCCAACGCACTGGATGGCAAGGACGATCTGTTCAGCGGCCAGGCCGAACTGGGGAGCAATGACAAGGGCCGTTTCGCCCTTTATTGGTCGCAGCCGACGCCGGGCAAGGTGACCTCCATGGCGCTGCCCGAAAGCGACATCGCCGACACCCGCACCGGCCCCAGCGGCGAACCGGCCAACGCCTGGTTCACCTGCCCGCGCACCCGCCTCACGCCCTGCGTGATAGAACCGTACTTCTATGTGATCGACGGGCAGAACGTGCTGATGACCAGCATCGTTTTCCCGTTGATGGTCAACGGCAAGGTCATCGCCTCGCTATCGGTGGACATCAACCTCAACAGCCTGCAAGCGATTAGCCAGAGCGCCAGCCAAAAGCTCTATGACGGCCAGACCAGCGTCAGCATCGTCAGCCCCGCCGGCCTGCTCGCCGGTTACAGCAAGGACGCCAGCAAGCTCAGCCAGCGCCTGGAAGCCGTGGACACCCGCACCGGCGCCGAGCTGATGCGCATGCTCGCCACCGGCAGCAAGACCGCCAGCCTGCACAGCGCTCAGCAATTGAAGGTACTGTCGCCGTTCCAGCCGATTCCCGGTGGCAAAGCCTGGGGCGTATTGCTCGACGTGCCGGAAAAAGTCCTGGTCGGCCCGGCCGAGGCCCTGAAAAAACAACTGGATGACAGCAACACCGCCGGCACCCTGACCGAACTAGGCCTGGGCATTCTTGCGGCGCTGGTGGGCTTGCTGCTGGTGTGGCTGATGGCGCGCAGCGTGACCCGACCGATCCTGGGCGTGGCGCACATGCTTGAGGACATTGCCAGCGGCGAAGGTGACCTGACCCGCCGCCTGGCGTATGACAAGCAGGATGAGTTGGGCCAACTGGCGGGCTGGTTCAACCGTTTCCTCGACAAGCTGCAACCGATCATTGCCGAGGTCAAGCGCTCGGTACAGGACGCCCGCGGCACGGCGGACCAGTCGTCCGCCATCGCCACCCAGACCAGCGCCGGCATGGAGCAGCAATACCGTCAGGTGGACCAGGTCGCGACCGCCTCCCACGAGATGAGCGCCACCGCCCAGGACGTCGCCCGCAGCGCTGCCCAAGCGGCACAGGCGGCGCGGGATGCCGATCAGGCTACCCGCCAGGGCCTGACCGTGATCGACCGCACCACCACCAGCATCGACAACCTCGCCGCTGACATGAGCGCGGCGATGGTCCAGGTCGAAGGCCTGGCGGCCAACAGCGAGAAAATCGGTTCGGTGCTGGAAGTGATTCGCGCCATTGCCGAACAGACCAACCTGCTGGCTCTCAACGCCGCCATTGAGGCCGCCCGTGCCGGTGAAGCCGGGCGCGGCTTTGCCGTGGTGGCCGATGAAGTGCGCAACCTGGCGCGCCGTACCCAGGAGTCGGTCGAAGAAACCCGATTCGTGATCGAACAGCTGCAAAGCGGCACCCAGGACGTGGTCGGCTCGATGGGCAACAGCCACCGCCAGGCCCAGGACAGCGTCGAACAGGTTGGCCAGGCCGTGACGGCACTGCAGCAGATCGGCGACGCGGTCACCGTGATCAGCGACATGAACCTGCAAATCGCCAGCGCCGCTGAAGAGCAAAGCGCCGTGGCCGAGGAAATCAACCACAACGTGGCGACCATCCGCGACGTCACCGAATCGCTGTCGGGGCAAGCCAACGAATCGGCGCGGGTGAGCCAGTCGCTCAATCGCCTGGCGAACCAGCAGCAGAGCTTGATGGATCAGTTCCGCGTCTAACCAACGCACCGATCAACTGTGGGAGCGAGCCTGCTCGCGATGGCGTGGTGTCAGTCAATATTGATGTCGACTGACACGACGCCATCGCGAGCAGGCTCGCTCCCACAGGTTTATCTGTCGTACATGAGATTGCAGCACAACCGGTCAGTTGCCCGGAACCTGCGCGGCGTTTCGGCATCGAATCTACCGATACCGCGCCCCGCCATTCAAACAGCCGTTTTGCAGTTGTTGCCACCGGGGCCATCGATACACGTACATGCCCTTGAGTGGCTGTCAGCGCTCGGGTAATGTCATCAGACCCATAGGACAGAGCACGCCCATGACTTCCAAGCTGGAACAACTCAAACAGATGACCACTGTGGTTGCCGACACCGGCGACTTCGAAGCTATCGCTCGCGTCAAACCCGTGGACGCCACCACCAACCCTTCGCTGCTGCTCAAGGCGGCGGCCATTCCCGCTTATGCCGAGCTGCTGAACGCATGCGTCAGCGACTGCAAGGGCGATGTGGGCCTGGCCAGCGACCGTTTTGGCGTCGCCGTCGGGCAGGAAATCCTCAAGGTGATTCCTGGCCGTATTTCCACCGAAGTGGATGCACGCCTGTCGTTCGACACTGACGCCGTATTGAAGCGCGCGCACCGTCTGATCGAGCTGTACGAAAAGGCCGGCATCGGCCGCGACCGGGTGCTGATCAAGATCGCCTCCACCTGGGAAGGCATCCGCGCTGCCGAGATCCTGGAAAAGGAAGGCATCCAGACCAACCTGACCCTGCTGTTCTCGTTTGCCCAGGCCGCTGCCTGCGCCGACGCCGGGGTGTTCCTGATTTCGCCGTTCGTGGGCCGCATCTACGACTGGTACAAGAAAGCCACTGGTAACGACTACGTCGGCGCAGACGATCCGGGCGTGCAGTCGGTGACGCGCATCTACAACTACTACAAGGCCAATGACTACAAGACCGTGGTCATGGGTGCAAGCTTCCGCAACCTCGGCCAGATCGAGCAACTGGCCGGCTGCGACCGCCTGACCATCAGCCCGGACCTGATCGACAAGCTGGCGGCAGACACCGGCAAGCTGGAACGCAAGCTGGCACCGGGCAGTGCCGGTGAAGCACGCCTGAACCTCAATGAAGCGCAATTCCGCTGGCTGTCCAACGAGGACGCCATGGCGACCGAGAAACTGGCCGAGGGCATTCGCCAGTTCGCCCGTGACCAGGAGAAGCTGGAGGCGCTGCTGCAGGCCAAGCTGTGATCTGAATCGCGTCATGCAAAAAGGGCGAACCTTGGTGGGTTCGCCCTTTTTTGTGTGCGCTACGTTGTGTTTTGTAGCGAGTGTCAGGCCGCCATCGCTGGCAAGCCAGCTCCCACAAGGAATTCTGTTGTGCCCAAGAATGTATGCTTGGCGCAAGACATTGTGGGAGCTGGCTTGCCAGCGATGGCGGCCTACCAGTCAACATCCCCTTAAGAGATCAATGCCGCTCCAGCGCATTCACCAGGTCATGAAAGGCTTCACGATTGGAGTCGTTCAGGCCCATGAGGATCTTGTGCGCTTCAAGCACCTTGATCCGCACCACCTCTTCCGACTGATCCTGATCGGGCAGGTCGTCCAGGCACTCCGGGCATGGCACCGGCTGGTCGACGATGTTGAACACCTGCTCGAACCCCATCGACTGCAACAGTCGGGTGATGTCTTCGTGGGTCGTGACAACGGTGGGCAACAGCCCGACCTTCTGCCGCGACAGGATCGAAAGTTTGGCCAACAAGCCCAGGGTCGTGCTGTCGATGCTGCGGGTTTCGGTCAAATCGATCACGATCGCGTTGAAATTCATCGCGGTGAAGATTTTTTCAATAGTCGCATCCAACGCCGAACACAGGGTCAGGCGAACTTCACCGACGAATTTCAGGACAAAGGTGCCGTCCTGCTCGGCGAACTGGATTCTACCGGTACTCATCAAAGATTCCTGCTCAACACCAACAGGGCGATATCATCCGGCATCTCCCCTAGCGTGGCCAATCCAAAAACCTGCCGCAGACCATCCAGGCTGCCGCCTGCCGCCTTGACCCGTTCGGGCAAGGCAGCCTCTTTTTCTTTGAGTGTGGGTTCCGGCAAAAGGTCCAGAATGCCATCAGACATCAGCGTCAGGCTGAACGTCGGCGGCAATTCCAGCACGTGATCTTCGTAGGTGGCTTCATTGAAGAGGCCTACCGGCAGACCACGCCCTTGCAGATAACTGACACTGTCGGGTGTGTACAACACAGGCAACGGCAAATGACCACCGATGCTATAGGTCAACAAACCTGTCTCCTCGTCGATGACTCCACCGACCATTGTGACGTGTTTGCCCAGCTTACAACTGATCAGGCCCCGGTTGATATGCCCAAGGACCTCAGACGGCTTGAATTCCGGCAAGGTGCCGCTGCGTTTGGACTCGAACAGCAGGCGCGTGGTCATGAATTTCAACAGCACGGTGACGAAGGCTGAAGAGGCACCATGCCCGGAAACATCCGCCAGGTAGAACGCCACCCGGCGCTCGTCGACCCGGAAATAGTCGACAAAATCACCCGACAGGTACAGCGACGGGATGATCTGGTGGGCAAACTTGAAGTCGTTGATAGCCCAGGGGCTGACCGGCAGCATGTTCATCTGCACCTGGCGACCGGCGTTCTGGTCTTCCTGAAGCAGGTTCAGGCTGGCGGCGAGCTCGCGGTTGGCCTTTTCCAGCTTCTCGCGGTACCGCTGGTTTTCCACCAGCAGGCGCGCACGATCCAGGGCCCGACGCACCGAGTGCTCGAGCACGGCCAGATCTTCGAGAGGCTTGATCAGGTAATCCGCCGCGCCCAGGCGCAAGGCCTCGACCGCGTCGTTCATTACGCCGGCACCCGACACCACGATCACCGGCGTTTGCGGCGACAGCTCGGTGACCTGGCGGATGAGTTCGAGCCCACCCATCTGTGGCATGCGCAGATCGCAGATGACCAAGTCGGGTTTGTCTTGCTCGAATACCTGAAGACCCTGCTGGCCATTGCTGGCCTGCAAGACGCTGAAACCACTGTCTTCCAAATAGGCCGCGAGGCTCGCGCGCACTACCTCGTCATCATCGATTATCAGCAGCGTGGCACTGGTTTTTGGCATGTGGGCAAACGGCGCCAGAATTAGGTTGGCGTAGCGGCTCGGATTTTCGCCCGGCTCTGACTACTGGATTCGCTTTCTAGCCTCTCTGCTGCACTGTTTTCGAGCATTGACCCGATCTACATGTACACCAGAGGTGCCCTTCTAAGGCGCAGACGGTACTCCCATCCGCGAGGCGTTTCAAGCTCACACCGATGGTCGCTTGGCGCCCGCACTTTTGAAATCACCGGGAGTTATAAGAACCACCGAAACCGAAACCCAATGAAAGGTCGATCCGGCAATAAAAATGCAGAAGGCGGCTCGATGGCCGCCTTCTTTTTTACCGGTCGAGATCAGAAATCGTCTTCGACCTGGCCGTCTTTAACCTTGAATTCACGGTTCTGCAGATAGGCGTTGCGGATGAAGGTGTACTTGTCGCCCGTGATCAACTTCTCGGAAGACAGCAGGTCCGCCCGGGTATCGACGATGTTCAGGCCGAAAATCGAGTTACGCACCGGCACGTCGTGGATGTACGGATAAGGACCGGTGTAGCCATCGACGTATTTGGCCGGCGCATCACGCAGGGTGCTTGGCCCCAGGAGCGGCAGCATCACATAAGGCCCGCTGCCAACGCCCCAGTAGCCGAGGGTCTGGCCGAAATCTTCGTCGTTGCGGTGCAGGCCCATCTGGGTGCCGACGTCGAAGAAGCCCAGCACGCCGAAGGTGGTGTTGAAGATCAGGCGCGCGGTGTCGACACCCGCCGCGGCGGGTTTGACCTGCAGGATATTGTTGGCGAGGTTGGTCACATCGCCGACGTTGCGGAACATGTTGTGGATGCCATCTTCAAGAAACTGTGGCGTCACGAACTGGTAGCCTTGGGCCAGAGGCTTGAGGGCATAGGTGTCGACGACATCGTTGAACTTGAAGATCGGACGGTTGATGCTTTCCCAAGGATCATCTTCCGAGGCTGCCTGGGCAACAAACGGAACCAATAGCGCACTTGCGCACACACAAAGCCGGGCGAGATGATTGCTCCAGCGCATAGAAAACTCCTTGGAAATGTACTGTCGCAGGGCACATGGCCCGACGCAAAGACCGCTAGTATAAGACGGATCGGCCACATTAGGCAGCATTGGGCCCGCACACCGGCAGGATCGACGCCGAATACGCGCCAATCACGGCAGTGTCACTCAACTGTCACCGTCGCGCTCTAGCCTTGAGGCTATTTCAGGGACGTTGACATGCCGCACGCCGAAATCACCCCGCAAACCGCGCCGAACCTGACTGCCGTGCTGTTTGGCCTGAGTGGCTGCCTGGTGGATTTCGGCGCTCGTACGCACCTTCAGGGCAGCCCAGGCGCCGATCACGCGCAGGCCACCCCCGGCGCCCTGGACAGTCTGCACAGCCTGCAGCACCAGCAGATTCCCTGCGCCTGGCTCGATGAGCTCTCCTCCACCATCAGCCAGGGCCTGGCCATCGGCCTGCCGCAGTGGATCAAATCCTCGCAACATTCCGCAACAATCAAACCCTGGCCGGCGCCCGACGCGTGCTGGCAAGCCTTGATGGCGCTGGGCATCGAACGGCTGGATGGCTGCGTGCTGGTCAGTGGCGAACCGCGGCTACTGCAATCGGGACTCAATGCCGGGTTGTGGACCATTGGCCTGGCCTCCTGCGGCTCGCTCTGCGGGCTGGCGCCTGCGCAATGGCAGGCATTGTCCGCGCAGGAACGCGACATCAAGCGCAGCAAGGCCACGGTGCAGCTGTTCGGCCTGGGCGTGCACTCGGTGATCGATCACCTGGGTGAACTGGACACCTGCCTGGCCGACATCAGCTTGCGTCGACTCAAGGGCGAAAAGCCCTGATAGAGATCATGCAGGCAACGCGCGAGTGGATTAATCTAAAGGTAAGCCATAGACCTTTGGCGCGCCGTCGCGGTCTATGCCAGTGCCTATCGATAAAAGGAAGAACGCCATGTCTGCCCGCGAACTGCAAGACCAGCTCAATGCCCTGCGCGAGCAATTGGACAAGAATCCCCCGCTGACCGAGGCCGAGCGCGAAGACCTGAACGCGCTGATGCGAAAGATCGAACTTGAGCTTGAGCTCGAAACCAAAACCAAGGACGTCAACCTCGCCGATAACGTCAATCTGGCTGTCGATCGCTTCGAAATCGAACACCCGACCCTCGCGGCCACCCTGCGCCAGATTGGCACAGCCCTGCACAGCATGGGGATCTGAACCCCAAGATCGCAGCCTGCGGCAGCTCCTACATTGGAATGCGTTCCCCTGTAGGAGCTGCCGCAGGCTGCGATCTTTTGATCTTACTGACGGACCAGGCGATGGTTCGGCAACTGCACCTCTTCGGTACTGCGATACGGATTGATATCCAGCCCGCCCCGCCGAACATAACGCGCGTACACCGTCAATTTCTCAGGCTTGAGCAACCGCTGCAGATCAAGAAAAATCCGCTCCACACACTGCTCATGGAAGTCCGAGTGCTGGCGAAAGCTGACGATGTATTCCAGCAAACTCGCGTGATCCAGCGCCGCACCACGGTACTCCACCGCCACGCTGCCCCAGTCCGGCTGACTGGTCACCGGGCAATTGGACTTGAGCAAATGGCTGTGCACACTTTCTTCGACAATGCGTGACTCATCGCACCGCAACAGTTCCGGGCGCGGGTGCTCATAGTTGCTGACGCTGATGTCCAGATCGTCAATGCACACACCCGGCAATGCCACCACGCCTTCGGCCTCGACCTCTTTCAGGCTGCGGATGCGCACCCCCACGGCCTTGCCGGCCGCGGCCGAGAGGTCCTTGGCCATGGTCGCTTCAAGGCTCGCGGTGTCGGCGAATGGCGTCTGGTTCAAGGAATTGAGGTAGAGCTTGAACGACTTGGACTCGATGATGTTCGGCGAATCCGCCGGGATGCTGAATTCGCCGATCGCCACCACCGGCTTGCCCGACGGCAACAACCACGACAGTTCGAAGCAATTCCAGAAGTCCACGCCCTTGTACGGCAGTGTCTGGGCCGTCAGGCCGAGCTCGGCCCACTTGGCGGTACGCGGGATCGGAAACAGCAGGGACGGCGTGTACGTGGCGATGTATTCGCTGGATTTGCCCAGCGGCGAGTGTTCGGCTGCGGGATGCATGGCGGAAACCTGACTGAAGAATCAGCGGATTCTACCAGCCTTTGCCGCAGCCTTTGAGTGCTTACTGACTGACAGTCAATTTGCCCACCATGCCGGCCTGGTAATGACCGGGAATGTTGCAGGCAAATTCGAGACTGCTGGCCTTGTTGAAGGTCCAGGTCAGCTCGGCGGTCTTGCCCGGTTCTATCAGCACACTGTTGGGGTCGTCGTGCTGCATGGCATGCCCCATGCCGGCCATGCCAGCGTGGTCCATTGGCTTCATGCCGGTAGGCGTGAGCATGCCGTTTTGCTGCATCTGCAACATTTCCTGCTGGTGCCTGGCATGCATCGCTGCATCGCCGAGGTTGAATTCGTGCAGCAGCTGGCCTTTATTCACCAGCACGAAACGCACCGTCTCCCCCGCCTTGATCTCGATAGCCTTGGGGGTGAACGTCATGTCCGCCATGACCACCTCGACGCTGCGGGTCGCCTTGGCTGCAGGCGCCGGTTGACCGAAATCATAGGTAGCCTTTGAAGCCGCCCACACCGGGGAACCCAGCGCCAACAGGCAGCTGGCCAGCAACACGGATTTACGCAAAAACATCGAAGTACTCCAACATGATTAAGGTTCAGCCTGTGGAAAACTCTAAACTGACACCGCTGCCCGTTACCTGACAGCCAGATTACAACTTTGTCAGCAAGGCCCGCAGCGTCGTCGCCCACGGTATAACGCTGTCGTTCCATTTAGCCCGAGTCGCCCATGAAACTGCTGATCGTCGAAGACCAACCGAAAACCGGCCATTACCTGCGCCAGGGCCTGACCGAGGCCGGGTTCAATACGGAACTGGTGGCCGATGGCAGCACTGGCCAGCAACTGGCGTTGAGTGGCGACTATGCCCTGCTGATTCTCGACGTGATGCTGCCCGGGCGCGATGGCTGGCAGATCCTGCAAGCGGTGCGCAGCGCCGGCCTCGACACGCCGGTGCTGTTCCTGACCGCCCGGGATGCCGTGGAAGACCGGGTACACGGCCTGGAACTGGGCGCCGACGATTACCTGGTCAAGCCGTTCGCCTTCTCCGAATTGCTCGCCCGGGTGCGCAGCCTGTTGCGCCGGGGCAGCAGCGCCCCTCAGGAAACCAGCCTGCAGCTGGCCGACCTGCGCCTTGACCTGATCCGCCGCCGGGTCGAGCGCGGCGGCCAGCGCATCGACCTGACCGCCAAGGAGTTCGCCCTGCTGGAAATGCTCCTGCGGCGCCAGGGCGAAGTCCTGCCCAAATCGCTGATTGCGTCGCAGGTCTGGGACATGAATTTCGACAGCGACACCAACGTCATCGAAGTCGCGATCCGCCGTTTGCGCCTGAAAATCGACGACGAGTTCCCCAACAAACTGATCCATACCGTGCGCGGCATGGGCTATGTGCTGGAAGAGCGTCAGTGCTGATGCGCCGGCTGTCCTTGAGCGCTCGCCTGGCCTTGCTGTTCGCCGCGTGCACCGCCGTGGTTTCGCTGTTCGCCGGCGTGCTGTTCAGCCGCGCCAGCGAGGCGCACTTCATCGAACTCGATCAGCAGTTGCTGGACGGCAAGCTGACCGGCTTGCGACGGGCGCTGCCGGACATTCAGTCAAGCGAACGTGACGCCCGACTGGCCGACGAATTGAGCCGCCAGGCCGATCTGTCGCTGCGCATCAGTGGTCGCGATGGCCGCCGCTGGTATGACAGCTCCACGCGCCTGCCGCAGGCCTTGCCGCGTCAGCCCGGTTTGTCCACGGTGAGCCACGACGGCACCGACTATCGCGTGCTGAACGCGCCGCTGTACCCCGACAACCCCGATTCACCGCAACTGAGCCTGCTGCTGGACATCACACATCACCAGCATTTCCTGCAGCGCATGCAACACCTGATCTGGCTGACCGTCGGCCTGTCCGCCCTGGCCACCGCCCTGCTCGGCGCCTGGGCCGCACGCAGCGGGCTACGACCGTTACGCCGCATGAGCGCAGTCGCAAGCGGTGTCTCGGCGCAATCGCTGAACGCACGCCTGCCGGAAGCAGACATGCCGCCGGAGCTGGCGGAAATGGCGCATCACTTCAACGCCATGCTCGGGCGTCTCGACGATTCCTTCCAGCGCCTGTCGGCGTTCTCCGCCGACATCGCCCATGAACTGCGCACCCCGTTGTCGAACCTGCTGACCCACACCCAGGTCACCCTCACCCGCCCTCGCCCCCTCGAGGATTACCGCGAAGCGCTGCACAGCAACCTCGAAGAGCTGCAATGGATGGCGCAACTGGTCAACGACATGCTCTACCTGGCCAAGGCCGATCACGGCCTGTTGATGCCCAAGCGCGAACCGCTGGAGCTGGCAGAGGAAGTGGACCTGTTGCTGGAATTTTTTGCGCCCCTGGCCGAAGACGCGCGGGTGACACTAAAGCGTGACGGAGATGCCCGTTTGGAAGGCGACCGCAGCATGTTGCGCCGGGCGCTGTCCAACCTGCTGGACAATGCGTTGCGCTTTACTCCGGCCGGGGGTGAGGTTCGGGTGCGGATTGTCGATCAGCCCAAGGGCTTGAAGCTGATGGTCGAAAACAGCGGTGACGGTATTTCAGAAGAGCTGCTGCCGCGCCTGTTCGATCGTTTCTACCGGGCCGATCCGGCGCGCCATGAAGGCAGTAGCGAGCATGCGGGGTTGGGATTGGCGATTACCCAGTCGATTGTCCGCGCCCATGGTGGGCAGATTCGTTGTGAATCGGAAAAGGGATGGACCAGATTTTTGATCGAGTTACCAAGGGAAGAATGAGGCCGGCAGGTCCGGCCCCTTCGCGAGCAGGCTCGCTCCCACATTGGATCTGCGGCGTTCACAAATCCCCTGTGGGAGCGAGCCTGCTCGCGATGACGGTGTAATGGGTTACGAATAACGCAATGCGGTAGCCGGCTCGATCTTCGCCGCCCGCCACGCCGGGTAAACCGTGGCCAGGAAGCTCATGACAAAACCCGCCGTGCAGATCAGCGCCACATCCGCGCCCTGCAACTCCGATGGCAGGTTGCTGACGAAATACACATCGGAACTGAAGATGTGCTGCCCGCTGACCCGCTCGACCCAACCGACCATGGCGCTGACGTTCAACGCCGCAATCACGCCCAGCACGCCACCGATCAAGGTGCCGACAAACCCGATCACCGTGCCCTGCACCATGAAGATCGCCATGATCTGTCGCGGCGTGGCGCCGATGGTGCGCAGGATCGCGATGTCCGCGCCCTTGTCGTTCACCACCATGATCAGCGTGGCGATGATGTTGAACGCGGCCACCGCGACAATCATCAGCAACAACAGGCCAATCATGGTTTTTTCCATCTTCATGGCGCTGAACAGGCTGCCCTGGGTGTGGGTCCAGTCGTCAGCCTTGTAGGCTGCGCCCAGCCCGCTTGCGACCTCGCCCGACACTTGCGGTGCGGCGTACAGGTCCTTCACCGCCAGGCGCACACTCTGTACCTGATTGGGTTCCCAGTGCTGCATTTGCGCCGCGTCGGCGACGTGGATCAGCGCCATCGAACCGTCCAGTTCGGCACCGACCTTGAACACCCCAACCACGTTCAGCCGTTGCATGCGCGGGGTGATGCCACCCGGCGCATTGCTGACCTCCGGCACGATCAGGGTGATCTTGTCGCCCACGTTCAGGCGAAAGCGGCGCGCCGTGATTTCGCCGATCACCACACCGAACTCACCCGGCTTCAGGGCATCCAGCCGCCCCTGGACGATGTGCTTGGCGACGATCGACACCTGGCCTTCCAGCGCCGGGTCGACGCCACTGACCTGGATCGGCTGCATGGTGCCCTTGTAGGACAGCATGCCTTCCATCTCGGTGAACGGCACGGCGGCAGTGACTTCCGGGTTTTTCATCGCGGCCGCCGCAACGGGCTGCCAATCGTCGATCGGATTGACCCCGACGATGGTCGCATGCGGCACCATGCCGAGGATGCGTGAGCTCATTTCGCGCTGGAAGCCGTTCATCACCGACAGCACCACGATCATCGCCAGCACGCCCAGGGCGAGGCCGATCATCGAGGTCATCGAGATGAAGGAAACGAAGCGATTGCGGCGCTTGGCGCGGGTATAGCGCGTGCCGATAAAGATCGATAACGGTCTGAACATTGGCTGGGGCACCGTATAAAAATAAAAGACCCGACGGGCTTTTCAGCGCCGCCGGGTTTCAACCGGTCAGATAGGCGTCAGGCAACCTTCCTGCAAGTGCAGGACGCGGTCCATCTGGCGGGCCAGGTTCATGTCGTGGGTCACCACCAGGAACGCCGTGCGCATCGAAGTGCTGAGTTCCAGCATCAAGTCCTGGATACCCTGGGCGGTGTGGGAATCGAGGTTGCCGGTCGGCTCGTCGAGCATCACCAGGCCGGGGTTGTTCACCAGGGCGCGGGCGATGGCCACACGCTGGCGTTCGCCACCGGACAGCTCGGCCGGCTTGTGCTCCAGCCGATGGCCCAGCCCGACCCGCTCCAGCAACGCCGTGGCCCGCTTGCGCGCCTCGGGGATCGCGGTCTTGCCGATCAACAGCGGCATGCAGACGTTTTCCAGGGCGGTGAATTCCGGCAGCAGGTGGTGGAACTGGTACACGAAGCCCAAGGCGCGGTTACGCAGCAGGCCACGCTTCTTTTCGCTCAGCGCCGACAGTTCTTCGCCGTCAAGCCAGACGCTGCCCTTGGTCGGCGTATCGAGGCCGCCCAGCAGGTTGAGCAAGGTACTCTTGCCCGAGCCCGACTTGCCGACGATCGCCACACGCTCGCCCGGGTGCAACTCCAGTTGCAGGCCCGCCAACACTTCCACCGACTCCGGGCCTTCCTCGTAGGATTTGCCCAGGCTGCGGCAGCTCAAGATTGCTTTATCACTCATGCCCGACTCACTCATAACGTAACGCCTCCGCCGGCTGGGTGCGCGCGGCACGCCAGGCGGGATACAGGGTGGCGAGGAAACTCAGGACCAACGCCGCACAGCAGACCATGACCACGTCCTGGCTCTGCACCTGCGACGGCAGGTAATCGATGAAATACACGTCGGCGTTGAGGAACTTGTGGCCGATCAGGCCTTCAAGCGCCGAGATCGCGGCGCTGACGTTGAGCGCGGCGAAAATCCCGACCACCGCGCCGATGGCCGTGCCGACCACGCCGATGACCGTGCCCTGGACCATGAAGGTGCGCATGATCGTGCCCGGCGTGGCGCCGAGGGTGCGCAGGATCGCGATATCGCCCTTCTTGTCGTTGACCACCATCACCAGCGTGGAAATGATGTTGAACGCGGCGACCGCGACGATCAGCAGCAACAACAGGCCGATCATGGCTTTTTCCATGCGGATCGCCTGGTAGAGGTTGCCGTGGGTGCGGGTCCAGTCGCGGGCGTAGTAACGGTCTTCGCCCAGCTCGCGGGCGATGCTCCACGCCGTGCGCGGCGCCTGGAACAGGTCGTCGAACTTCAGCCGCAGGCCCTGGACCTGATCCGGTTTCCAGCGATGCAGGCGCGCCAGGTCCTGCAGGTTGGTAATGCCCAGGTAACCATCAAGCTCACCGGCGCCGACATGGAAGATGCCGACCACGGTGAAGCGCTTCATGCGCGGGAACATCCCGGCGGGGGTCACGGTGACCTCCGGCGCCACGAATGTCAGCTTGTCGCCGACGGCCGCACCAAGCTTGGCCGCCGCCTTGTCGCCGATGACGATGCCGAACTCGCCCGGCGCCAGGTCGTCGAGTTTGCCCTGCTGCATGAAGTTATCGATGATCGACACCTGGCGTTCCTGCGCCGGGTCGATGGCATTGAGCAGGATCTTGTTGACCTTGCCGTTGTTGGTCAGCAACCCCTGCATTTGCGTGAACGGCGCTACGGCCGACACCTGCGGGTTCTGCTTGACCTTGGCGGCCAGGCCTTGCCAATCGCTGATCGGCTCGCCGGATTCGAGGGTCGCGTGGGGCACCATGCCCAGCACGCGGGTGCGCATCTCATGATCGAAGCCGTTCATGACCGACAGCACCACGATCATCACGACCACGCCAAGGGCGAGTCCGATCATCGAGGTCAGGGAAATGAATGACACAAAATGATTGCGACGCTTTGCACGGGTATAACGCGTGCCGATAAATACGAAGAGAGGTCTGAACATGTCGGGGCTTGTTCGGAGGGAAAAGGAACGTCCTTGTGGCGGGGGTCGATAACCAGCTTTACACTCAGACCACCGCCGCTACCATGGGTTCGCCATGTCGACATTAGATGAAGAAGATCGCCGCGAATACTACCGTATCGAGGACATGATCGCACTGGAAATTCGGCCCCTGTCAGCCCTCGAAGCCGCCGGGCAGGAAGTGTTGCAGGATGCTTCCCCGCTGTTCAATCTGCTCAGCGAACTGCACCTGAGCGAATTCGAGTCCCAGCACCTGCTGCGCCAGATCAGCGAGCGCGACCGCACCCTCGCGGCGTTCCTCAAATCCCAGAACAAGCGCATCGACCTGCTCAGCCAGGTGGTCGCCATCACCGTGCTCGGGCAAATCGGCGAACCACAGCCGGTGATCATTTCCGAAGGCGGCATCGACTTCCAGTACCCCTCACCCATCGCCACCGACGCGCGCCTGTCGATCAAGCTGGTGCTGATGCCCCAGGCCCTGGGCCTGTTGCTGCGCGCACGCGTCACCCATTGCGACCGCAAGGGCGAAGGCTTTGATGTCGGCACCGAGTTCGAACACCTGACCGATGCCCAGCGGCAACTGTTGGCGCGCTACATTTTGCAAAGGCAGGCCCAGGAACGACGCCTGGCCCGCGAACTGAACGAATCAGGCATTTAAAAAGGAACGATCGTGACCCTCATCTACGGCCACCGCGGCGCCAAGGGCGAAGCACCGGAAAACACCCTGACCAGCTTCCAGCAATGCCTCAAGCACGGCGTGCGCCGTTGTGAACTGGACCTGCACCTGTCCATGGACGGCGAGCTGATGGTCATCCACGATCCGACGCTCAAGCGCACCACCGACCGCCGTGGCAAAGTCGTGGAGCACACCGCGGCGGACCTGGTGACCTACGATGCGCGCAAGGGGGGGCCGGGCTGGATCAAGCCGTGCCCGATTCCGACCCTGGAAGAACTGTTCGAGCAATGCGATTTCGAGCACTGGCAGCTGGAGGTCAAGAGCGCTTCACGCACCCGCGCCGCCACGACGGTGCTGGCGATTCGCGAAATGGCGCAACGGCATGGCCTGCTGGACAGGATCACCATCACCTCGAGTTCGCGGGAAGTCTTGAGGGCGGCGCTGGACCTGGTGCCGGACGTGTCCCGCGGCCTGGTGGCCGAATACGCCTGGCTCGACCCATTGAAGGTCGCGCAAGGTTACGGCTGCGAGATCCTGGCGCTGAACTGGACCCTGTGCACGCCGGAACGCCTGCAGAAGGCGCAGCGCCAGGGGCTGCATGTGTCGGTGTGGACAGTCAACGAACCCGCGCTGATGCGCAGGCTCGCTGATTTCGGCGTTGACAGCCTGATTACAGACTTTCCCGGTTTGGCCACTGCCACGCTCGAGAATTGCTGAAATCGGTCTCCCCGGCCGGCTCAGGCCACCGGCCGGAGCCGCTCAAAAAAGCCGGTTGAGGCCGTCGTACGCGGCGACCCGATAGGCTTCGGCCATGGTCGGGTAGTTGAACGTGGTGTTGACGAAGTACTTCAACGTGTTCAACTCGCCCGGTTGGTTCATGATCGCCTGGCCGATGTGCACGATCTCCGAGGCCTGGTAGCCGAAGCAGTGAACGCCCAGCACTTCCAGGGTTTCACGGTGGAACAGGATCTTCAGCATGCCTTGCGGTTCGCCGGCGATCTGCGCACGGGCCATGCTCTTGAAGAACGCCTTGCCGACTTCGTACGGCACCTTGGCCTGGGTCAGCTCCTGCTCATTCTTGCCGATCGAGCTGATCTCCGGAATGGTGTAGATCCCGGTCGGCACGTCATTGACGAAGCGCCAGCTGCCGTTGTCGACAATGCTGCCAGCGGCCGAACGGCCCTGGTCGTGGGCGGCACTGGCCAGGCTCGGCCAGCCGATCACGTCGCCCGCGCCATAGATGTTCTGGATGGCGGTGCGGTACGCCTCGTCGACTTCGATCTGGCCACGGCTGTTGACCTTCACGCCGATGTTTTCCAGGCCCAGCTGATCGGTGTTGCCCGTGCGGCCGTTGCACCAGAGCAAGGCGTCGGCCTTGATCTTCTTGCCGGACTTGAGGTGCAGGATCACGCCGTTGTCCACGCCTTCGACGCGGTCGTACTCTTCGTTGTGGCGAACGGTGATGTTGTTGTTGCTGAAGTGGTAGCTCAGGGCCTGGGAAATTTCCGAGTCGAGGAAGCTCAGCAACTGACCGCGGTTGTCCACCAGCTCAACCAGTACCCCCAGGCCACTGAAGATCGAGGCGTATTCGCAACCGATCACGCCGGCGCCGTAAACGATGAGTTTGCGCGGGGTGTGGCCGAGGCTGAGGATGGTGTCGCTATCGTAGATACGCGGGTGATGGAAATCGATGTCGGCCGGACGATAAGGTCGCGAGCCGGTGGCGATGATGATGTGCTTGGCCACCAGTTTTTCGACAACGCCGTTGGCGCAGACCACTTCGATGGTTTGTTCGTCGGCGAAGCTGCCGGTGCCGAAGAACACATCGACGCGGTTACGGGCGTAGTAGCCGGTGCGCGAGGCGACTTGCTTGGAGATCACTTTTTCAGCGCTTTTCAACACGTCCGGGAACGAGAACCAGCGCGGTTCACCAATGGCCCGGAACATCGGGTTGGTGTTGAACTGCATGATCTGCCGGACCGAGTGACGCAGTGCCTTGGACGGGATGGTGCCCAAGTGAGTGCAGTTGCCGCCGACCTGGCGACGGCTATCGACCATCGCCACCTTGCGCCCTGCCTTGGCGGCGTTCATTGCCGCGCCTTCCCCTGCCGGGCCGGAACCCAACACCACCACGTCGTAGTTGTAGACAGCCATGCGTACTCCTCAGAACAGGCCGCGGCGCCAGCGGCACCTGCGGCTAAATCACGCCAATCTGTGGCATGAAGGAACAATTTGGGGCCCATGCAGAACCCGGACACAGTCTATAGAAGCGTCAACGCCGCGCACATTAACCCTTGGTCGCGTCGTAGGCTAGTTTTGCCTGCACTACAACGCCAGGTTTCAATGCCCGGATTGCCGCAATCACTCGGTTTTATTGCCGCTCAGACGCTCAAACGCGTGACTGCTGCGTGTGACGAAACCTGTATCGGCACGCATCACAAAAAATGCGCCGATGTCGTGTTTTTCCGCGTAGTCCCACCCCTGCTCCGGGCCGAGAATCAGCAACAGGGTCGATAAGCCATCGGCCATCAACGCTGAAGGATGAATCACCGTGACGGACGCCAGGCTGTGTGAGACCGGTAAACCTGTGCGGGCATCGAGGGTGTGGGAAAAACGCTGGCCACCCTGCACGAAATAGTTACGGTAGTCGCCCGACGTCGACACGCCATAGCCGTCGACGGCGATGATGCGCTCGGCCACCTGTTGATCGTCGCGAGGTTCTTCCACAGCGATGCGCCACGCGGTGCCGTCGGGTTTCCGGCCGGCGGCCTTGAGTTCACCGGTGGCTTCGGCGAGGTAGTCGTGGATGCCCATGGCCTCGAGCCTGGCGGCAATCGTGTCCACCGTATAACCGGCGGCGATGCTGTTGAAGTCGACTTCGACAGCGGCGTCCTTGCACAGCTTATTGCCGTCAATGCGCAGATGGTCGTGACCGACACGTTGGCGCGCCTCGGCCAGCGCCTGGGCGGTAGGGATTTTTTCTTCACGGGCCTGTGGGCCGAAACCCCAGAGATCGAGCAGCGGTTCGACGGTCAAGTCGAAAGCGCCTGCGCTTTGCACTGACAGCTGCTCACCCACGCGGACCAACTCCAGGACCGACGCGGGCATTGCCTGACAGTGATTGGCGGGCAAAGCGTTGAATCGCTCGATGTCCGAATCACTGCGATAGGTCGACAGTTGCCGGTCGATATCCGACAGGATCTTCTCGACCTCGACCTGCACGTCTGCCGGGGCGGGAAGACCGGCGTGACGTACGTACTTGATCGAATACGTGCTGCCCATGGTGGGGCCGCCGAAGCTTTCCATGGAGTCGCCATTGCCGCAGGCGGACAAGGTGCCGATCAGCACCAAAAGACCATACCGTCGCCAGGTCAACAAATCCCGCATCCTTCTGAATGACCCCTGACACAACGCCAGGGCCAATCATTATGCGATAGAACTGTAGGAGTGAGCCTGCTCGCGATAGCGGTATGTCAGCCATATCCGTTTCGACTGACACCCCGCTATCGCGGGCAAGCCCGCCCCCACAGTGATTTGTGTTTCGCCAAAGATTGCAGATACACCACAAAAACCTGTGGGAGCGAGCTTGCCCGCGATGAGGCCTGACCAGACACCGGAGATTCAACGATCCGCCACCTTCAACGATTGGCTCCACCCTCCCCCCAGTGCCTTGTACAACGTCACCTGGTTGATCTCCCGCGCCAATTCCAGCTGCGCCCATTTCTGCTGCGCATCAAACAATGACCGCTGCGCATCCATGGTGGAAAAATAGCTGTCCAGCCCCGACTCGAAACGCAGGCGCGACTGGCGGTAGGCTTCCTGATAATCCCCTACCAGCTTTTTCTGGTACTCGACCTGGGTGAGCATTTCCTGCCGGGCATTCAGGGCATCGGCCGCTTCGCGAAAAGCATTCTGCACCGTGGCTTCATAGGCCGCTGCCTGGCCGGCGAAGCGGGCATGACTGGCATCCACTTGCGCGCGCCGCGCGCCGCCGTCGATCAAGGGCAACGAGCCGGCCAGCGCCACCGCCCAGAATTCCGCCGGGCCGGAAAGCAACTGGGAAAATTCCCCGGTCAGGCTGCCCAGTGCCGACGTCAGGGAAAAGGTCGGGAAGTACGCCGTGCGGGCTGCGCCGATATCCGCGTTGGCTGCGCGCAGCTGCGCCTCGGCCGACATGATGTCGGGCCGTCGCTCAACCAGCGCCGACGGCAACCCCGCCGGCACGTCCAGCGTCGCCAACTGCTCACCCAGCGCGCCGGTCGGCAGCAACCCCACCGGCACCGGTTGCCCCACCAGCACCCGTAGCGCGTTCATGTCCTGCGCCACTTGCATGCGGTAGGTATTGACCTGCACCGCCGCCGTGTTGGTTTGTGCATCCGCCTGGTGGACGTCGATCCGCGCACTGGAACCGAGGTTATAACTCTTGCGCAACAGCTGCCCGTAACGGTCCTGGGATTGCCAGGTGGTCTGCGCCAGGTCGAGCAAATGCTGGTTGGCCTTGAGGCTCAACCAGGTGCTGGCGACTTCGCCGATCAGCGCCAGCCGCGCCGTCTGGTAATCGGCCTCGGACGCTTCGAATCGCGCCCCGGCTGCATTGCGCTGACTGCGGATGCGACCGAACAGGTCCAGCTCGTAGGAGGTAAAACCCGCCGTTGCCTGATAGGTGTTGGCGATGCTGCCAGCCGTATCGCCGCCTCCCGGTGTGCGCACCAACGGCGGCAACTTGCTGCGACCGGCGTAAGTGTCGATGCCGATCGTAGGAAACAGCCCGGAACGCGCACTGTCATACCCGGCCCGCGCCTCCTCGACGCTGGCCGCGAACTGCCGCAGGCTGCGGTTGTTGGCCAGGGCCATGTCGATCAACTGGCGCAGGCGCTCGTCGACCACAAAACCGCGCCAATCCTTATCGAATGCCTGTTTGCCGCTGCAACATTCACCGGCGGTGTTCGCCGGCCATTGCTGGTCGATCGGTGCCTCGGGTTTCTCGTAGGTCGGTTCCAGCGAACAACCGCCGAGCAAAAACAAGGTCATGAAACAGGAAGTGGGCAAGCAACGGTTCATGGCGCGTACCTAAAGACGTTGGCCGAGCAAAGCTCGCAAGGGGGAAAGAAGCAGCGACCACAGGCCCGACCGCTCGGCACTGATGTACGGCACAGCCTGTTTACGCGAACGCACAGTGATCGGCCGCCACCGCGGTGGCGCAACGAAAGCCGGCGTCTTGACCAGCTTAGGAGAACGCGGTGCCAGGCGCTTTTCACCGAGTAACGAGCGCTGCAGCAAGGTGCCGAAGGCTTGTGCCGGCTCGGCCTTGCTGACGACGTTGATGGTCGCGTCGCTGAACAACCGCGCGATCAGGCGCCGGCGCAGCTCTTCATCAAGGTCGGCGAAGCGCAGGCCCAACTGGTCCTCACCGTGATTGCGCATGACCTCGACATCGAGCCAACCGAGCTTGTCGATCCAGATCTGGCCGCACAGCCCCGGCTTGATCGAGGAGGCGAAGGCGCAATTGAGCGATGCGCCACTGAGGGAAATATCCACCAGGCGCCCCGCCAGGACCTTGCCGCCAAAACGAAACCCGGTGGGTTTGTCGAATGGAAAGCGCTCTTCGCCATGCAAGCGTGGGCGGTCGACACAAGCCACCAGGGTCGCCAGGTTGTAGATCAGCGCGACCACCGTCCAGCAGAGGTTGAACAGCATGTTGCCGTCGAACGCGGCCGCGGTGCTGATGGCGATGTAGGCGCCAAACTGTGAAAGCAGGGTCAGGGCCAGAAAGAACCCGAACAGCTTCCAGTGCACCATGGTTTTCGTACGGTCGAGGCCCTTGGCGGTGACTTTGAACGGTCTTCCGAACGGGCGGATCATCGCGCTGGCGATGGTGGCCGTGACCGAAAGAGAGGCCACGATCTGCGTGACCTCGGTAAAGATCGGCAAGGTTCGCCGGTCCGTCACCCAGGTCCCGTAGCCCCAGAACGCAATCAGGGCCGGCATGCCGAACGCCAGGAAATCCACCGGATTGGCGTAGAACCCGGCGATGCCGAAGTACCAGTACAGCACCGGCGACACCAGCATCATCAAGATGAAGGGCTTGGAAAACCAGTGCATCAGCCCGTGGATGTAGTGCAGCCGGTCATTGAGCGTGTAACCGCTGCCGCGCAACGGCCCTTCCTTGAGCAACGCCACCTGGATCGTGCCCAGGCACCAACGCCCACGCTGATTGATGTACTCGGTCAAGCCTTCGGCAGACAAACCAATGGACAGGCGCTCATTCAACCAGCGGGTGACATAGCCTTTTTGCAACAACCGGTAGGTGGTGTAGATGTCTTCGCACACCGAGCCCGTAGGAAAACCGCCGACTTCGGTAATCAGATCGCGCCGTACCACGAAGGATGTGCCGACGCAAAACGCCGCATCCCAGCCATCCTTCGCCGGCTGGAACACATCGAAGAACACCCGCTGCTCATCCACCCAACAGGCCGACGTGCCGAGGTTGTGCTGGATCGGATCGGGGTTGTAGTAGAACTGCGGCGTCTGCACCAGGCCGACCCTGGGGTCATCGAACAGCCCCAGGGTGCGCAGGAGGATTGGTTGTTGCGGCGCAAAGTCGGCATCGAGCACCAGAATGTACGGCGCGTTGCTCAGGGCCGCCGACTGGCGCAGGCCGTTGTTGAGGTTGCCGGCCTTGGCATGGGAATTGTCGGGGCGCCGCGCATATTGCACACCCATTTCGGCGCAGTAGTCGCGCAACCAGTCGCGGCGGGTGTCGTCGAGCACCCAGATGGTGAAGTTCGGATAGTCGATCGCCTGGGCGGCAATAATGGTTTTTTCGAGGATTTCCAGGCCTTCGTTGTAGGTGGCGATGAAGATATCCACCGCCGGCACCGCGTTACCCTGCGCTCGCAAACGTCGTTCGCCGGCATCCGCCTCCTTGCGGTGATCCGTGCGGCAGAGCATCACCACGATGGAAAACAGCGTGTAACCAATCGCCAGCATCTCGAAAAACAGGAAGGTGTAGGCCCAGACCGTGGCGAATCCGGAATGGCCGTCGGGCAAGGTGTCGCGAATCCGCCAGGCCGCATAGTTGACCAGCAGCAACGCGGTGACCGCGCCGAAACCGACCCGCGCGGCCCACTGATCGCGGTGGGTCAGGCAGGTGAACAGAATCACCGCTGCCAGCGTCCAGAAATTGATTTGCAGCAGTTGCAGCGAGTCCAGTGCCTGCATGTCAGTCAGCCTCTTGCGAACCGGTAAAGGGATTGACGCCGGTGGCGGCAATCGCCGCCCATGCCGTGGCGCCCAGGTGAGGCAGGTGGTAGTAGAAAAAATCGTTGGAGACCGAGTCCGGGCCTATGGCCAGCCCGGTACTGATGCGCGCCGCCGGGGTTGCGAACAGCCAGCCGTTGCCGGCCTGCTGGGCCAGCAGCACGCTCCACAGCGGTTGCGCCTTGTCACTCAGGCCACTCAAGCGCGCCACCGCAGCGGCCTGGGCGGTGCCCTCGGTCCACAGGCCATCGGGGTCGCGGTTGAAACCGTAACCTTCGCCGGCACGGTGAGCGCGGTCGATGAAGGCGAAGACCCGCCGCCAGTCCTTGGGTGGCTCATGCAGGGCAATCAAGGGCCAGATCTGCGCATCCAGCCCAGAGCGCACGCGGTCCGAGGTCTGGCCATCCGCGCCAGTGCCGATCAGGAAGCGCCCTTCCCCGGCGTCCCATTGGCTCGCGACAAACTGCCGGGCAATGTGCGCCTGCTTTGCCGAATCCTGGTTCGGCGCCACCGCGTCGAGCGCCGACCAGGCAGCGGCGAGGTCGACGTTATGCTCGGTGGATTTCCAGTTCTGCTGGACCTGTTGGGAAAAGTACCCGTAGTAGCCACCACTGAAACCGGCGGGCGCTTGCCCGTCGTAGGTGTTGTGCTGCGACCAGTGCAGGGCTTTTCGCGCCGCCTCCAGGTATGACGCCTCGCCGCTCTGGCGAAACGCTTCGAGCAGCGCCAGTGCCGCCCAGGCCTGATTGCCGGTGGCGCTGCTGACTTGATAGGCGTCCTGGTTCCAGGCGTTGCGCTCGACACTCCAATAGCCCGGCAACTTCATCGACGGCGCAGCCACCGGGCCTGCGGCGTAGGCGTTGCGCAGGCGCCCGTCCTGATACTCCGGATCATGGCCGGTGGCGAACGCCAACGCATCGGCAATCCGCCGTGCCGACTCGGCCTTGCCGCAGGCAAACAAGGCAATGCTGGCCAACGCGTTGTCATAGGTGAACGCCACGCCGCGCAACGCCAGGATCGGCGCAGGCTGGCCCGCGAGCGGTGGATAACTGGCCACCAGGACCGGACCTGCCGGCTGCGATGTCACGGCCTGATCCAGCGCCGCACAGGTCATTGCCGCCAATTGCGGCCGGGCTTGCTCTGCCAAGGCGGGCACTCCACTGGCGATCAGCATCACGCCCGATATTGCGCGCACAATCCTGTTCATGGTCGCGATACCTCGGCGCTGGCCCACAAGCCCGGGTTGCAGGTCATGGCGCGCTGGTTGTCCGTCAGGTCCGCGGCAAAGGTGCCGACCACATACACCGAATTCTGCTCGGCATAGGGAAACGGCACGCTGTAGGTATTGGCGCGCATGTCCGAAGCGCTGGACAACAACTGCACCACACTGGCCTTGAGGGGCTGGTCGAGGCCGCGGATTTTCACGGTCAGCACGCTGTCGCGGTCGATCTTGCTGGCCATGCGCTCGGGGAACACCGCGATCACATAGCTCTGCGCGCAATCGGTGGCCCGCAGCAAGGTCGAGCCGGCCTGCACCAGCGTGCCCTGGGGCGCCAGCAGTTCCTGGACGGTCCCGGGCGAATAGGCCACGACGTCATAGCCGGCCATCAACTTGATCCGGTTCTGTTCGGTCGCGATCAGTTGGTCGAGGTTGTCGAGCTCCTGTTGATAGGTCGCGCGGTTGCGCGCCTGATTCTCCAGGCTGAGCTTGAGCGTGGTCATTTGCGCGCTGAGATCGAACATGCGCAATTGATCGGGGTCGAGGTAGACCTGCTTGTTGGCGGCACTGACGTCACCGTCGGTGATCCGCAACTGCGAACGCACCGACTCGGCCGCGCCTTGCAACGAAGCCAGCTGCGCTTTCGACGAAGCCACCACCGCACCACTGACCGCCCCCTGGACGAACAACTCGAGATTGCGCTCGACCGTTTCCTGGGCATCGATCAAGCGCGCACTGGCAGCACTGTTCTCGGCTTTCAGGGCTCTTTGCGTGTACAGCTGGCGGGTATGAAACGCGGCCTGGTAGCGCTGGCTGGTTTTCTCCAGCTCCTCGTAGTAACGCTGATCGTGCTCGGCCTGGCTGGCCGAAGACGACAGCTGTTGCTCCAGGGTCAGGCGTCGGGTTTGCAGGGTCAGCAAGGTTTCCTGGTTCGCTCGCGGGTTTTCCACCACGGCAATTTTCTGGCCCTGGGCAAACGTCACACCGGGCTTGACCGCCAGGGAACTCACCACGCCATCGATCGGTGTGGTCAACAGAATCACCGGCGCATTCAGAATCGCCCGGGTAGCAGAGGCCGACACCAGCGGCATGAGCAAGGTCGACAGCAACAACCAGACAATAAACCCCAGCACACCCAAACCCACCAGGCGCGGTAACAGCGATAACAACTTCGAGCGTTCTTGCGCCATGTTCGACTCTCCCGATAGACCAACCGCATATCAGCCAGGCAATAACAGACCATGACCGCGAAATACTTTTGGCAGGGTGAGAACACGCAATTGATCACTGGACGGCAATTAAGCCGACGCTGATTGATATGATTTTTATTGTGATGTGAGCGGGAATGGGATTCCCGTCTTTTTGGAGAGTTGCTGTACAGCGCAGTAGCAGGACTTACCAAACCCGTGGCAGAGCGGGTCTGTTATTGGCGACACTAGATTCAGAGAAATGGAGTGTCAAGCATCCGCTTCGAACAATTAAATGACGTCAAATATGTAACAGCTCTATAATTGGATCCATCAAAACCACCCAGACACAACTGCTCGCCAACTACCTATTTTTATTGGGAGTTTTTTATTTTTAATAATTAAATGAACTTTGTATCGAAATCTAAATAACGCTTAACTGCTTACCAGAAAGATTAAATCGATATAAGTAATCTAAGATCTGCGGTGGGTTCGAGGGCCTCTTCGCGGGCAAGCCTCGCTCCTACAGGGATTGGTGTTTGCCGCAAGATTTGGGCACGACACAATCCTGTAGGAGCAAGCGAGCGGCGTTCCGACTTGCCCGCGAAGGGGCCGATTCAGTCAACACCTTGACGTCCAACAAACTATCAAAACAAAAACGCCCCGACCAAGGTCGGGGCGTTTTCATGTGCAGCTAAAGAGCTTAGCGCGGGAATGCTGGCGGGTTTACACCGGCCATGTCTTCCATCACGCGAACCACCTGGCAGCTGTAACCGAATTCGTTGTCGTACCAGACGTACAGTACAACGCGGTTATCCTGGGTGATGGTCGCTTCAGCGTCCACGACGCCTGCGTGGCGCGAGCCAACGAAGTCGGTGGAAACCACTTCCTGCGAATTGACGTAGTCGATCTGCTTGTGCAGGTCCGAGTGCATGGCCATCTGGCGCAGGTACTCGTTGATCTCTTCGCGGGTGGTGGCCTTTTCCAGGTTCAGGTTCAGGATGGCCATCGACACGTTCGGCGTAGGTACGCGAATCGCGTTGCCGGTCAGCTTGCCCTTGAGCACTGGCAGCGCCTTGGCGGCTGCAGTGGCGGCACCAGTCTCGGTGATTACCATGTTCAGCGGCGCGGCGCGGCCACGACGGCTGCCCTTGTGGAAGTTGTCGATCAGGTTCTGGTCGTTGGTGAACGAGTGAACGGTTTCGACGTGGCCGTTGACGATGCCGAACTTGTCATTCACAGCTTTGAGCACCGGCACGATGGCGTTGGTGGTGCAGGAAGCCGCGGAGATGATCTTGTCGTCAGGGCTGATGTCGCCATGGTTGATGCCGTGCACGATGTTCTTCAGCGCGCCCTTGCCAGGTGCGGTGAGGATCACGCGGGCAGCGCCCGGGCAGGCCAGGTGCTGGCCCAGGCCGTCAGCGTCACGCCATACACCGGTGTTGTCGACGATCAGTGCGTTCTCGATGCCGTACTGGGTGTAGTCGACTTCGGTCGGGCTCTTGGCGTAGATAACCTGGATCAGGTTGCCGTTGGCGGTGATGGTGTTGTTGGCTTCATCAATGGTGATGGTGCCATCGAACGGACCATGAACCGAGTCGCGACGCAGCAGGCTGGCACGCTTGACCAGGTCGTTCTCGGCGCCCTTGCGGACCACAATGGCACGCAGGCGCAGGCCGTCGCCGCCACCGGTTTTCTCGATCAGGATGCGCGCCAGCAGACGGCCGATACGACCGAAGCCGTACAGGACAACGTCGGTGCCTTTGCGGGCGGAAGCGTTTTGCTGGCCAACCACGTCGGCCATTTCTTCACGGACGAACTGCTCGGCAGTACGGCCATTGCCTTCAGCCTTGAATTTGGCTGCCAGCTTGCCCAGGTCTACCGAAGCGGCGCCGAGCTTGAGCTCGCTCATCGCCTTGAGCAGCGGGAATGTTTCGTGGACGGACAGCTCGCTTTCGTCGGACTGACGGTGACGAGCAAAGCGGTGAGCTTTGAGAATCGCAATGACTGAACGATTGATCAGGCTGCGGCCATAGATCGAGCTCACCACGTTGTTATTGCGGTAGAGCTGACCGATAAGCGGAATCATCGCTTCTGCGAGTGCTTCACGGTCGATCCATTCACCAAGACACTGGTCGGGCTTCTGAGTCACGGGAACCTTCCACATGTAGGGGCAGAAAAAAGGGGCTACATTATGCCGCCGCACGCCTCGTGTAGCAATGCGCGCTTGTCGCACTGTTCGTAACAAATTCTCCTTCAAAAAAATCACGCCCCGCTGAAGCCCAATGAAACCGGGGCCTCCGGCATCATCAATTTTTTGGGGACAGCGCAACCTTGTCCGTAACCATCCGTAACACTGGTTGGTTTTGCCACTACATAATTGCTAATTTCCAGTAAAAAACACCGCAATTTTGTCTTTACCACTACATTTCTCCTTACCCGCGTAATAGACACATCTGCGACTGACAGCCGGCACCCGAGGCCGCTACAATTACCGACTTTGTCGCAACGCTTGGAGCTCAACCTTCCGTGCCCGTTCTGCGTCTACCGCTTCTCCCTGCCGCGGCAGGTAAACAGCACTGGGGCAACCTGCCCGGTGCCGCCCTGAGCCTGGCCATCGCCGAGGCCGCCAGCGCTGCCAAGCGCTTTACCCTGCTGCTCACAGCCGACAGCCAAAGTGCCGAACGACTGGAACAGGAGCTGAGTTTCTTCGCCCCGGATTTGCCCGTACTGCATTTCCCCGATTGGGAAACCCTGCCCTACGACCTGTTCTCGCCACATCAGGACATCATTTCCCAGCGCATCTCGGCTCTCTATAGATTGCCGGAGCTGAGTCATGGCGTGCTGGTGGTGCCGATCACCACAGCCCTGCACCGCCTGGCGCCGACCAAATTTCTGCTCGGCAGCAGCCTGGTGCTGGATGTCGGCCAGAAGCTCGACGTCGAGCAAATGCGCACCCGCCTGGAAGCCACCGGCTATCGCTACGTCGATACCGTGTACGAGCACGGCGAATTCACCGTGCGCGGCTCCCTGATCGACCTGTTCCCGATGGGCAGCAAGCTGCCTTACCGGATCGACCTGTTCGACGACGAAATCGAAACCCTGCGCACCTTCGACCCGGAAAACCAGCGTTCCATCGACAAGGTCGATTCGGTCAAGCTGCTGCCGGCCAAGGAATTCCCGCTGGAGAAAGAAGCCGTCACTCGCTTCAAGGCACGCTTTCGCGAACGCTTCGATGTCGACTTCCGTCGCTGCCCAATCTTCCAGGACTTGAACAGCGGGATTACCCCCGCCGGTATCGAGTACTACCTGCCGCTGTTCTTCGAAGAAACCTCGACACTGTTCGATTACCTGCCCCAGGACACCCAAGTGTTCTCCCTGCCAGGCATCGAACAGGCCGCGGAAAACTTCTGGAACGACGTGCGCAATCGTTATGAAGAGCGGCGTGTCGATCCATCCCGTCCTTTATTACCGCCGGCCGAGTTGTTCCTGCCGGTGGAGGACTGCTTCGCGCGCCTGAAAAACTGGCCGCGGGTGGTGGCGAGCCAGCAGGACGTGGAAACCGGTGCCGGCCGCGAACGCTTCCCCGCGCGTGAACTGCCGAACCTGGCCATCGAAGCCAAGGCCAACCAGCCGCTGGCGGCGCTCTCCAGTTTCCTCGACAAGTTCCCCGGGCGCGTGCTGTTCACCGCCGAATCCGCGGGCCGTCGCGAAGTACTGCTGGAACTGCTGGAACGCCTGAAGCTGCGACCGAAGACCGTCGACAGCTGGCCGGACTTTGTTGCCGGCAAGGAACGCCTGGCGATCACCATCGCACCGCTGGACGAAGGCCTGGTGCTCGACGATCCGGCCCTGGCGCTGGTCGCCGAAAGCCCGCTGTTCGGCCAGCGCGTGATGCAGCGCCGGCGCCGCGAGAAACGCGCCGACGCCAACAACGACGCCGTCATCAAGAACCTCACCGAGCTGCGCGAAGGCGCGCCGGTGGTGCACATCGACCACGGTGTCGGTCGCTACCTCGGCCTCGCGACGCTGGAAATCGACAGCCAGACCGCCGAGTTCCTCGCCCTGGAATACGCCGAGGGCGCCAAGCTGTACGTGCCGGTGGCCAACCTGCACCTGATCGCCCGCTACACCGGCAGCGACGACGCCCTCGCCCCGCTGCATCGCCTGGGCTCCGAGACCTGGCAAAAGGCCAAGCGCAAGGCCGCCGAACAGGTGCGCGACGTCGCGGCCGAATTGCTCGACATCTATGCGCGCCGCGCCGCGCGTGAAGGTTATGCCTTCGCCGACCCGAAAGCCGATTACGCCACCTTCAGCGCCGGCTTCCCGTTCGAAGAAACGCCCGACCAGCAAACCACCATCGAAGCGGTGCGCGAAGACATGCTCGCGCCCAAACCGATGGATCGCCTGGTGTGCGGCGACGTCGGCTTCGGCAAGACCGAAGTGGCCATGCGTGCGGCGTTCATTGCGGTGCACGGCGGTCGCCAGGTGGCGATCCTGGTACCGACCACCCTGCTCGCCCAGCAACACTACAACAGCTTCCGCGACCGCTTCGCCGACTGGCCGGTGAGCGTGGAAGTGATGAGCCGCTTCAAGTCGGCCAAAGAAGTGAATGCCGCAGTCGCGGACCTCGCCGAAGGCAAGATCGACATCGTCATCGGCACGCACAAGTTGCTGTCCGACGACGTGAAAATCAAGAACCTGGGCCTGGTGATCATCGACGAAGAACACCGCTTCGGTGTGCGCCAGAAAGAACAGCTCAAGGCCCTGCGCAGTGAAGTCGACATCCTCACCCTGACCGCCACGCCGATTCCGCGCACGCTGAACATGGCCGTGTCGGGCATGCGCGACCTGTCGATCATCGCCACGCCGCCGGCCCGTCGCCTGTCGGTGCGCACCTTTGTCATGGAGCAGAACAAGAGCACGGTCAAGGAAGCCCTGCTGCGTGAGCTGCTGCGTGGCGGCCAGGTCTATTACCTGCACAACGACGTCAAGACCATCGAGAAATGCGCCGCCGACCTCGCCGAGCTGGTGCCGGAAGCGCGGATCGGCATCGGCCACGGGCAGATGCGCGAGCGCGAGCTCGAACAGGTGATGAGCGACTTCTACCACAAGCGCTTCAACGTGCTGATCGCCTCGACCATCATCGAGACCGGCATCGACGTGCCGAGCGCCAACACCATCATCATCGAGCGCGCCGACAAGTTCGGCCTGGCACAACTGCATCAGCTGCGTGGTCGCGTCGGTCGCAGTCACCACCAGGCCTATGCGTACCTGCTGACACCGCCGCGCCAGCAGATCACCGCGGACGCGGAAAAGCGCCTGGAAGCGATCGCCAACACCCAGGACCTCGGCGCGGGCTTCGTGCTCGCCACCAACGACCTGGAAATCCGCGGCGCCGGCGAATTGCTCGGCGACGGCCAGAGCGGGCAGATCCAGGCGGTCGGCTTCACGCTGTACATGGAAATGCTCGAGCGCGCGGTGAAGTCGATCCGCAAGGGTGAACAACCCAACCTCGATCAACCGCTGGGTGGCGGTCCGGAAGTCAACTTGCGCGTACCGGCGTTGATTCCCGAAGACTACCTGCCGGACGTCCATGCCCGCCTGATTCTCTACAAGCGCATCGCCTCGGCCACCGACGAGGAAGGCCTCAAGGATCTGCAGGTAGAGATGATCGACCGTTTCGGCCTGTTACCGGAGCCGACCAAGAACCTGATGCGCATCACCTCGCTGAAATTGCAGGCCGAGTTGCTGGGCATCAAGAAAGTCGACGGCGGCCCGCAGGGTGGTCGAATCGAGTTTGCGACACAGACCCCGGTCGATCCGCTGACCCTGATCAAGCTGATCCAGAGCCAGCCCAAACGCTACAAATTCGAAGGGGCCACGATGTTTAAATTCCAGGTCCCGATGGAGCGCTCGGAAGAACGCTTTAATACTGTAGAGGCGCTGTTTGAGCGTCTCATCCCGAAAACTGCTTGAAGGACGCCGCATGCGCCTGTTTCGCTCACTGACCTTGTTGATAACCCTGGTCGCCCCTTCGGTGTTTGCCGATGATCTGTATCAGATTGAAATGATTCTGGTGCGGCAGAATGCCGTGCCGGCGATTGTCAGCCGTGCCGCGCCGGAAGACTGGGCCGCAGGCGCGCAAACCGTCAGCCCCGACAGCCTGCGCACGCCGAGCCTCAACAGCGAAGTGGAAAAACTCACCGCCAGCAATGAGTACAGCGTGCTGCTGCACAAGGCGTGGCAGCAGACGCTCGGCGAGACACCGGTCAAGGTGGCAGTCAGCGACGGCAAGGAACAGTTCGGCCAATACCCGATTGAAGGCACACTGAACCTGACTCTGGGACGCTTCACCGATGTAGACGCCGATTTCTATGTCAACCAGTTCAACGACGAAGGCCTGGTCACCGCCAGCGAACGCCTGAAACAGGAAAGCCACACCAAGAACGGCCAGCTGAACTTTCTCGACAACGGCCACCTGGGCCTGCTGATCAAGATCACCTCACTGACGGCGCCCGCTCCCCGGGAAGCCCCTGAAGTCGTCCCGGACTGATTGAGCCCCCCATGTCCGCGACCCTGAGCAAACCCCTGGCACCTTCCTGGGTCAGCCGATTCAAGGAACAGAGCCTGGAGCGCGGTCGCCGGTATGCACTGGAGAACCGCGTCAGGATAGTCGAGGTCGGCGACGCGACGATCACCGCGGCGTGCGAAGGCTCTGGCGGTAACGTTTACCGTCAGACCATTCGCCTGCGCGAGTCGGCCAAAGGCACCTTGCTGATGGTCGACGCCATCTGCTCCTGCCCAGTGCACAGCAACTGCAAACATTGCGCGGCGGTACTCCTGCAAATCCAGGAAACCCTCGACTACCCCGCCGCCGCCAAAGACGCCGAACTCCTGGAAAAACTCCAGGCGGTGCTGGAAAACCGTAGCCCCAAGGCGCCACCGCAAGTAATGGTGGATAACGTGCAACCGGTACCGCGCCTGTGGCTGGCGAGCATCGAGTTCAGCGCCTTCGAGCCGCGCAACGGGCGGATGCAACGTTACATCCAGCATCGCGCCGCGCTGTCTTTCGGCTATCTGGATGAGTACGTTTCGGGCCAGAAGAACTCCGACATCCTGATTCGCCAGGAGACCCAGACTCTACGGATAAAACGCCACCCGGACGTCGAACAGTCCTACCGGGAACAGCTGCGAATCCTCGGCTTCAAGATCGCCACCCGGCAAAGCAAGGCCCTGCCGGAAAGCGCAGGCGAACTGTTCGAGATGGTCAATGACAGCGCCTGGCTGACCTTCACCCTCAATGAACTGCCGAAGTTGCGCACCCAGGGCTGGGAGCTGCAGATAAACGAGGACTTCGGCTTCGACCTGACCGCCGTGGACGACTGGTACGCCACGGTCGAACAGGTACCGGAGCGCGACTGGTTCGACCTGGAGCTGGGGATCATCGTCAATGGCGAGCGGCTGAGCCTGTTGCCGATCCTGTTGAACCTGATGCGCTCCCACACCGAACTGCTCAACCCGGAACGCCTCGCCCGCCGGCGCGACGACGAGCTGATCCTGGTCAACATTCCCAACCGGCCGAACGCCGAGCACGGCCCCTTGCAAGTCGCCCTGCCCTTCGGCCGCCTGAAACCGGTACTGGCGACGCTTGGCGAGTTCTATCTTCAAGAACCTGGCGAAACCACACTGCGCCTGAGCAAGGCCGACGCCACGCGCCTCAACTCGCTGGAAGACCTGCCGCTGCTCTGGGAAGGTGGCGAGCAGATCCGCAGCTTTGCCCAACGCCTGCGCGACATCAAAGACTACACCGCCACGGCACCGGACGGCTTGAACGCGACACTGCGCCCTTATCAGCTCGAAGGCCTGAGCTGGATGCAGTCGTTGCGCCAACTGGAAGTCGGCGGCATCCTCGCGGACGACATGGGCCTGGGTAAAACCCTGCAGACCCTGGCGCACATCCTCAGCGAGAAAAACGCCGGTCGCCTCGATCGCCCGTGCATGGTGGTGATGCCCACCAGCCTGATTCCCAACTGGCTCGACGAAGCGGCGCATTTCACCCCGCAACTCAAGGTGCTGGCGCTGTATGGCGCCAGCCGCAAAAAGCATTTCGACAACCTGGCCGATTACGACCTGATCCTGACCACCTATGCGTTGCTGCCCAAGGATGTCGAACGCCTGGCGAAGCAGCCATTACACGTGCTGGTGCTGGACGAAGCGCAATACATCAAGAACCCCAACAGCAAGGCCGCCCAGGCCGCCCGCGAGCTCAATGCCCGCCAGCGCCTGTGCCTGAGCGGCACGCCGCTGGAAAACCACCTGGGCGAACTGTGGTCGCTGTTTCACTTCCTGCTGCCGGGCTGGCTCGGCGACGTCAAAAGCTTCAACAGCGATTACCGGGTGCCCATCGAAAAGCGCGCGAGCGAAGTCCGGCTTCAGCACCTCAACAGCCGGATCAAACCCTTCCTGCTGCGTCGCACCAAGGAACAGGTGGCGACCGAATTGCCGCCCAAGACCGAGATCATCCATTGGGTCGAGCTCAACGAAACCCAGCGCGACCTGTACGAAACCATGCGCCTGGCCATGGACAAGAAAGTCCGCGACGAAATCACCCGCAAAGGCGTGGCCCGCAGCCAGATCATCATCCTCGAGGCGCTGCTCAAGCTGCGCCAGGTGTGCTGCGATCTGCGCCTGGTCAATGAAGCCCCCATTCCGACTCGGGGCAGTACCTCGGGCAAGCTCGACAGCCTCATGGAAATGCTCGAAGAGCTGTTCGAGGAAGGCCGCAAGATTCTGTTGTTTTCGCAGTTCACCTCAATGCTGGCATTGATCGAAGAAGAGCTGAACAAGCGCGGCGTGCCCTACGCACTGCTGACCGGACAGACCCGCGACCGTCGTACACCGGTGAAGGAATTCCAGAGCGGCAAGCGTCAGATCTTTCTCATCAGCCTGAAGGCCGGTGGTGTCGGCCTGAACCTGACGGAAGCGGACACCGTGATTCATTACGACCCCTGGTGGAACCCGGCAACGGAAAACCAGGCCACCGACCGCGCTTATCGCATAGGACAGGAGAAGCCGGTGTTCGTCTATAAGCTAATCGCGCGCGGCACGGTGGAAGAGAAGATCCAGCACCTGCAAAAGGAAAAATCCGACCTGGCGGCGGGTGTGCTGGATGGACGGCAGGCCGGGGACTGGAAGTTGCAGAGCGATGATATCGAGGCGTTGTTTGCGCCGTTGCCGGACAAGTTGGAGAAGCGTTGAGACTGGCGGCGCCTAGTAGATTGCTTTCGCGAGTAGGCTCGCTCCCACAGGAATGTCACCGAACCTGTGGGAGCGAGCCTGCTCGCGATGGGGTCAACCCGGATTAACTGATGTAATGCCTAGTCAGGACCTGGCAGCAGGCAACGGCGCAAACAGCGCCTCGATATCACTCTGTTCAAGCTTGAACCCGCCAGTCGTCCCGCCCTCAAGTACTGCCCCCGCCAGCGCTGCCTTCTCTTGCTGCAGTGCCTGTATTTTTTCTTCCACCGTACCGCGGGCGATCAGCTTGTAGACGAACACCGGCTTATCCTGGCCAATCCTGTAGGCACGGTCCGTGGCCTGGTTTTCAACTGCCGGATTCCACCATGGATCGAAATGAATCACGGTATCCGCTGCAGTCAAATTGAGCCCTGTGCCACCAGCTTTCAGGCTTATCAGGAACAACGGGACCTTGCCGTCCTGGAACTCCTTGACTGGCGTACGCCGATCCGTGGTTTCGCCCGTCAAAAGCGAATAGCCGATACCCCGCTGCTGCAATTCTTCTTCGATCAAAGCCAGCATCGAAGTGAACTGCGAGAACATCAATATCTTGCGACCTTCACTGAGCAGCTCTTCAAGCATTTCCATCAGGCTGATCAGCTTGCCACTGCCGGCGCGCAGTGCCTTTGCCGTCAGCGGCATTTTGATCAAGCGCAAGTCGCAGCACACCTGACGCAACTTCAGCAACGCGTCGAGGATGATGATCTGGCTACGCGCCACACCGCTACGGGCTATCTCGTCACGCACTTTCTTGTTCATCGCCACACGCACGGTTTCATACACATCGCGCTGCCCGTCACTGAGCTCAACCCAATGCACAATCTCTGATTTTGGTGGCAACTCGGTGGCGACTTGCTCTTTCTTGCGCCGTAGCAGAAAGGGCTTTATCCGGGCTGTCAGGTGCTGCATCCGCTGGCTATCGCCATGCTTCTCGATCGGGGTGCGGTAGTCGCGATTGAACGTTTTGCTGTCACCCAGCCATCCGGGCAACAGGAAGTGAAAGAGTGACCACAGCTCGCCGAGATGATTTTCCAGCGGCGTGCCGGACAGGCACAAACGCTGTCGGGCCTGCAGGTCTCGGGCTGCTTGAGCGGCTTTACTGACTGGATTCTTGATGTTCTGCGCCTCATCGAGAATCAGCACGCTCCAGACCTGTAGCTGCAAAACCTCAAGATCACGCGGCAACAATGCGTACGTTGTCAGCACCAGATCGTATTCGACAAGGCTGACGAAATCTTTGTGCCGCGTGGCGCCATGCAGCGCGAGGACTTTCAACTGCGGCGTGAAGCGTGCCGCCTCATCGAGCCAATTGGGAATCAAGCTGGTGGGCATCACCGCGAGCGCAGGCAGATCCAGGCGTCCCGCCTGTTTTTCCAATAACAGATGGGCCAGGGTTTGCAGGGTCTTGCCCAAGCCCATGTCATCGCCAAGGATACCGCCGACTTCCAGCTCACGAAGGGTTTGCATCCAGTTCAGACCTTCAAGCTGATAAGGACGCAATGTGGCGTTGAGCCCCCGGGGAGCGGCAACGTTCTGATGAGTCGATTCACGCAAGCGCCTGGCAAAACCGCGTAAACGCTCGCCACCCTGCCAGACCAACGGCAGTCCTTCCAACTCACCCAATCGCGCTGCGTCCGGGCCGCCCAAGCGAAGGGATGCGCCGGTGCCCTGGCCCAGATACAACTCACCAAGAGTCGCCATCAAAGGCTTGATCCGCCCGATGGACAGCGCAACTTTCAGGCCTGGTTTGGCAGCCCATTGGCCGTGATTGAGGTCGATCATCACCTGCTCATCATCGTCGCGCGAGGCCAGCTCTGCCGGGCTTAACAATTGCGGCTGTCTATGCAACAACTGAAGCAGAATCGGAAGCAAACTGTGGCGCTCACCATTGACCACGATGCCTAATTGCAGGTCGAACCACTCACGCCCTGGAGACTCTTCGACATCGGCGAACCATTGCTCTACGGGCTGCAGATTGAAATGAAAGCTGTCGTCGATATCGATCCGCCAATTGGCCGCCCTCAGGAGCGGTATACCGGCCTGCATGAAAGCCAGCCATGTCGAGTCATCGGGCAATGCGAACATTTCACCTGCACTATCAGGCAGCGCCTCACTCTTGCGCATGGCTTTCTTGAAGCCTTGTTTTTGCAAGTCTTGACGCAGGCGTTTTTCGGCGGCCGTATTGCGTTGGATGCGCTGGGTTTCCGTACCTGACAGAATCAGAACCTCCGAAGATTTCCTGTCTGCCGCCATGTGGCCGTTGTAGATGAACGCCAGCGCTGCGCGGTGTTCTTTTTCATACCTCCTGCGCCAGGAAAGACTGGTACTGGCGAGTGTCAGAACCGCTTGTGGTTCGATGTCATCAACTATTCGTTCGGTTAATGCATGCGGTGGAAGCACGGCGCGAGTCACCGCACTCAAGCGATGGCTGAACTGCATCGCCTGGCGTGCTGGAATGGCAGGCACCAATGACAGGTGGCTGGCCAGTTTCTCGTCCAGCCCACTTTGCAGCAACCCAATCTCCAGCCGTTCGCGGTCCAGATAGTACAAAGGTTGCAGGGCAAGAATCGTCTCTTCGGATGCTTGCTCGCTACGCCATTGAGGCCGGAAGCTGCCGCTGGCTTGCTCAGCCCAGGCAAACTGTCCTGCCCTGCTCGCCCCGGGCACAAGGACCTGCAATGGATCGAAGTCGAGAAACAGCCTTGAGGTTTTCAAAGCCAATTGCAGGACTTCGGCACCACCGCTGCCTTGCAACGGGTAATTGCTGTACATCGAGTGATGGGAGTGGATGGCGACCAGCAACCGGGCTATACGCAAGTCGAGTTCGGACAAATAACCTGGCTCTCGCATCAGTGCTTCGGACAGTGAATACACCGGCTTGATGTCCTGCAAACGACCATCCTTGAGCTGACGCGCCTTGCAAATGCTGAGGAACCATTTGCCAGCAGTCTGCGTTGCTTCAAGCTTATAGACCCAACAGGTCCCGGTACTTTGAACAGCTCCATCGGAATGCGCGAGCGCGTCGGGAACGTCATTGAGCCAGCGTTCCAGATCGCGATTGAGCGGTGTCGGGGCCTCACTTTCAAACGAGTCCGCTGGAAGCTTTTGCAGGCTATAAAGGACGGTTGCGCAGTGCTTGCAATCGATCGAAACGGGGCAGGAGCAAATGCAACTCAGCTCAAAATCGCCGCTTAGGTCTTCGATGAGTGCAATGATCTGCCCATAGACATTTCCTTCGGAGCCTTTGCAACTCGCAGTAATAGTGTTGTCGCTCAGCTCGTGAATCTGCACTCGATCCTGATTGGCATATTTACGCGCCTTTTCCAGAGCGCGATGACTGAAAGCCTCCGACCAAGGCAGCTCCTGAAGTTGCTCAATGATTGTCAGCATGAAATCAACGCGTCTCGAAATGATTGAAGTTTAAAGGCATCAAGGCTCGGTCCCGAGCACCCGCGCCAACATCGACCTGACCTTCCCCATCCCCTCCCCCAACGCCCGCTCGATCTCGGCCATGCTGATCACCGATACCGACTTGCCCGCCGCCGGATTCACCACCAGCGCCAGGCAGGCGTAATCCAGTTGCAGCTCGCGGGCCAGGGCCGCTTCCGGCATCCCGGTCATGCCGACGATGTCGCACCCGTCGCGTTCCAGGCGCAGGATCTCGGCAGCGGTTTCCAGCCGCGGGCCCTGGGTGCAGGCATACACACCCTGATCGCTGAAACCAACGCCTTCTGCCACCAGCGCGGCAATCAGGCGCTGACGCAGCGATTCGCTGTAGGGGTAGCTGAAATCGATATGGGTGACCGGCTCCAGGTCATCGGCAAAATAGCTGTGCTCGCGCCCGCTGGTGTAGTCGATCAACTGATGCGGCACGCAGAAATGCCCGGCGCCCATCGCCCCGCTGATCGCGCCCACCGCGTTGATCGCCAGGATCGCCTCGGCACCGGCCTGCTTCAGCGCCCAGAGATTGGCGCGATAATTCACCCGGTGCGGGGCCAAACGGTGCGGGTGGCCATGCCGCGCGAGAAACAGCACTTCCCGGCCGGCGTACTCACCGATCTGCACCTCGGCAGACGGCGTGCCGTAAGGGGTATCCAGCGCCAATGACTGATGAATCTTGAGGCCGTCCAGCCGGGTCAGGCCGCTGCCGCCGATAATCGCGTAAACCGTCATGGCGCCCTTCCTTAATCAATAAGCTGTGCATCCCTCAGCGCGCCCACGGCTGCCAGCCAGCGCGGATCCTGGCGGTACTCGGTGCTCGCATGCGCCTGGCCGCGCATCCGCGCAATGCGCGCCGACGGCTTGACCTGCAAACGCTGGGCGGCGCTCAGGGCCAGTTCGGCGGCCGCACGGTCGTTGCACACCAGGCCCATGTCGCAACCGGCGGTCAACGCCGCTTCGATACGGCTGGCGGCATCGCCCACCACGTGGGCACCGGCCATGGACAGGTCGTCGCTGAAAATCACGCCGTCGAATTGCAGCTCGCCACGCAGGATGTCCTGCAGCCAGCGCCGGGAGAAGCCTGCTGGCTGGGCATCGACCTGTGGATAAATAACGTGGGCGGGCATGACGGCGGCCAGTTGCTTGCTCAACGCGGCGAACGGCACCAAGTCATGGGCGCGGATCTGCTCAAGGCTGCGCTCGTCATTGGGGATCGCGACGTGGGAATCCGCCTCGGCCCAGCCGTGGCCGGGAAAATGCTTGCCAGTGGCGGCCATGCCCGCGCTGTTCATGCCGCGAATGAAAGCGCCGGCCAGCAGCGCGGCACGCTGCGGGTCCGCTTCGAACGAACGGGTCCCGACCACGGCGCTACGCTGATGATCGAGATCCAGCACCGGGGCAAAGCTCAAGTCCAGGCCAACGGCCAGCACCTCGGTGGCCATGATCCAGCCGCACTGCTCGGCCAGGTATTCGGCGTTCGGGTTGTCGGCAATGGCGCGCATCGCTGGCAGTCGCACAAAGCCCTGGCGCAGGCGCTGGACCCGCCCGCCTTCCTGGTCCACCGCCAGCAGCAGGTCGGGACGAATGGCGCGGATCGCCGCGCTCAACTCGCGGACCTGGCGGGGATGTTCGATGTTGCGGGCGAAAATGATCAAGCCGCCCACCTCGGGCTGACGCAACAATTGGCGATCTTCAGCCGTCAGCCAGGTACCGGCGACGTCCACCATCAACGAGCCTTGCAGGCCAGCAGTCATAGCAATTCCTTGATAACGATAAACCCGGTGCGCAACGATGCGCCGCCCTGGGCTGTACCCGGGAGGTCGGCGATCATCAGTGGGAACGGGTTCAGAACGAGAGTCGGCATGGGCGGCTAGCTTATCGGATGTCAGCTGCCGCGCCCACCCATGAGCGGTTAAACCTTGGCGGCAACCGGAGTCGATTTGCTACGAGGACGCAGTTGCGCGGTGGCCATGGCCGAGTCGGTGACACCGGATTCGGCACGCATGCCGGCCGCCAGGAACGGCACCATCAGGCGCATGACCTGCTCGATGGAGGTGTTGACCCCGAAGTCGGTTTCGGCGATGGCGCGCAAGGCCTTGATACCGGACATGCTGAACGCCGCCGCCCCCAGCATGAAGTGCACGCGCCAGAACAGTTCGATCGGTGGGATGCGCGGGGCAGCCTCGTTGACTAGCATCATGTAGCGGCGAAACACCTTGCCGTACATGTCTTCCAGATAACGGCGCAAATGCCCCTGGCTCTGGCTGAAGGCCAGCCCCAGCAAACGCATGAAAATCGACAGGTCGTTGCCGCTGCGCGGCTGCACCACCAAGGCTTGCTCGACGAGGATTTCCAGCAGTTCTTCAAGGGAAGGCTTGTTTTCAGGCCTGGCCTGGCGCCGCTCCAGCTCTTTGTCGAGGCTGATGCAGAACGGCCCCAGGAAACGCGAGAAGACCGCCTGGATCAGCGCCTTCTTGGAACCAAAGTGATAGTTGACCGCCGCCAGGTTGACACCCGCCTTGCTGGTGATCAGGCGCAACGAGGTTTCGGCGAAACCTTTTTCCGCGAACAACTGCTCGGCAGCATCGAGAATGCGTTCAACGGTTTCCGACTGGGCCATGGCTACTCCGCCTGACAAACACTTGTTTGAAACATACGTTTCAGCCCGTGCGTTGTCAAGTCTGGCAGTTCGTTTCGGGAATGGTCGGTCATGCATTTAACCACACAACCGCAAAGCTTCCATCAGCCGGTTGAGCGACCGTCTGGCGGCACACAAAAAAAGGGGCATTGCCAAGACCGTTCCACTGTATATAATCCCAGTCACTGTATAAAAAGACAGAGCGATCAATATGCTAAAGCTGACGCCACGCCAAGCCGAGATTCTGGCCTTCATCAAACGTTGCCTTGAAGACAACGGCTACCCGCCGACCCGCGCGGAAATCGCTCAGGAACTGGGTTTCAAATCGCCCAACGCGGCAGAAGAACACCTCAAGGCGCTGGCCCGCAAGGGTGCGATCGAGATGACGCCGGGCGCTTCGCGCGGCATTCGCATTCCGGGTTTCGAGGCCAAGGCCGACGACTCCAGCCTGCCGATCATTGGCCGCGTCGCAGCCGGCGCGCCGATCCTCGCCCAGCAACACGTTGAAGAGTCCTGCAACATCAACCCTGCGTTCTTCCACCCGCGCGCCGATTACCTGCTGCGGGTACACGGCATGAGCATGAAGGATGTGGGCATCTTCGACGGCGACCTGTTGGCCGTCCACACCACCCGCGAAGCCCGCAACGGCCAGATCGTGGTGGCGCGGATCGGCGACGAAGTCACCGTCAAGCGCTTCAAGCGCGACGGCAGCAAAGTCTGGCTGCTGGCCGAAAACCCTGAGTTTGCCCCTATCGAAGTGAACCTTAAAGATCAGGAACTGGTGATCGAAGGCTTGAGCGTCGGCGTCATTCGTCGTTAAAAGGAGGCTTTATGCAGTTCCCACACACATCACAGCAAGCCCAACTGCCGCTTCAGTTCGAGGCGTTCATGGCACAGCCATTGGCGCCGATCCTGAAGGAAGTGGTCGAGTCGCCCTGGAGCGCCGAACCCGAGGTCTTCAGTGAACTGTCGCTGCGTGGTGCTGCCGGGAACTGCCTGAACCTACTGGCGCCGATCCTGCGGGAACTCAGCCAGGACCAGGATGCTCGCTGGCTGACCCTGATCGCTCCACCCGCCAGCTTGACCCAGGCCTGGCTGCGGGACGCCGGGCTCAATCGCGAACGCATCCTGCTGCTGCAACCACGCGGCGCCCAAAGCGCCCAGCAACTGACTTGCGAGGCCCTTCGCCTTGGCCGCAGCCACACGGTGGTCAGTTGGCTCAACCCGTTGAGCAAAATCTCACGGCAACAGCTGATCAGCGCCGCCCGGACCGGGGACGCTCAAAGCCTGAATATTCGACTGGGTTAACGGCGCACGCTGAACGCGCAGGGCTTCTGCAAGGATAGAGAAGCCTATTGGAGGCAGTGCCGGTAAAAACCGACAGGCGGGGGTCAATGAAGGACCCGCGGTCCCTCTTCCTTTTCGAATTCGCCTTCAACCATGCGCCCCGCCATCTGCACGCCGACGCTCAACATCGCCTTGGCGACTTCTACGTGCTGGCCTTGCAAGAACGCTTTGGCGTCCTCGGAGAAATCCAAAGTAACCAGAGAACCCTCGTCCTCAGCCCTGCGCAGCTCGATTCGGCCGTCTGGTAACTCGACAATTTCTAGAAAGGACGTTGGCATAAAGGTCTGTTCTCCACGAAAGGCCAGCATTATATAGGCATCGGTCAGGCTTCGCTCGGGATCTTGACCAGATACCCTCGCGAAAACGGCTCAGCAGCCGAGCAAACAACCCAAAGGTCGTTCGCTGCGCTGCTCAGTCCCTCAGCACTCGTTCAAGCCTTCGCGAAAACGGATGGCCAGGCTTTTCAGATTTTGCCGCCAGCTCTCCAGCTCCTCGCGACCCAGCTCCTGAGGCGCCTCTTCTTCATCGAGGTTTACCGCCAGGATCAACGGCTGCGTCACATCGCCTTTAGGCTTGTGCGGCGCCCGTGGCGGCTGGAACAACGCCGCATGGGCAGCCAGCAACTTGGCCAGCCAGGTTTCCGGGTTGTTGGCCAGCTCGACCATCTCGGCCATTTCCGGGATAGCGATACTTTCCAGCACTTCGCGAGTCAGCAACGATTCGGCCCGGGAGGCATTGGCCTGGGGCAAGCGATAGAAGCCGGCAATCTCATGGCACAGGCCCAGCAAGGCGCCGTACAGGTGAAACAACGTCGATTCCCGCCCCGCCTGAATCAGCGCCAGGGAATTCATCGCCCGCCCCTCTTCGGCTTTGGCGAGCGCTTCCAGCGACAGGCCGGCGAAATAGATCTTCTGGTTGGTACGGGTATAGAGTTCGTGGGCCATGACGGCAGCCTCCACAACGAAATAATTGCTTCACGCAGGTCAGACAGTGTCGTGGATCAACTCCTCCTCCCGCAAGCATTGTCTGATCCTGAATGACACTCCCACTCAATAAATCGCCACCACCCTTCTGAACGAAACGGCTCCTTGGAGAAAAAACGCACGACTCCCGATCAGGCCGGCCGACCCCGCGTCAAAGCCTGTGGGAGATGGTTGTCTGAGTACATATCCATTCCTGCGGTAACGGCCACTTATGGTTTCGCCCTT
>NZ_AKJF01000197.1 GCF_000282475.1 Pseudomonas sp. GM78
AATTCAGCGCCAGCTGACGCGCCGCCGCAAGTCCGGTGAAACCGGCACCCACCACGACCCAGCGGGCCGAGCGGATGCCTGAGTGGGACGCACGGGCCACCCTGGGCTGGCTAAGGTGAAACCAGCCGCAAGTAGAATCATCCGCCGGTGTGTATTTGATCTTTGCCATTGTCGAGACCCGGGTTTTTTATAGTGCTATAAGCTGCCCGTCTGCATCGACCAAATCACTTCATGTGAAGTGCTATGCAAGTAGAACCGGCGGCCTGTCAAAAATTAATGGCGACTTCCAACCCTTCCGGTGCGGCGTATTCGGACATCCGGCGACGCGACAGTTCAAGGTGCGCCCGCACGATATCGCCCGCCAGGGCCGGGTCATGGCTTTCAATTGCGGCGATCATTTCGTCATGCTGCTGGGTCGCCAACTTCAGGTCTTCCTGCATATCGACGGTCGTTGGGTGGCGATAAAAGATCTTTCCCAGTCGCGCATGGTCGATCAACAAACGCTGCAGGCTCGGCATCAAATAAGCGTTATGCGCCATCTTGCCGATCTGCAAATGGAATTCATCGTTGTACAGCACGCGTTTCTCGACATCTTTTTCCTCGATGGCTTCGCGGAAACATTCCTGGATGCGCTTGAGCTCGGCAATCTCCGAGGGCCTTGCATGCGTGGCGGCCAGTTGGGTTGTCGCGATGTAGATCAAGGGTGCCGCCAGGAAAAAGCTGCGCAGCGATTGATAGTTCATCGACGATACCCGGGCGGCGCGATTCGCCTCGAGGTCGATATAGCCTTCAGCAGCCATCTGGCGCATCAGCTCGCGCACCGGTGGACGGGAAAGTCCGAATTCGTCACACAAGGCCAGCTCGTCGACGACGGCACCGGGCGCCAGCTCCATGCTCAGGATACGGCGCCGCAGCGTCTCTCCCAGCACGGCCTTACGGTCAACAGGCAGTTCGGAGGAAGCTTGGGTTTCGAGATCTTTCGTTGCCATGATGGAAACCTTACGGGTAAGTGAGCGTTGTCTACTACCTGTATTATCACTATAAAACAGCATTATTCTTTGTGTCTACAATTAATATACTAACCTTGCGCGCCGGCTATTTCACCAGCCTGACTTCCTTGGAGGGCCGATAGCCAAAATACGAGCTGTAACACTTGCTGAAGTGACTGGGCGAAACGAAGCCACAGGCGACCAGCACCTCGACCTGAGACAACTCCGTGTGCTGGAGCAGCCGGCGTGCCTCGGTAATGCGCAATTCCATGTAATAACGCTGAGGCGTGGTGCCCAATTGTTCCCTGAACAAACGCTCGAGTTGTCGGCGCGATCGCCCGGCGTAAACCGCCAGTTGCTCCAGCTCCAGGGGCTCTTCCAGGTTGGCGTCCATCAGCTTCACCACCTCACGCAACGGCGCACTCACGCAGATGTTTTCCGAAGGTTTTATCCGCCGGTAGCGAGACTCCTCAAACGCGAGGATGTCCTCGATGCCCTCCACCAGCGCTTTGTCATGCAGGCCCTTGATCCAGTCCAGCGCCATGTGGAAGGCACCTGACGGGCTGGACGCGGTGAGCCGGTCCCGATCGATCACGTAGGGCTCGCTGCTGACCTGGGTCGCCTTGCAGAACTCCGCCAGCGCCGGGCGATGTTCGGGGTGCACGGCGCAGCGATAACCCTCGAGCAACCCCGCGCGCCCCAGGAACCAGGCGCCATTCCACAAGCCGGCCAGGCTCACGCCCAGTTCGGCAGCTTTTGCGAGCAGAGCGGTCAGCTCCTCCGACGCCTTCAGTTCCGTGCGGTAGCCACCGCAAATGACCAGCAAATCGAGGTCCTTGATCGCTGCGCAATCGATCTGGCTATCTGGCCGGATGACCAGGCCCAGGTCGCTGACCACCTCGCCGTCGCTCATGCCGAACGTGCGGGAGGTGAACAGCTGGGGGCGCAGAAGATTGGCCGTGACCAGCGTATCCAGCACTTGCGTGAATGCCGGGAGCGAAAAGTGCTCGAGCAGCAGGAAGCCTGCTCGCACCGTTCGCGCCATGGCGTTGGGGTTGTCATTGAGATAGCGAAGATTTTTCCCCTTCATGCCTCCGCTAAATTGGCGTCGTTCGATCACGGGTCGATCTACTCTGTTACGTTCGAGAACACATCAAGCCAGCTGAAAGCCATGGCGCAGGGGATCGCGGTCGTCGACAAAAATGGTGTTGTGCCCGGTGATCTGCGCCCAGCCACCGATGCTTGGGCGGATACCCTCGTAGGTTCCGACCTTGACCGCCGCTTCGACCTTCCCTTCGAAGATGGTCCCGATCAGGCTTTCGTTGCGGTACGTCTCCCCCACCTTCAACCGCCCCTTGCCGAACAACTGCGCCATTCGCGCAGAAGTACCGGTGCCACCGGGAGACCGGTCAATGGCCTTGTCGCCGTAGAACACGGCGCCGCGACCATCGGCCGCCAGCGTGTGCCCCTCGTCGCACCAGATAACATGGTGAACGCCGCTGATCCTGCTGTTCTCGGGATGCACCGGGTCACTGACTTCAGCCAGGGCCGCGCGCAGTTTCTGGCTCAGGCCAACGATGTCGGCGCTGGTCAAGCCTTGCAGGCCGGCCCAGTTTTCCTGCGGCTCGACCACGGCGTAGAAATTGCCGCCGTAGGCGATGTCCACGACCAGCTCACCAACACCGGGCACCTCTACCACCACATCGGCGCTGTGCAGGTAACTGGCCACGTTGAACAGGCGAATCGAGTCAACGTATTCGCCGTTCATGGTGTAGGCCACGTCGACTCGCCCGGCAGGCGTCTCGATGGCCAGCGTGCCAGGTTCGCGCGGTGTGACCAGGCCTTCCTCGATCACCACCGTGGACATGCCGATGGTGCCGGCGCCACACATGGGCAGGCAGCCACTGACTTCGATGAACAATGCGCCAAAATCGCAATCATCACGCGTGGAGGGATAGATGATCGCCCCCGACATCACGTCATGGCCCCGGGGCTCGAACATCAACGCGGTGCGAATCCAGTCATGATCACGCACGAAGATGTCGCGGCGTTCAGCCATCGAAACGGAGGGCAACAGCGGCCCGCCGCCCGTCACTATCCGCACCGGGTTCCCGCACGCATGGGAGTCCACACAAAAAAAGCTACGTCTCATTCTGAAAATCCCTAAACCAGTTTGCGTGGGGAATGACGCTGCAACGCGCCGCGCGACAGTCGATCCAGCAGCAGTGCCACCGCGACAATCGCCAGGCCCGCACGAAGACCCAAGCCCATTTCCATCCGGGTGAGGCCGCGGGTCACTTCGGCGCCAAGGCCGCCAGCACCCACCAGGCCCGCCAAAACCACCATCGCCAAAGACAGCAGGATGCATTGGTTGAGCCCCACCAGCAGCGTCGGTGCGGCGGTCGGCAACTCGATCTTGAACAGGATCGCCCTGGGCGAAGCACCGATGGCCTGCCCCAGCTCAAGGAACTCTTTGGGCAGTTGCTTGAAGGCCAGGGTCGTCAGCCTGAGCATCGGCGGGATGCCGTAGACGATGGTGGCGATGATTGCCGGTACGCGCCCCAGGCTGAACAGCATCACCGCGGGAATCAGGTAAACCCAAGGCGGAACGGTCTGCATGATGTTGAGGATCGGCAGGAATGCGTCATCCACCTTCTTTACTCGCGCGGCAAGCACACCGAGCGGAAACGCGATGGCGACGGAGATCAGCACGGCGACCGAGACCAGCGCGATGGTTTGCATCGACGCCACCCAAAGCCCGGAGAACAAGCAAAATGCCAACATCAAGGCAGAAAACACCGCGACTTTCTTGTTGGCGAAAAAGAACGCCAGCAACGCCACACCGCCGATCATGGCGTAGGGATGCGGCGCCAGCAGCGCACCTTCGACGCCGCCGAGTACGGCTTCGATGACCTGGCTGATGACCTTGAACAAGCCATGCAGATTAGCGTTCAGCCAATCGACCGCAGGCGCGAGGAATTCACCAGGAGAGAAATGGATTTCTGCAGTACTCATTGGGAGTCTCCCATCCGGGACCGCGCAGCGCTCTGCGCCAATCGATCGAGGATCATGGTCAGGATCACGATGGCAATGGCCGCGTTGATCGACTTGGCGATATCCAGTGTGCGAACGGCGCCGTAGATCGATTCACCCAGGCCGCCTGAACCGACGATGCCGGCGATCACCACCATGCCGAAGGCCATCATCAGGCTTTGGTTCACCCCTGCCATGATGCTGGGCATGGCGAACGGCAAGCGGATCTTGAAGAACATCTGCCACCCGGTGACGCCGCTGGCCTCCCCTAGCTCGATGAACTCCTTGGGCGTCATTCGAATCCCCAGGGAGGTCAGGCGCATGGCGGGTGGCACGGCAACGATAAAGGTCGCCAACAGTGCGGTAGCCGTGCCATAGCCCAGCAGCGCAATGGCCGGAAGCAGGTAGATGTAGGGCGGCATGGTTTGCACCAGATCCAGGAACGGATCCACCACTCGATCAAAGGACGGAGCGAGCCCGGCCAACACACCCAGTGGTATAGCGACCACCAATGCGAGCACGGTGGCGGTCAGCACCAAGGCAAGGGTACTGACGGTTTCCGGCCACAGGCCAATGACGTCACAGAACAACAACGCCAAGCCGGTAAGAATCGCGAACCGCACACCCACAGCGCGCCAGCCGATCAGGGCCATGACGATCGCGATGACGTAATACGGTGGATAGGCAATGCACCATTGCACGCCTTCAAAAATTCCCTTCAGCGCCGTATTGGCCGTGTCGAACACAAACTCGCCGTTGTCCATCAGCCATTCAAGGCTCGAGTCGATGACCGCGTCGAATTGATTGGAAAAGTCAGGGATGCTCATGTCGAGGCCTCCAGAACCGTGCCGGCAGGCGCTGGCGCGAATTCGTTCGGAATACCTTGAACGCCGCGCAGCAGGTCACGTGGCGTGATGATGCCGACTATCGCGCCGTTATCCACCACGGCAAGGGCATCGCGCTCGGACTTCATCGTCAATCCGATGAGCTCGTTGATGTCGGCGTCGGGTGTGGTTTTCGGGAGTCGGGCGATGTCACAGCCCGGGTTGGCCACTTTGAAGGGCTCGACCGGTGTCATGACCGAATGCGCCCGCACCAGATGCAACCTGGAAATGCCCGCCACAAACTCTGCGACGTAGTCGTCAGCCGGATTGAGCACGATCTCCTCGGCCGTACCGACTTGAATGATCGCGCCGTCCTTCATGATCGCGATGCGGTCGCCGATACGAATCGCTTCGTCCAGGTCGTGGGTGATGAACACCGCCGACTTGCCCAGCTCCTTGGTCAGCTGGCGGAATTCATCCTGCAGCTGTCGACGAATCAGCGGGTCAAGCGCACTGAACGGCTCGTCCATCAGGATCACTTCAGGGTCCGCCGTGATCGCCCGTGCAAGGCCTACACGTTGTTGCATACCGCCTGACAACTCAGTGGGGTATCGCGACATCCAGTCACTCAGGCCAACCTTGGCCAGGGCCTGTTCGGCCACCTTGTAACGCTCGGCCTTGCCGACGCCCTGCACCTCCAGGCCAAACGCGGTGTTTTCCAGGACCGTGCGGTTAGGCAGCAGTGCCACGCTTTGAAAGACCATGCCGATATGACGCGCCCTAACCTCTCGCAGCTGCGCCGCATTCAAGGAAGAGAGTTCTTTGCCCTTGACCACGATCTTGCCGGCACTGGGGGTGATGAGCTTGTTCAAAAGCCTGATGAGGGTAGATTTGCCACTGCCGGACAAGCCCATGATGCAGAAGATTTCTCCTCGGCGAACCTGGAGACTGACGTCGGAGACGCCGACCACGCAACCGTAGTTTTGCAGGATCTGAGTCTTGGTCAGCCCCTGCTGAACGACGGCATTCATCGCTGCAGGTGCGGCTTTACCGAAGATTTTCCAGACTGACTGGCAATCTATCAGCACTTCGTTGGTGTCAATTTTGGCCGTTGTCATTTTTATAACCCGTGAACCAGTTTTCTGGTTTCTCTATTGAATCAAAGGGCGGCAGTGGCGAAGAAAAGAGACGCTGTTTATTTCTTGATGTTTTCCCAACGCTTCAACAGCTCAGCGTTTTTAACTGTCCAGTCTTGAATGGCCTGATCCATGGTCTTGCCATCCTTCACTTCGCTGTTGATCGCCGTGATATCGCCCAAGGGCACATAGACGCTTGCAATCACTTCGCGCGCTTTCGGGTACTCTGCCGAGAAGCCTTTATGACCAATCCAGTAGTAACCCTGTGCTGGAGGGAAAATGGCTTTTGGATCCTTGAGGAACTTCAGGTCAAACTTTTGCACCATCCACGACGGTTCCCAAATCGTTACAACAACCGGCTCTTTACGATCGACTGCCGATTTCAAGGCGGCGGTCATCGCAGCGGTACTGCCTTCCAGCAGTTTGAGCTTCAGGCCGTAGCCGCTGACGGCGTTGGTCGCATCGCTCATCAGGCCAGACCCGGGCTCGATGCCGACGATCTTGCCGCCCAGCTTGTCGGCGTTGTCGTTCAGCTGGTCGATCGAGTCGATATCAACATACTTGGGAACGGCAAAACCCTGGTAAAGCCCGAAGGACACCGGGGACAGTTTTTCCAGGCGGTTCTTGTTCTTGTTCCAGTAGTCGTGCGCCGCATAGTCGGTCTGGGAAGTGAGGATCTGAATGTCGCCTTTGCTCAGTGCAGCGTAAGCAATGCCCCACTCGGAAAACTCAATGACTTTCACCGTGTAACCAGAATCCTCAAGTACTTTTTTGGTGATTCCGGTAATAGGCGTCAAGTCTTCCCAGGATAATGTACCCATGGTGATGGTTTTTTCTTCTGCATGAACAGACAAACACATCATGCCCGCTACAGCGACTGCGCAGATTGCCTTCCAAATCTTCTTCATGGCCTTCCTCGATCTACGATTGGAACTTGTTATATTAACTTCCAGAAACAGAAGTCCGCGGTGTACAACAGTAAGTCCACCTTCTATTACAGGTAATTCCTGTCATTCCCCGACTGATTGAAACTTATTGCTTTTGGCTATTTCGACTTCACTTTTATTGAGCCTGGGCGTGAGTTTGGCCGGGATCAATATAATTAAAGACTAGATAGGCGGGTCTGCGCTCATTGCAGGAAAAGTTGGCTTTTGCGTGCTTTCGCGAGAAAGCTGAAAATGCCTGATCACCAGGGCGGCTGCCGGGGGTCTTTTCAGTACCCGGTTCCAGGGTGAGGAAACGACGCTTCAGGTCGTTTTGAGTGTTCTGGTTGTTCTTCACTACGCTCTCCCAAGGTCGCCTTTACAGCGCCTCCGGCTTGGTGTGGAGTCCAGATTCGCACGCGTTGGGCGCACCGTCAACGCTTAGTATTCTCTATGTATACAGATAGAATACTGTTGATATTCACATAGAATTATTTAATATTCTTTTTAAAACAATGACTTATGGTTTTTCTGTCAATTTTTGTGGTCGCTAACAGGAATGTTTGTTGTCGTGAACTGAACGCTTTTTTCGTGCTGATTCGGGGTGCTCGCGGGTTCAGGCAGTCCGGGGGCGTCATGCTTGGGGTCTTGTGCGACATGCCAGGGGGTGTAGATCCGTTGCTGCGGTAACGGCCACTTAGGGTTCCGCTTTTACAGCGGGTCACTTTGAAAAACGGAACGCCGCCCGGCGCAAAGTAACCAAACGCTCTTGCCCCACCACTCGGTGCCTCGCTAGGGCTCGGCATGCCGTAACGAAGGCATTGCTCCGTGGGTCGCCGCG